>NZ_CP125854.1:2401087-3001359 GCF_030169785.1 Bdellovibrio sp. 22V
CACGTCACTGATAATGCGCGCGTTATCCGCAATAAAAACATGCTCACCCACCACAGGAGAAACGCCACGTGCTCGCACAAATACATCGCTCATAAACACCTCAATTCCTTCAGGCTACGCTTTCAAAATTTATCTGGCAAGATTATCGCAAAGCCCCGAAAATGAGGACTATGCATGACGGGCATTGTGTCGGTGGGGACGCGCTCCCTTTTCTTCTGCGGTGCTTAAGAATTCTTCGATACGGGTTTTCTCTTTCATCCCATCGGAAAAACCTATCTCAATCAATTGCTTACAGTAGGTCGGCGTAAAAAGAAGATAGCTCAACATCTCGGTGGATTCTTCAATCGAGCCCGGTCCGCGCAAAAGATAACGAATAATTCGCGGCAACTCGCCACTTTTCTTCGCTGCAATCTCCGAGAAATCTATCGAAGGTGCAATCCACAAACTGGGAATCTCACGCACGGAAAGTTTTTTTCGTTCTTGCGGACTTAACGTGGAATAACCTTTGTTGATTGTTTCAATTCTCTGGATATCCGACTCAAGACCGTCCATCATCACAGCGTTCATTAAAACGTTGGCGACCCGCGAAACCGTCGGCACTTCACCGCCCGTCGCGTGATGATAAGTGTACCAAGTATCCTGTCGGCGGCGAACTCCGACAGCGATCAAACTATCCGCGCCCATGTAAATAGCAGGACCGCAGGGAGATTGATTGCGAATGCAGCCGTCTCCGAAATAACGATCGCCGATTTTTATTGGCGGAAAAAGAAGCGGTATCGCGCTTGAAGCCATAATATGTTCGGAAGTCAAAATCGCTTTTTCACTGCGATGCAGACCTTTTTCCCACACGCTGATGTCCTTGGCGCCCTGGAAGAAAGTCACTGTCGAAACACTTTCATAATCCAAAGCTGAAACACCAACACCGCGAATGATCCCCGCTTTTATTTTCTTTTGAATTTCTTCAAACTGGCAGGTTTCCGAAATCAAATTATGCAGAGGATGCGTACTTAAAAGAGATCGTAAAGAAGTTTCTTTCTTCGCTCCCCCTAAAGAAAGCTCGGTCATCCACTGCAATCCGCCGCGCGACAAGGCCATCAAATCCGCATAGAAAACTTTGTCTGAATTCAGATGACTCCAAAGACCGACCAGACGCTTGGCACTTTCAACAAAATCACCGGGGTAACCCACTAACATCGCGACGTTAATAGCTCCAGCACTCACGCCTGTATAAATTTGAAAAGGATTGTGCAGATTCAATCGCTCACAGATGTGCGCCATCGCGGCCAGCACACCCGCTTGATAAGCGCCACGCGCGCCTCCGCCTGACAGAACAAGACCAATGTTCGGCATGCCCTGCTCCTTCCCTCCTTAAACTAAATCTTCTTTAAGCGGAAGGAAAGGTGACAGCGGCGCAAGCGAGGAAATACAAAGCTAAGTTTGTCTGCGGTCAGATACAAACCACACGAGATCATTTTCTAAAAGCTGGAAACTTGCTCTTGGTCCTAAGATGCGCTCAGAGCCGCGCTCAATGCCGACCACCATGCCTCGCATGCTTTCGCGAATTCCGCTGTCACGAATCGTTTTATTGCGACACGCGGATTCCGCCGTGACAATGAAAGAACTCAAACGGAAATCCTCTTCGCGCAAAACTTTTTCTTCCGCCGTTTGGCGTTCCAGATGCGCTTTTTCTTCTTCGAGAATCTCGTGAAACTTCTGCAGTTCCTCTTCACTTCCGAAGCAAAGAATTTTGTCATAAGGCCACAAAACGCATTCCCCGTCCGGCGCAAAAATTCGTTTTGAACCGCGGAAAATCGCCGCGACATTTACGCCGAAATTTTCTTTAAATTCCAAAGACCGCAATGTCTTCCCGACGATTTTAGATTCCGGAGAGATATCGTAACTTCCAAGACTGGCTTCCCAAGGAAGAATATTCGTCGCCACCACAGGACTCACCAGTTCCTGCCGTTCTTTCTCTGTCAGATTTTTTTGGAAGTTCTTTTCGATAAACTGATACAGCTTACGCACCCAGAATTGACCCAAGACGATCGCCACCAGCAAGACACCAATCATCACGCCCGTCGTCATCTTGAGTGAAACAAATTGCGATAAGATCGCCGATAACAGAAGCAAAGCCAAAAGCGAGCGGCCAAGAAACAAACCAAACTGCAGGCCTTTTAACTTTTGCAGCTCATCAAGCTCTCGCGAAGCGCCCAACGAAGGCCCGCTCATAACGATACCAAACATAAACGGAGCTGAGGCCAACAGACAAAGCATCAGCGATACGCTGCTCGCCCACGGGCTTTCTTGCAGATACTGTTGCACTTCTCCCGTGAGAAATCCTTTGAACGCTCCTAAAATTGCGATAACAACGACGGTATTGAGAATAATTTTTACGCCGTACGCTTTAAAAAGAAGCGCGCCAATTCCACTTTTGCCGTCTTGATTGAACGACATCTGGTAGCGATCCAAGCTGACCTTGATTCCTTCAGGAAGTTTGGATTCAAACCATCTATTCAGAGGCTCCGCCACTTTAATAAGATACGGTGTCGTAAACGTCGTCACTGCGGAAACGGCAATCGCCAGCGGATACAGGAAGTCACTTGTCACTTTCAGCGAGACACCCAAGGACGCAATAATAAAAGAGAACTCTCCGATTTGCGCCAAACTCATTCCGGCTTGGAACGCCTGACGACGACCTTGCCCCGAAAGCAAAGCTCCCAGGAATGTGCTGATAAATTTTCCGACGACCGTCACAACAGTCACCAAAAGAACCAGATCCCAACGCTCCATCAAGACCTTGGGATCAATCATCATACCGACAGAAACAAAGAAGATCGCCGCGAAAAGATTTTTCACCGGCTGGAGAAGATTTTCCATGTCGTGGCCTTCAGGTGTTTCCGCCAAAAGCGAGCCCATGATGAACGCGCCCAATGCGGGCGAAAAGCCGACGTTGGCGGCAATCATCACCATCATAAAACAGAGTCCGATGGCGACAAGCAACGTCGTCTCATCTTCAAGAAGTGAACGGATTTTGCGCAAGAAAATCGGAATAAGAAAAATACCGACGACAAACCACAAAGCGATAAAAAATAAAAGACGAAGCCCCGAGAAAGCCAGCTCCGTCCCTGACACCGCTCCCGATCCGGCGATAGCAGCCAAAAGAACCAGCAACAAAATGGCGACAATGTCTTCAACGACGAGAATGCCAAAAACCAGATCGACGAATTTCTGCCCCTTCATGCCCAGTTCTTGAAAGGCGCGCACGATAATGGTTGTCGAAGAAATCGAAAGAATTCCCCCGAAGAAAAGACTGTCGATATAATTCCAGCCCAGGGCCCGGCCGACGAAATAACCGAAGCCCACCATAAAGATGACTTCAAACACGGCGGTAAAACCGGCGGATCCGCCGACCTTAAATAATTTTTTGAAACTGAACTCCAGCCCCAGACTGAACAAAAGAAAGATCACGCCGATTTCGGACCAAACTTGAATGCTTTCTTTATCTGTGACCGTTGGAAAAAATGGAACATGCGGGCTGACCAAAAAACCCGCGATCAAATACCCTAACACCAAGGGCTGACCAAGCTTTTTAAAGAGCAAGGTCGCAAGTGCCGCAATGATAAGAATAAATCCAAGATCCGTGATAAGATGAGGCAAGTGTGTCATGCCCCATTTTTGCAAAAACTAATTCAGATAGCCAGACCCTTTGTCCATCAAACCGATATTTTGCAGTTTTTGTGCGCTGCTCTCGACTTCAGCATTCATCACACGCGAACGTCCGATGAAATTTTTTGTCGCAAAAAGAGGAACGCCTAAATACAAACACAAAGACATCACTTCATCTGAACGAAGTTTGAAAGAATTTTTTTGCGCGTTACCACTCATGTAAAGACGCAAATACTGATGCGATCCGCGAATCTCAACAAACACAGCTTGTTTAATTTCCAGTCCTAAGGACTCCATCAACATCGCCGTAAATTTATGCGGAGATGATTCCAGAATCATCTTGTTCGACTGCGAAAGAGCAACGCCGGCATCAATCGGACTCACCGCCACAGGCAATGTGTACTGATGGGCTTCGTCTTTCAAAAGCAAAAACGGACGCATGGCATCTGTCGTTACCGACAAACCATAAGGAAAGAGCTGCACGAGATCATTCTGATGAAAGGTCTCTTCTTCTTGCGATGGATGCGCAAAAATAATTTGAGCTTTGAGATTATTAAAATCTGAAAGGTCTTTCATTATTGAACAATTTCTCCTCTAAAAACCGCAGGGAATGCTTTCGTGATTTTCACATCCACTGTTTTACCGATCATGTCTGGCGTTCCTAAGAAGTGAACCAGCTTGTTGCCTGTGCTGCGACCTTGAATTTTTCCATGATCACGGTCCACAGACTCAACCAGAACTTTCATCACTTGTCCTTCATAACGTTTTACCAATTCGAAGGCCATTTTATCGTGCGCATCGAAAAGACGATTTAAACGCTCTGTCTTTACTTCTTCATCCACTTGATCTTCGAACTTCGCCGCTTTCGTGAATGGACGAGGAGAGTATTTAAATGCGAAGATCGTTTCAAAACCGACTTCTTGAACCATCGTTACTGTATCCATGAACTCTTCCTCTGTTTCACCAGGGAAGCCAACGATGATATCCGTGGAGAACACAACATTCGGGATCGTCTTTTTCAGCATCGCGATTTTTTCAAGATAATGCTCGCGCGTGTAATTGCGGTTCATACGATCCAAGATGCGGGAGTTACCGCTTTGGAACGGAAGATGGATGTACTCCATCACTTTGTTTTGATGAGCCGCCATCGTATCTGCAAGTTTTTGATTGAAGTCTTTCGGGTGCGACGTCGTGTAACGAATTCTTTCGATATCCGTTTCCGTCGCGACCTTCGCAAGAAGATCGGCGAAATCCAAGCCTTCTTCGGCCTTGTATGAATTCACGTTCTGACCAAGCAAAGTGACTTCTTTCACGCCGCGTTTTACGAGGTGGCGAATGTCCGTCAGAATGTGCTGCAATGGACGAGATTTCTCACGACCGCGAGTGTAAGGCACTACACAGAACGTACAGAAATTATCACAGCCTTTTGTGATATTCACGAATGTCGCCACACCCGGATTTCTGACCATCGTTTCGATGTGATAAGGCGCACGGTGTTCGAACTTCGCATTGATCAGGCGTTTTTCACCCGCGAAAGATTGCGCTACCAAGTTCGGCAGGTTGTCGATCTGATCGGTACCGAATACGAAATCAATCATCGGTTGGTTTTTGATGAGGTTGTCTTTTTCCTGCTGACCGACGCAACCCCCGACACCGATTTTAAGATCGGGATTTTTCTCTTTCATTTTGCGGAATGTGCCGACTTCGGAATAAACCTTGTGCACCGGCTTTTCACGTACGCTGCAAGAGTTGATGATGATCAAGGACGCATCTTCCGGTTTTTCTACTGGCGTGAAATTTTGCATCTCCAAAAGAGAGTACATTCTTTCCGTGTCGTTCACGTTCATCTGGCAACCGTAGGTAGAAATATAAACACCACGGCCTTGTCCAACATCGTGATTTTGCTTAAGGCTTTCAGGGTTTTGCGAAGTGTTTTCCACGGTTCTTACCTCTTGTGTCATTAAAGAAAGTGAGTTATAGAGGACACTTTCAAAAATGGCAAGATAGATGGAGACCTACGTCATGAATCCTCGCCTCAAAAGCTCTAAAAAGTGGACCGCATTTCCCAAGGAATACTCAGAACAGATCCAGGCTGTTTTTAGAGAAAATTTCTCTCAATATCTCGAAAATGCCGAGCTTCTGATTGAAGGCCGCATCTATACCGAAGAAATAGTGCTGCGCGTCGGACATCACGAAGAAGGCCGTTTAGCTCAAGCCAACTTTGAAGTTTCTATGAATTACTCTCAATCTGAACAAGACGCGGTTTCACGCATCCACAACTGTGTCGATGCAGCGGCTAGCATGATGATGGAGTATTTCGAAAAAGAGGGCGAAGTCGACTTCCCTTATGTGTGGAAAGAATATCCTTTCCAAGGCAAAAAACTTTATTTGCAATTCACGACAGAGAACAGCTCTCTTGAAGCCGAAGCCAACAAACTTTTGGGTCTTGAAGACGACACGCTTTTACATGAAGAAGACGAGTCGGACGAGGACGCTCTTTCTCGCGCCGAACAAAGCGAAGAACTCTCTCCCCCGCGCGACGACGAAGACTACGAAGAAGGCGCCGAGGACGAAGACGAAGACCGCGATGACGAAGACAACGGCCCTAAAATGTTCAGCGGCAAATCAAAAAAGAAACTTCATTAAGAAAAAGGTACCTGGTACCTTTTTCCCATAAAAAGGCGACCCTTCGGTCGCCTTTTTATTAAGCTTACCTTCCAGGATTATTCTGCGTAGTAGAAGTCTCCTTCATGGGCTATCGACACGATATATGGGGCTCCCGAAATTCGGTAGAACACCAAATCCTCAGGCAATCTTGGTGCAATCCAATCACTTAATTTCGGGCCGTATTTTTCCAAAATCTTCAGAGAATCTGTAGTTACACGGTAAAATGAAACCTCTGCAGTACCATCGAGCAAAACTGTGCCCGGCCAAGAATCTGTCGCCTTAGTTTCGATAAAATAAGGAGCAAGTTCATTTTCAAGAAGAGACCGACGAGCGGACGTAGTGAGATCTCGGGAAACATAACTGAACTTGCTGCACTTCTGCAAAATTTCCTCTGAAAGAATATCTATTCTTAAATTTACTAAATTCATTTTTTCCTTACTTCGAGCAACAATTTATACATTTGATATGATTAATTGGACCAATATGAACACAAAAATGCCAGGACGGCATTTTTGCGCGCCAGCCCCGCAGGGGTTTTGGACAGGATGTCCAAAACAAAACCCACGCTTTTTACGGCGTGGGCCACCCCTCAAAGAGAGATAAATTTTAAATTTGAATTAAAGAGATTCTACGTAAGATTGGATTTCGCGAACTTCATCCAAGTGATTCTTCGCTTGCATGATCAACTCAACCGCTTCTTTTTGCTTCAAGCGCCCCGCAGCCATTTTTTCACACACAAGTTGTTCCAACTTATCCGTGATTTCGTAAACGCTTTCGTGCTGAGGCCACAAGTTGCGAGAATCGTTAGATCCACCTGCGCACAATGGAATGTAATGATCGATTTTGAATGCTTGGCGCTTCATAGAACGAGTTCTATAGCCAATTTGATCGTATTTTTGGAAAATCGCGGCTTTTTGAGATGTAGAAACATCACGCTCGCAGTATTTGATTTTCTCTGGATAACGGTAAGAATCCGGATGATTACAAAGAGCGCCCGGAGTTAGACTTGCATCCGGTCCCTTTGGAAACGCCTCACCTGCGTGAGACAAAGTTGCACATAACAACACACCAACGAAAAGAGCTACGCCCTTAAACATTTCCCCTCCAAATAGACTGCCCTTTACGGTGGCAGGTAGAAACGTCAGACCCTATCTCTGACTTATATTTGAGTAACCGCGGTTAGTAGTAGCGATCCGATTTCCAATTTGCAATGAAAAAAGTACGCAGAAACTCCCTTAACGCAGGGAGTTTAAACCAGGAAATGTTAGCGCACAGGAATTTTAACGAAGATTTCAGCCGAAAACGGCGGGTAATCCGCATCCTCCGGCTCTCCGACAAACTTTACCGACAGAAGAGAAATCTTCAGAACAGAACCTTTGCGGGCGACCACAAACTCCGCATCATATTCATCATTGTAGATCGCATCTAGCTGACCAGCCCAAAGATTCCCTTCAGCATAATAAAAACCAGAATTGCGCCCACACAAATACAAAGAATGGATCTTCCCCGAGGCAGAGTCGTACTCTAAAGCCCCGACAATTTCTCCTTGTGAATTAAAAACATCCAAAGCCACTTCTTGCGAAACCTCTTCAACACGTTCCTTATCATAAGAACTCATCGCACAAGCTCGAACAGCCTTCGCAGCCGCCAAAGACGCAACAGATACAAAAGAAACAAAGACCCCTAAAAAAATCGCTTTAAACATAAAAAACCCCGCTTAAAGCGAGGTTTTAAAATAAAAAATATCAAAACAAAAATACCTAATAGACCATTTATTATTCAACTCACACATCGAACAGAGATGTCAGCGAAGCGGTCAAAAATGCCCTGATGCAAGGCGGGAGAGAGGAAGCGACTGAGGCGTACATTCGTACGCCGCAGGGAGCGCCCGACCGGGCGTTTTTCACCGCTTCGCGGTCCGCGCGATTAGTATTCGTCGTCTTCGACGCCAGACCCACCATTATCGCCCATTCCACGGACTTCTTCGATGTAAGCGCTTGTATCCTCTTCAAACTCGTTATCCTGGGCTGATTCGTCGATCTCAAGTTCTTGGATAGCAGCCAAGAAGTCTTTTTCCGTGCGAAGATCACGACGGATCATCTCAAGGAATTTATCTGGGTAACGAGACGTCAACTCTTCCACGTAACGCTCGAGTTTTCCGTCAGCCAAAATCTTTTTACGGATTTGGATTTTCTTCCAGAAAAGAAGATAGTGGTAACGGCAGTACGCATCGACAGCGGCGATTTGATCGCAATCGCGAGCGCGGCAATAACGGCGGCCTTCAGCGTCTGTCAGAATGATTTCTTCATCTGTCTTTGGCTTTTCTTCGCCTGTCCACTCTTCATCGACTTCGATTTCTTCGTCAGCCTCTTCAACGGCTTTTAATTCCTCTTCGTACTCACCAATCTCGTCGCCCATGATGTCGTCATCGGCGATAAAATCATCTTCCAATTCGGATTCGTCTTTTTCTTTTTTAGCTTTGCCTTTTTTAGGAGCTTTCGCTTCTTTTTTCGGCGCAGGTTTTTCGGCAACAGGCTGTGGAGCTGCGGCTTTCTTTTCCTGTTTCTTAGCGGCTTCCGCTTTGGATTCTTTCGTCTCCTTCGCTTCTTTCGCTGCAGGTTTTGCGGCCTTAACCAGAGCTTTCACTTCCGGTTTTTTCTTCATTTCCACTTTTTTCGGAGCCGGCTTCGCAGGCGCTTTTTCAGCCTTCTTTTTCACAACAGCTTTGGGAGCTGCTTTTTTAGGAGCAGGCTTCGCCGCTTTTGCTGGAGCTTTTTTTGCCGGTTTTGCTGCGGCTTTAGCCGCGGGCTTCTTTTTTACTATTTTTGCCATAATTCTACCTAGCTATCTCTTTTGGAGCTGGTCAAAAAGGTTCAGCCGCAAGGCGGAGGGGCTTAGCTGCAACGGAGGCGTACTTTTAGTACGTCGGAGTGTAAGATAAGTCCCGACAACGCAGTCGGATGAGCCTTTTTCACCAGCTCATTCATGAATGAAGCATTAAACGAAAGTGGTCAACTCATTTCACTGAAATTGTGCCTTCTTGACTGCGCACAAACACGCTCGCTCTTTGTGCGTCGCCCCGCAAACGACCGCGAACACTTTTCTCTGCACTTAATTTAGTCACTCGCAACTCGGAAGGCACCGTGATCTCCCCTTCCACTGTCATCAGATTTAAGCTTGCGCCCGAGCCCGCGGGAGTCTGCACGCTCACTCTCCCCGATTTCGATTTCACGTCGACTTCCGAGTCCATCGCCATACTGATGGTCACAGTCCCGTCTTGATTGCGACCTTCCATGCGGCCCTGGAAAGTTTGAATGTTCATTGTGCCTTTGCCGTTTTCAAACTGAATCGTGCCGCTGCCTTGATTGATTTTGCTATTCGATTGCTGCGTCGCTAAAGACAAAAAGCCACGGACTTTTTCAATCTGCAATTGGCCCGCAAAGAGAGTCGCATCCACATCGCCCACAATGTTTCGCAAAGCCATCGTACCACTGTACGCGTCTGCTGCAACGCGACCTACGTGATCTTGGACGTTCACATCCCCTTTTTGCACATAAATTTGCAGGGAACCTGAGCCATTTAAAGAACTCACGCGCCCTTGAGTCAGACTCACTTTTAAGTCTTTGTTCCATTTTTGCGCCACAACGGAGCCACCGCGAAGATGAGCTTCCAACGGTACAGGAACTCCTGAAATCTCAATTTTTTTCATTTGTGATCCGGCCTTTGGCAAGATGTTCAGCCAGGATCTTTTGCCGCTGTATTCATTCATGCGGACTTCGATGATATTATCTTTTTTCGTAACGACGAATACGCCCTCGGTGCTGGAATCTTCCACGCCAGACACACGCAGCGAACTGCCAGCCTGTCCCACAACGAGCACCTGGGCTTCTAATCCTTTGAGGACCAGACGATCTCCCTCTTTCACGGGAACTTCGAAAGTGGCTGCCATCAAAGGCTGAAAAAGAAGTTGGGACAATATGAACAAGATCGCTGACATGCGTTGACTCCCTGCAAATGGCTTCCTGCATTTGACTCTGACTTCAAAATATAAAAAAGTATCCGGGCATTTACTACAATTAATTGAGGTGAAATATGGAAAATGTCGTGATTGTGAGCAGCGTAAGAACGCCAGTAACTTCTTTCCAGGGTGGTTTTTCTTCCCTACCTGCACCAAAGCTAGGTGCGGTTGCTATCAAGGAAGCGATCACTCGCGCGGGTGTTTCTGCTGACGAAATCGATGAGTGCATTATGGGTGAGGTTTTAACTGCAGGCGTGGGGCAAGCTCCGGCTCGTCAAGCGGCGATTTATGCAGGACTTAAAAACACAACACCTTGTATGACCATCAATAAAGTTTGCGGATCTGGTCTTAAAGCGGTGATGTTGGCAGCGGACTCGATTGCTCTTGGCAACACAAAAATTGCTGTCGCCGGCGGCCAGGAAAACATGACTTTAGCTCCGCACTTGCTTGAAAATTCTCGCGCTGGTTACCGCATGGGTCCAACGCAAATGACAGACTCTATGATCAAAGACGGTCTTTGGGATCCGTATAACAACTTCCACATGGGAAGTGCGGCTGAGATCTGCGTGAAAGAGCACAACTTCACACGCGAGCAACAAGATGCTTTCGCGATCGACTCTTACAAAAAAGCGCAAGACGCTTGGAGCAAAGGTGTTTTCAAAAACGAAATCGCTCCGGTTGTTGTTGAAGGTAAAAAAGGCGCGGTCACTATTGATAAAGACGAAGAGCCGTTCAATACAAACTTTGATAAAATCCCTGGTTTGAAACCCGCTTTCGATAAAGCAGGAACAATCACAGCGGCGAACGCTTCAAAAATCAACGACGGTGCTGCGGCTCACGTTTTGATGTCTGAAAGCGAAGCAAAAAAACGCGGCTTAAAACCGTTGGCGAAAATCGTAGCCCACGGCACTTTCGCGCACGAGCCAAAATACTTCACGACAGCTCCTGTAGGCGCGATCAAAAAAGCCTTGGCAAAAGCCGGCTTGAATGTTGGTGACATTGATCTTTGGGAGATCAACGAGGCTTTCGCGGTTGTGACTCAGGTGGCGATGAAAGAGCTTGAGATCCCTGCGGAAAAAGTGAACGTGCACGGTGGAGCAGTTGCTATCGGTCACCCGATCGGCGCTTCAGGCGCTCGTATTTTGGCAACTCTTGTTCACGCTCTTCATACGCACGGAAAACGTTACGGTCTAGCGACTTTGTGTATCGGTGGCGGTGAAGCGGTGGCATTGATCGTCGAGAAGGCTTAATTGCTATGAGCAAAAAAGTCTTTACAGACGCGAAGAGCGCCCTCTTTGACGTAAAAGATAATATGACTTTAGTTCTTGGCGGATTCGGCTTGTGCGGAATTCCCGAGAATTGCATCGCAGCTTTGCGTGACATGGGTGTGAAAGGTCTTACTTGCGTTTCCAACAACGCCGGTGTTGACGACTTTGGTTTGGGGCAGCTTTTGCAAAATCGCCAAATCAAAAAAATGATTTCTTCTTATGTCGGCGAAAACGCCTTGTTTGAAAAACTCTACATGAGCGGAGAATTGGAATTAGAATTCTGCCCACAAGGAACTTTGGCAGAGCGTATTCGTGCCGGCGGTGCGGGTATCGCAGGATTCTACACGCCAACAGGCGTGGGAACTCTGGTCGCTGAAGGCAAAGAGATCAAGAATTTCGAGGGCCGTGATTATGTTCTTGAGCGCGGAATCAAAGGCGACTTTGCTTTCGTGAAAGCCTGGAAAGGCGACAAATTCGGAAATCTTGTTTTCAGAAAAACAGCGCGCAACTTCAACCCGATGGCGGCGACGGCTGGCAAAATCACAGTGGCTGAGGTGGAAGAACTTGTTGAAATTGGCGAGTTGGATCCAGATCAAGTCCATACTCCAGGTGTTTATGTGCAAAGGATCTTCCAAGGTAAGGAATATCAAAAGCGCATTGAACAAAAAACTGTGAGAAAGGACTAGAGTCATGCCATTAACAAGAGAACAAATTGCGAAACGTATCGCGCAAGAAGTTGAAGACGGCTATTGTGTGAATCTTGGAATCGGCATTCCAACTTTGGTTGCGAACTATATTCCCCACGATAAATTCGTTATGTTACAAAGTGAAAACGGCCTTCTTGGAATGGGCCCCTTCCCCTACGAAAAAGACGTCGATGCAGATCTGATCAACGCCGGCAAACAAACTGTGACAGCTCTTCCGGGAGCCAGTTTCTTTTCCAGCGCTGACAGCTTTGCGATGATTCGTGGCGGTCACGTTGATCTCACAGTTTTAGGTGCTATGGAAGTGGACGAAACTGGAAGCATAGCGAACTGGATGGTGCCTGGTAAGATGGTTAAAGGTATGGGCGGCGCGATGGACCTGGTTGCAGGTGCTCGTAACGTTATCGTAGCCATGCAGCACACGGACAAGGAAGGGAACTCGAAACTTCGTACGAAGTGCACGTTGCCTTTGACCGGCGTGAAGTGCATCAAGAAAATCGTTAGTGACTACGGCGTGATCGAAGTGACTCCTCAAGGTTTTGTTTTGAAGGAGTACGCCCCCGACCTCACTCCAGAAAAAGTTCTTGCCGCCACAGAAGGAAAAATGACCATCGCTCCTGACTGTAAAGCGATGACTGTCTAACTCTATTGCTGACATTTTAGGTTATTTTTGACCCCGAGGATCCCCTCGGGGTTTTTCGTCTCAGACCTAGACTCGATCCCAGCTCTCATTGCTCCCCTCTGATTTTCCATAGATAATGATTTTGACTTATTGTTAACAGAGAGGACCTGCACGTGGCTGAGGCGAAGAAAGTTGCAAAAGACACTTATCTATTCCGTGACGGAGATGCTCCCGACGCCATGTACATCATCAAATCCGGCGCCTTTGCGGTCACCAAAACCAAAGGAACTTCCGAGGTTGTTTTAGCTGAAATCAATGCGGGTGCGATGGTGGGAGAGATGGCTCTCTTCGACAACAAACCGCGCAGTGCGAACGTCAAAGCGACTAAAGATTCCGAGGTGATCGCTCTCCCCTACGAATCCCTGACAAAGCAGATGGAACAACTGCCAGTGTGGGTGCGCGCGATTATGAAAACGCTGAATGAAAATCTGCGCGAGGCGAACAAGAAAATTAAAATCCTTGAAAACTCCAACCCCGATGAAGAGCGTTTCCCGCCCCACATCGTGAATAAGTATATTTCCATTTTGAATCTTGTCGGTCACAAATATGGCAAACAGGAAGAAGGCGGCGGCGTGAGTTTTTCTTCCGTTCTGCTGCGCAACTATACGATTCAAATTTTCCAAGAAGCCACAAACAAAATGCAAAGCGTGGTCAATGCACTGACCGATCTTGAATACGTCGTGCAAGAAGATCGCGGGGACGGCACACAAAAAATCATCAATCAAAAACCACAAGAACTTTTCCAGTTTGTGGATTGGTACAATGACTGGCTCTTTAAACAAGAAAAAGACCGCTTGCCTGCTTTGACGGATGCGGAGGTCAAAGTTCTTAACGGCATTCTGCTTTTCGCCCGCCGAGTAGAACCAAATAATAAAGGTTTTAGAAAAGTAAATTTGAATGACGTACAAAACGAATCAATGAAAGAGACCGGCAACTTGATTCGCGCTGAAGACGTGAACCCTTTGATCGAGAAAAAATATCTCACGGAAAAGATCATGGATGAGCAAGGCGTATATATTATGATGGCCTTGGAAGACGTCGAGCCTTTGGCGCGTAACTGGACTATCGTGAATAATCTTAAACGTAAATTAAGATAGAGCTTATATAAGCGTCTCACCCTGAGGCGCTTTCTTTCTTTTCGATCAAAAGACTGTTAAAAATTACCTCCATTTCATCTCCAAACGTTCAAAATTTATTCAGATTCGTCCGATAAGTTCTACGGAACAGTGGAGAACAATAATGAACGTAAAGGCACATCTCCTATTTAAATCCGGCATTGCGCTTTTTCTCTTTGCTTTGCACTCCATATCTTACGCCGGAATAGGATTAACATATCAAGGTCGCATTCTAAAACCTGATGGAATGCCTTTGGATTCCAGCAATGTGCGCTTCACAATTGAAATTAAAAGTTACAATGATTGTCTGCTTTATCAAGAAACTCAAACCGCGAATCTTTCCACTTCGGGTGGTGTTTTTTCCTTAAATATCGGTTCAGCGCCGGCGCCAAATATTCACAACTATGTCGGCTCTTCTTTGAGTTCGGTCTTTACCAATCGTGGCAGTTTCACGGGCTTGAGCGGCTGTACGGGCGGCACCTATGCACCGAATGCGGATGACGATCGCAAAATCGTTGTCAGCTTTGAAGATTTGACTTTACCAACGCCGACTTTAGAAACAATTCCTTCGCAAACAATTTCTTACGTGCCGTTTGCGATCGAGAGTTATCAGATCTCAGGTTTCACTTCACAAAACCTTTTGCGTGTCAGCGATGGCACCATCTCGCCAATGACTGTGGCGAACTACAACGAGCTGATGAATTTGATTGCGGGTTCATCGACTCAGTATGTGACGAGCGCCACGAACGGTGTTACTTCCGTCGCTTTCAGCCCTGCTGATTTCACGGGCGGCACAATCACTTCCACAGGTGCCGTCGCGTTGAAAGATGTCACAACGGCTGCAACGAAAGGAACGGCGACAAAAGTTCCGCAAATTACTTTCGACAGTAAAGGCCGTATCACTTCCGTCACGGAGGTCGATATTTCTGGAATCGGCGCCAGTGGGAATGCTGGCGGAGATCTTACAGGAACTTATCCGAATCCGACGCTCAACGCCTTAGCTGTGGATGAAGGAAAGCTTGCTGCTGACGCCGTGACCTCGGCAAAAATCAAAGATGGTGAAATCGTGAACGCCGACATCTCGGCAACAGCGGCTATCGCAGATACAAAACTTGCGACAATTTCCACAGCGGGAAAAGTGGCCAACTCCGCCACCAGCGGAACGGCCGCCAACACTCCCGACACGTTGGTTTTAAGAGATTCCAGCGGTGATTTCGCCGCACGAAATATTTCGGCGAATCAAATCAATTCCAACTCGACTTACGCTACAGATCTGTACATTCGTAACGCCGGAAACAACACAGTGAAGTTCAATCTGGACCCTGCGGCGAATGCGAATTTCTCTGTCGTGTGGCCGACGAACACAAGCAGCGCCGGCAAGGTTTTGCAAAACGACGGAAACGGCGTTCTTTCTTGGGTGGCCGCAAGTGCGGGCTCGGTCACGTCTGTTACAGCAGGAACCGGATTGAATGTGGGCGCAGGCCCGGGTGGCACGATCACATCGATTGGCACATTGAATGTGAACGTGGGTACGAGCGCGAATCAAATTCTTCAATTGAATGGCTCATCACAAATCCCTGCGGTTGATGGAAGTCTTTTAACAAATTTAACGCCGACAAATCTCGGGGCCGCCGTACCTATCAATAAAGGTGGTACAGGGCAAACGACAGCGACTGCAGCTTTCGATGCTTTGAGTCCTCTGACGAGCAAAGGCGATTTGGTTACAAGAGATGGCACAAACAACGTTCGTTTGCCCGTGGGCGCGGATTTTAAATACCTGCGCGCGAACTCTGCAGCGGCGACGGGCTTAGAATACGGCGATGTTTCCGCAACGGAACTCGCGTCGCTGAGTTCGACAGGCATCGTGAAAAGAACTGGCGCTGCCGCTTATACGACTTTGGGTGTGACGGCTCCTTTGATTGATACAGGTACGAATATTGGCTTGAGTATCGGCACAGGCCTGACAACAAGCGGAGGCAACCTTGTTGTGAATGTCGGCACTGGCGCCAATCAAATTCCTCAACTGGATGGCAGCGGTAAGTTGAACTCTTCCGTTCTGCCGAGCGGGACATCGACGCAATGGACGACAACGGGTTCGCATATTTACTACAATACGGGCAATGTCGGCATTGGTACGACAAATCCTGGAGCAAAGTTGCATGTTAACGGCTCTGCCGCATTTGAAAATAACACGGCAACATCCGCGGGACCGTCTTTCTCGTTCTGGAAAAATCGAAACTACACAGCGACACAGAACAACGACGAGCTTGGTTACATTTCTTTCTATGGACATGACGGTACGACCTCACAGCGTTCCGCATTCATTCTGTCTCGTGGTGAAGGCGCGCCGGCGGCGGGTTCGGTTCCTGCGAATATCGGGTTCTTTACGACATCTCCTGCAGGCACAGACAGCACAGAAAAAATGTTGATTACAGCGGCTGGTAACGTTGGTATCGGAACTTCTACTCCGACTGAAAAACTGGAAGTCGCAGGAAAAGTGAAAGCGACACAGCTTTGTATCGGTGCGGACTGCCGTGCCACATGGCCTGCGGGCGCGGGCGGTGACTTCCTCGCGAACGGCACTGTGGCCATGACTGGGAACTTCAGAACAGGCGGCTTTTGGCTTTCCAACGATGGCGACAGCGAGGGGGCTTGGATCGCTACCGACGGAAGAGTCGGCATCGGCACCAATACACCTGCCACGAAATTACATGTCAATGGCGATGCGATTATCGGCAATGGCAATACCACGTTCCAAGGCGCTAACTACATCCTTGGAAGCAGCAACACCGTAACGAACTCTAGCGGCGGAAATGCTTCTGGCAACTATATCGTTGGTGGAAGCAATAACATCACAACATCTCTTGCGAACTTCTCGTATAACTTATCCGTCTTCGGAAGTTCCAATACCGTCAACAATAACGCTGGAAACGCGATTGTCCTTGGTTATGGCAATACCGTCTCAGCTTCAAACTCCATCTCCATCGGCAGAAGCATTACGAACAGTATTGCCTCAAGTATGATGATCGGTGTTTCGAACACAAATAAAATCACCATGCTTTCGGACGGCAAAGTCGGCTTTAAGACAGAAACTCCGGCATACGAAGTGGATGTCAACGGCACGCTCAACACCACGACTTTGCGAATTGGCGGCACGGTATTTAATCCCGGCGCGTACGTGGATACTTCGACAAATCAAACTACAATCGCGGGAAATAAAACTTTCACGGGAACTCTGACTGCAGGCGGAGCCGGCACAGGCCTGTCTGTGACAAACAATATGACCGTCGGTGGAATTGCGACGGCGGCTGGTTTTGCGGCAAGCAGCTTGGGTACGGCAAGCTCCCCTGTATTCACTTTCTCTGGCGATCCGAATACGGGTTTGTACAGTTCTGCTGCAGACACCCTCGACGTCTCCGTTGCAGGATCCAACAGAATGCAAATATCTTCGACAGGGAACGTAGGGTTCTCTACAACCACGACCACCGGCGCCCGGGTCACAGTGAACTCCAGCGGGCAAAGCGGACCAGGAACTGCCAGCGGTACCAGCTTGCGTTTAGGACTTTCAACAGCCCTTGATTTCGGTGAATACGCCGGCGGCAATACTTGGATCCAAGCTTCCGATCGAACCACCTTCACAACGAAAAAAAATATTTCCCTAAATCCCGATGGCGGAAACGTTGCTATCGGCAACACGAATCCGACATACAAGCTAGATATCGGTGCGAATACTGATACAAACAACACCGTCGCCGTGCGCGCGTCATCCGTGACCGCCATGGAACTTATGAATTCCACATTCGGCGGCCTGTGGATGGGAGTGAATTTTTCCGGTGCCGCCGTGAACGGGATTCCAGCCAATGGAATAGGGTTTTCTGTCGGCAACAATAATATTATTTTCGCAACGGGCACGACTCCTGCCGAGCGTATGCGTATCTCTAACGTCGGAAATGTCGGGATCGGAACGATAAATCCATCGGAAAAATTGGAAGTTGCAGGAAATGTCAAAGCGACGGAATTTCTGTATACTTCGGATGCGCGTTTGAAAAAAGACGTTGTGACTTTGCCTGATGCTCTGGAAAAAGCGTTGCAACTTCGCGGCGTCAACTTCACTTGGAAAGCCGACAATAAGAAAACTGTCGGTTTTATCGCCCAGGAAGTCGAACAAGTGTATCCAGAGCTTGTGCGCACAGATGCAAAATCAGGATACAAAGCCGTGCAATATGGAAATATCGTGGCGGTGCTTGTTGAAGCGCTTAAACAGGAACACCGTGAGCGCGTCGAAAACCAAAATCTTTGCCAAGCGGAAGTGAAAAACATTTCCCGCCAAATCGCGAGCGCGCAATCCGCAACGGAAGAACGTGTTCGGGTTTTAGAAAAAGAAAATCAAGAACTCAAAGCGCGTCTTGAAAGACTCGAAAAAATCATTCTTCAGGGAAAATAAAAAAGGGAGCTGACGCTCCCCGCTTTTTTACTCTACAACAGGATCCACCTGACATCTTAATGGCAATTGATCGTCCGGCAACTTTTGATATTCCTCTCCGTTCACAGTGTGTACGTAGATGGAATTTGTCTTCGCGCCCTGAGCAATGGGTTGCCCCAACGTCAATATCACGCGATCGCCTGTTTTCGCCAAACCATGCGTCACCAGCAACTGATCCACCTGAGATAAAATATCTTCCATTGTCTTATAAGGCTTGATCGTGTGCGTTTGCACACCCCACATCAACTCCATGGAATTTAAAACATCCATGTGCTGAGTGATGGAGATAATCCGCGCTCGAGGACGGAAGCTGGAAATAATATTCGCCGTTTTTCCTGAAGTCGTCAGACAGATAATCGCTGTCGCATTCAGCTTTAATGCACTCAATGAAGCGCTGGCGGCAATCGCCGCCGGAGCACTCAAGAATTCATTCTCCAACGACAGACGATAATACTCTTCTTCATTGCGCTCAACTTCGCTGATAATCTCGTGCATTGTGCGAATACACTTAAACGGATACTTTCCGCTTGCGGATTCCGCCGACAACATCAAGGCATCAGAGCCATCCAAAACCGCGTTCGCCACATCCGTGATTTCCGCGCGTGTCGGGCGAGGATTTTCAACCATGCTATCAAGCATTTGCGTCGCTGTGATCACCGGCTTACCAAGTTCGTTACAAACATGGATGATGCGTTTTTGGAAACCTGGCAGACGACTTTGCCCAACCTCGACAGCGAGGTCACCGCGGGCGACCATCACCACATCACTAAGACGGCAGATCTCTTCGAGGTTTTCGAGCGCTTCCACCATTTCAATTTTCGCGACGATTTTCGCCGTTGATTTTTTAGCTTCGATGATTTCGCGCAACTTACGAATATCGCGGGCATGACGAACGAAACTCAAAGCGACATAGTCGACTTTATTGGCAAGACCGAATTCCAAATCTTCCAAATCTTTTTTGGTCATGCATTCGACAGGAAGATTGACGCCCGGAAGATTCATCCCTTTGCGGTCTTTAAGAATACCGCCGTAAACGACTTCAACGTCGACCTCTTCACCCCGCACGTGCAAAACTTTAAGCTCCATCAAACCGTCATCCAAAAGGATGCGCGTCCCCGGAGAGCACGCTAACGGCAATTCTTTAAAGTCCGAAGGAATCAGCCCCGTGGTTCCCAAAACGGGAGCCGTCGTCACAACAAGTTTTTCACCAGGCTTGATTTCAATTGAACCCTTTTCAAACTTGCCTACGCGAATCTTAGGACCTTGCAGGTCTTGAAGAATCGCTACGGGAGCCCGCAACTCTTTTGAAAGTTTACGCAAAGATTGAATAACTTTGAGGTGGTCTTCATGACTGCCGTGGGAAAAGTTAAGGCGAGCCACGTTCATGCCCGCCTTAATTGCTTTTTCTAGATTTTTTTCTTCACGCGTCGCCGGCCCGATAGTGGCCACAATTTTTGCTCGACGATCTGCTAACATGTTCCTTACGCCTTCCTGCTATATGAACTCATCTTCAAAGACAAGTTTTGCATATCTTCCTGATGGCGTCTATTCATTCTATCAAGTTGATCTTGATGAGACTCATTGAGTTGCGCGAGCTTGGCTTCATACTTCATGGACAAGGATTCCTTTTCCATTTTTGTCGCCTTTTCGCGATCTTCTCCACGCTGGGAATACATTTGTTCCAAACGTTTGATCTCACGGTTTTGACTTTCCTTGAGTTGAGCAATTTTGTCCTCATAGTTCTTCACTGTTTGCTCAAGGCGGCCATTAAACGTCGCTTCCATATTACGGAAACGCTCTGTCATAACCTTGTTTGTCTGCACCTGATCATTCACGGTTTTATCACGGTAGTCATCCATACGGTTTACGTAATTCGACTTCACCATATCCAGAGAGTCTTGATAGTACTGCCCCAGTTGTTCCGTATTCTTATTTGTTAAATCCAAGATCTTACGCACACGACCCTCAGCATTATTGCTGACCTGAGTGACTTGGTCTTTATGCTGCTGGATCATGTTCTCGCGCTCTTCGCGATGACGCGCATTTGAGACAATGGCTTGAGAACGGTTTTCGCGATCGACGTTGCGAAGAAGCTTGTTATTCTCATGCAACACGTTCGTGATACGTTCGTCATTAATCTCTTTCATGCGCTCAACCGCGTCTTCACGCTGTTGATTCACAAGATCGATTCTTTTTTCGTAAGCATTCGTCAAATTGCGGCGTTCGATACCGCGCAATCTTTCGTTTTTAGACATTTCATTATTCAGCTTGCTGTTCAAACGCTGAATCTGACTGTCACGAGAACGAATTTGCGAATTCACACGGCCGTTTACGGAATCGCGGAAATCCTGATTTTGCGAATCCATGGTGTCGGCCTTTTTCGCCAAAGCGTTTTCATACTTCGCGCGAATGCCTTCACGCTCTTCGTTCATGATTTCCTGTTTCATATCCAAAGAGTCCGAATATTCGGCATCTTTGTTTTTCACGGTGTCCGAATACTTTTGCGACCAACGAGCGTTATCGGCTTCTCTTTGACGCTCGCTATTTCTTAAGCGAGCTTCATAAGATTTACGCATTTCGTTTTGATTACGGTCCTTCGAACGAAGGGTGTCTTCGTACCCCGTCAACATCGCGTTTTTTTCTTTTTCATGGGCTTCGTTCATCTTACGCGTGTTGTTCTGAATAGACTCTTGGGATTTAAGGCGATTTTGTTCTGACATTTCAGCAAAACGACGGTCACGGGCTTCAACTTCATTGCTGAGTTGTCCCACCAAGTTGTCCTTTTGTGATTCAGAAATTTCTTTTTGCTTACGCAGACTTCCTTCAAAGCTTGAACGAGCCTCTTCACGCGCGTTGTAGGCATCTTCCATCTTATTACGCAAAGATTCACGATATGTTTGACGAACTTCATCAATCTTACGATTGTTCTCAAAATCTTTTTCGTTCAAACTTTCGCGGTTGCGCTCTTTAAGATCCGCGATGCGATTTTCATATGTGTCGGAAATATTTTTGATTTCGTCATGATAGCGTTGTTCCAAACGCTTGATTTCCGCGTTACGTCGTTTCGCATTTTCCGATTCGCGATTTTCATACTCTTCCCGAGTTTGGCGAATCTTTTCTTCCTGACGTGCGCGATCTGATGATGAAATAGAAGACATCCTATCCTCCCAGACCTCAGATTATCATGAGGGCTTGGAAGAAACTTCATATCAGATTGAGGCAAATTTAAAATCAGGACTCTGGTCTAGCGACCGAATACCTTTTCGCGGTAGAGTTCCTGCACACGGCGGCGCTCCGCCTCTTGACGTTGAACTTTTTCGGCCTGCAAACGCTGCTTTTCCTGAACAGAAGCGATTTCCCGCTCGGCGACAGCTTTGTAAAGAACCGCACTTCGCTCCGCTAGGTCACCCCAGTTTTCACGCAAATGAACGACTTCTTTAATGAACTCCTCTTTGCTGCCGCGATAGAGATGGCTCCACAATGGCAACTGCTCTTTCATGTCCACCGGCTGAAGCATTCCGTATTCAGTTTTGTTTTTAGAGTTGATCGCACCAATCCAGAATTCAAAACCTTCCGGAACTTGCAAGGTCTTTCCGTCGCGCAAAACCACTTGAAGATTCGCCGTCATATTACGAACAATCACTTGGTCTTTTTTCCACAAAACCCAGTACTCCCCGTGCGTCGCCTTCATCTTGGCGTGCAGGGTTTCGACTTCAACCCCGGGGCCTTCTTCCATCCACAAAGCCCCGCTGACCAGACGCCATTGCTGCGCAGACAAACGCACCAGCGTCGAACCCGCCGTCGCATGCAACTTCAACGAGTCTTGAAGCAAATGAAATCCCGACTTCAAAGCTTGTACGGCACATGTTTCTTTTGATTTCATACAAGAGGCCGGCTGTTCCATGTAATCCGCTGACGCCCGCACGCGAACTTCCATTTGAAAAGCCATTAGAAAAATAAAAAGACGAATCCACTTTCTCATCGATACTCAACGTTCTGCGCGAGTTTCTTCGCTTGTTGCTTAAGGTCGTCGTTCTTGAAATTTTTCAGGACGGTTTTATAAATCTCAGAGGCTTCTTCCGCTTGATTATTAAACTCGCTGATCTGCCCCATACGCAAAAGGATGAAACCCGTAAGATCATGCTGCGGGTATTGCAAAACCATAGTGTCGATTTCCGCTAAAGAACTGCGGAAGTCTTTTTTAAGGAAGTAACTTTCTGCAATGAAAAAACGCGCCTCGACCCCGTGCGAAGACAAAGGGTACTTATCCAGAAGCTGCGAAAACTCACGAATCGCCTTGTCGTAGTTTTTACTGTTAAAGAAACGCTTTCCCTTTTCATAGTAAACAGAGGAAAGATCGAGAGCCGATTCACTTGCCGGAGCACGCACAACGGAAGATAAATTACGAAGCTCATAATGTGCTTGAAGTTTTTTGTCGTCAGGAAGAACTTGCGCAACCGTTTGCTGGAAGTCCTTTAACTGGTAAGTTAAAAGAGAGTTGTTAAATCTCTCTTTTTCCACCTGTTTTTGCAATTGCGCCAAACGCATTTCATACTGTTCGTGACCGTTAAAGTGTCCGACTAAAAGCGCGTAGCCAAAAAGAAGCCCTACAGTCAGACACAAACAGAAAACAATAAAGAAAGAGTTTTGATTCTTCATGTCTCACTTATCGGCAAAAACCGATAAAAATTGAGACTCGAAGAACCTGTCTCAGTTTGAGACCCCGGAAAAACTTTAATTCTGGCCGTAGGTATATACCACTTCAGCGTCGAGGTCTTTCCACTTGCCGTCTTTCATGATTTTTGGCGAAACTCGACCCTTCATCATTGTGAGTCTCTTATCCGCCGTCGAGTACCAAAGATAAATAGGGTCCACCAACGCCGCAATCACAAAGCTTGTCGGCTTCATACGCAGCTCCATCCATTTTTCCCCTTTGTGCTCCGTCTCGCCTCTTTTTTCTAAAGTAAAGCCTACGGTTTCCAGCCGATCCCAAACGGCGAATCGAACATCCAAAGCTTTTCCGCTCGAAAGATCATTCCAGTTTTCCGTCACGAAAGCGTTGAAGTTTGCTGTCGATAGAACCGTGCCTTTCACTTTTTCTTCGGCCGATTTCTTTTTGCCACCGGGACCTTCGTATTCAAAATGAATCTTGCCATCGACCACCGAGAAGCTGCCTTTTTCTTGCGTCTGAGGGCGATTCACTTCATAGCGTAGGACTTGCGCTCCTTTAAGGACGCCCTTTTCCTGCACCACCATCGCGCCGTTGAGATCCTTATAAGTCGCTTCAGTATGAACTCCATCCTCGGCAGGCTGAATCGCGATATGGACCGTATAGAGTTTTTTCGTCTGATTGGACTTAAGATCGTAAAGCGTTCCAGAAGTTATATTTTGTGCAAACGCGAAAACAGGAAAAAGAACTGCCAGTAAAGCGGACACCGGAAACCTCCTCGATGTTTGTCTACAATACTGCATCACATCCTGGACTCCGACAACGCAAATATCTTGACCATTTTAAACGGCAAAATTAGCTTGAGATCCTTTGAGTGAAGGGACAAGTACCTCATGAACAAAGCTCAGCTCGTTGAACTCGTTGCGGAAAAAACCAAGTCCACAAAATCACAATCAGAACTTATTTTGGATGCAACTTTGAAGGTGATTCAAGAAGCCCTGAAAAAAGGCGACGAAGTGAAATTGGTCGGCTTTGGCACATTCTCCCGCAGCGCGCGCAAACCTCGCCAGGGACGCAATCCTAAAACGGGCGAAACGGTGAAAATCCCCAGCGCTTATGTCCCCCGCTTTAAACCAGGTAAAGATCTTAAAGACGCTCTTAATTAAACTCGGGGCGATCTAAAAGCCGGCACCAGCCGCTCAACCCTGTTTTCCAGATATATTGATTTCCCGAGACAGTGCCTGCCGCTAAGGAAGCCTTCAGTTCGCGAATGGAAAATGGCCCTTCTTGCAAAGACGTTTTGCCATTCTCACTGGGCACTAACAAAACCCATTCTTTTTCATCTTCAAGAATTTCCGCGCCCGGAATAAAACCTTGAATAGCCGGAAAAAGAGAGCGTTCAAACTCGGGCCACTCGCAGGCCGCCTTCCACTCTCCGGTGGCATCGCTGCTGATAAGATCGAACAAACCTATTTTGCCGCTATGAATGCGCGCACGCATTTCTTCCAAAGTCAGTGGACCTTGCGGTTTGAGGTTCTCATTGTAATACCAAGAGATCTTTTTCATAACTTCTCTTTCTTGCTGTGAAATGGCGCCGGCAAGGATTCGATCACTTCCAAAATATCGTAATAAGTGACATTGAAGTTTTCATTATCCACCGTTTTTTTAAGAAACGTAAGAATCGTTTTTGGAGAGATCATTTTTTTGCGATATCCAAAATACAATCGCTCCCCAATCATTCCGCCAAGGAGTTGAGCCGCCACAAGGTAACTCCATTTTTTTCGTGGCAAAGCCTGCAACCGGTGTTTCGCCACGCCGGTAATCACCATAAGCTCATGCATCTTTTGCGCAAGCGCCAACTGCAGGGCTTCTTTTCCCGTCTGCGGACCGCGCGCCGCCAAAGTCGCTTTGATATCCGCAATCGTGTCTGCTTTTCTTTTGTGATTAATGATCTTAGAGCCGAAGTACGCGACCCCTTCCATCCAAATCAAACGCAGAAAGTCCCCCGGCATTTCAGAGTGCAGCTCTTTCGTGCCGCTGACTTGGGCATGCACGTAGCGCATCGCTAAGGACGCCGCATGATTCACCGAAGCTCGCGCCAGATAAGCTGCCCCGACCTCGGGAACGTAAAAAGACATCTGCTCCGCAATCATCGCCTCGATCCAACGCAATTTTTTAGCATCGCATTTTTCCCGGACCTGACTCCAAAAAGCGCTGTCTCTGGCCGTATAAACAGAAAGCCCCGCAATAGAAACAGGTGTGCCTAACTCTTCAGAGATAATTTTCACGTAGCGGCCAATATGATCGGTGTAATCTAAGAATGTGTCGTCATCATCTTCGTCGTCTTCATCGAGTTCGAGATCATAAGCCTGCTCAAGATACATCAGATAGTTTTGCCACTTCACCCACGGCGGCACACTCATCAAACAGAAAATATTCTGCGACAAACGCACCAAATCCGTGGTGGCTTCCATCTCGCGATTTAAAAGCTGAAAATAAATCTTCTCGGAGTTTTGAAAAATGCGAAGCACCTTCTTGGCAAAGGACTTCCCTAAAATATTTTCGAGCTCCTGCGGTATATGTGCCCCGGCTAAATGCAAGTCTCCATAAATGACAAAGACCAGATGCTCTGGATTCTGCTTCACCAGATCCGCAATCAGTTTTCCGGCAAAGACATCCCGGGACTTCAAAGTGGCTGCATTTCTTTTTTTGTAGGTTTTATTAATTCCTTGAACGGAAATCTTATGTTTCTGAGCCCACCGCAATAGAGGACGATAATGCTCCCATGGAAAGCCCCACTTGGATTGCCACTGAACCGCTTTTAAAAAGTCCCTCTCTGACATTTTTCCGGAAAGAAATTTATTGAGCTTTTCCTGATCCGCGGCTTCAAAAAATTCGACCGCCAAAATCACTTTTCGTTGCGGCGGCAGCCCCCGTAAAATACGTAGCTGAGCTTTTTGTGATTGATGGAGCGCGTGAAAGTCCCCCACCATCACAACTTGGGATTTTTCGATTTGCTCCCACAGAGCTTCTTTGGTTGATGCGGTCCATTTTTTCGAGAATTCTTTTTCGTAGATCTTACGATAACGCATCAACTCTGGAGTGTCTTCCCCAAGGCGATGCTGCACTTGCCGTTCCATTTGCAAGTAAAGATCCTTCCGAATTCTTATCCACTTTTGTAGGTCGTTCAAAGCTGTCTTCCTTGATAGCCTTTTGATTTTTACATAATTTTGATTGATTTCAAACACGAATCTAAGTTCAATGGGGACATGAAAACTACAGCCAGCAAAAACAACTATCTTCTTCTTGCGATTATTGCGACTTTGGTAGCTATCGGAGTCCACACTTATCTTACGCAGCACTACTACGGCATCAAGTTCGGTATCGCTGAAGGGGACTCCGTCTGTAACATCAGCGAAGTGATGAATTGCGATGCTGTGACAGCCAGCAAGTTTTCGGCATTCCTCGGTGTACCTATCGCACTTTGGGGAGCCGCAACCAACCTCATCCTTCTTTACTTCTTGCTGGTCACTCGCTTTAACCTTGTTCAAGATCCTGCGAAGACATCTCGTTACGCGTTCTTGCTTTCTTCCGTCACAGTTTTAGCTTCCGTTGTTATGGGCGCGATCAGCTTGACCGCTATGAGCAACATCTGCATTTTCTGCGTTTCCGCGTACGTTCTTTCTCTGATCGGCTTCTTCGGAATCTGGAAAGGGGCTGAAGACCTCTCCGTTTCCAATCTTAAAGAAGACATCAAAGACATCTTTGTCAGCGAAAGATGGGTGGCAGGATTTCTTTTGGCGATTCCAGCTTTGGCCTTCCTTGGAAATATTATGTACCTTGAAAGCCATGGTCTGACGGAAATCGAAAAAGTCACCAAAGAGCGCGTGGCTTACTGGCAAGTCGCTCCGGTTCAAGAGTTTGATCCTAATGCAGGACTGGTTCTGCAAACCGGCACAGGCGAACCAAAAATGACGATTGTGGAGTTTGCTGACTTCCGCTGCCCGCACTGTAAACACGCAGCCCCTAGCCTTCACGCTTTCACAAAAAGTCATCCTGATGTGAAACTGATCTTCAAACCATTCCCTCTTGACGGAACGTGCAACGAAGCTATGCGTGGTGGCGGCGACGGCATCTCTTGCGGATTGGCCGCAGCGGTTATGTGTGCTGAGAAAATGGACAAAAAAGGCTGGGCTACACACGACTACTTCTTTGAAAACCAAATGCAGATCATCCAAATGCAAAACTTAGATGAGAACTTGGAAGACGCCGCAAAATCCGTGGGACTTCCTCTTGAAGACCTTAAGACTTGCGTGAAATCTCCAGAGACTCTGGAGCTTATCCGCAAAATGGCAAAAGAAGGCGAAGTGGCGAAGATTCAAGGGACGCCCACTGTTTTTGTTAACGGCAAATGGTTGAACGGAGGACAATTGATCCCCGTTCTTGAAGGCGCCTATAAAACTTTAAAGTAATTCTTTAGAATCCGATAATGCTGGCCAACCAATTGGCCGCTTTACCAAAAAGATCGTCGAAGACGATGACACTCGTCTTCGCGAGACCATGAACGACTTCCATCCAAAAAGCTAAAATTATAATAGCCAGGAACGAAAACCATAGAGCGCGCACAACATAGATTGTTGAGCGCACGTCTTGCACGCGCAAATCGCCTTGTATTTTCTCAACAATTTTCAATACATATTGAAGTTCTCTAAAGTGCTCTTTGAATTTCTCGCGCAATTCTTGTTGCTTTGCACGAGTCAATGAGTTGATACCCGGGAAACTTCTTTTTGCTTTAATCGCGTAGATTAGATCCACCGAATGGTGAATGTAGCGCGTGATCTTGGATTGAAAATTAGGGTATTCCGAAGGCTTTTCAAGGAAATCTTTAAGTTCTTCGATCGCCCGATCGTAGCGCTCATCCAGAACCCACGTCAGAATATTAAAACGCAAGGAATCCGGTCTGCCTAGTTCCGCACGATCCACGCCCACGTCGAAAAAGGCCGACTCTTCCTTTTTCTTAAGCTCATCCGGGTTGTTGACTTCCTTAACTGCGGGTACTGACATGAAGTTCTTTTCGGAATTTTCTTTTAGATCATAAAGCTCTTTTCGCTATTCCAAAGTCTAGTCTTAAGCCGTTAGTTTGACTACTTTCGTCTCGGTCTGAGAATATGAGGTATAGGGCGACCTAGACTTCATGGAGGAGGGCTATGGAAACCGAATCATTTCAAACAGCGGTATTAGGACATCTCGACTTTGAAAATACTCAACCTGCCGTAGGGAACATTCCCCTGCCGGATGAGCTTCCACGTCGTAATGACTTCAGTCATCTTCCCAAAGAGATTCTTAAATCTTCCACTGTAGAAAACCTGATTTCCCAGAACGAAGATTTGATGGCGCGTCTTAAAGTGGCGTTGCGCCGCCTTTCTATTCTTGAAACTGAAAATCAAAAGCTCAGCGACGAATCGAACAAAGCCCGCCTCTCTCAGTCCTCTGTGACAGATCAAATCCTTGTCTGGAAAGAAAAGGATGCGATGTGGAGACAAAAAGTCGATCAACTGGAAAAAGACAAAGAAATCCATGTTGAAAAACTGCGTGCGTTGCAAGAGAAAATCCAGACGATGTCTTCGGAGCTTTCCCGTCATGTGAAATACCATGAGCGTATCAAAACGCAGGTCAAACCCTACATCTCTCAGCTGAAGGAATACTCCCGCATCCAGGATATCCGTCTGCAGGAGTTTGAAAATTCTTTGAGCCACAAGGAAGCACAGTTGCGTGACCTTCGCCATCAAGTGATCGAAGTGACGAAAAACTCGCGCTATCAAGTCGAAGCTTCTGAAAAGAAGGCTCAAGAAATGGTGCACTTCTATGAAGAGCAAATCCAAAGCCTCAACCGTGAGTTGCAAATGCTTCACGGAATTCAAGAGGACCTGGAAGTAAAAACTCTGAAGCTGCATTCCGCTTTGGAGCGCCAGGACACTCTTGAAAACGAGATCGTGACACTTCGCCGCAGCAAAGAGGAAATGAAAGAACGTCTTGAAGGTGAAATCACTCGCCAGCAAGAACGCATGTCTGAACTAACTCGTCAGAATCAAAAACTGGGCGTTGAGCACGCCGATTTGCAAATTCGCGTTGTCGAAGACCAGGAGCGCATTAAACAATTGGAAAAAGAAAACTTCCAATTCCAAGAGCAACTGGAGAGCCTTCGTTATATGTGGACGGCGAAGAATGAGGAACACGAAAAGCTCAAGGTCGCGACAGCCGCTTTAGAGCGACTCAACCTTGAGCTCAGCCAGAAGCTCAATGAACTTCGTAAGCAGGACGGGCTCTAGAAACTTTGCAGAGCCCCTTCGATACTTTCATGCACTTCCAAGTGCGAACACTCTGAAAAACTGAATAGGCGCTGGAAATCCGGGTTCAAACCCGCGATTTTCGCGTTGAATGTGTTTTTAGAATTCAAATCATTCAAAACTCCAAAGAAATTCTGAATGCCCGAAGAACCGACAAAGTGGAGGTTTTTCATGCAGAAAACGACCTTTTTATGGGCAAAATTCTGCAGACATGCTTTTTTGAAAGACTGTGTTTTTTCAATTTCAATACGACCGCTCAAAGACACAACAGTGATATCACCGTCGAGCACGAGTTTGACTTCCATGTAGAACCTCACGAATTGGTTAAACGCATAGATCTTTACGGCCGAATTTCGTGACATTTTGAGTCCAAAAAGAGGCCAGGCAAAAACACTTTTCCAACTCGACAAACGCCCAACTGGTCCCTACAATAGTTTGGTGCTTCAGAGCTGGATCTTCTTGTTTTTATTCTTAGTCGTGTCTGTTTTTGCAGGCACTCCCCTATGGGCTGCCGAACCCACGGCGAAGATCCATGGTATTTTGATCAATGCCGACAGTATGTACCGCGATTCCGAAAAAGAACTGGCCGAACTTGAAGGCAACGTGCAAATCGTTTTCCAAGGACAGCACATTCGTTCCGACAAAGCCCGCGTGCATTTGCGTTCTCGCCAAGTTGAACTTTTCGGCAATGTTGAAATCATGGATGCCAAAAACACCATTGTCGGCGATCAAGTGTTCTTGGATTATGAAAACAACACTGGTGTCATTTACAACGGCTTTGTGCAATCCGGCTCGATCATGTTCTCGGGATCTCTTTTACAGAAAGTGGGAGAGTCCGAATACATCGTGAGTTCCGCCGATTACACAGCCTGTGCGAACTGTCCGCCAAGCTGGAGTTTTTCAGGAACGACTGTTCGCGCGGAATTAGGCGGTTATGCTTATATCAAAAACGCCGTCTTGCGTTTTGCCGACATCCCCGTTTTTTGGTTTCCCTATCTGATCGTTCCCTTGAAGAGTGATCGTCAATCGGGTCTTTTAACTCCCTCTTTCGAGTCTTCTGACAAAGGGGGTTTCACACTTTCACAACCCTACTTCTGGGCGATTTCCCGCAACACCGATGCCACGTTTACCCTCAAAAATTACGCGAAACGTGGTAACAAGGGTCTTCTTGAATACCGCTATGTTTTGGATGAAAACTCCAGCGGGACTTTGAATACAGGAACGATCTACGACAACTCTTTTGCCGAAGATTCCCGCCTTAATACCTTCCGTCCTGAATCCGAGAAAGACACGGTCATTGATCGTTGGTTTGTGAAGTACGATCACTACTTTGAAATGCCCAATGACTTTGTTCATCGTGCCGAGATCAATCTTGCGAGCGACTTGCAATATCCTAAGGACTTCCCGCTTGAAACTTTGAATCACGGGGACTCGGCGATGGAAAACCGCATGTCTTTCACGCAGAATTCGAAAGACACGCATTGGAGCGTGGATTCCTCTTACTACGTAAATCTTTTGAATGCGAACCCGTTGGCGAGCAATGACGATGCCGTTCATCGCGTGCCTGAATTGCGTTTTGCTCAAGCACAAAAAAATATCGGCAACACAAATTTCATTTACAACATTGATTTGAACTATGTGGATTTTGCGCGTGCGGGTATCGCTTATGATGACATGACCTACACGACATTGCCCAATGGTCAGCGCATCGGTTACATCAAAAATACTTGCAACAGCCCGAACTGGGAAGACGACCCGAACTGTAAACGCATTTACGACGGCACCTACGACCCTGACACCGATATCATTCGCACAGGACAACGTCTCGATTTCCGCCCTGCTCTTTACTATCCGGTGAAGGTGTCAGATGGCTTGGATATTTTACCGAAACTTTCTTATCGCGAAACCCATTATAATTTTAACGTTGGTGACGAGAAAAACTACGTACGCCGTTATCTGCGCACCGAACTTGCGGGCCGCATGAACTTCAGCCGCGTGTACGGAGACCTCGTCAGTTCCAAAGCCACCCGCTACAAACACGAAATCATTCCTGAGGTGTCGTACACCAACATTCCTTGGATTGAGCAAGCAAATCACCCTTTCTTCGGCCCTGGCAATGTCGACGATGCTCCCTACTCTTCACGTGACAGCATCAATGACGGCGACGTCGCCAGTGATTATCGCGTGCAATTTGATTACAACGACCGCGTTTACGATCGCAATCTTGTGACCGTCGGTCTTATCAACAAAGTCACCGAAAAACGCTGGGTTGGAGATCGCCCGGAATATCGTCAGATCGGTTATTTAAAACTTGCCCAGTCGTACGACGCCACTCAAGAAGGCTCGAGCGGACGCGAGCCTTGGTCCGACATCAATGCGACACTCGATGTGCGCTTAGATCGTTTTCAAACTTATTCTATTTTAAATTATTATCCTTATCAGAACGTCACGAACATTTCTTCACGTGTGCGTGTGATGAATGAAAAAGGCCAATTCGGGCAAGTGCAACTGACTCGTCAGTATAAAATCACTCCCGGTCAGCCTGTGGATACAGACAACCGCACGGAAGACTATACGTTTTCGGCGGGTTTCATTTCCCGTCATATCAACTTGATGGGAAAGCTCGTTTACGATGCGAACTGGGCCGCTTCAGGCTCTGAAGATAAAATCAAATCGTGGGCATATATCGCGCAATTCAAACCACCTGGAGACTGCTTGATCATCACTTTGATTCAAGACCAAGTCACTGGCGGGGATACGAACTTGAAACTTAATTTCGAGTTTACATTCGATGGCGTGCCGAAACCGGCGTTGCCGCCAGAAGCTCTCGACACTTACGGATTCTAGAAATTAACAATCGTTGCGGAAACTTCGATGCCGTCCACGCTGCCGTTATCCATTTTCGGGAATACGGCAAAGTCAGGTTGTTGATAGGTTTTCGGTTCTTTGTTGGCTTGATACAAACCATAAGCAATCCCGGCGTAGAGTCCCAAGGAAGCTCCGCGAGCCACATTATTCCAAGACTCTCCCGGCTGATCTTCGACCGCGAGGCTTGCAACCCCGACGGCGGCTCCGCCAAGAGTTCCCCAAGCACAAGACTTTAAAAAAGCCTGAAGCCCTTGAGCATGTGAAGGTGGTGTGAAAGCAAGAACACTCAGAAGAACGAAGAAAATCTTTTTCATACATCATTGTCCCCCGAATGCATGGCATCCGGTCAACCACTGATGTCTTCAATCACTGTGACCTTGCCTTCTTTCGTGACAAAGGCCCAGTGGATCTCCACGAGCACCTCGAACTGACATGCAAGAAACTGCATCGCCCGGAAAAGACGATTCTTCTGTTTTTGCGATATCCGGTAAAAGTGAAACTCCGCAAGATTTGCGGTCTTCACTTCAACCATTAAAATATTTCCGTCAGGAGATTTGAAAAGCAGATCCACTTCCGCAAAAGGTGTTTTCACTCTTTGCGCAAGAACTTCGTAACCGGCTTTTTGATAAAATCGGAGAACTCTTTCTTCCGAGTCCAGACCACGTTGATGGGCCCAATACTCACTCTTCGGTGATAACGTACTCTTTAACGCCCGCGAAGGATTTGCGGTGGACGATACACGGCCCGTGCTCGACGATGCTTTGCATGTGAACGGCCGTGGAGTAGCCTTTGTGAACTTCGAAGCCATAGTGAGGATACTTCTCCCCTAACTCTTTCATCACACGGTCACGCGTGACTTTCGCGACAATAGACGCCGCCGAGATCGGAGCTGCTCGCAAATCGCCTTTCACCAAAGTCGTTTGTTCAAAGCCTACAATTCCCGGAATCTTCATATTGCCGTCGATCAAAATGTGACCGCCTTGAACACCCAGTTGCTCGACAGCTCTTTTCATCGCCAAGAGTGAAGCTTGGAGAATATTAAGCTCATCGATTTCTTCCACTGTTGCGAAACCGATACCGACCTGATGTTCTTTGAGAATTTGCTCCGCGATTTCTTCGCGACGAGCTTCGGAGATCAACTTTGAATCTGTGACAATGTCTTCCAGCGCTTCAGACTTAAAAATCACTGCCGCTGCATAGACCGGTCCCGCAAGACATCCTCGTCCCACTTCATCGACACCAATCACAGGCATTGGAGAATACGTGCGCCAATCCACTTTCGGGTACTCAACCTTCTTCGCTTTTTTTGCTGTCTTTTTTAAGACGATCTTCTTCGCTGCGGATTTCTTTACTGATGATTTCTTTGAAGAGATTTTTTTAGATACTACTACCATTACCAACACACCCGAAAGTTTTCGAGTGCATATTAGACATAGAGCCAGTTCATGGTCACTTGAATATACTTTTTAACGCGGAGATTTGCTTCGCTTCGAGCGAGGGTTTGAAGCGAAAAACTACACTGAAAGAAATTGAGTTGAGTTAGGTACAAAATGAAAAACCCAGGACTTTTGGGTCCTAGGTTTTTCAGTGGTTTTTTCTGTGAAATTCAGAAAGCTTGAGAAACTATTCTGCTTTGGAGCTAACCAATTCAGATTCGATCTTAGCAGCTTTACCTTCCAATGCACGAAGGTAGTAAAGTTTAGAGCGACGTACTTTACCAGTAGTTACTACTTCAACTTTATCAAGAGCTGGGCTTGAGAACGGGAATGTTCTTTCAACGCCAACGCCTGCAGAGATTTTACGAACTGTGAATGATTTCGCAGCACCAGATCCTTGGATCTTAGTTACGATACCTTTGTAAAGCTGAACGCGCTCTTTCTCACCCTCTTTTACTTTAACGAATACGTTAACAGTATCACCAGAGTCGAAAGTTTGAATGTTTTTGTTAGCAGCTTTAACACTAACGCGACGAACGAGGTTTGTTTCTTTAGCCATTGCTTAATCCTTGTAGCAGTCAATTTTCACAAAAAGTAAAACAAGGGTCTACCATGGACCCATTACGCGGTCAAGACAGATACTTACTGCCGATCTCACAGAAAGATGGCGGTAATCATTAGGGGGAGCCCCTCGAATACTCTCTAAGACTCCAGAGCAAGACCTAATCAAGCCTTCTGTCATACCGAAACCAGTACCAAATAGCATAAAAACGGGCTTCTTTTCCACATGCATTTCATGACGCAACTCTGCAAAGCTGAACTTTCTTTGCGCCCATTCCGTACGGGCTGTTGTTGCGATCGTAAGGCAATCCGGGGCACCCCAGTCCGCCAAAGCGCTCTCCACACTTTCGGCAGTTTTAACGACGCCTAAAGCGGTTTTTCGCATGGGATTGAACTTCGATCCCTGCCCTGTTCGCCAATGATCCAAAACCCGCTCTACAAACATGAGCTGCTCTTGCATGGGATGGATAATGTAATATTTTTCCACTCCAAACACAGTCGCCGCCCGGGCGATGTCATGAATGTCGAAGTTCGTGATGTTAGTCGCCACCGTTTTCTGCAAACGATCGCGCACGGGATGGTGAACCAGTCCAATTGCCAGGCGAGGTACGTAGGGTGTCTCACTCATGGAAGTCTTCCTCACTCAAATCATCAAGTCCCAAAACACGACGGTCTTTTTCAGCCAAGCTCAGCCAGAACTCTTTGAGCTCTTTCAGCGGAGGCCCCGTCTTTTTCTTTTTTAAAGCCTGATACTTTTCATTCTCTTGTTGAAGATATTCTTTAAATAAATCCGGTCGTTTTTTCAGCGTCACGAGAGCAGACACTTTCGTCTTCCACTCTTCGATAAGTTTGTGATTGCCGCTAAGAAGGATTTCAGGAACTTCTTGCTCTAAATACTCGCGAGGTCTCGTGAAATTCGGATGCTCCAAGAGGCCTGCAGAGAAACTGTCCTTATCCGCCGATTCATTGTGCCCCAGCACACCCGGAATAAATCGCGCGAGAGCATCGATAACAATCAAGGCCCCCAACTCCCCGCCAGACAATACATAATCGCCGACGGAAATCTCTTCATCAACAAACGAGTTGATGATCCGCTGATCGATGCCGCCATATCTTCCGCAGATAAAAACCAGATGCTCTTCCTTGGAAAGCGCACGGGCTTTCTCGTCTGTCAGAACTTTTCCTTGCGGAGACAGATAAAGGACCTTGGAATTCTTATGTTGCACCTTTTGAATTGTTTTTTCGAGAGTCTCAGGCAACATGATCATGCCGTCGCCGCCACCGAAAGGACGATCGTCCACTGTGCGATGACGATCTGATGCAAACTCACGAGGTGTGTGCGCTTGCACCACAAGAAGATCACTCTTTAATGCCTGCCCGAGAACTCCGTGCGAAACGGCGCCCTCGATCATTTCAGGAAAAAGAGTGATCACATCAATCTTAAGCATTCTCTAGATCGAAAAGACCTTCAGGCAAATCCATGATGACAGTCTGGTGTTTGAAATCGATTTTTTTGATGAAAGCGTCCACGAAAGGCACTTCCACTTTTTTCCCGCCGGCTTCAACAACCAAAAGATCTTGCACACCATTGGAAGAAAACGCCACGATCTCGCCCAAAAGTTTTTGCTCGGGATCCTTCAATTTGAAATTCTTAATTTCCGAGAGAAAAATTGTTTCGCCAGGCTTAGAAATCAAAAGGTCGTCTTCGATATGGAACTCCATGTGCTCCAACGACTCTGCCATTGTGCGATCTGTGACTTCTTTGGCTTTAACGATAAGACCTTTTTTAAAAGGCTTCGTTCTTTCCACTTCAAAAGTCTCCAGTTCTTCCGCGTCTTTCGCTTTCAACGCAAAACTTTTCATGCGCTTTGCCCAAGAGATATCACCGGAAGGGATGATAACGTAAAGATCTCCTTTAAGACCGTGCGCTTCGCGAACTTTTCCTACTAATTTCATACTTCACTCCAACCCTAGACCTTCAAGAAAGAATCTTGAAACTAAAAAGGGGCTGCCTTCTTCAGACAACCCCTTCCCTAGAGACTTATTTAAAAAATCACTATTCAACGATATCTAAGTGATAGCGCTTGTTCAGCTTAGTACCAGCCGCGCGGATGATTGTTCTCATAGCCGCAGCAGTCTTTCCTTGCTTACCAATAACTTTTCCAAGGTCTTCTTTATCAACCTTCAAAGCAAGAAGAGTAGTTTGCTGACCAGGGATTTCATCAACTTCGACTTTTTCAGGTTTGTCCACAAGGGACTTCGCCATGAATTCAACGAGGTCTTTCAAGCTATCCATAATTACCCCCAACAGATAGTACTTTACCACTTACCCGATATTCTACTGAAATCGGGTTCGTTCACAACCACTATTTAGCTTGAGCCAATTTAATAACGTGTTTTACGCGATCAGTAGGCTGAGCACCCTTCTTGATCCACTCTTCAACTTTAGCAAGATCAAGCTCAACTTTTTTATCGTTACCTTTTGGAGTTGGGATGTAAGTTCCAAGAATATCAAGGAATTTTCCAGTTACATAACGACGAGAATCCGCAACAGTGATGCGGTATTTAGGTTCGTGCTTAGCGCCCATACGAGCCAAACGAATTACAACTGCCATGTTTTAAACCTCATGTATCAAAAACAGTAAGACCAAGTGTGTACTGTGTTAACAATTAAATATCAAGCTTTAAAATGGGAACTTCATCCCACCTCGACCCATTCCCATCTTCATGAGCCCACCCATCATCTTTTTTGCATCCTCAAACTGCTTAATCAGCTTGTTCACGTCCTGAACTTGAGTGCCGCTCCCCTTCGCGATTCTTTGACGACGCGAAGCGTTTAAAAGCTTATGGTTGTGTCTCTCTTGAAGGGTCATAGAGCGAATGATCGCCTCAATCTTCTTCATTTCAGCATCCGGCGGAGTCATATTTTTGAGTTGCTTACTCAAATCTCCCATTCCCGGTAAAAATTTCAAAATCGTTTCAAACCCGCCCATCTTTTTAAGCTGTTGGATCTGAGTTAGGAAGTCCTCCAGAGTGAACTCGTTTTTCATGATTTTCTTCGCAGAATCACGTGCCGATTTTTCGTCGATCACTTCCTGCGCTTTTTCAACCAAAGAAAGAACGTCACCCATATCAAGAATACGGCCCGCAAGACGATCCGGATGGAAGACTTCCAACGCGGAAACTTTCTCGCCCACACCGAGGAACTTGATTGGAATTCCTGTCACTTCACGAATGGATAAAGCCGCACCACCGCGCGCGTCCCCGTCTACTTTCGTTAAGATTAAACCTGTCAAACTGAGGCGCTTATGGAAGCCTTCCGCGACATTCACGGACTGCTGACCTAACATCGCATCCGCAACAAGAAGAATTTCTTGCGGAGTCCAGATCTCTTTAAGACGTCCCAACTCGCCCATCAACTCATCGTCGATTTGCAAGCGCCCCGCCGTATCGACAATCACGACGTCGACCATGTTGTCGCGCGCCCATTGTTTGGATTTTTCTAAAATCTCTTCCGGTTTCATCCCCGCTTGTGTTGGGAATGTGGGGATGTTGTTTTGACGACCGAGAGTTTGCAACTGATCAATCGCTGCAGGTCGATAAATATCGGCAGGAACCAAGCCCGGCTTTTTGCCCAACTTCTGGCGAATATACAGAGACAGCTTCGCCGCCGAAGTCGTCTTACCCGCCCCTTGTAAGCCCACGAGGAAAATCACGCTCGGATTTTCACGCACGTTAATATCCACGGCTCCGCCACCCAGAACGTTCACAAGTTCATCGTGAACGATTTTAACAAACATTTGACCTGGATTGACGTTTTGAAGAACTTCCGCGCCTAAGGCTTTGGCTTTCACCTTATCAATAAAGATTTTAACCACTTTGAAGTTCACATCGGCTTCAAGAAGGCTGAGTCGAATTTCTTTGATAACGTCTTCAATATTGGCTTCCGTGATCTTGTTCTGACCACGCACCTTTTTAAGACTTGCCATGATTTTATCAGATAAATTCTCAAACATTTGAAACTCCTGAAGGAACGACTTTTAACACGCCCCGCATTCAAAGCCACCCTGTAATAAGGTTAGTCACGGCGCATTGAGTGATTCAATCGCGAATCTTTCCCGGTATGAGCTACGAAAAAGGGGCACTGACTATGAAAAAACTCGTACTCATTTCTATTCTTGGTGCAGCGATAACAGCTGCAGCTCAACAAGCATCTTATCACTATTCCGCTGCGGAGGGTTTGAAACAAGCTCGCGTTCAGATGGAAAAAGAAACTGAGTTGAAACTTCTTGAGGCTCTCGAGCAACAACGTCTTCAGGAAGAAAGAAACCGCATGAAAACTGTGGAAACTTTGAACTTCAATATGGTCGCTGAACCAACGTCTGTTCCAGCTCCTGCAGCTGTGATTACGACAACAGAACCTGCGACATTCTAAGTCCTCATTTTTTAGTATCACATAAAAGAGGGGGCTTTAAATTCCCTCTTTTATTTTTCTTTATCAGATATTTTATTTCTACCAGCGTTGGAAAGAGCCTTTCTTAAGACTCCAGCGTGCGACAACATAAAAGAACAAAAAGCCCACCACTGAAATCGTGGCTGCGGTCCAGACATTCACGTCACTCACACCCAGAATTCCGTAGCGAAGTCCGTTGATCAGATACAAGAGAGGATTGAATTTAGAAACCATCTGCCAGAACGGATGAAGATGTTCGATCGACAGGAACACGCCTCCCAAATAAGTCAGTGGCAGCAAGATAAAGGCTGAAAACGCCGAAAGCTGGTCAAATGTTGTCGCCCAGAACGCGATGCTAATCCCGATCATTCCAAAAATCAGTCCCGCCACAAGAAGGAAGAACAAAGTGAGCAGAGGATGAGCCACCGTCAGCCATTGTCCCTGCTGATACCAAAGAAATGCAGAGCCAACAATGTACGTGATCAACGCCACCAACGAGCCGCGCACAACCGCGCCCAAACTCATAGCCCAGATAATTTCTTGATCTGTGATGGGTGCCACGCGCAGATCTTCAAGGTCCCCGGAAAATTTAGAAGACACAATGGACGATGACGAGTTTTGAAAGGCATTGTTGATAAGTCCCATCATCATCAACCCGGGAATCAAAAAAGCCAAATAGCTGACCCCTTGATGGGACGCCATTTGTTCGCCTAAGGAAACTCCGAAAATAAGCAAATATAAGAATGAAGATACAAACGGCGTGACAACCGTCTGAACGATCACTTTAAGGAAACGTGCGATTTCTCGCTGAAAGATTGTGACAAAGCCAGACATTACAGAGCCTCTCGCACTTCTTTGTTATTGCTGACAAGTTTTAAGAAAGCTTCTTCCAGATCGCCCTCTTCAATGTGCACGTCTTTGATCAGATTTGTCGGGATGGCGACCTCACTCAGAAACTCCCCTAGCGGTTTGTTCTGGGGAACGATGAAGAGCATTTCTTTGCCCTTTTCCTCGATAAGGAATTGCGAGCGCAAATGCAAAGGCTCTGTCAACACAACGCGGATTTTTTTCTGGGTGTATTGGCGGATGATTTCTTTGGTATCCCCCAAACAAGCCAGAGCGCCGAGATTAATGATTCCCACACGATCACACAGCTGCTCGGCTTCCTCAAGATAATGAGTTGTGAGAAGGATGGACATCCCCTCCCCGCGCAACTCGCGCACGAACTTCCACAGATCTTCACGCAAACTGATGTCGACCCCTGCGGTCGGTTCATCCAAAAGCAATAACTTCGGATTATGAACAAGGGCCTTGGCGATCATCAGGCGACGCTTCATCCCGCCCGATAACTGCTTCACCTTTTTCTTTCGATGTTCGTAAAGAGCCAGTTTGTTTAAAACAAAATGAATACGTTCAGTGTTTTTCCGAAGGCCGTAATATCCCGAATGAAATTGCAGAATTTCTTCGACATCAAAAAATCCAGAGTTGATCACCTCCTGATGAACGACACCAATCTGTCTTTTTGTGAACATAGGATCTTTTGTGACATCCATGCCAAAGACTTTCACTTCGCCAGAAGTGGGGGTTTCCAAGGTCGTGATGGTCGAAATGATCGTCGTCTTTCCTGCGCCGTTAGGCCCTAAAAGACCGAAGATTTCGCCGGGATTGACATTGAAGGAAACACCTTTGACGGCTTCCACAATTCCATCCTGATAGCGCTTACGAAGATTCGTAATTTCTAATGGCAGAATCACTTCTACTCCCCTTCTGAACCCAAGGGTTCATGCCTAACGTGCGCGTGAAATACTGGTGTGGAACTCAACATCAGGATTTTCACGTTTAAGCCAGTTCAAATCCCATTCTTGGTTCACCAAAACGACCGGGTTGTCTTGCAAATCACGGAACATATTCGCGCCGCCCTTAAGATCACTGACCGGCTTGCCGTCGGCGGTTCTTGGCCAACGAGCGACACCGTAAGGCAGGCGATTGAGTTTAACTTCCAGATTGTATTCATCCATAAGACGACGCAACAGAACTTCAAACTGGAGCTCACCGACCGCACCAATGATCGGATCTTGCGGACCGATAAGAGGATCAATGAAAAGCTGAATCGCGCCTTCTTCAGACAAGTGATTTAAAGCTTCTTGCATTTTTTGGCGCTTCAAAGCGTCGCGCACGGACAGGCGACCAAAAAGCTCGGGAGCAAATTTCGGAATGTCTTCAAAATGAATTTTTCCAGAGGCGTAAACGCAGTCTCCGATTGCAAAGTTGCCGGTATCGCCGACACCGACGATGTCGCCTGCATAAGCGTCATCGACCGTTTCTTTATCCGCCGCTACGAATTGACTGGCATAAGACAAACGCAATTCTTTGTCGTGACGAGAATGCTTCACCTTCATGCCGCGCTCAAATTTTCCTGAGCAAATACGAATGAAAGCGATGCGGTCGCGGTGACGACGATCCATGTTGGCTTGAATTTTAAAGACAAAGCCCGTGAAGTTCGCATCACAAGGATCCATTTCCTTATCGTCTTTCGTGCGACGAGGCTGCGGACCTGGTGCGTATTTCGTAAAGAACTGCAGGAAGGTATCCACACCGAAATTTTGTTTCGCAGAACCGAATGTGACCGGCGAAATCGTGCCGCTCAGGAATTCGTTTACATCAAATGGCGGAAGAGCGCCTTCAATCAAATCAAGCTCATCAATCACTTGATCCGCGGACTCTTTATCAAGGTATTCGTAAAGAATCTGATCGTCTTTGCCTTTTTCGAATGGAATGATTTTGTAGTCCTCAACCTCTTCGCGGCGCTGATCGTAAATCCAGATCTCTTTTGTCAAACGGTTGTAAATTCCGCGGAAACGCTGTCCAATCCCCAAAGGCCATGTCACAGGATAACATTGCATATTGAGAGTTTTTTCCACTTCATCAATCAAAGTGAGAGGATCTTTACCTTCACGGTCAAGCTTGTTGACGAATGTAAAAATAGGAATATTGCGAAGACGGCAAACTTCGTAAAGTTTCTTCGTTCGCTCCTCGACACCTTTCGCAACGTCGATCAGCATGCACGCAGAGTCGACCGCCATCAAAACACGATACGTATCTTCCGAGAAGTCTTTATGGCCGGGAGTATCGAGAAGGTTCACGCGCAAACCATCGAAGTCGAAAGTCATGACCGAAGACGTGATCGAGATCCCTTTTTCTCTCTCCATCGCCATCCAGTCGGAAGTCACGGCTTTGGTTCCGCTTTTCCCTTTCACCTCTCCCGTTTCGTGAATCACGCCCCCATGATAGAGCAGCTTTTCCGTCAAAGTCGTCTTACCCGCATCCGGATGCGAGATAATGGCGAAGGTGCGACGGCGTTGAATTTCTTTTTGAACTTGGGGCGTAGCGAGCATATTGCGTGTCCTATTTAAAACATCCTTTTTACGGGAAAACACCGGGGGTTACAAGTATTTGCCGCAGCGCCACCACGAACGACCTCAAGAAAAAACAACCGACGGTGGATTTCGCCGCAAATATGAGCACGGTCATAGCTTCAACTTGGAATTTCGTTCAAATTTCCGGGGTGTTTGAGGCCAAGATAGGGCTTAGACTTGCGGGATTCGCAAATTGCCCTTATAACCTCGTAGAACTTTCAACTCCCCCTGGTTTGGAGCCGGGACTGGATAACTGAGGTGCATATATGACTGCGACGTCGAACTATTATGTTACGACTTTCTATAAATTTCTCGTCCTCTCGGACGTTCCTAAAGTACAACAAGATCTTGAAAACAAAGCGGATGAATTGAACATCAAGGGTCTTATTATCCTGGGCACGGAAGGTTTTAATTCCACAGTGGCGGCCTCTTCGGTTGAGAGCTTCGCAGCGTGGAAGCAGTTTATTCGCGATTACTTCTCTGTTCCGAACTTGTTCTTTAAAGATTCCGTGTCTCCGAAGGCGCCTTTCCGCCGTTTCAAAGTGAAAGTGCGTGAGGAGATCGTGACGACAGGTATTCCTGAGATGATGCCTCCGGAAGGAAAAAATCATCATTTAAGTCCTGCCGAATGGAATCGCGTCCTTAAAGAAGAAAATGACTTTGTGATGATTGATACGCGCAACTGGTACGAATACAAAATCGGCACCTTCAAAGGCGCTTTAAATCCCAACATCGAAAAATTCACGGACTTCCCGCAGTACATTGAAAGCCAAGGTATTGCCAAAGACAAAAAAATGCTGATCTTCTGCACCGGCGGCATTCGCTGTGAAAAAGGCATTCTTGAATTGCAGAAGCAAGGTTATGACAACGTTTTCCAATTGGAAGGCGGCATCATCAACTACATGAAAGAGTTCCCGAACGATCAGTTCGAAGGTGAATGTTTCGTATTCGATCATCGCGTGGCTTTGGATCAAGATCTGCAGCCTTCCACCAAATACGGCTTGTGCCCGCACTGCGGTCAACCTTCTGAAATCAAGATTTCGTGCAAACGCTGCGACTCGGAAGAGTTGATCTGTGTTGATTGCTCTGAAATGGAATTTAGAAAAGACACTTGCTCAAAAAACTGTGCGCATCAGTACAAACTTCATCCCGGCAAGAAAGGCCCCAAACAACTTGTGCCTTTTGAGATCGAAAAGATGAAGGCACTAGGCACCGACGAACTGCCGACCATTCGTGTTTCCAAAACCAAAATCGTCACCGTGAACGACAAAGGCGAATCGGAAACAGTGACGAGCAAAAACTAATTTCCGCCGCCGGCTGGCTGACGTTGCGCCCGGTAAAAATCCCGGGCGAAAAGCCGCACGACCCACGTATCGTTCAGCATCACTTGAGAATTGGAAAGATCTAACTTCACTTGCGAGCGATAATGCGGATCGTATCCTATCGAGCGCGGATCAACACCAGCTGCACTCAGAAATTTCATCATCTCTTGGGCGGCAACGTCCGCATTGTAAACACCGTTGGTATTCAGGTTTTTTTCCATCTGCTCGCAAAAACTGAGTGCTGCGGGTTCCCGGGCCAGTTCCGGCCTTTGCGCAATCGCGCGAGTCAGATAGTGCATGTTATAAGATTTTTGCAGAATCACATCCATATCGGCGATGTGCCCTTTCAAAAAATCTCCGGCACGATAAATTTCATAGTAGAATTCGGCTTTCTTAAGAAGACTTAGATCTTGAGCCTCCTCGGCCCGCACAATCATATCAACGACGGACTGCATGCCCGGCGCGCGAAACACGTAACGCAAAATGGGCGCGGCCGTTTCCACCAAAGGGTCTTTTTCTTCTTGCGCGAGACTGTGAAAAAAGTATTTTGAAGACGCGCTTTCGGGATCTCTTAAAAGATCACTCTGGGACGCTTTTTCAAGATGCCGGCATCCTGTGACGAGCGGTTTGCGAGAATCAACGAAGTCTTCGAGTAAAACCTTTGTCGTATCCATCACGATTTGATTCTGCGGGATCGGCGGTTCTGAGGATTTTTTAGAAGGCCCTTTTGCAGACTCCGCGGCTTGGGCTACGGCCCCTTTCATAAGAGGATTTGTTTTCATCCGAGAAACTTTTCTGTCACCGGCATTCCTGTCTGCTGCCGCAAGCGCCGGAGGCGTCAGACTTTTTTTAATTTCAAAAGCGGACGGCAGGCGCGAAAGCCCCCACACGATCAATCCTACGAAAGTGGCAGAGAGAACAAAAAAACTGACGGAAACGATTTTGAAAGCGCCTTTCCAGTTCATGAATATCTCCTCGGCGGAGGCGAATACAACATGGATTGTTTTACGTGACAATAAAGCTGCCGAAGAAACAGGCGTTCCTTCGGCATTCTTAATCTATTGAAAGTACTCTTTGCCTTTACCTTGCAGACTTGAAATATCACCGGGCTTGTCATACTTCTGCAAATCATCCACGACCGATTTCACGCCCGGAACGCTTTGCACGCAAGTGAGCAGCTGATCGACCTCTTTTTTAAGAATGGGTCCTGAAAGAGTCACACGGCCATCAACAGCATACACATGAATGGCGCGCGCATGACTGACTTTGCGCCCAAACTCGGAGCGCACCCGCTGCTCGAGAGTCGCATCGTCGATCTCCTCTTGGCGCATGTGACGTTGAACTTCTTTGACCGTGCCACGGGCGCGATTTGAGAGATCTTCCGTGATTTGTTCGCCTCGTCTTTCAATTCTTTTCGCTAAACTAAAGAATTTATCGCGTGCGACAGCTCTTCTTTGATTTCCTCTTGTTGGATCAAAGAAGTACATCGCAGCAGCACCCAACGAGGCACCGAGAAGAAAGCCCATGACACCGCCACCTGATTTGTCTTTTGACTCGTTCATATTTTTTCTCCTGCTTTGGGGTTATGAGGAAATTCTCATTCAGAAAAAAAAGAAGCAGAAGTCGAGATCAGAAAGTTCGGCTAAGAGACAAAATGATACATGGTATTATCTTTCAAATAACAAAGATGAAGCATTGACCTTACCGAGGATGTCACCTATAACTGTCCTTCTAGCGTAACGCTTTGTCGCGGGGTGGAGCAGTCTGGTAGCTCGTCGGGCTCATAACCCGAAGGTCGTAGGTTCAAATCCTGCCCCCGCAACCAATAAAGGCTCGATGGTAAACCATCGGGCCTTTTCCATTTTTATGGATTCTTCGCAACTCGCTTTTCTCTCCAGACAGCATTGACACAAACCTGCTCTCCCACGATCCTGTAATAATGCCATTTTCTGGCATTAAGGAGCAGAATTCATGTTACCGAAGATTCATCAACAGTTCTTAGATGAAGCTTTATCAAAGTTACAAGCTGACTTGCGAATTTTGGGAGTGGCGGGTGCCGGATCCCTTATATCTGGAAAAATGGATGAGTATTCCGATTTGGATCTTATCGTCGTTGTGCCTGATACGAAATTCAACGAAATCATGGCCGAAAGATTCAAAATTGTTGCAGGATTGGGAAACCACCTCACTGGCTTCACGGGAGAACATGTCGGAGAGCCGAGACTGATCATTTCTCTTTTTGACGAACCTCTTTTGCACGTCGATGTTAAGTTTGTCTCCCTTTCTGATTTTGGCAATCGAGTTGAAAATCCCGTCGTGCTTTGGGAAAGGGACACAGACTTGTCGGATACTATCCAAAAAACGACTCCGCACTACCCAACGCCCGACTTGCAATGGATCGAAGACCGTTTTTGGATTTGGATTCACTACGCAGCTTTGCGCCTTGGCCGAGGTGAATTATTTGAAGTGATTGATCATCTCTCCTTCATGCGACAAGCCGTGTTTGGCCCCTTATCCCTGGTGCAACACGGACATTTACCCCAAGGAGTACGTAGGCTGGAGATGTTGGCCCCTCGGCATTTAGAAATGATGAAGCAGACGGTTGCAGGCTATGAACGCTCTTCTTGCGTGCAAGCGATAAGAGCTGCGATCGAGTTGTACCGAACTCTTCGATCCGAAGCCTCCTTGAGCACACTTGTTTTAAAAAATGAGGCTGAGTCGGCTGCTGTTGCCTACTTTGAGCAAGTCGCATCGACTTAAGTTAAGAAATCAAATACAAATGACCCTATCTGCTGATATCGAAACAGGCCCTGACGCAACCCGCAACCTAGTTCCTTCGTTTTCGAACAGCAAATAGGTGCATGAATTTATTATTTTCGCTAAATTAGAGCCTTTAGAGGACACATCATGCAGCCAGGAAAACCAGAAAATAAATTTGCACCCCCTTCTGACGTTAAATCTGTTTTGAGCAACCACAAAAAGCCCAAGAAGGTCACGGTCACAGCCGGCATGCCTTACGCCAACGGCCCTCTGCATTTAGGTCACTTGGCGGGAGCTCACGTTCCTGCTGACATTTACGCTCGCTGGATGCGCATGTTGATCGGAGCCGAGAATGTTCTTTTCGTTAACGGCAATGACGATCATGGTTCCACGAGCGAAGTCGCCGCCGTTAAAGCGGGAAAAACAATTCGTGAGTTTATCGACACGATTCACGAACAACAAAAAGCGACTCTAAAAAAATACTCCATTCAAACGGATGTGTTCACGGGAACTTCCCGTCCAGAGACCTATCCTCTGCACGAAGCTTACTCACAGGATTTCTTGCGCCGATTGTATAAGAACGGTCTTTTAGAAAAACGCATCACAAAACAGTGGTTCGATCCGAAAATGAATCGCTTCCTGCAAGACCGCTTCGTGCGTGGGACATGCCCGAACTGCGGCAACAACGAAGCTTATTCTGACGAGTGCGATGCCTGCGGCACTCAGTTTGATCCAAGCACACTGAAAGATCCACGCAGCCAGTTGAGCGACGCCCAGCCGGAGCTTCGTGATACCGCTCACTGGTGGCTTGATATGTGGAAGGTCGCAGATCCTTTGAAAGCTTGGATCGAGACGAAACAAAAAGTATGGCGTTCTGCTGTCGTTCAAGAAGTGAGCAACACTGTTTTGATCGGCTGTCGTTTTGAAAACACGCACGAAGAAAAATACAAAGAGATCAAAGAGACTTTGCCAAAACATAAATCCCGTTACGTTCCCGGCAAAAAAGTCGAGTGCTTGTTTGATACGAAAGCGGATCTTGCAAAAGCGCAACAGGTTCTTGAAGCCAACGGTATTCCTTCTGTCGTCACAGACAAATGGGGCTATCGCCCAATCACGCGCGACGTTTCTTGGGGTATTCCTGTTCCGGCAGAGCTGGATCCGGAAATGAAAGGCAAAACTCTTTACGTGTGGCCGGACTCATTGATCGCGCCGATTATTTTCACGCAAGTGGCACTGACGCAAGCAGGCCGCAAAGCGGATGAGTACAAAGATTTCTGGTGTGATCCTGACGCAACCGTCGTTCAGTTCTTGGGACAAGACAACGTGTTCTTCTATACGATCATGCAGGGTTCGATGTGGCTTGGTCACAAGGAAGATCCGCAGCATCTTCCGCAAAAAGGTGATTTGCAAATGACGGAAATTTTGAGCTGTTACCACTTGATGGTGAACGGCGAAAAAATGAGCAAATCCAAAGGCAACTTCTATACCGGAGATCAACTGCTTGAGATGGGCTATGCGCCGGATCAAGTCCGTTATTTCCTGGCGATGTTAAGTCTTGCGGTGAAAGCTTCGAACTTTGATTTCGAACACTTCAAAGAAAGAAACAAATTCCTTGCCGGCCCGATGAATGCCGCTTTCGAAAAACCGATTTCGGCGTGTCACTCGAAGTATGGCGGAAAAGTTCCTGAAGGAAAGTTGATCGGCAAAGCGGAAGCTGAAACCGTAAAACTTGTGCAAATGTATTTGCGCTCAATGCAAAAAGGCGATTATGCCATTTTGTTGGGCCAAGTTGAAAACTATGCAAGACAGATCAACTCGCTCTTTTCGCAATACAAACCGCACGATGACCGTGCCCCCGAAGCGGAAAGAAAAGATGCCTTGTTCACGTGCTTCTATGTGCTGAAGAATTTGATGATTATGTTGGCACCGTTCGTTCCAGAAACAATGAACGAGCTTCGCAAATCTTTAAATTTGCCTGAAACTGTATTCAGAGCCGAAGAGCTTGGAACAGGCATTCCTGCAGGTCACGTCATTAACGCCAAAGGGGTTTACTTCCCGGCTGTGGCAGACGAAGCTTCGAACTCTTAGTGCGAAGCTTGCACGCGTTTTTGCAACGTCCCCTGTGATTCTTTTTGCAGATTTAAAATCTCTGCGTAAGCATCCCCTTGGATACCCAGAGCCTGTGCGAAAGCCGGCTCTGTTTTTATCTTCTGCGCACGCAGCAACTGAATTTTCCTTTTCAAAGGCCATCCACCGCACTTTAAAAGACGTTCTTCTGCTAAGAAGTGTCGATACGCTTTTTGTTGGACGGTCTCGCGATTCTGAACAAAAATCTCGAAAGGAATTTCGTCGAATCGGAAGTTCGCCATCAGCGTATCCAAACCGTCCACCACAAGCTTTTGAACTTTAAAATCCGGGATCTCAGAATAATGCTCGCGCAGTTCTTGCTCTATCTGACTCAGATCATCCGCGCGCAAAAGAATATCCAAGTCTGAGCCCGCTGTCGCGATATCCAGCGGAAAGGTTCCCGCGACAAGCGGATCGTATTTTTTGAAGTCCTTAAGGATGCGTGATTCTTTCAAGGCCTTGTACACACGCTGATTCTTTTCAAGGTTGATAACAGAGTTGAGCGAAAGTAGATGAAATTTTAGATTTCTTTCTCCCAAACAGATTTCAAGCTCTTGATTAAAATCTTTCGCCAGGCCTCCGTGATCCATTTTCAGAGCCTTGTATTTTTCCATGAGGTGCGCCAACGGCATATCACAAACGACTTCAATATGCTCAAAGCCTTCGGGCGTGGGCTTTGTCGGTTTCGGCGCCGGAAGCTCGACAACTTCAATAGACCAATTCATAAACGGCACTGCGGAATGCAGTTTATAAGTTGCAATAGGACGACCGTTCACGTCGCTTTCAATCAGAAGATCTGCAAAGCTCGCGAAGCTTTTCTTCATTTCAACGTAGCGCTCGATACTGCTCACACGATAACAAAGATGATCGATATCCCAGTGTTCTTCAATCTGCACTTGATGCTCTTGAAGTTCGGAAAAAAGTTTTTGCAGGAATTCTTGAGCTAAAGAATGAAAATGGGCGGCTGTCATGAGCCGCATACTACAAGTTCTTGAAGACTTTTTGAATGGGAATGATCTTTTCGCCTAAACAATCGGCAGCGCCGCAGACTTTAAGTACAAGCTGATCCGGATTCTTTTCAGAAGACACAAAGTCTGACTCACCGCCCACTAAAATACCGAGGAGTTCGTGCGTTTCAGATGAAAAGACTGGAGACCCCGAGTTGCCCGCAAAAACGTCGAGATCAGAAAGTACAATATTGCGGTCTAGAGAAAGGATCTGACCCTCGGCCTTTTTCTTAAATGCTCCGAGCGGATAACCAAGAGTATAGATTTTGCCTTTGAGCTTCGGCGAAGAATTAGAGATGCGCACCGAGGTCCCTAAAATCGGGGCGCTCAGACGCAGAAGTGCATAGTCCAAATCTTCAGCATTTTCCTGTGCAATAACTTCCGCACAAGTACGAGAGATCACGTCCTCTGTTTTGCTGCTCTGAAAGTTAAAAAGAAAAACCGTTTCTTTGCAGGGAGCAAACCTTAGACAGTGCGCGGCCGTGAGAACAACATCGTCTTTGATTAAAACACCCGAGCAGTGAGCCACGGCGGGCTGATCTGTCCACGAAAGAGGATGACGTCCGTACAATTCTGACACGGTCGCCACCGAATTCCCCACGAGATACTCTGTTGCCACGCTTTGGCTGGTGAGCGCCACACTCACACTGGCATTCGGGGTTTCGAGATCCACTTCGACTAGGGAATCAGTCCCATAAATCACGGCACTTTGAGACGGCGTTTTCTCAATAATGCCTGTTGCGGGATCCAACCCGCAACCTAGCATCTGAAATAAGAGCAGTCCTAAAAGAGCGTGAAGCTTATGCATTAATGGCCTTTCGAGAAATCCATCTCGTCCGCATGGGCTTCAGGCAGGTGTCCTTGCACCCAACGCTCTTCGAGATTTTCTGCAAGCACGGCTTCATTCTCACTTCCAATAGCGAAGATCTTGTACGTCGCTGTCGCCACTTCTTTTCCATGGCGGTCCGAAATCGCCATTCTGACAAGAGCGTCTTTGTCCCCTTGAGCGGCTTTGCGAACGTCGTCAAGTTGCACAACAAGGCTTTCAGAAACGGACACGCCATTCACCGTCGCTTTTGGCTTAAGTCCCGTGCGCTCGGCATCAACACCCGTCAATACAAATTTCATAGCTTGGGCATCCGCAGTCATATCAATCTGCAGGTCCCAGTGATGCGCGATCGCTGCGGATTTAGGACGAGACATTTTAACAAAGGCGCCATTTTTATATGCTTCCAACTGCGCGGGCGATTTCGTCTCGACGAAATTCATGAGTTCGGCGTAAGTACCGCACTTCACTTCGGGCTTTGCGCAAACTTCTTTTGCAAACTCATAAAACACTTCGTAATAAGCGCCGCTCATCCATTGTGAAAAGTGATGGCCAATGTGCACGGGTGCTCTGTTGCCGTAATAGTTTTTCTCGAAGTATGAGCGGTACAATGTCATCATATTCTTTTTCACCTTCGCTTTTTGCGCAGGTGAAACCATATTCAAGCAGGCTCTGTTTTTATTTGCTTTCACTTCCTGGTTCTTCTTGGCATCAAATACCGTCAGAGCCATGGTTTGCGGCTCTTCAGAAAGCACACGCGCGGAATCGCGCACACAAAAGTTATAATCCATTGAAATCCAGCGGCGAGCTCCGCCTGGTTCTTGAATTTCTGCCAATGGGAAATTCCAAGTGCCATACTCATTTCGCTGAGGCCAGTAAGTTTCACGATTTACTTTCGACGTATCATAGGAAATACCGAACTTGGGAAGATTTGACCAAAGCCCTTCACTCACACCCAATACAGGAGCGCGGAATCCTTTGATGTCCTCTTTGCCAAAGAGCCACTTTCGGGATTTCATTTTTACGGAACGCAGATCATTGAGTCGGAAAACGTTTTCAACGATATTATAAAACTGTTCAAACTCGCTGCGCCAGTCAGCCTCACTCCAAGCCAGATTCCATTTCCAAAGAATACCGCCACTGCCGTCGCGCTGGCATTTTCTTGTCGCCGGATCGATATGACATTCTTTATAGCCGCCATCGAAGTGCCCCACGGCATGGGAGCCGATCTCGTGCCCTTCACGGTAAGCATCGTTCATATGGTCGATGCGAATCCCGATATCTTGATTGTCATCACCCCACCCGATCGCAGAACCACGATTGCGAACCGTAACGACCTCGCCTTTGCGGGTTTCTAAACGATATCCAGGAGGTTGATAATTGGAAGAAGTTTCCGGCGTTAAAAGATAGACGGGATTTATAAAGTAAGTAAAACGCGTGTCGACGCCTTTTTGCTTCAGCTGTTTTGTAAAATCACGGGAGTATTGCCAGACTTCATTGTTATAAGAACCGTCAAACGCAAAAAGAACAAACTGAGGCGGTCTTTGCACGGTTTTATTTTGCGCCCAAGAAAACTCCTGCGCAAAAATCATCGAAGCGATAAAACCTTTCAGCAACCAGCCTTTTTTCATGCGTCCTCCCTATCCGTTCTGTAATGGATAGCAAGGAGCATACCTCTATTACGCCTTCTTAATGAAAGCTTGCATGTCTATTTCTTAATCAAGAGACGATTAAAGGTGCTGTCTAAAAATGAGACAGCACCTTTAATCGGACTACTTCTTGACCGACTCAATGGAAACGGCCATCGCTTCTGTATAGGTCGCTTCGATCTGATCACCGACTTTGATGTTCTTCATTACGTCAGGCTGGGGTATTTGCAGCACGACGATTTTTTGCGGGCCTTGCACAGTGACCTGCTGATTTTTCTGATCGACTTTGATGACATTGCCGCGGGCTTTGACCGTTTGTGAAGCTACGCCCGCAGGTTTTTCGCCTTTCTTAGCACGATCCATTTCCGATTCTTCCGTGCGCATAAGAGGTTCGCCGCCGCCTTTTTTGAGTTCAAGCGCCAGAGACTCCATATAGCTCACGCGCAGAAGATCGCCTTTTTTGATTTTATCAAAATTCTGAATTTCGTCCCCGGCGGTGACGGTCATCTCTTCGCCGCTTGCGGGTTTGAGTTTTAATTGTCGCTTCTTTTTATCGACAGACACGACTTTAGCTTCGACTTCCACCGCGTCGAAAGCCTCCATGGATTTTCCATCCGAGCTTGTTCCTACAACTCCGCTCGGAGGAGACACCACAGTGTCTTGCGCTTGAACTGCGGAAACGCCCAGCAAAGAAACGACCGAGGAAAACAACACGGCATATTTCATATCGAGTCCTTTTTAAGAGTAGTTGATAAAAATCTTCTCTTACTGCAACAAACCTAGTTTAGGAGGTCAATGAGTCTGAGTTGAGATTGCGTCGCTACAAATTTCTTATACCAAAATGAGGACTTAGATAGAGCTACCTTCAACAAATCCCTCTATTCCAACACGGAATCTCTCCCCCTTTTAGCAAAGAGTTCGTTTCGGCTTTTAGGTTTCGATCTCTTCCGTTACCGTGACTCCTCAACAACCTACATCCAATGGAGGAAAAATGCTTAAGTTCATTGCGCTCGCACTGACTGTATGGACTGTCGCCGGAGCAGCTACAAGCTGGGCCGAGACTGAAACGGAAAACACTCAGCCTTTCGTCGTCGCAGGTCCGCCGGCCACACTCACACCTCTGCATGACGATCCCACGACACCCGGATGGTCACCATGGCTCAACATTGGTGGCATCGGAACTTCCGATCCCGCGGCCTGCTCGCGCGACGGTTATAAAACCGATGTCTTCGTGAGAGGCACGGACAATGCTCTTTGGTATCGACACTGGAATGGTTTTTCGTGGTCTGCGTGGGTTTCATTGGGTGGCGTGCTGACGTCTTCTCCGGGAGTTGCGTGCTGGGGTCCGAACCGCATCGACGTCTTTGTGCGTGGAACTGACAATGCTCTCTGGCAAAGAACTTTCCGCCGTAGCTGGCAACCGTGGGTTTCTTTGGGCGGAACTCTTGCTTCCGGTCCCGGAGTTTCTTCATGGGCGCACGGACGCCTTGATGTGTTCGTCAGAGGCACCGACAATGCTCTATGGCACAAGTGGTTCACACGTGGCTCATGGTCCGGCTGGGAATCTTTGGGAGGCACTTTCAAGGATGATCCTGCGGCTGTGTCTTGGGGTAACAATCGCATCGACGTTTTTGTTCGAGGCGGTGACAATGCTCTTTGGCACAAATGGTGGAATGGCTCGTGGTCAGGATGGGAGTCTTTGGGTGGTATTCTGACTTCATCTCCTGACGCCGCTTCGTGGTCTAATGGCCGACTGGATGTTTTCGGTCGCGGCACTGACAATGCTCTTTGGCATAAATGGTTCCAGGGCTCATGGTCCGCTTGGGAATCTTTAGGCGGCACCTTGACGTCGGGACCTGGCGCGACTTCTTCGGCTCCAGGTCGATTGATGGTCTTTGTTCTTGGAACAGACTTCCGCGTTTATTTCCGCGCGTATCGTAACTAACGCGAGTTCAATAAAAAAGGCCGCCTTGCCGTGGCCTTTTTTATGCTGGTGCACTGAGGAGCTCTTTCACGCGAAGACGTAATTCTTGATAAATGGAAGAATCGCCGACCATTTCAATATTCACTTCATAATCGACCGGAACACAGAGAAGTTCTTTGACGGGTTCACTCATTCCCACGATGTTTTTACGGCGCAGAGGCTCTTTAAAAACACTTTCAAGAGCTTTTGCCTGATCGCTGGTATAGAGAATCAAAGCGCGGAAGTCTTGAGCTGCTGGAGAAGGAGGATTCTGTAAAGCCTGAAGGATCGCCGTGAACTGCAGGGCCTCTAACGTTTGTTCCGCGACCGCAATTCCCGAGCGCAGAGCTAGAACATGATCGTCGGAAGTAATACAGTGAACCCAAGCACCCGCTTTGGATTCTGAATCAAGCTCAGCATAGAAGTAGATCTTGAAAACCGTCACTCAACCGATTGTAAACACCCCCATGTCTACAATCAAGTTTTAGTTTGTAGCCGGATAAATATTTTTCTTAGAGCACCGCTAACACTCTTAAAAAACTATGACGCGCCTTAGAGTCCAGCTTCATCGCATTCTCGTGAATTTTTATGGCAGCCCAACACGTCTCCTCGTCATCTTTGATCAAATAATTGTGCAAAATTTCAGCAAGTTTGAATTGCTCTTCCGGGCCATTCACGCTGACAACCTGAAGCAAGCCTTCTTGAAATTCTTTTTGAATGTTTTGGTTGTCGAGGGGCTCGGCGCGCTGGATGGATTGTTTTGCCGCGGTCAGAGAAAGAGCGATCCACGTTCTGGCGCTCTTTTCGCCGATTTGGGCAAAAGCTTGCGTGATATCTTTTTGTGATGTGCCTCCGCGAATGTAGGACACGCAAAGTTCCGGCGAACTCTTGGCCATAGCGATGCGAATCTGATTCCAGGTATCGAGTTCTTGAGGAGACAGCCAATACAAACCATTGTGCGCACTTCGCGAAACAAAGGCGGCCACCTCAGACGCCGGCATGCGCGACAGCTTTGCTTTCACCACTGGATCTGCGAAAAATTCTTTTTCCAGTTGCACCGCTATTTGGTCCAGGCTGTTTTTTTTAGCCGACGTCACATAAAAAAGACCCATCACCAGGGCGCCTAAAGTCACTCCTAAGGCGGCTTTCGCTATATTCTCTTTAGCACTCATACACACCTCTTAGATAAGACTAGGGAAGCTCGTTAAAGAGTTAAAGCTTTTTAAGTTTTATAAATTAAAAATGACGAGAGTCGGTCCGGCTTATGATATCTGACACAGTGGCCGCGCTGCTAAAACTTGTTATAATATTCTTGGAGGCTTTTATGGATAAAAGCAAAATTCCAAAATCCACTGTCAACGAAAGCAAACGTTTTGATTTCGGCGGACGCGCTTCTGAAAGAAAAGCGCGGGCTTCAGGTTATACAAACAAAGAAGGCAAGGCTGTCGATCTGGCGAAAAAAGATGTTCCTGGTACTCCGACGGGAGCACTGACGGATATTGGAGCTGGCCGCTCTTCCGCCGTGCGCCCTTCAGAAAAAAAGAACCGACATTAAAGAAGCTCTTGCGGAACCTGACTGATAATGGCGCCGACAAAGAGGGGGCGCCATTGCTGTTCGCGCAGCCCGAGCATAATATCAAAACGGTCGCCGACACGCAGACGTTGGCAAATCTCTTTATTGAGAGCCAACACTCCCAAGCTTTCGCCGCTATCCCGCGCCAGCGTCACGGTCTGCCCGGAAACTTTTGTTACAAGCACCATCCCCCGATACATTCGTTCGTATTTCTTTTCCGCCGAAGCCGGCTTGCGCAAACTCAATTCCTCTTTTTCTATTAACGAAAAAAGCTGGAGCAAAATATCTTTGCGGAAGTTTTCTTTTTTAAAAAAATCGTTCATTTGCAGGGAATTATTTTCTGAACACTGAAACATGGGGCACTCCTTTTTTTTAAAAAAATCAGAAGTGCAATAAGAGGTCTCAAACTTATGGAAAATGAAGGCGCTCAGAAATCTTAAGAATCCGAATCACGAATAAAACAGTTTTGCCATTCGGGATGTTTAAAAAGTTTTCGCAACGCCTGAGCCAGCTTTGTTTTACCGGGCTCTGTGTGCGGCCAGCTCGACGCCCCACTCGGATGCGGAAGGGCAATCACTTCCACGTCCTCACCGTGGAATCGCGCTTTCAGCGGTTTCCCGACGACGTCATTCAGTGTGCTCTTCTTAGAAAAGACTTCGGGACCTAAGACTTCAGAAATAGCCAGACGACCCACGGCTATGACCAGTTTCGGTTTCAAAATACCTATCTCTTTTTGCAGATGGCGCCGACATTGCGCAATCTCTGCGGCTGACGGTTCACGATCGCCATGTCCGCTGGGTGATTTGCCGGGAAAACACCGTGCGACAGCGCCAATGTAGACGCGCTCTCGCACGTCTTCTTCGGTAACGCCTCCCTGAGCCAACCACTTGAACAAAGTCTTTCCCGCAGTGTAAGCCCACGGTTTTGCAAAACGCGCTTCATGAGGACCGGGTGCTTGACCAATAAGAAATACCGCCGAGTCCACGGGCGCGCCATGCACAGGGCTTCCGCACATCTGCGGGCAAGAGCGGCACTCTCGAATCTGTTTTTGAATACTCGCAAGCTTTCTTACTTTCGACATTTTTCTACTATAAGATATTTTTGTGTTTTGAAAAACCCTGGACGGAAAGACAGTTCCCATTCATGCATTCGCACATCCCGTCTTTAAGATATTAGCCCTTGCTGCGAGCTTTTCCTAAGATAACGACTCCACTCATATTTGGAGGAAAGATGGCACAACTCTCAGAGAAAAAAGTCGCAATACTCGCCACCGACGGTTTTGAAAAAGCGGAGCTTTTGGATCCGAAAAAAGCTCTTGAACAAGCAGGCGCTGAAGTGACCGTGATTTCGTTAAAGTCGGGGCAAATTAAATCTTGGTCGGAAGGCAACTGGAGTGATCCTATTCAGGTGGATCTCACGTTGGATAAAGCTCGCCCGGAAAATTTCGATGCACTGATGTTACCAGGAGGCGTGATCAACCCGGATAAACTTCGTATGGAGCCCAAGGCCGTCGAATTTGTTCGTTCTTTTGTGGATTCAGGAAAACCCATCGCCGCTATCTGCCATGGGCCGCAAACTCTTATTAATGCCGAAGGCGTGGAAGGTCGACGCATGACATCTTGGCCGTCGCTGCGTGCAGATCTTGAAAACGCCGGCGCCGAGTGGGTGGATGAAGAAGTCGTCACCGATCAAGGCCTGGTCACAAGCCGAAAGCCCGCAGACATCCCCGCCTTTAATCGCAAAATGATTGAAGAGTTCGCCGAAGGACGTCATCAAACTCCGCAAAGCAAAGCGGCGCGCGCTGAACAACGACCTCGTCACTAGAAAAAAAGCCCGCACTAGCGGGCTTTTCTTATTTCCTTCTAGAGAAATGAATTTGACAAAGATATGATTTCAGAAAAGATTTTATCGATCTTTTCGAGGAGGATATCTTTGGCGTTTCGATGGTTAGGAAAATCAGCAGATGGTAAAACCGTCACCCTTCATAAACTTGAAGGCTGCCCCGTGACTCCCCCAACTTATTCCGTTCCCGCTTGGATCGAAATGAACGCAGACATCGTGCGCACGGGAATCGTTTTGGACGTGGAAACGACAGGCCTGAATCAAGCCGAAGATGCCATCATCGAAATCGGTATCAGACAGTTTCTTTTCAATCGCAACACCGGCGAAATTCTGGGCTTAGGAAAATCTTACTCGAGTTTTCAAGATCCGGGTCGTTCCATCTCTGCAGAGATCACAGAGTTGACGGGAATCACGAACGAAATGGTCGAAGGTCAACAGATTGATTGGACTGCCGTCCACTCTCTTTTTGAAGAAGCCAGCGTGGTGATCGCACACAATGCACGTTTCGATCGTCCCTTTATTGATCGCAAGGCGAAAATTTCCAGCGAGAAAATCTGGGCATGCACTGTAAAACAAATTTCTTGGAGCGACAAAGGTTTCACGAGTTCCAAGCTTGAACTTCTGAATATCTATCATGGCTTTTTTACGGACTCACATCGCGCGATCAACGACGTCGATGCTCTTCTTTATCTAATTAGTCTTCCGGATGCGGAAACACAAAAGCCTTATTTATTCGAGTTGTTAAATAACGCCCGCCGAACAATGACACAAGTTATTGCGAGTGCCGCTCCGTTTGAATCAAAAGATCATTTAAAAAGCCGCGGCTATAGCTGGGACAGCACCAATCGCTTCTGGGCGAAAACGATTTTTAAAGACGACGTTCACGGCGAATTAAAGTGGCTTGAGGAAACTGTTTATTGCGGGCCTTTTGGGGGCCTTACCCGCGATATAGCATTAAACGACGCATTTAAAACTTAGAAGATCAAAATAAATTTTATTCAAACAAAAGCGCTGACATCAGCGCTTTTTGTTTTTGCAGACTTGACGAATCTCACCGGGGACTCATGTTTACTATAATCCCCCGCCCTTTATTCGGGGAAAAAGTGAGGTACACATGTCTTACGTCTCTGGTTTTGTCCCAGTGATTCCTCTCAAGAACTCAGTTTTGTTTCCTGACATTAGTATGCCCTTACGAGTCGGAAGAGAACGAAGCATCTCTGCGTTGCAGAAAGCCTTGCGAGAAACCCAGTGGATTGTGTTGTTAACACAAAAAAATCCTCAAGCGACGGTAGAAAAATTTGAAGATCTTTATCAAATAGGAACACTTGCTAAAGTCGAGTCGTTCCGAATGGATGAAGATGGAAGTTACAGTATTTTTGTCAAAGCACGCCAGCGTGTGCAGGTGGTGCAACACAAAATTACGGATGGTTTTTTCGAAGTGCAAACGGAAGCCTTGGAAGATCGCGGTTATCTGGATAAGAAAACCGAGGAAGCTCTTTTGGAAAGTCTGCACGAACTTGCGGAAGATCTGTTGGATCAACTTCCCGGCAATACGAAACAAGTCAAAGATGTTCTGAATGAAATTGAGGATTTGCAAACGCTTGTAAATATGTGCGCGGCTTATGCGGATATTTCCCCGATTGAAAAGCAGGAGCTTTTGGAAACTGTCGTTCTAAAAGATCGTGCTTTGAAATTATTGGATCGCCTGCAAGATCTTAAAGAACGATTGAAAATTCAAAAAGGCATTCGCGATAAACTCAACGAGTCCTTCCAGCAAACGCAAAAAGAAAGTATTTTGCGCGAGCAAATGCGCGTGATCCGCGAAGAGCTTGGCGAAGGAGAAGGCGAAGATCTTTTCAAAAAATTCAAGGACCGCATCGACAAGGCCGGAATGCCGCAAGAAGCTTTGGATTTAGCACGCACACAGCTAAAACGTCTTGAGACAATCAATGCCGCTTCTCCTGAATATCAGATGATTCGCACGCATCTAGAATTGATGCTGGATCTGCCGTGGTCTAAATCTTCCGCGCAAAAAGAAATCGATTTGGATGCTGCGGAAAGAATTTTGAATGAAGACCACTATGGACTTGAGAAGATCAAAAAACGCATTCTGCAGCATTTAGCGGTGATGAAACTGCGTAAAAGCCATCAGGGTTCGATCCTGCTCTTCATTGGCCCCCCTGGGGTTGGCAAAACATCTTTAGGAAAAAGTATTGCGCGCGCCTTGGGTAAAAAATATGTGCGCGTGAGCTTAGGCGGCGTTCGTGATGACGCGGAAATTCGCGGGCATCGCAGAACATACATCGGCGCTTTGCCCGGACGTATTATTGCGGGAATAAAAAAGGCGGGAGAAAACGATCCGGTCTTTGTGCTCGACGAGATCGATAAACTGACACGCGGTTTTGGCGGAGACCCCGCCTCGGCGATGCTGGAAGTCTTGGACCCTGAGCAAAACAACTCGTTCCAAGACCATTATTTGGATACGCCGTTTGATCTTTCAAAAGTGTTCTTTATTGCCACAGCCAACTCTCTGGAAGGCATTCCACTGCCTTTGCTCGACCGTATGGAGGTCGTCGATTTAAGTGGTTACACTTTGGATGAGAAAAAACAAATCGCGCAGAAATATCTTTGGCCTAAACAGCTTAAAGAACACGGTTTAGACGAAAAATCTTTAAGTATTACGGATGAAGCGTTAACGGCGCTTCTCACGCACTACACTCGCGAAGCCGGCGTTCGCGATTTGCAAAGAAAGATTGCGACGATCTGTAAGTTCATGAGTTTAAAGCTTGTGAAGATAGACGGACAAGGTTTGGTCGTGACTGAAAAAGACCTGGAAGAAATTTTAGGCGCTGAACGCTTTCAGTCCGATATGATCGAAAGCCTTTTGCCTCCGGGAGTTGTCACGGGCCTTGCCTGGACGCCTGTGGGTGGCGACATCCTTTTTGTCGAGTCGGCGCAAATGAACGGTACCGGCCAATTGCTCTTGACGGGACAACTGGGCGAAGTGATGCAAGAATCCGCGAAGATTGCGTTGAGTTTGTTGAAGTCACGTCTGCCGCTGTACGATCCTCTTTTGGATTTCAGCAAAAAAGACGTGCATGTTCACGTCCCCGCTGGAGCCATTCCTAAAGACGGTCCTTCTGCAGGCGTGACGATGCTCGCATCGATGGCCTCTCTGTTCTTGAATAAGTCCGTGAGTCCTAAGATTGCGATGACCGGTGAAATTTCCCTGCGCGGCACCGTTTTGCCTGTGGGTGGAATTAAAGAAAAAGTCATCGCGGCCCATCGCGCCGGCGTTCGTGAGATCATCTTGTGCCGTAAAAACGAAAGAGATCTTAAGGAGATTCCGGCAGAGGTTCGTAAGGACATTCATTTTCACCTCGTAGATAACGTGAATGAAGTTCTTAAACTCACAGTGGGTATCGAGCTGCCAAAATGGAATCAATCCTCGATCAATCCAGGAACTCCCTTGCTTCCCGCAGGGTGAGTTCTCATTTTGAGACAGAGTTTCCCGGGATTCTTTAACACTGTTAGCGGAGACTTTACAGGTGTTAAAGAATTTCCGCCCGAACTCGCTCCTGGCTCGCTGTTTTCTTGGCTCCGTCCTTGCTTTAGAGACTCGCAAGGGAGGATCTTGATGATGAAAACAAAGATCTTAATTACAGGGGCTTCGGTTATTCCAAAAAAACTCAAAGAAGAAAAATCTTTCGAGTGCAGTCTGGTTGAAAACCCCTACGAATTGCGTTCCGCTTTACAAGGCTCTGAAGGAGATAAAATCATTGTGGCCTTCTTGCCGTTCCTTGAAATCAGGCACTTCGAACTTTATACGTTTATTCAGAAGACAACACCCCATGTGAAAACTGTTTTTGTGGTGAACGAGCTTTCCAGCAACATGAAGCTGAAACTGAAACACAACAAAGACTTTATTGTCCTGTGGAGAACGGAAGAAGGCCAAATCAAAGAAAACATTATGACCTATCTTGAAGGCCGCGACATCCGTTTGCGCCAAGATCGCCGGGAGCCTCATCCTATGAAGGCCCTTTTAAGTCCTTCACTGCTCCCGCAAGGCACCGCCAACAAAGGCTTTCAGCCCATCTTGGGCGGAAGCTTTGAGAATCTTTCCGCACACGGGTCTTGCCTGCGCATTAAAGCTCCGTTTTATGACAAGAAAGACTTCGTGAATCTGACGTATCAGACGAACGAGGGCGAGTTTGTCACGCTCGAAGGTCAAGTGCGCTGGGCAAAATGGAATGAAAAAGAACAAACCCAGGAACTGGGCGTTCACTTTGTTTCAACATAACTCAAGGGTCCTCACGGACCCTTTTCCTTGTGACGCTCTGTTACTCCCAACCTACATATTGCTTCGTGTTCTAAACTGTGAGTTGATTGTTTCATAGGGGGAACCTATGACGAAAACACTTCTTGCAATGCTTGCAATTCCAACTTTTGCAATTCTTATGTCACAGAGTGCTTGGGCCCGGACGGTTTATGTTTCGGGTCACGGCGCTGAGAACTCTTTCTGCAACGCCAATAGCGGATATTTTTGTTTCGACAATATCAAACGGCGCGCAATCTCTGAAGGCGAACGCGATACGCGATGGACTTGCGAGATGAACCAGCGTGGGCGCTCGCTCACGTACACCTTGTCTTGCAACACATATTGCTCGCCAAGCTACCTTCCGCCGAATCATGACGGCACGTGGGTGAATTGCCGTTCGGACTGTCGTATGCAATGTGAAGTGCAAGATTAATTATGTCGGATACGGTTTTTAGCCAAGTTCCAGAACTGAAGTACTCTGAACCTGCCGCGGCTGTGAATTTTGATGAATTCAAAAAGGTCGTACAAAGCCGTCGCTCTGTACGCGTCTTTACTGAAGAATCCATTCCTGAAGAAACCGTGCGCGAATGTTTGGAACTCGCTCTTCTTGCGCCCAACTCTTCCAATCTGCAACCGTGGGAGTTTTATTGGGTGCTTGATCCTGATAAGCTGCGCACTTTGAAGTATTACTGTTTAAATCAACCCGCTGCTAAAACCGCATCGACATTAATCGTCTGTGTGGCGCGACCGGATTTATGGAAGCTGGGGCAAAAAATCAATCTTGATTATTTTAAAACTCGCAAGGACACGCCCCCAGCGGTGCTGTCCTACTATAAAAAACTCGTTCCGTTTGTGTATGGTAACGGTCCTTTGCATATCTTCGCTCCATTTAAAACTTTGGGAGTTTTCTTCGCAGGCCTTTTTCGCGTAGTCCCTCGCGGGCCTTTCGGTCGCAGCGGCAATCTTTTGTGGGCTACCAAAACGACATCGCTCGCGTGTGAAAATCTGATGCTTGCATTTCGTGCTGCCGGTTATGACAGCTGCCCGATGGAAGGCTTTGACGAAGTCCGGGTTAAAAAACTTCTGGGTCTGCCCCGCGAAGCCAGCGTCACAATGGTGATCAGCGCCGGGAAACGCGCAACAAACGGCGTTTATGCAGAACGAATTCGCGGCTCGTCTGACATTTTTATTAAAAAGGTGTAGTGCTATGTTTGATATTTTTAAATCCAAATCGCAAACTTTTTCTTGGATTGTTCTGATCCTCTTTACTTCCGCATTTCTATTTATCAATTTCCCGTTTGTCGTTCCGTTGGCCCTTGCGGGAATCTTCGCCCTCGGGCTGAACGATCTTATTCAGCGCTTGAGTTCTAAATTTAAAATTCGCCGCAATCTTTGCATCGCTTTAACTTTATTTGCAGGCCTGGCTTTGTTCTGGGTTCCTATTTCTCTGGCGATCTATCGTATTGTTGTTAACATCAGCGATCCCCAGGCAATGGGTTCAGACCAAATCGTTTCACAAATTCATAAGCTGAAAGATTTCTTGTTAGAGTGGCTGCAAAAAATTTCTGAGTGGACCGGCACGGACCTTGCCGGCCCAGCCCGCGCCATGATGGAAAATATTCTGCGCAAAACAGGCGAGATTATTTTAAACTTCTCAACACAGCTTCTGGGACAATTGCCTGCGATCTTTTTGGCGAGCTTTGTTTTCGTCATTGTGTTAGCGGTTCTTCTTGTGAAAGCCAGCTCCGTGAAAAGCGTCGTCATAAAATACACTCCGTTTTCACAGACAACAACGGAGTCTCTGGTAAAGGTTTTTAAAAGCAGCTGTTCCATCACACTGTTTTCAACTTTGGTGGTCGGTATGATTCAGGCCTCCATCATCGGTGTCGGCAGTTTGATTTTTGGTGAAGGTGATTTTTGGCTGGTCCTAACTGTCACCTTCTTTGTGTCTTTCATTCCGGTGATTGGCGCGGCCCCTGTGGGCTTTCTTCTGGCGGTGTTGGCCTTCATTGGAGGACGCATCGGCCCCGGCATAGGCTTAACTGTGGTCGGAATTATCGCCGGCAGTATCGATAATATCCTAAAGCCTTTTATATTGGGGAAAGACTTCGACATCAATCCTGTGATCGGTTTCACCAGCGTCGTAGGCGCGATCATTATGATGGGCTTACCGGGGTTGATCCTCGGTCCTGTAATAATGAATCTGTTCGTGGGGATCACGCCTCTGCTTTTAAAAGAGCAAGAGATCGGCAGCAATGGCGAAGGCGAGGTTCCTTAAACGTCGCGCTCGCCCCTAGCACAAGGTCGCGTCTAATAAAGATATCAAACCGCCAAGCCGATAAGCTTCTCACCATGAAAGCTTTCGGGATCGTATTCATTTTATTGCTATCTTGGGCGCACGCGGAAGAAAAGTGCTCTGCCATTGATTATCGCAAGGAGCTAGGACCCAACCGGGATCAAGGCGACTTGAGCTGGTGTTTTGCCTACACTTCCGCAGATCTTATTTCTCAGCGTGTGAAAAAACGTGTTTCGGCCACAGACATCGCATCGACATTTATTCTAGCCGATCCCTACAAACTCGAAGACGCAACTCAGCCCGCAGTGAAAGAATACCTTCAGGAAAACCCTCAGTTTTATACGCGCTTACAAAAAGTTCGTGCGGAAGCCGCCGGAAAGTATGATCCGCAGCACATCCTAAAAAAGGAAGGCCTCACCGACACCGGCGGGCAAGAAGACGCAGCGATTATGCTGGCGAACACCAAAGGACTTTGTGCCGAGGAAAAGTTTCCTTCTACGGAGTCCAATCAGACGAAGTTTCTAGATGAAATCGTAAAGCTTTACAAAAAACGAAACGCCGCCCACATAAAACAAAATAATTGTGACTTGTTTCAGACCCAGGCCGACTTTACCTCTGCCGTCGTCAACCCTGTTTCCGTCGCCATTACGAGCGTGTATGATGAAGAGCGCGATCGCCGCTGCCAGCGCAAGCCTTGGCCGGTGCCTCTGATTCCGGTGATGACGAAGTTTGGCGACAGCCATGAAGAATATGAAACGGCGATCAAAAAAGGCGAAATCACGAAAGAGCAAGGTTCCAAAAAACTTTTTGAGACGATTGATTATGCTCTTGAAAATGGTCGCATCGCGGCCATTGGTTACAACGCCTACAACATCATGGAGCCTGAAGAGGGAGCGGACACCAAACACGCCGATCACTCAAGTGTGATTGCCGCACGCAAAATGGTTCAGGGAAAATGCCAGTACTTGATTCGCAATACCTGGGGCAGCGACTGCTCCATTTACTATAAAAAGTTTCAAGGCCGCTGCGAAAAAGGTAATATCTGGATAACAAAAGAGGAACTCAAAGAGTCCCTCTATAGTGTTGTTTACATGAAATAATACTTTTACAGTTTGCGAATCACCGACTTAAAGAAGTCATTCCCCTTGTCATCGACAATGATAAAGGCCGGGAAGTCTTTCACTTCGATCTTCCACACCGATTCCATTCCCAATTCAGGGAAGTCTAAGACCTCCACTTTCGTGATACACTCTTTCCCCAAACGCGCCGCCGGCCCGCCGATGGAGCCAAGATAGAAGCCACCGTACTGCTTACACGCTTCCGTGACTTGCGGACTGCGGTTCCCTTTGCCAAGCATGATCATGGAAGCACCCATGCTTTGGAAAGTTCCCACGTAAGGGTCCATACGCTCACTTGTCGTTGGACCGAAGGAACCTGAAGCGTATCCTTTCGGAGTTTTCGCAGGACCCGCGTAATAGACCGCGTAGTTTTTGAAGTACTCTGGAACGCCTTCGCCTTTGTCGACTTTTTCTTTAAGCTTTGCATGCGCAATATCGCGCGCCACGATCATCGGGCCGCTTAACATCACACGCGTTGCGACTTTTTGCTGTGACAGGATTTTCAATGTCTCTTGAATCGGTTTGTTCAAATCAATTTGAACCGCTTCGGCTTCAGCGCTTTGCAAATGGTTCGGCAAATACTGCTCCGGATGCAATTCCAATTGTTCTAAGAAGACACCTTCACGCGTGATTTTACCTTTGATGTTGCGATCCGCGGAACAGCTCACACCCACACCAATAGGACAGCTTGCTCCGTGGCGAGGCAAACGAATCACGCGCACGTCGTGCACGAAGTATTTCCCGCCGAATTGCGCGCCAATCCCCGTCTCACGCGCCCAGCCTTCAATTTTCTTTTCCATTTCAAGATCACGATAAGCGCGACCGCCTTCACTGCCAGAGGTAGGCAATCCGTCAAGATAACCTGCAGAAGCATACTTTACGATTTTCAATGTTTCTTCCGCAGAAGTACCGCCCACACAGAACGCCAGGTGATACGGAGGACACGCCGCCGTTCCCAAAGAGTTCAACGTTTCGCGCACGAATTTTTCAAAACCTTCCGGATTCAAAACCGCTTTCGTTTTTTGGTAAAGATAAGATTTGTTGGCGCTACCGCCCCCTTTTGCCAAAAACAAAAAGTGGTACTCGTCACCCTGCTCGGAATAAAGATCAATTTGCGCCGGCAAATTCGAACCTGTGTTTTTCTCTTCAAAGAAAGACAAGGGAGCCATTTGCGAGAAACGGAGGTTGCGTTTTTGGTAGGTATTGAAAATACCTTTAGAAAGATGCTCTTTATCATCGACGCCCGTAAATACGCGCTCGCCTTTTTTACCGACAACGATGGCTGTTCCCGTGTCCTGACAAGATGGAAACTCCATTTGCGCCGCGATGATCGCGTTTTTAAGAAGGTCTACCGCGACGAAGCGGTCGTTCGGAGACGCCTCGGGATCTTGCAAGATTTTTTCAAGTTTTTCCAAGTGACTCGGACGAAGAAGATGCGAGACATCGCTCAAAGCTTCTTGCGCCAAGAGCTCCAAGGCCTGAGGCTCAACAACAAGAACTTCCCGATCGCCTAATTTTTCAACGCGCACGTGGTCGGAAGTGATTTTTTTGTATTGTGTGGAATCTTTTTGTTTTTCGTAGAGAGGAAAATATTTGAATGACATGCCATGAAAGTAGCATTGCGTCGTGAGCGCGCGCAAGCCTCGGTGCGGCTTTTAGATGGGATTTTTTGGTGGGAATTTAGGAGCCGTGAGTACGGCAAATTTTGGGGACCGGGCTCTCTCTTTGCGTCGGAGAGGTGGTCAAGGACCTTACCGAGGGTCGAAGGATTTTTCGTTGTCTCCTTCTGAAACACAACATATCGCCCTGGACCTATAAGCACAAACTCATAATTTTTAGACTTTCCATAAGTTTTGCTTATGCTAATTCTGCCTTCAAAATAAACACAGTTTGGGCGCCGAGGTTTGAAGTTTTTGCATCGTATCACTCTTATTTCAGAGTGAAACTCAAGCTGGGAGCGGTTTTCCTTCCGTCTTAACACAATCCTAAAATTCCCAGAGTCCTCTCTAAGGCTCTTTCGATAGACATTGTGCGGTTTTTCATTTAGTTTTGCGGAAATTTTTTACTGGAGGCTCCATGGCGCTTTTCCTCGTAGGCTTATGTCTCGCGGCGGTCATCACGCTGTACTTTAAGAACAACCCTTTGGGTCACTCTCGCAAGTTCATGTTCCGTCGTTTCATCAACTGGTTCCCTCTCGGAATGACATACGCTTTCTTGTACATGGGACGTTACAATCTCAACGTTTCCAAAAACGCCTTGGGCGACATGATGACCAAAGAACAATTTGGTTTGATCTTCGCAGCCGGTACAATCACTTACGGTTTCTCTTTCCTTCTTAACGGACCTATCGTTGATAAAATCGGTGGTAAAAAAGGCATCATCATCGCAGCTCTCGGTTCTTCATTGATGAACCTTTTGATGGGTGGCGTGACTTATCTTTATTTGATGGGTCGTTTAAAAACAAACATGGTTCTTGCGTTCTCTGTTTTGTTCGCACTGAACATGTTCTTCCAATCTTATGGTGCGGTTTCCATCATCAAGGTCAAAGCTTATTGGTTCCACGTGCGTGAGCGCGGCGTCTTCGGCGCGATCTTTGGAACTTTGATTTCTTTCGGGGTGTACTTCGCGTTTGACTGGGGTCAGGCGATTGTTGAAGCTTCCAAACTCCAAATCGAAGGTACAAAAACAGCGTTCCAAAGTTTCATTCAACACATCTTTGCGATCGACACCGGCACGACAAATGCAACTTGGTTGGTCTTCACGATCCCGGCATTCCTTTTGATCTGCTGGGCTTTGATCGACATGGTGCTTTTGAAAGATTCTCCCAAAGATGCGAACTTCGACGACTTCGATACAGCCGACGCATCTTCTGCTCCAGGTGAAAACGACGAAAACTTGAAGATCTCTATCGGCTTCATGCTAAAAAAGATCTTCACGAATCCAATCATGATCACAATCGCTCTTGTGGATTTCACTTCAGGTGTTTTGCGTAACGGTATCATGCAATGGTACTTGGTTTTCGCTCATGAAATGAAAGATAAAGATGCTGTGTTTTATGAAGGCTCGCAATTCTTCATTAAAAACTGGGGTCTTTTGCTCTGCTTGACCGGTATCTTCGGCGGCTTCATGGCCGGTATGATGTCAGACCGTTTCTTCCAGTCTCGACGTGGTCCTCCGGCGGCTATTAACAACGCGCTGATGATCGTTCTTTTGATTGTCATGAGTTTCTCATTGATGAAAAACCCGACAGTCTTGGGTATCGCCGCAGTCATGATCACATTGACTGTTATCGGCGTTCACTCTTTGATGTCAGGAACTGCCGCTGCGGATTTCGGCGGAAAGAAAATGACTGCAACAGCTTCCGGTATCGTTGACGGTTGCGTGTACTTGGGAAGCGGTATTCAGTCTTTGGCGATCGGTTATCTTTCACACAAAGACTGGCACTACTGGCCTTTGTTCTTGATCCCGTTTGCAGCCATGGGTCTTTTCTTGTCGATTCGTATGTGGAATGAACTTCCCGCGGCGACAAAGAAATACATCCTTGAAGTCGAAAAAGCGGAAGAGAAAAAGCAACAACAGCAAGGAGCTCTTTCCACGACTCCAAGCACGGACCCTGCGTAATCTCGAGTTTTAATCTTAATAAAATTCTAAAAGAAGCCCACTTCCCGGTGGGCTTTTTTATTTTTCTGTATTAAATCTTTTCTATGTCGTTCTTATTATCTTCCGCTCGCTACTTAGTTCGCATGGTTCTTTTCGGCATGGCGGCCCGGGCCGTCGTCGCGCTTTATCTCAATCTTTGGGACTTTGCGAATCCTGAAAGCTTCAGCAATACAGCCGGTCCGTTCTTGTACGGATGGCATTTCGATCTTGCGATTGCGAGCTTCTTTTATCTTTTGCTTTATGGAAGCTCCGTTATCTTCGGCTTTAAAGAGAAAACGTTCTTTCGCCTGAACTCTTTATTTCTTTTGATCTACACCGTTTTTATTACGACGGATGCGATCTATGCGAAAGAATCAGGCCGTCACATTTCTTATGAGGTTTATAATCTTCTTACCATTCAAGGCACACTAGGTGGATTGATTAAACAGTACTGGCTGCAGGCGCTTTTCGCATTTCTTGCGGCCTCTTTCGCAGGACGCTTCCTAACGCCGCGATACACACCCGTTAAAGGATTATTCAAACGTCTCTTTGCAACTCTGTTCGTACTTGTGATCAGCGTGGTGTTTGCGCGCGGCTTCGAGGGCATTCCGCAAGACCCCTCTTGGGCTTACCGCTCTGGCGGAGGCAGCAAAGGTGCGACGCTCGCGTTGAACGGCGCTTACGGCGTTGTTTGGGCGGCCTTCGCCGGAAAAAAATCCAGCAAAGAGCGCATCGACGTTCCGGAGCATATCAAAAGCCAAGAGATCTTTGAAAAGTGGAAATCCCTTCGCGGCATTCAAACTCCGCACGGCCGTTTCGACGGCAACATCGTGATTGTTTTTCTTGAAGGCTGGATGGGATCTTACGTCGACAAAAAAGTAGGCGATGAACTTGTGCTCCCTTTCTTTAGCACACTCAGAAAAGAATCCTTGCATGTCGACGTGATGCTCGCGGGCGGCCACAGAACTTCGGAAGGAATCTTCGCGACACTTTGCAGTCTTCCGAATCCTCCAGGGAAAAGCATTATGTTTTCGGAAATTGAGAACAAAGACTTTCCGTGTGTGCCACAGTTCTTGACGCAAAAAGGTTATAGCTCGGCTTTTTTTCAAGGCTCTGATCAGTTCACCAGCGGTGTGGGACTGCTTGTTCTAAAAACAGGCTTTCAAGAATCTTTCGGAAAAAGAGAAGTGCCGGAGTGGCAAGAGCGTGAGCAAAACACATGGGGTCTTTACGATCAGGATTTGTACAAATTCACCATGGCCCGCATGGATCAGATGCAGGAGCCTTTGTTAATCGGTATTAACACCAATACGACTCACGACATGATGTTGCCTCAAGGCGTTCGCCCCGCTTTCGGCGAAGAGAACCAAGGCTCCCGTCATCTGAGTGTCGCGCATTACGCCGACAAAGAGTTGCGCGACTTCTATGAGGCTCTCAAAAAACGCCCGTGGAAAAAAGATTGGCTATTGGTTCTTGTTGCCGATCATACAAGTTTTTCTGCCAGCAGTATTTACGACAATTATTCCATTCCGTTCTTGATGAAATATCACTCTGTCAGCGAGAAGAAAAAAGACAAGATTCCGTTTGCGGAAAAACTTGTTGAAGGCGCTTTCACCCAAAACGATGTCGGCGCGACCTTGGCGGATTTTACGGGAAGTCCCGCGCCTTCGTTTCTGGGTCGTTCTATGTTGCGCCCCCAGGACTTTGCCGACGGAGCGAGTATTTTCCATTTAGGCCAATCGGTGTGGTTTGAAGGACCGTGGGCTGTCATTTTCAATATTCGTGATTTTGGCAACTATCGTTGTTATCGCTGGAAAACGGACATGGCTTTCCACTATCAGCTACCGTGCCCGACCGAGGGCGAAGACATGTATCTTCGCGGTCTTAGCTACATCAAAGAATCTCAGGAACTTCTTTTCAAGTAACATGCAATTTCTTGTTTCATAACAAAGGCCTCGCAGAGGCCTTGCTCTGTCTTCTCCCCTTCGGCGCAATAGTATTAAAGGCGGAGGGTCTATGAGAATCATCTGGGCGATAGACGCGTTTGAAGACAATAAAGAACTCAACCAAAAAATGGCCGACTATATCACCCATCTTCACAACACGACGGGGGCCGATATTGAGCCACTTTATTTGCTTCGAGAAAATGAAATTGTTCTTCCTACTTACGAAGTCCCTGCCTGGGTCACGGATCATTCACGGACCGCGGAATCGCTTTTTAGAGAGGTATTGGCGGATTACAATCTGCCTTTCCTGATGGACGCTAAGGTTATTCCGCACGCTTCACAATCGCATGCAGGAGCTGCGGAAACTTTGTCGAATTACGCGATGAAAGTAAAAGCCGATCTTATTGTTGTCGGAAGTCACGGCCGCCAAGGTTTTCAAAGATTCATTCTGGGAAGTTTTGCGGAAAGCCTGCTTTTGCAATCCGAGGTCCCGGTATGCGTCGTCGGCAGTCACGCCATGAGCACGCGCTCAACAAAGAATATTCTTTTCCCCACCGAGTTCGGTGAACACTCTAAAGACAATTTCAAACACATTCTGCAACTGGCAAAAATGCTTCGAGCGGAAGTGCTTTTGCTTCACGCGATTGCGCGACCGATTGAAAGTCTGTTTGATCTCGACACGCGCCCGCGAGTTTACAATTACAAAGGAAAGATGCTGACGCTTGAACAGATCGTCGAGAGCCAAATTGAAAGCCAATCCCACCACGCCCAACTCTGGGTGGATTGGGCGCAAAAAGAAGGCGTCACCGCGCACTTCTTTATTGATAGCAGCTTTAAAGCTGTCGACGAGTTGGTTTTAGAAGCCGTTCAGAAGCATGAGGCCGATTTGATTGTGATGGAAGCTCAGAGCGGCCCGATGAGCGCCGCTCTTTTAGGAAGTTACACTCGTAACGTCGTTCGCAAGGCTCCGTGTCCTGTCTATGTTCTGACACGACACTTTTACGATAAGCAGGAAGATCGTTTCACGGAAGTGCCGGCGCCTTAGCCGCGCACTTGTGACGGGCGCATTGATGCCGGCAATTTCTTATAGATATTGTTCAAATGCGTCTTGAGGGTGGCCTTCGAAATAAAAAGTTTTTCCGCGATCGATGCATTCGTCATGCCCTGCAAAACCATTTGCATGATACGAATCTCGCTTTTTGTAAGACCGCGCTCCTGGAAGTACAGCTCTTGCTTCTTAAATTTTTCCTGGTCTTCATCCAAAGGATACAAAAGAGTTGTGATGCGCTCGCCGTCGTTCACGATGAGAGCATCGACCTTGTGGCCTTCGACGTCGACAGCTTTAAAAAGACGCATACCTTCGGAAATCGCAGAACACTCTTCCACTTGGGTATAGAGAGTGTTGCAAGCTTTGGCGCAAACTTCACCCATCATAAGGCCGCAGGTCTTCACACAGTTTTCGTTTTGAAAAAGAACTCGTTTGTCCTGCCCGCGCACGCAAAGACCGATCTTTTTGCCTAAATTAAGAAAGTGCTTTTCACCATGATTTGCGTCCATGAAGCCCTCCTTCATACTCTTTATTTTAGTTCACTAAATAAGACTGTCGATGACCGCCGTCATGATTCCGCAAAATGTGAGGAACGAGATTAAAATCGAAATTCGCGCCGCGCCATACGAATGCGTTTCGGCTTCTACATAAACGCGAAAATGGCCACAAATAGGCTCTTTTTACTCTTGTGAGGGGTGTTGATCTTCAAGAAAGATTCAAAAATTTTAAAAAATGAGTCCACAAAAACTCGATAAACTGTTACTTATTAAGTGAAAACATAAGGTTAAGCTCTTATTTACACTGTTTTTTGATTGCAGTAGAGTAATACTTCTAGAAAATAGCCCAGTAGAACCAAAATAAGACGATAGTTCGGTAATAATTGTTAAGTTTCAGTAAAGATGTCCTACCACGGAGGACTCTGGTACCATAAAACGATACTTCGGGTCCTGGTATTGAATATTAGTCCCTAAAGACCGAATATGAACCTGAGCAAAGTTTATAAGCCTCGAAAGGAGGAATTTATGGGTGCAGCTCCTATTCAACACACTAATCCTGAAAAGAAATACATGCTCAAAATCCCGGTGCAAAAACGTTCTAAAGAAACGGTTGCGAGCATTGTAGAGTCCTGTGCACGATTGCTTGTCCAAGAACCTTATCATGCGATTACAACCGATAAGATTGCCGAAATGGCAGGCGTCAGTATTGGCTCTCTTTATCAGTTTTTCGCGAACAAAGAAGCCATTGTGGCTGCGGTGATCGACGATCTTCTTCAAAAAGACCTTGTATACATTGAAGAAAACTTAGCGAAATTGCAGACAACGGATTTGGATTCGAAAGTTCACGCATTTATCGACATCGGCTTTACGCGCTTCCACGACAACCGTCCTTTAAGAACGGCGTTGCAAGGCGTGCAAGGCATGCTGGATTATTGGGACACTCGCCGCGTGTTCTTTGAGCACTACCAAAAAGCGGTATTGGCTCATATGCCGGAAGTTCCAGGCCGTGACCGCGAGATGATGGCTCTCTTTATCGTGAGCTGTTTCAACAACATCTTGCACTTGGCTCTTTTAGGTCCTCAATCTCCTGAAAGAGAAGAAGCGATTAAGAAAGAAGTTTTCGTTCTTATTCGTCGCTACTTGAATCCTTAAAAATTCCCTTGCCTCCTCCGCCCCTCCTCGTATCCTGAAAAGAATGAGGAGGGTCTTTTTTTGACCCGGAGGTTTTCACCATGCTTAAAAAAATTAAAACGCCTTTCTCGGAAATGATGAATGTGGATTTTCCCATCATCGCCGCGCCGATGTTTTTGGTCAGCAATACGGATATCGTGGTGGAAGCCAGTGAAAGCGGCGGTATCGGCACTTTCCCGGCCTTAAATTATCGTCCGATTGAAAAGTACGAAGAGGCTTTAAAGATTATTAAAAGCCGCACGAAGAAACCTGTGGGCGTGAACATTATTGTTAATAAAAGCAACGCCCGCCAGGAGCAGGATCTTAAAATCGCCCTTGATCACGGCGTTGATCTTTTCATCACCTCTTTAGGCAGTCCTAAAAAAGTTATCGAAGAAGCTCACAAAAACGGTGCAAAAGTTCTTTGCGACGTCACCAATCTTGAACACGCCGTTAAGGTGCAGGACATGGGTGCCGACGGTGTGATTGCGGTAGGCACGGGAGCCGGCGGGCACGCGGGACCGATTTCTCCTCTCGTATTAATTCCTTGGCTGAAAACACGTTTGCAAATTCCTATTATCGCTGCAGGCGGAATTTCTCACGGCTCGATTATCTCGGCATGTCTCGCCCTCGGCGCTTCAGGCGTCAGCGTAGGAACACGTTTTATCGCCAGCCAGGAAGCGCAAGTAGATCAAGCCTACAAAGATGCCATTGTCAGTTCCACTCCTGAAGACATCGTTATGACGACGCGAGTTTCCGGGACACCGGCGGCCGTGATCAACACGCCTTACGTGCAAAAACTGGGAACTGATTTACCGTGGGCAATGAAAGTTTTAAAAGATCACAAGCTGACAAAGAAATACATGACGCCATTGATTCATCTGATGGGTATGAAGTCCTTGGAAGAGGCCGCAGTGAAGCCCACTTGGAAAACCGTTTGGAGTGCCGGTCAATCCGTGGGCCTGGTTGAAGAAATTCTGACTGTGCAAGAAATTTATCAAAAACTTATCGCCGAATACGACGACAGCGTAAAAAAACTTTCGTCGTTAGGACTTGAGTGAGCGATTGCGCACGGACAGCGTGAGCTCGTACGTCATGACGGGCTCCGTTTCACTCACCGAAGGCACAACGGCGTAACCTTTTAGTTTTCTTTCGATACGCGCCGGATTGGTTTTCGCCTCTTCAATCAAAGCTTTCACCGCTTCAATTTCTTCGCAAATAAAATGCACGTGTCCATCCGCGCGTTTTAAATACTGTGCCGAATAGTCTTTAAACACGAAATCGATTTTCTGCTTACTTTCGGCAATGGCCATCACTGCCGCTGCCGCAATGGACAGTTCAGCGCCGATTCCCAATGCTCCGAAATACATCGAGCCCAGGTGATTTTTGTTTCTAAACAAAAGAGGGATCTTTAACACAAACCGCTTGTCTCCAGCTTCGATAACGCGCGGACTGACGAAAAGAACCAGGGGGATCTTAAAAAGACCGTAAAGATTCACGAACATTGTGTATTTGAGATTTTTCATATTCATATTTACATCTTAGGACCGGCGCCTAGAGATGGACCAGCGATTTTACTCGACCGCCTCGCCTTTTGACAAAACGCACCATGAGGAGTGAAATAGAGCTATGGAGAGTCCGTGGATTTCCTCATCCCCTTATCTCATCCCTCCTTCTCACGGACTTTCCTTGACCCCTTCGTTCAAGGCCTTTAAAGGAGAGGAGACTTGAATCAAGGGGCTTTTTGTATGGACATGGAACAAGCACCGGCAACAAAACCGAAATTCTTAGATCGTTGGACTCCGAAAGTAGTCCGCGAAGCCAAACAGGTTTTCAAAGAATCTGGGATCAAAGGCGTCGTTCGTCGTTATGGCTGGAAAATCTTTGCTGTGTTTTTCGTTTATTACTTGGTTCGCGACGTCACTTTGTACATTATCTTGCCGTGGTATATTGCGAACAAACTGCTGTAATTAGATTTCAATTCCCAGCGTAAAGCTGGCGATCAACGCAAGAAAGACCAGCAAGGCCATCACAGCCAAAAGATAATCTTTCTGCTTTACGAATAAAAAAGACGTTAAAAGAACACGCAACAAAGGCAGCGACACCAGCGCCGCCAATCCGACAAAGCTCACGATAAAAGCGCGGTCGTTCATAATGAGGGCCCACTGAATTCTCTCCCACAGAGGTTGAGATTCATAGACCGAGAAGCTTTGCAATTGATCGCCGTTATTGTACCAAAGCCAGACCCAGCCGACGCTCAATAAAGCTCCTGCAAGCAAAACACCCGAGCGCAACATGCGGCTGATCGCATATTCAAGCTTGTGAAGAGAATCCTCTTGCGGCGCCGGAGCGTTCGTTTCTTTTATCATGACAGACCTTTGATAATCATTTGGATAGAAACAATACTCAAGACGACAACAAAGATCTGACGAATCCGTTGCGCCGGCATTCTCACCATTGCTTTCGCACCCAGGTAAGAGCCGATGATAATTCCCACAGCGACAGGGGCGGCAATCTCGGGCTTGATATCCCCGCGCAAAAGATAAGCACCTGCACTCGCAGAGGCCGTTACGCCGATCATAAAATTCGAAGTTGCTGAAGAAACTTTAATCGGAAGCTTCATCGCCCCGTCCATCGCAAGCACCTTCAGAATACCGCTGCCGATACCCAGCAGAGCCGACAACACCCCGGCGCCAAACATCACAAAAAGTCCTAAGGGCACTTGTTGAACTTTGTAATAAACCCAACGTTCGTCGCTTTCAGGATAGGAACCATCAAGACGAAGTTTTTCGGCCCAGGGATGATTTGTCGTCGACAAATGCTCGTGACGCTTTCGAAGCATCATCAAGGCTGAGAAAAGAAGGAAGACTCCGAAAAGAAGAAAAAGAAATTGCGACTTGATGTAAGAAGAAATCAAAAAGCCGACAATGGCGCCGCTGACCGTTCCCACTTCAAGAAAAACAGCCAGACGTAAATTTGTGAGTGAATCTTTAAGATAACTAGCCGCTGCTCCGGAAGAAGTCGCCACGATTGAAATCAAGCTTGCGGCAATGGCATAGCGAATATCGACATGATAAAGAAGCGTTAACACCGGCACGATAATAATGCCGCCTCCCAAACCTAACAAGGCTCCGAGAAAGCCAGCAGCAACAGCCGTGAGAAGTAACAGAATCTCTAACATCCCCTTTAGCGTTCCTAACTATTTCGGGCACTCATAAAGGCGAACCAGACGCGCGCCAAAGAAAGTGTCTTTCTTTGTGAATTCCCAAGGTGGATAAGGAAGGAAAACCGCCTCCGCACACTGGCCTTTCTGCGCGACAGCCCATTGGCGGTCTTCAGAGGACGCTGTGTAAATCTCTCCGGTCTTCATGTCTTTGATACCAATTGCAAAAGAAAAGACTTTAGACGTGATATCACTGTTCGCACGTGTGACCAAGGCGACGGGAAGCTCGACGCGCTCAACACCTGTGATCTCGCCGACGACTGTTTTTGAGAAAATAACACTGTAGTTCGCCAATACGATCCAGGCCAAACCGACGATAACCACGAGAACTATAATAAACTTCGTAAACTTCCAAATAGTTGCCATGGAAATGGATTATCGGTTAGTTTGGTAGTCGTCAACAAAAAGGACCCCGCCGTGTTTTCCAAACAAGAAAAAATCCTCTTAGGCATTCTCGCTTCCATTCAATTTAGCTCGATCGTGGACTTCATGATCATGATGCCGCTGGGGCCGCAGTTGATGCGCATGTTTGCGATCAATCCGCACCAATTCGGACTCCTTGTGTCATCTTATACCTTCAGTGCGGGCTTAAGTGGATTCGCGGGCTCGTTCTTTATGGATAAGTTTGATCGCAAGCTGACACTTTTTGTTTTCTTTATTGGTTTTTCACTGGGCACGATTGCGTGCGCTCTTTCACCGACGTACGAAGTCCTTCTTTTCGCGCGCGGCCTGACGGGAATCTTCGGAGGCGTTCTTAGTTCGCTTGTTCTTTCGATCGTGAGTGACTCGATTCCTTACGCTCGTCGCGGCAGTGCGATGGGTGTGGTCATGACGTCTTTTTCAATGGCGTCGATTCTTGGCGTGCCTTTCAGTTTGTTTTTAGCAAACCAATTCAACTGGCACGCGCCGTTTTTATTTCTCGGCATCGCTTCCTTAGTTTTGTGCGCAGTTATCTGGTTCTTCATTCCGCCGATGCGCATTCACTTGCAAGAGAAGCAGGAGAAAGAACCGCTTCTGCGCACCCTCACACGCATCTGGAGCAACACGAATCAACGTCGTGCTTTGGTTTTCATGTCATCAGTGATGTTTGGCCACTTTGCGATCATTCCATTTTTATCGCCGGGCCTGGTGGCGAACACGGGAATGACCGAAGCGCAATTGCCGTTCATGTATATGGCAGGTGGCTTGTGTACGATCTTCTCGTCGCCTTTCGTGGGACGTCTGGCGGATCGCTATGGAAAACATAAAGTCTTCGTTTGGGGTGCGTTGATCACGCTGATTCCTTATGCAGTGATTACGAATCTGGGCATAACACCTCTTTGGTTTGTGTTGGCGATCTGCGCTTTCTTTTTCATGTCTTCCAGTGGGCGCATGATTCCCGCAACGGCGCTGGTTTCAGGTACGGCTTTACCGCGCAATCGCGGCAGCTTTATGAGCATCGTGAGCTGCATTCAACAACTTTCCGCGGCGGCCTCTTCTTACATCGCAGGCTGGATCGTCACAACAGGAACCAATGGACGTTTGGAACGTTACAATGTTGTGGGTTATGTCGCGATTGCTTTCACATTCGTGGCGATTTATCTATCACGCAAAATTCACGCGATCGAAAGCACGGAATCGGCTCCTGTGGTCGAAGCTCACGTGGGTGAACCGGTCGTTTAAGTCCGAACTTTTTGGCGCAAAGATTTGATTTCAGAATGCTGCTTTTTGCTTTCAAGTCTTTTGCGAACGGAGCTTTTGGTGGGCTTCGTGGCGACACGTTTTTTCGGAACAAAAAGAGCTTTGCGTAACGTCTCGTGCAGACGGCGGATGCACTCAGAGCGGTTCTGGTCCTGATCGCGGTGCACATCGCTGCGAATGATTAAGTTCCCTTCTTCCGTCAGCTTGCCGTGAAGTTTTAACGCCAGTTTTTCTTTCACCTCGCTCGACAAAACTTGCGACTGCCAAAGATTCCAGCGCAGAATCGCCGCCGAATTGGTGCGATTGACATTTTGCCCGCCCGGTCCCCGCGAACGCGCATAAGTGAAATCCATTTCTGCAAATGGAATCTGCACGGAAATCATTCTGCGTTACCTGAAAAGTCAGCTTGCCCCTGACCGATGGGATTGCCATTCAAAAAGACTTCATAAAACATGGGAGAAGCCTTCACCACCATGGCACTGACGCCACAGTATTTCGTCATCGAAAGCCGAACAGCCTTCAAAGCCTGCTCCGCTTTGATATCCGAGCCGTCAATACGATATTGCAGCATTACTTTTTCAAAAATCGAAGGATAGCCCGCGGTCGTGTCCGTTTGCGCGTTCACCTCGCACGAAATCAAATCGACTCTCATCTTTTGCAGGATGGAGGCGACATCCATTCCCGAACAAACACAGATACTCGCTAAAAGCACTTCTTTCGGGCTTGGTCCTTGGTCCTTGCCGTTTTCGCCGCGGGAGTCCATTACGAAGCTGTGCTGGCGAATTTGCGCCTCAAAACCGAGCCCACCCAACCATTTTGTTTTGCACTCCATATGCGACATACGTCCTCCTGCACTTTCCTAGGCTACATTTCATAACGCCAGAAGTAAAGAAGACCTCAAATAACACGAGAATTTGCGTTGATTCACATCAACGGCTACACTTGTATGGTTAGGAGTAACACAGAATGATTGCAATGATTGCTACAGCCCTTTTCGCACTTATCGCCGGTGGTGGCGCAGGCTGGGCCTTGCACAAATTTCAGAATGCACGCACGTTACGCCATGCTCGTGAAGAAGCTCAAGATATCGTCGGTGAAGCCAAAGAAGCCGCCGAACTCAAAGCCCTCGAAGAGCGCGAACGCGTCCAAGAAATTGAAATGGAGATGTGGACCAAAGTTGAACCTGATATGTTGAAGGTTGAAGGCCGCATCGAAGAACTGCAAGAGCTTGCCAGCGAGAAAAAATCCAAAGCCGACTCGATCGTTCATGAAGAAAAGAAAAAGCTTCAGGAGCGTGAGGCCGACATCAAAGCGCAAGAACAAGTTTTGCGCTCTCAAGAAAGCGAACTTAATAAACTCAAAGACACGCAGAAATCTTTTAATAAAGATCTTGTGCAAAAGCTGACTGAAAAGCTGGGAACGTCCGCGGAGGAATTTAAAACTCAATTGAAAAATCAATTGGAAGAAGAGTCCCGCCGTCGCGCCGCCCGTTTCATTCAGGAGTCTGAAGAAGATTTGAAAGAGCATGCCGAAACCAGAGCCAAGCGCATTTTAAGTTTGGTTATTGACCGTTTCGCGCGTCCGTACTGTGCGGAACGCGGTATCGGCGCGGTGAACTTTCCCGACAATCACATTCGCAAACTTTTCTGCGATCCCGCAGGAAACAACATCAAGGCCGTTCAAGATGCATGCGGTTGTGACATTATCGTCGAAGAAGGCATGGATATGGTCGGCGTCGCCGGCTTCGATCCAGTTCGCCGTGAACTGACGCGCAGAACGCTGGAGCGTATTTTCAAAGAAAAGAAAAATATCAATCCTGATTTCATCAGAAAAATCGCTGAGAATCAGAAAAAAGAACTTTTCAAAAACATCAAACACGATGGCGACGCTCTCGCAAAAGAATTGAAACTTGAAGGACTCAATGCCGAGATCCGTCAGATGATGGGTTCTTTGCGTTATCGTTATTCCTTCACGCAGAACCAATATTTTCACTGTGGTGAGGTCGGCTGGCTTGCGGGCCTTATGGCAGCAGAGCTTGGTCTTGATATTAAAAAAGCGCGCCGTGTGGGCATGCTTCACGATATCGGTAAATCTATGGACCACGTGATGGAAGGCGGCCACGCCGTGATCGGTGCGGATTTTATTGCCGCTCGCGGGGAAGCGCCGGATGTGGTTCATGCCGTTAAAGCCCATCACTTTGATGAACAACCTTCCACAGATCATGCGTTCCTTGTGATCGCCGCCGATGCTGTGTCAGGAGCTCGCCCGGGGGCGCGTCGTTCAACAATTGAATCCTACAATCAAAAAGTTTCCGAACTTCAAGATATCGCCCGCAGCTTTCCTGGAGTTACAGACTGCTTCGTGTTAAGTGGTGGCCGCGAATGTCGCGTCCTTGTGAATGGAAAAAAAGTCGACGACACACAAGCGCTCGATTTGTCCCGCAAGATTGCCGCACGTATTGAAGAAGAGTGTAATTATCCCGGCCAAATCAAAGTGGTCGTTGTTCGCGAAACTGTTGTCACAGAACAAACAAGGAAAGAGCTCGCATAAAACGCGAGTTCTTTCTCTGTCCCTTTAGACCTTTCATTAAAATCCCATCATTATAGCTCTTTTAGAAGATTCTCAGATCTACATCAGTTCAAATAAGGAAGTACTTTTAAAAGGGAGATAACAAAAATGGTGATCGAAACGTCTCTTGAAAAACAGCACACGCAACGTGTTCTGGTTATCGATGATAGCTTGGACTCTGTAAAGCTAATGTCGCACATTCTTGATCACTATAAGTGTGATGTCACAATGGCCTTTGACGGTCAGGATGCGATACCTCTTCTTGTGAACAGACACTTTGATTTAGTGATTTTAGACTGGCAGATGCCGCAAATGGGCGGCCGCGATACTTTGCTTTTAATGGATCGTCTTTTGACGGAAAGAAAAGTGCATAAGATCAGAAAGCCGATTCCGGTTGTGATTTATACCGGGCATTCTGAAGAGGAACTCGAACTTCCTCTGGTGCGCAACTTCACCTACATGGGCTTTATCAATAAGCGCCAAGCCTTCAGTTCTATGATGAGATCTTTTAATTTTATTTTGCGTTCGATCTAGCTCTGCTAGGAACGCAAGTCGAGGGGCTTCCGGATAAGACGCCCGGAGGCCCCCAACCCATTTAAGGGCGTACGCACTGCCCTTGATTTTGACAGCGGATCATTTCGTAGCGATGAGTTTGCATCTCTTTGTGAGTGTACTCCATCTCTCTTTCATAACCGACAGCGACTGTGCCTTTTTGTCCCATCGTGAAAAATTCTTCGACGTATTCAAACTTTTCGGCGTCGAAAACTTCTTTCGTTGAAGTGGATTTGAAAACCAACTGCTTGCTGGAGCGAATGCTTTTCAAGAAACGCGCACGTTGCTCAAGAGCTTTTTGTAGACCGCCACGCATGTCTTTCCAGCATTTGACTTCAGCGATCTTAATCACTTTTTGAATGTTTTTATCAAAGATCACAACATCAAGCTCACCAATCACGCGTGTGGCATCGCCATAGGCAATTCCCACGATCACTTCATACTGAGGAGCTGGAAATTCTTTTTGCAAATCCAAGCGTGCGATTTCTTCGCAAATAGAACCGGAATCTTCATAGCTGCGGGGAATATTTTTTAACTCTGCAAAGTCTTGCGCCCAATCGGCAAAAACAGTTGTCGAGGAAAGAATCACAGCGAAAAAGAAACCAAGCATCTTCATAAAAAGACTCCATATAAAACGGTGCTGAACACCGCCTGACACATAAGGTTGAACTTGCGGCCTTTTATTTCGTTTAAATGACCGAAAGGCAATGACAAAGCCCTGGGAGGCGCACTGACGCGGCGCACTCATGATCCCGCTGGTAATTCTTACGGAGCGTATTGCGCTGCAACTTTCTAAAACTCCCCCTTCTCCCCTATACTCACCCTCTATGGACCCTGACCCTTACCGGACTCTTTTATTCTCAATCCCCTTTATAAATAGCTCTTTGCCTGGAGACCTCCGTGACTGAGGTTCTGGTCGTCGCTATTTGTCTTTTATTTAATATGATTCTTTCTGGCTCCGAAATGGCCTTTGTGACCGTGAATAGACAGCAGCTTCGCCGTCTTGCCGGCACAGACCGACGGGCCCGATTGCTTTTGAAGCTCAAAGAGAATCCCGAAAGAACCCTTTCCGTGATTCAAATCGGCATCACCGTTGTTGGCGCTATTGCCGCAGCTGTCGGCGGTGCCGGAGCCGAAGAAGCGCTGACGCCTTACTTTATGCAGACCTTCGCTGTCGGAGAACAAACGGCCGAAGCGATTTCCATTGCCGCCGTTGTTATTCCGATTTCTTATTTGAGCGTTGTGATCGGCGAGCTGGTCCCTAAAACGGTGGCTCTGCGCAATCCGTTGTCGATCGCACTTTGGACATCGCAAGGACTCTACCTCGGAGAAAAAATCTTATCTCCGGCCGTAACGGTTCTGGAGTCGTCGACGAACTTGATCTTAAAACTCACACGCATCAGCTTTAAAAGCGTTCCGCACGACCATCACGATATCGCGCTGGAGGATCTGCCTCAGCAAACCAAGCAGTACGTTGTGAATATCGTCAGTGCGGATAAGAAAGTCGCGCGTGAGATCATGCTGCCTTGGAAAGAAGTCATTTACGTGCGTAAAGATGACGAGTTGGAAGACGTCGAAACGATTATCATGAATTCGCGCCACACACGTCTGCCGGTTTTAGACGGCGCTGAAGTCATCGGTTTGATCAACACCAAGGAGTTTTTAACAGCTCGACGCTATGGCAACACCGACTGGCAAAGTTTGATTCGTCCGATTTTAAAATTCAAAGCGTTTGAACCGTTATTTAAAATTCTTCTGCGCATGCAAGAGCAGAAATCGCACTTGGCTGTGATTTACGAACGCGACAACTGCGTGGGACTTGTCACCATGGAAGACATCTTTGAAGAAATCATCGGCGATGTCTTCGACGAAGACGACGACGGCTTGATCAAAAAGATCCTCGCCTCAAAATCCCGCCGCCGCCCTCTCTAAAAATCACCGGGTTTTTATACAAAAAAGGCGCTGAGTTTATCAGCGCCTTTTCTTTTTTAGTTTGCAAATTTCTTAGAGAACTTTATTTGCGTGGTATTGCTCTTCAGAGAAGTCATCTACCAGGATCGCGTCGTAGCGAACGGCATCAGATTCTTGCATCAATTTGAATTCAGCATCTGTGATGACGTTTTTGCTGCGGGCTTCATCCAACAACAAGTGCGCTTTCTTCTTAGGGAGAACGCCTTCGCGGATGGCTTTTTTGATTTTCTTTTCTGCCGCTTCAGATTGCAAAGACACAGAGAAAGCGTAATCAAGACGCGCCAGTTGCTGATCGCGCTCTTTTGGCAGGTAGATACCGTCAGTCAAACGATCACGGATACCGCCTTCTTTCATCATGGCAGAAGCAATTGCGTGGGACCAGCCGTCAGAAGCTTGCGAACCAACGGAGTTGATACGTGACCAAGCGCCGATCCAGCCTTTGAAGAACCAACGAAGTCCTGGGATCTTCAAATTGTCGAAGATACCATCGAAACCTTTTTGGATCTCGGCCATGCAATGTTTCAAGTTGTAATGTGCGAATGCCAAGTCTTCATCACGGCGACCTTCCGCTTCAAAACGGCGCAGGATCGCTGTTGCAATGTACATATTTGCCAAGATATCGGCAAAACGACCTGTGATTTTCTCTCTCATTTTCAAAGAGCCACCCAGAACGCCCATCGCCACGTCAGCCAACAAAGCGTAAGTCGCCGACGTCCAAGAAAGGCGGCGGAAGTACACTTTCATTTGCGGATGACACTCTGGAGTTGCTGCCAAGTAACCGCGCGAAAGAGAAAGCAAGATCGCGCGGCACGTGTTGCGCACGATATGACCGATATGACCGAAGAAGGCTCTGTCGAAACCTTTCAAGTCGTTTGCTTCGTATGCTTTGACTTCAGAATACGCAAATGGATGCGCACGCAAAGCGCCTTGACCAAAGATGATCAAAGTACGAGTCATGATGTTCGCACCCTCAACCGTAATACCGATTGGAGTTGCGATATAGATTTCAGCCAAAACGTTGCGAGGTCCCATAGAGATACCCGCACCACCCATGATATCCATCGCGTCGTTGATCACTTTACGACCCATTTCAGTCGCATAGTATTTTTGCATCGCTGTGATAACGCCCGGTTTGATACCTTTATCAAGAGCACCTAAGCAGTATCTTCGCATCGCCTCAAGAGCGTATGTGGAAGCCCCGATGCGCGCCAAAGGTTCTTCAACACCTTCGAACTTACCGATAGAAACACCGAACTGACGGCGAACAACAGCGTGTGCAGAAGTCACGCGTGTCGCAAGCTTCGCTCCGCCTGTCGCTTGTGCCGGCAAGGAGATACCACGACCTGCTGCCAAACACTCCATCAACATCATCCAACCGCGACCAGCACCGGCAATACCACCAACGATCGCTTCTTCAGCGTCAACGATAACGTCTTTACCTTGCGTAGGACAGTTGTAAAAAGGAGTTCCCAATGGATCATGACGACGGCCCAAGACAACACCAGGAGTTGTCGCAGGGATCAACGCGCAAGTGATACCAAGATCTTCACCTTTACCCAAAAGATTTTCTGGATCGCGAAGACGGAAAGCCAAACCGATCACAGAAGAAATCGCTGCCAAAGTGATCCAACGTTTGTTCCAATTTAATTTGATTTGGATTTTTCCATCCGGACCTTTGAACAACACACCTGTGGAGTTGATCGCACCGGCATCAGATCCCGCCAAAGGCTCTGTCAAACCGAAACAAGGAATCTCGCGGCCATCCGCCAAACGCGGCAACCAGTGAGATTTTTGTTTTTCAGTTCCGTAGTGCGCAAGCAACTCTGCAGGGCCCAAAGAGTTTGGCACCATCACTTGAATCGCCACTGGCAATGAACGCGAAGAGATTTTCATGATCACTTCCGAGTGACAAAGAGCCGAAAAGCCCAATCCGCCGTACTCTTTCGGAACGATCATGCCCAAGAATTTTTCTTTACGGATATAATCCCAGATGTCTTGCGGGATTTCTTTTGTTTTATAGATGTTCCAGTGATCAATCATCTTACAAAGATTGTTCACAGGGCCTTCCATGAAAGCTTTTTCTTCCGGAGTCAGATCAGGGTAAGACTCTTTCATCAAGTTGGAGAAATTCGGTTTTCCAGAGAAGAGATCTTTCTCCACCCACACGACACCCGCGTCCAAAGCCGCTTTTTCTGTATCTGAGATTTTTGGCAGGAATTCGAATTTTTTGAAAATGCCGAAAACGCCGGAAGTAATCAAAGCCGCGCGAATCGCTGGAATGTTAAAGATCACAGCCACAACAGCAAACACGATCCATAACCACGTCGGAGCACCGAATCCGAAAAGGATCGCTGCCAAAGCGATTGTCCACACAATCAGAGGGCTGCCAAAAAAGCCTACGAACAACAAGAGAACGAGGGAGCCCAGTATCCAAGCCCACGTGCAGTTCTCCAGAAAAAACCCGTATAAAGAGTTGATAGAATCCACGATGTATCTCCTTTATTGAATACACCAATAATTAGACTCTTTAATGTGAGGATGTGCAAGAGCTTCAGGTCCATATCTATATAGATACGAAAACGTGAGGAAGAGTTCCTTTCAAACAGCATGATTGTTCGAAGAGAGAACTTAATTATGTCGGGAGCAAAAACAGTTGAGTAAGAACTCTAAAAAAGCAAAAGCCCTCTTGCGAGGGCTTTTCCAAATCTAAGTATTCAGCTTGCGCAGAGATTACTTAGTTTCGCCAGCAGGAGCTGCAGGAGCTGCTTCTGTAGTAGCAGGAGCTGCTTCAGTAGTAGCTGCAGGAGTACCTTCAGCAGGAGCTGCTTCTGTTGTAGCAGGAGTAGCTTCAGTTGTTGGAGCTTGCTCAGCAGGTTGGTTTTTAGAGCAAGTGAAACCAGTTGTGAAAGAAAGTGCTAGCAAAGCAGCGATAACGATTGCTTTCATTGTTGTTGTCCCTTCGTTTTTATTAATTTGTGCCTTCCCACCTTCGCCTTATCAGTTGGCTCGATGAGTCCGCATTTTTGTTTTCAAACTCGACTTAGGGCTTAAGTTACACAAAAACGCCGCCGCTTAGCAAACGAAATTTTAAAATTATTTTTGGCAACGCGAACACCAGAAGGTGTTTCGTCCACCCAAGACTTGCGACTTCACCTGTTGCCCGCAAGTCACACAAGCTTCTTTCGCTCGGCCGTACACTTGAAAACTCATCTGAAAATATCCACTCTCCCCAGAGGCTTGAGCGAAATCACTGATCGAAGAACCACCCTGCTCAATGGAGCGAGTTAAAATTTTTTTAATCTCTTTAACAAGCACTTCCGCACGTTCTGCAGACAGCTTTTGCGCCGGCAAAGTGGGCTTGATTCCCGCGGCAAACAAGGCTTCGCTGGCGTAGATATTTCCCACACCGACGACTATTTTCTGATCCATCAATGCCACTTTTAATGCGACATTTTTTCCCCGTAAGCTCTCCCACAGCACTCGCCCGGTGAAGTCCTTTGTTAAAGGCTCCGGCCCCAAACCCTTTAGTTTCGGGTGCTCTAGAGGATTTTGCACAAAATCGAAATAACCAAAACGCCGAGGGTCCCGATACGCCAAGCGGAGGTTGCCGCTAAAGTGAAGATAAATATGATCATGCAAACGCTCATCCCCGGGCTCCGCCACCCGCCAGGTTCCAGTCATCCCCAAATGTGAAAGCATCGCGCCTTTGGGCGTCCACAAAAGAAGATATTTGGCTCGTCTTTCCACCGAAAGAAGCTTCTCCCCCACCAGCGTGCTTATTTTTTTCGCAGGAATAGGTTCACGCAAATCTTTACGCTTGAGTTCCACTTTTTCCAGCACCGGCTGTTCTTTAAGAATATTTTCAAGGCCGCGACGGACGACCTCAACCTCGGGAAGTTCGGGCATAAGACACCTGCTTTTCAATCACCCATGACGCATATGCGTTAAAATTCTACGCCCCCATCTTACCCTATCGACGCGAAATTTCCACCGGAGACTTCAGCACCAAGCCTAGGGCCTCACATATTTCAAAGAAGGAACTTGAACAGAACTCCGAACCCGTTATTTTCTAAGAGCACACAACGGAAGCGAAGGAGTTTTTATGCGCGCCAAGGTCGAAAGAATAGATCAGCATCATTTTCGTTTTTCAATTCGCGGCATGACTGGAGACATTGACGTCGCGATTGAAGGAAAGCCGATGGGCCCTTCCCCCAAGGAGCTTCTGTTGGCCGCTCTTTGTGGCTGCACGGGCACGGACGTCATTGATCTGCTCAAAAAATTCGCAGTTGAATATTCCCGCCTCGAACTCGAAGCGCGTGCTGATCTTACGGACACTCACCCTAAAGTTTTTAAACGGATTGATCTTCGGTATTCCCTCACAAGCGCGACAGAAAAGAAAGAATCCCTTCTCGAGGCCGTGAAAAGATCCACGCATCAATATAGCGGAACAGCCGCAATGCTCTCGAAAGCCTGCCCCATCGAGTACAAAATCTTTTTGAATGAAGAGCTTATCGGCAACGGAGTCGCTGAGTTTGCAGCGCCTTCGCCGTCGACGTAAGAGACCCTCGAGGATTCACACAAAGTGAACTTTCGCAGAAGTTAAGAACAGCCCTAGAAAGAGTTTAACGACGTTTGCTTTTTCATTTTTTTCTGGATGACTTGGTTTATATTTCGCTGAAGAAAAAAAATCATTCAGAAAGGATGAACACATGACATTGGTTTCTTTTAAAAAAGCGCTTTTGGCCGTTGCGATTCTCGCGGGCTTCACCTCTGTAGGTCAGGCCGCTCCCGGTGACTATGAAGAAATGAAGAAGATGTATAGCCAAGTGCTCGAAGACTTCGGTTATGCGGCGAACTCCATAGAGCCCCTGCAAGCGCGCCTCGAAATCGTCGTTTCTTATTCCAATGTGCTTCCTAAAGAAAATGCCCAGCTTGCCCACAATATCCTGACGGATATCAAAGAACTTTTGAATACGCCTGCCGGAAATCTTTGCATCAAGGGCGGACTGGAACTTGGCGATAAATGCCGTTTGGTTCGCTATAACTATAAGAACCATTTGCTCCGCTTGGACAACGCCATTTTGAATCGCTAACTTGTTCCTACGCACAGCGCAGCTTGCATTTTTGTCGGAAGACGACAAGGATGCTAGCTATGCGCGCCGATACTCCAGCTCAGAAACAAGAAAATGGATTGTGGAACCTCGTCTTTAACATCGTTCTTCCCGTCCTTATATTAAACAAACTCAGTAAATTTATCGGGCCGGTCGCCGCGCTTATTTTAGCGCTGGCTTTTCCCTTGGCGTACGGAACGTACGACCTTATTCAACGTAAGAAAGTGAATGCCTTTTCGGCGTTGGGTCTTCTCAATGTTCTCTTGACGGGAGGTCTCGCGCTTTTGGGTTTGCATGGTTTTTGGTTTGCCGTGAAAGAAGCCGCCTTTCCAACTCTTGTAGGTCTTTTTGTCCTGGGCTCGGCTTTTACGAAAAAACCTTTTGTCGAAACTCTGTTTTTAAATCCCTCCGTAATGAAAGTGGATTTGCTAGAGCAGCGTTTAGCCGAACATGGCAAACAAAAAGAATTTCATGATCACATGAGAAAAGCGACTTACTGGCTGTCTTTGTCGTTTGCTTTCAGCGCGGTCTGCAACTTCGTTCTTGCACGCAGTATTTTCATTAATATAGACACGAATCTGACGGCGGAAGCGCAATCGCAAGTTCTCAATGAACAAATCGCGAAGATGACGACGTGGTCGATGGCCATCATCATGGTGCCTTCTATGATTTTCCTCTTGGGAATCTTCTGGTACCTCATGCGAGGCATCAAACAATACGCCGGCCTTAAAACCGAAGAACTTCTGCGCGAATCTTAAAACGACAGCGCTCCTTTAGAAGTCTCCACCCTCATCACCGAAAGGTGGTGGCGGCGGCGGTGGTGGGAAATCACTTCCTCCACCAAATCCCCCTCCTCCAAAATCATCGCCAAAAGAAGGCGGTGGAGGTGGTGGTGGCGGCGGAACGTCTCCAAAATCATCTGACATATTTGGCGCTGGCACATACCCGCCATCACCAAAATCATCAAAGGTCGGCGGCGGTGGGAACGAAGGCGACGGCGAAGATCCACCGGAATAACCGCCTCCACTCGAGGACGGTGTCCCTGACTTGCCATATTTCGGAGTCGCACCGAAAGCGGCGCGCTTACGATAATCATAGCGAGGACGCTCTTGATCTAAACCCAATTCCTGAGCTTGCGTAGGATAGCGAACTCCATCACGCACTACTTCGTCGTAGGGTGTTTCGCGTGATGCAGACCCACCCCCGCCCCGCGATGATTGACTAACACCACAGTGTGTCCCATGCGCTGACATAAGAGCGCAGTTCTCTGCATGTAGTCTGCCGAGACGTCTCCAGAAAGACCATGAAAGAGACTCACAACGATATCGGAAGGACCCGGGAGATAAAAACAAAAAAGTCGATCTCCATCCGGAAGATCGACTTCAAAATTTTTCCCTAAATGATTGAGCTCAGGCGACTTAAGGAAATGCGCCCACAAAGTTTGTCCGTGACCGCTATCGGCCCAGAACGGAGCTTCACATGGAATTAGTTCAAGTCTTTGCAATAGTAATTCCCGTTCACGTAAACATATCCAGCAGGACGATTCCCACGCGGATCTTTATGCAACCAGTGAAGCAGGCCTCCACGTTGTGTCCATACGAACTCGCCACCCATCGCGATTACATCACCTTTTTTAAGCGGCACACGCGGACACATATCCAAATTATACACAGCCTGCATCGTCTTTCCATTAGAAAGACGGACCGTCCATTTTTGATGTTCACGTCCGTTTGTGTCGTCAGGCAACACGCTCACCACCGTCATACTGCCGCCCTCAACGAAATTCACGCGGCGTTGGTCGTTGATAGCACGAATAATATCCGAGTCACTCGCGGATTCATCCACAACAAAGGCCCCTTGTTGCGATCCTTTCTGAGTTTCAAATGTACGAGAAGATCTTGGCTCTTGGCCGTGACGGCGTTTTGCTTCCGCAAAGTGAGATGAACAAACGATAGAAACCGACAATGCACAAAGAATAAGTGATTTCATGGACCCCCCGATTAAACGGAGTGTCCCCAATTCTTCCCGCAAAGACAAACAATAAAATGATCTTAAAGAAGACTGAAAAATTTACTTGTATTCGACATTCTCGATCGTGACGAATTCTTCTCCGGCGGGTTTAACAATTCGCACTTCGTCGCCCCGTTTTTTTCCGAGAAGAGCTCGCGCTACCGGCGACTTCCAGGATATTTTTCCTTTTTTTGGGTCAAACTCATCCTCGCCGACGATTTGGTAAACGACTTCGTCACCGTCTTCATTTACTAAGGTGACCGTGGCACTGAACAAAACCTTTTCCCCCGTCATCTGCTTAGGATCAACGAGCTCGGCATCTTCAATTCTTTTCGTCAAAAAATGCACGCGCTTATCGATTTCGCGCAAACGTCTTTTACCATATTGATAATCCGCGTTTTCGGAACGATCGCCATTGCTCGCGGCCCAGGCGACGACTTCAACAAGCTTGGGTCTTTCGACATGCATTAATTCATGATACTCGGCTTTGAGTTTTGCTAGACCTTCGGGGGTGATGTAGTTCTTGTTGTTATCCATATTGCAAGACTCTAGACCATCTCCCAGCAAAGTGCCAGAGCCAGATCTTAACAAAATTTCAACAGCGGGTCTTACCTAGACTTAAGCTCCATTTAATATCGCGACATATCCTCCGAAAAAGAATTGAGGAGGTTTTGATGAAAAAACAGTGGAAACGTCTGCTTGTCGCGGCGTTGATTTCATCTTCTGTTTTCGCAGTGACGTGGTACTGGTATCAGTCCACAGGCGCGCGCAATTCCTCTTACGGAAATGAAAAACCTTTAGCGTACGTGGGTAAAGTTGTTGATGATATTCAACGCCGTCCCGCCTCCCGTCTTCTGTGGCAACTCGTTAACACCGGTGAACCTCTTTACAACGGCGAAGCCATTCGTACGAGTGAAGCGGGCGAGGTGCGCATTCAATTCGTCGACTCCGATCGCTATTTGGATTTGGAGCCGGAGTCTTTGATCGTGATTAAAAAATCCGAAGGCGAAATCGCTCTTGATTTGATGGAAGGTAGTTTGTTCGTTAACGCCAAGTCCGGTGGAGAAGAAAAAGACGCTCCGGGGCTTGTCTTGAATTCAGCAAATGGAAAAGTCGACCTCTCGCAAGCTTCGGCGTCTCTTTCAAAAGGTCGCGGCAATAACGTCGATGTCCATGTCCTGGAAGGTAAAGCTTCGATCAAAGGCAATGATGGTCAAAGCAAAGATCTGACGTCACGCACGGAAGTGAAAATCCTGACTCCCCTTCCACAAAAACCGATCGCTATGGATGCGGAGGCTCTTCAGCCGATTCCGTTCCAATGGACAGGCTTCCCTGCAAACACGCAAGTGTCTTTGTTGGCGGGCCCTAATCGTAAAAACTTGAAAGAGATCAGCAAAGCTTCTTTGAATCAAAATCAATTAATGGCTCCGCTTTCCTTCGGACGTCACTACTGGAAACTTGTAGCGATGTCACCAGAAGGAAAGATGGTCGCCGAAAGCCCGATCTATAAAACAGAGGTGCTCGCCCGCTATGCACCGACAGTCGTCTTCCCGACAGCGGATGCCGAGATCCCCGCAACGGCGACTCCATTTGATATGACTTTCAAATGGCAAAAAGGCGATGATACAAAACAGATGACTTTGGAAGTCTGGACGGACGCGACTTTAAAACAAAAGCTCACGGCGAAAACTTTCACCAAAGAAGACTCGTACACTTTACCTGGCTTAAATGCGGGAACTTATTACTGGCGCATGAGTTCTTACTATATGGATTCTGAAAAACCTCTTTTAGGCAAAGTTCAGAAGTTCACTGTGAAACCGGCCGCCCAAGTGCAAGCGAAGGTGGAACGACCTCCGCTTGTGCCTGTGCAGGTTGACTTCACAATTCCGCAAACTCAGTACACTCAATATTACGTCGAAAAACCAAGTCTGGGTCTGAGCTGGAAAGTCGACAAAGCGGACCAAGTCAGCACATGGCGCGTGAAATACCATGCGGAAAATGAAGATCCTGCTTTGGCCGAAACGATGGAAGTCAAAGAAACCAAAGCCGTGGCTCCGGTACCTAAACCGGGTCGCTACATCGCTTCGATTGAGGCCTTGAATAAAGACGGTGAAGTTTTAGGAACGGCGGCATCACAAACTTTGACCGTGTCACCTCTGCCATTGTTGCAAGCACCGCAATTCGTGCCTGCAGAAGGAACATTGCAAGCTTCCTTGGACGGTCGCACGCAACTTGAGTGGAGCAAACTCGAAGGTGCTAAAGAATACTGGCTCACGATCAGCAAAAATGGCAAAGAGCTGAAGCGCACGCGCTACACGAATAACATGACGTCATTAAAGAATCTTCTTCCCGGTGAATACGAAGTGGAAGTTTTCGCCACAGATAATTATGGACGCGCGAGTGAAACAAGCGGTGTTCGTCGTTTGTTGGTGCCTGACAAATCCAACGTTCGCGCGCCGACACTGAAGAAAATCAAGGTGAATTGATGCAGCGGATTTGCACATTCTTTATTCTCCTCTTCACTTTCTGGGCGGCGACGGCCTGGGCGGCGCCTTATCGCCGTTTAGTGAACTTTGAGTGGGAAGCCATTGAAGGTGCAAAGTCTTACGAGATCGAACTGCAACAAGTCAAACAGTCCGAAAAAGACGAAGCGAAAACTTTTACTTTCAAAGTGAAAGAAGCCGCGTGGAACGGACGTTTGACTCCTGGAAAGTACATGATGAAACTGCGTTCGCGCGACTATCGTGGCGTTCCTGGGGACTGGTCCCCGCCAAGTGAATTCAACGTCGGTCTGGAAACGGCTGTTTTGAAATTCCCGGCTTCACGTTCGCGTATCGCAACGAAAGAAAATGACAAAGTGAAGATGGATTTCCAATGGGCTCCGGTCGGTGGCGCTGATGAATACCAATTCGTTTTAACTTCCGAAGACGGCAAAACCCAAATCACGGAAACACTGAAAGAGACCAAACTCTCTTTAGAAGTTCCCGTTGCGATGAACTATACGTGGAAAGTTTCTTCTTCCAATAAAGAAGGCATCGTCAGCGACGCGACTTCCGTGGGACAATTCTCTGTTCTTGGTAAGGCTTTAGAAAATCCAAAAATCGAAAAGCCTGAAAGCGAATTCGTGCGTGAAATCCGCTGGACACGTCCCGACAACGTAACAAAGTACGACGTCTACGTTCTTCGTTTCGATGAGGCATCGAAGAAATGGGAAAAATACAAAGTCATTCAAGACACGCAGGAAGAAACTTTGCCATTCGACGAAACATGGCCCGGTGGTCGCTATCAAGTGGCTGTGCGCGCGAAATCAGAAATGCGCCCGAGCTCTCCATTAGCAAAACAAAGCTTTAAGGTTCGTCATGGCGATCGTTCTCCGGCAGCGGAGTATACGGCGTTAGTGCGTAAGTCCATCGACCGCGTCACCGGATGGTATGCGGTGGCGAGTTACCTCATCACCGAGATGCAATTCCGCGGTTCTAACCCTGAAAAGAACTCTGCAGTTGCTTACAGCGCTTTGGGCGGCACAGGCCGCGTGGGTCTTGGCTGGTTCAGCCCCTACACGCCGTGGGGATTTTTAGGTATCGTTGACATGAGTGGTTTTACGTTCAACGGAAAAACTCAGACATTTGCTTCCGCAGAAGCGAATGCCGTTTATCGCAAAACCATGGGCGATCGCGGCGAACTGCGTTTCCAGATTGGACCCTACTACAAAGAACTTCCTGAAACTGTGGGTGATCCTTTCTCGGGCTCCTCTCAGGATCTAAAAATCACTTCGGCGGGTCCGCACTTTGGTGCGGAATACTGGTTCTCTTTGACTCCAAAGCTGGGTATTCAAGTCAATGCGCACATGTATATGTCGTTGATGAAAATCAGCACTCCGAATGGCGAGCCGCTGACGCCTTCGTTATCAACTCAATATGGATTCTTAGGAAGCTACCGTTTCACACCCACTTTCACAGGCCTTGTAGGCTATGCACGCCGCGAAGACAAAATGTCTTACAAAGCCGTGCCTGCCGCCGACAACTTCGCTGTGGAAGGTGACGTGAACGAGTCCACGATCGTAGGGAACTATTTAAATATTTTCGCCGAGTGGGCCTTCTAGGACATGGAGATGTTATGAGAATACCTATTTCAACAAAACTCATTACCGTCACGATCCTTATCCTGGTTGCCGCAACCGGAACGATCACTTGGATTTCTTCTGAATACTTCGAGAAAAAAGCCGCCGAACAAGTCGACATCTCGAACTTGGAATCCGCTTCTGCAAAAGCGAAGGAAGTTGAAAACATCATCAGTTCATTGGTCGACAAAGCCCGCACCAGTGCTTCCCTTTTGGTGAAAGGCACGAACTCGCAAACCTCCACAAGTGATGACTTCGACTTTGCTTTCACAAAAGATAAAAACTTTGTCGCCCTTGAAGTTTTGAAACTCGATGGTACGTCCGTTGAAACGGTCGCTCGCCGTGTGAAAGACGATGTGCTGAAACCGTACGGTTTAAGCGGCAACTACATGATCAACGTTCGCGCTTGGCAGAAGTTTCCTTTGCGTTCCGTCGCACAAGGAACTGTCGAACTTAAGAACGCCTCTTATCCAAAAGCTCCTGCGATGGTGACGATTGGTATCCCGCTCATTCGTGATGCCAACGGCAAAATCACGCACATTGCTTTAGCCGACGTGACACTTGCTCCATTTGAAAAACCATTTACGGATCCTTCAGAGCGCACGCAATACCTGATCGACCGTCACGGCGAATTGATCGCGCACAAAGACGAGCAAAAAGCGATGGCTCGCTACAATATGGGCAAGTACCCGATTGTACAAAAAGCTTTGGTGCAAAAATCCCCGCAATTCCAGACGAAGTTTATTGATCCCGACACCGATAAAAACTTTTTCGGAGCCTCCGTTAAAACTTCTTTCGGTGTGACGGTGATTTCGCAAACTTCCGAAGAAACTATTTTAGAAGTATCGAACGAGGTCAAGCGCCGAGCGATTTTCGTCGCAGGTTCTGCGATCTCGATGGCGATCTTTTTTATCTTCTTATTCTCAATGACCCTCACCTCCCCGATTGAAAAATTGGCCGAGATGATCAACTTGGTTTCTAAAGGTAACTTCGATGTGAAAGCCCGCACACAGGTCAAATCCCATGACGAAGTGGGCGACCTCGCCGAAGCCTTCGATCACATGACGGAAGGTCTTAAAGAACGCGACAAAGTAAAAAGTCTTTTTTCGAAGTTCCACGGCTCCTCTGTTGCGGAAGATTTGATCAGCAAGGACATCGGTGTCGGCGGTCAATCTAAAGACGTTGTCGTCTTCTTCTCGGACATCCGTGGATTCACGGCTTTCTCTGAAAAACGTTCTCCGGAAGAAGTCGTTGAAATGTTGAATGAGTATTTTGGTGTGATGGTTAAAATCATCAACGCTCACGGCGGTGTCGTCGATAAATTTATCGGTGACGCGATCATGGCCGTATGGGGCGCGCCGAGAAGCACCGACCGCGACTCACACAACGCCGTTCGCGCTTGTTTGGAAATGCGCAAAGCTTTGGAAGGCCTGAACGAACTGCGCATCTCTCGCGGCCAGCCTGCCATCAACATCGGTATGGGCCTGCACGCCGGCACGGCAATTTCAGGAACGATCGGTTCTGACGAACGCATGGAGTACACGGTCATCGGAAACACAGTGAACACGGCATCCCGTATCGAAGCTTCAACGAAAGCCTTCGGCGCTGACTTGTTAGTCACTGACTCCGTCATTGAAAAAGTCGGCGAAGAATTCAAAGTCGAACTCGCCGGCGCCGCCGAAGTCAAAGGCCGCTCCGAAGCCCTCAAAATGTACAAAGTCCGAGGCTACCGCGCCGCCGACGGCACAATGATCGAAGTAAAAACCCCGTACTCCGACTACGAAGCCGAAGCCGCCGACAAAGTAAAAATCAAAGACGCTGCTTAAAAAAAAGAAAAGGGAGCCAAAAGCTCCCTTAACTTTTCCACCCCTCAACCCCAACGTTCCGTCCACAGAAACAGGGCCTGAACCGGATCGCGGTGTTGAGAAAAACCACTCAAACCTAATTTTCATTCCGAATATCAAGGATCTTATTCTCGCTATTTCTTTGGAAGATTTTTTTGCCAAAGCCGACCCGCTTAACCAAACAAGAAGAAGGCAAAAAAAAGGGAGCCATAAAGACTCCCTTTATCATTCTTCGAATAAAGAAGAAAAATTAGTTGCGAGAACGGTTGCCGAAACCACCGCGGCCGCCGCCACGGTTGCCACCACCGAAGCCACCACGATTTTCACGAGGAGCCATTGGTTTAGCTTCGCTAACGTTCATAGCACGACCAGCAAGTTCAACGCCGTTCAATTTAGAAATAGCAAGTTGAGCTTCTTCGTCAGTAGACATTTCTACGAAAGCGAAACCTTTGCTGCGACCTGTTTCACGATCAGTTACGATACGTGCAGATTCTACGTTACCGTATTGAGCAAAAGCGTCTGCAATTGATTGATCATCCAAAGAGTAGGATAGATTTCCTACGTAAATTTTCTTACCCATTATAACCTCCACTGGCATTTGGGAGCCCTAAGAGGAAACGGGCACCATGCCCTAAGCACTCTACAGAGACTGATTTGAAACTGATTGATAAACCAATTCATTCACGTTTCATAGTTAAAAAAAAGTAGGGTCCAGGAAAATATTGACACACATGGACAAAGGTATAGACTGAGGGTCAAAAGGAGCCCGGAATGACCTACCACGTACATAGCGATAAGCCCGTGTTTGAACTCATTATTGGCGATAAAACCTACTCTTCTTGGTCGATGCGGGCATGGCTGGTGGCGGTCCAATCGGGCCTGCCATTTAAGGAAATTCTTATAAAGCTCGACACCCCTAAAACGGGGCAAAACATAGCAAAATATACAAACTCCGGCAAAGTCCCCGCCCTCAAACACGGGAAAACCATTGTATGGGATTCCTTAGCTATTGCGGAATACCTCAACGAACTGTCCCCAGAGGCTCAGCTTTGGCCGGCGGATCCTGCCCTTCGCGCATTGGCTCGCAGTTACTCTGCCGAAGTGCATTCCGGCTTCATGTCCTTGCGCTCGCAACTCAGCATGGATTTGCAATTAAAGTCAGAGGCGCGCCACCTATTGAGCGGCACCGTGAAAGACATCGAACGCATTCTCTTTATGTGGGAAGGGGCCCTCCAAAAAAGCGAAGGCCCGTATCTTTTCGGTGAGTTCACGATTGCCGACGCCTTCTTTGCACCGATCGTTTTCCGCTTCCTCTCTTACGGAGTAAAAATCAAAAACAAAACCGCCCTGAGCTACATGGAAAACATCCAAGAACACCACGGCGTTCAATTCTGGCTTGAAGAAGCTCTTGCAGAAAAAAACACAACACCCATCTTTAAATAAGAAAAGTGCCCGGTGATTTTTTTACGTCTACAGCGCATTTAACGCTGCGTGGACGCATAAAAGCACCGTGCACCTTTTTTAGAGTCTTACGGAGAGGCCGTCTTTGAGTGCGAGTTTTTGCGCGCGCAGTGCGGGGATAAGGCCGATGATTGTTCCGCCGACAAAGGTCACAAGCACGTAGATCAGTTCGCGCGATGTGAAAAGCGGGCCTTGCAAGTAAAGACCGAATTCCATTTCAATCCATGGGCGCAGAATCAGCGCCAAAGCCCACGACAAGAAAATGCCAAGAAGGATGCCCGCTCCGGTCAAGACCGCAGACTCAAAAACCAAGAGTCCCACGATTTGCCCGGACTTCGCGCCAACAGCGCGCAGAATCGCCATCTCACGGCGGCGCTCGTTCAATGTTGTTGTTAAAGCGATCAGCATCGCCATAAATCCAACGACAACAACCATCCAAGAAATAATACGCAGAACGTTTTCAACATAAGAAAGGTTTTGCCACAACTCACTTAAGGTCACACCGGGAATGATCGCAAGAAGCGGTTCCTCTTTGTAGGTGTTGATGTCTCTTTGCAGTTTCAAAGTTTCAATACGCGACTTCGTGCCGATAAAGAACGAAGTGATCGTGTGAATCTGTAAACTGTCTTTGTTAATCTTATCGAAAGGAATGGCTTTATCCGCTGTAGGTGCCGCCCCTTCCTGCCAATCGATGTGCAAGGCTTCCATTCCTTCTAAAGAAAGATAAAGAGCACGGTCCAATGGCGTCCCCGTCGGCTTCATGATCCCGGAGACGACAAATGGTTTGTCATCATGTTGTTGCACACCCTCACCCCGAGTCACGCCGTGAGAAACAACAATGCGATCTCCCAAACGATAATTCAAGGTGCGTGCAACATCGGCGCCGATCACAACATCCCAAAGACGTTGAAACTCGACACCTTGTGCAAGCTCGACTTTACGGTCGCCACGGAAATGATAGTGCTTAAAGAAATCATTATTCGTACCCACCACGCGAAACCCGCGGTGACCATCCCCCAAAGAATACGGAATCGTCCAGGCAATGGCCGGATGTTTTTTAATGTCCTGATAGCTCTCATAGGAAACATTGTGAGTCGCATTTCCCATATTGAAAACTGTATAAAGAATCAGTTGCAATGGACCACTGCGCGCACCAACAATCAAATCCGTTTTGCTGATTGTTTGCGTGAAGCCTTCTTCCGCAGCTCGTTTGGCTCTTTCCACCGAGAACAATAAAGCCACGCTCAGAGCAATAGAAATAACCGTCAATGCCGTGGCAAAAGCGCGATTCTTCAAAGACTTCAGGGCCAATTTTAAGAAGATCATCACACAACCTTGTTAATAGAGTTCAACGAGATGGAACGAGTGAAAAGTTTTTCAATGCTGCGATCATGTGAGACGAAGATAACGGTCGTCCCGTAGAGCTCCGCCAATTCAAACAGAAGTTTCAAAAATTTTTCGCGGTGATCAGCGTCTAACGCTGAGGTCGGTTCATCCGCCAAAAGCAGATCCGGTTTTCCCAACAACGCACGAGCCACAGCGACACGCTGTTGCTGCCCGACGCTCAGTTCAGTCACTTTTTTATCGAGAAGCTCGGCAATACCAAGATTCCCGCACAGGGCGCGCACCACCATCTCGGTATCTACCGTCGTACCCAAACGCGCTTTGCGTGCAGGACTTAAATACAACGGCAATTCGATGTTTTCACGCACGGACAGATAAGGAATCAAATTAAAGCTTTGAAACACATAGCCCATGTGTTCCGCCCGGAACGCATCACGCTCCGGAGCACTCATTGTCATCAAATCACGACCTAAAATTTTCAAACTGCCTTTGCTCGGTTGAAGAACACCGGAAAGGAGTTCAAGAAGCGTCGTTTTACCGGCACCACTTGGCCCAAAGAGGAACAACTCCTCGCCCTTTTTCACCGAAAACTCGGAAATCTCAAGAGTGGGAGTCGTTTGATTAGGATAAGTGAACTGCAGATCGCGAATCTCGACAAGAGGACTATTTGAGTTCAAGACTGTCTCCGTTCTTCAGTACTTGCACTGATTTTTGAACGCCGTCAGCAATGACATCGACTTGAACTTTTTTAAGATGCGGAAACACTTTTTGGATATTGAAAGTCATCGTGCTGCCCGCAGGCGCCTGTTCACAACTGATATTGAACTCCGCTTCGATATCAGCATGTTTCGTTTCTTGATTCACTTCGAAGATTTCTTTTTTGATTTCGCACTTCAACGAAGGATCAAAAGAAACCATCTCGGAAATTTTCTCTTCCAGCTTCAATAAAGCCGCATCCTTTTTTTGTTTGTCTTTTTTTGAAGTGGCTTGATGCTCAAATCCCATGATGGAATTCGCCGGCGCATGCAATTCGATTTTTCCTTTTTTACCATCGATACCGATGCTCATGTGACCTTCACCATGAACATGGGCTCCGTGCTCGCGTGCCGCCAGGGCCATCATCGAAAAGAGAAGAACTTTTAACATAAGTACCTCCTTGAAAATTTATTTGTACGGCTCCACGACTTCACCAACGAGCTCAAACGAAGCATCACCGTACATCGACTTTTTAGTGACTAAATTTAAAGTGCCATGCACCCAGATCGGTCCCACCGCGACTTCCGTCCCCTTGCGCATCTTCACATACACCATTTGATTCGGCGGCGGAGGAGGAACGTGAATGCAAGCCTGCGGGCTCGGCACTAGGAGGAACTCAACTACATCGCGTTGATTATCCTCCAACGGGACCATAAAGCCGGGAATTTTCACTGCCTGGCCATTGAGAGCTTTTAATTCGGAAGAAGAACTGCCGGTAATGTAGTCCATTTCGCCAAGAAGACGCCAATCGACCTCTACACCATTCAGGGAAGCCGCGCCACGGGACCCCACGACTTGATAGATCACCGCACCCGCGATGGCCGCCATAATAAAAACACCTGCAAGGACCCACTTCTTCATATCCATAAATCTATTAAAGATCGGCCCCCTCTTAATTGCAATAGCTTTGCGCACTGCCCGGCGCTCTGATATAAAGGAAATTCCTGATAAGAGTGAGGCCGAAATATGAGCAATAAAATCCAGAGAGTGCGCGGCACCCGTGATCTTCTTCCCGAGGACAGCATTGTCTTCCGTTTTGTCGAAGAATCTGCCTACGAAAAGGCTCTTTTGTACGGTTACGGCGAGATTGAAACTCCTATTTTCGAATTTTCTGACGTTTTTCATCGCACTTTGGGCGAAACTTCCGACGTTGTGAATAAAGAGACTTATGATTTTACAGATCGCGGCGGAGAAAAACTCACATTGAGACCCGAAGGGACTGCGGGAGTTGCACGCGCTTTTATCTCTGAAGGCATGATGCAGAACCTGCCATTGAAGTTTTATTATTCCGGTCCCATGTTTCGTTATGAGCGACCACAAAAAGGTCGATATCGTCAATTTTACCAATTGGGCGCAGAGTGTTTAGGTTATGACTCTCCTCTTGCGGACGTCGAATGCATCGCACTTGCGTGGGATCTCCTACAAAAGATCGGTATTTCCGCAGAGTGTACGTTGGAAATCAACACTTTGGGAGACAGCGAAAGCCGCGCCGCTTATCGCGACGCTCTTGTTCAATATTTTACCACTCACCAAGAGCAGCTTTCTGCGGATAGCAAAATGCGCTTGGAAAAAAATCCGCTGCGCATTTTGGATTCCAAAGACGAAGGCGACAAAAAATTAAACGAAAACGCGCCGAAGCTTGAACAATACTTGAATGAAACGTCACAGACTTTCTTCAAGAAAGTTTTAGCTGGCATCGAGAGTTTGGGAATTCCTTATAAAGTAAATTCTCATCTCGTGCGCGGCTTAGATTATTACTGTCACACCGTTTTTGAGTTCACGACATCGAAACTCGGCGCACAAGGCACTGTTCTTGCCGGCGGTCGCTACGATGGTTTGATTGAAACAATGGGCGGCCCGAAAACTCCCGGAGTCGGCTGGGCTGCGGGCATCGACCGTCTTGCCGATTTGACTCCGAAAGAACTCGCGAACAAAAAAGAAGTTTTGATCGCGGTGATTGGCGCTGACGATCAGGGCGAAGACGAAAGTGTGAAAGTGGCCCACGAAATTCGCGCCCGCGGCTTAAAGGCAGAAAATTTCTTGTCAGGAAAAATGGGCAAGAAAATGCAAAAAGCCAATAAAGTCGGCGCGCACTACGCTCTTATTTTGGGCGGCAACGAAGTCGCAAACAAAACTGTGACGGTGAAGAACTTCTCTTCTGGAGAGCAGTTCGAGATCAGCCGCGAAAATCTGAAGACCTTCGATTTCAAAATTTAAAAAATCAAAAGGGCTCGGTGACGGGCCCTTTGTTTTTTCAGCGTTTAACACTTGGCCAAAGTCTAAAACATTAAACTTCTCGCCGTTTTTGCAGATCTGTTTTGTCAAAAAAATATGTCGATCTTTCAAACGCAAAAGCGCTATTGTCTCCTCGCATTCGGATTTGTTGCCAGAATTCATCTAGGGAACTTTGCAGTTTGTCTTCTAATATATTTAAAAAAATTAGGAGAATCTTGAATGAAGAATTATTTAAAACCTGTCGGAGTCGCGATTTCTCTGACACTAAGTCTGTACGTTTCTCCTTCCATCGCGCAAGTTACCTTCGAACGTCCAGGTCTTAAAGAGATGACGAAGGAAGAAAATCAAAAACTGCACAAAAGAAAAATCAAAAAGGTTCGTCCCAATCGTTTGGGTGTTGAGCGTGTGAACAAAGAACGTCGCGCGCGCGGCGAAGCTCCGATCGCGGAGAATCCTTCTTTGCCTGAATTAGAAGTGGAAGAAACCAATGGAGCTACATCTTCCGGAGACATGGCGCAAGCTACTTTAGGCTCAGCTCCTGCGCAAGTGGACAACTCCAATCTTCCCGCCTTTCCTGCGATTGCCAATCAAGGCTCGATCGGCTCTTGCGTCGGTTTCGCGTCGACTTACTATATGATGAGCCACGAAGTGTGTCTGACATTGGGCTGTGACAACAAGACACAAAGAGCCCGCGTTTACTCTCCGAAGTGGACTTACAATATGATCAACGGTGGCGTCGACAACGGTTCGGCTTTCTCTGACGCTTTTGCCGTACAGGAAAAACATGGCGCCGCTTTGATGACGGACTTTCCCTACGATGCCGATGTGCGCGGATGGGATATGAATTCAGAGCACTGGAAGCGCGCGATCAATTCGCGTTTGAAACCTAATACCTATATGGTCATCAACACCGACGCGGGAATGGCGAACGTAAAGCAGTTCCTTGCCAACGGTCACGTGGTTGTTGTCGGAACTTATATTAACAGCTGGGTCTTCCGTAGCGTTCAAGCGAATCCGCTTGTGGGTTCAAATCCATTCGTGGGTCAATACATTGCCACTCACTTGAATGGAAAAATCGCAGGACATGCGATGACGATTGTCGGTTATGACGACAACATTTGGGTCGACATCAACAACAACGGAGCCGTCGAAAGCCAAGAGCTGGGTGCGTTTAAATTCGCAAACTCTTTTGGCACAGGCTGGGGAAATCAAGGCTATGCGTGGGCTTCTTATGATGCTTTCCGTGCGACGTCGACAGTTCCTAACTTTGCTCCAACAGGTCGTGTCCAACTGACTCAAAGCGGTTATTCATTCAATCAAATTTACACGCCTTATACGCCGAAACTTTTGGCACAAGTGAATATGTCACATGCTCTGCGCTCGCAAATGGCGTTGACGTTCGGTTCTTCCGCGAACACGGCAAGCACTCCTTCACTAACGTGGACTCCGTTTGCTTTCGTGAACCGTGGTGGCGGATATGCGTTTGATGGAACTACGGTTGAAAAAGCGGGCTCCTTCTACTTCGATATTTCTTCTTTGGCTGCTTCGGATATCAACACGCAGAAGTTTTATCTGACGTTGAAAGATTCCACTGCGGGATCTGCATTGACGACGTCCGCATTTAATATCGTGAATCCAAGCGTAGGAAACACCCTGCTTTCCGCTCCTGGAGTTCCGGTCGCGGTCGATGCGACATCCCGAATTCTCGTGGCGGGTACAACACCCGCGCCAACGCCGACACCCACACCAACTCCGGTGCCGTCCGTTGATACAACAGCGCCAAGTGTGCCGCAGAACTTCTCTGCCAACTTGCGCACGATTCGCGGTGGTAAAGCTGCGCGCGTAAATCTGGCGTGGAGCGCTTCCAGCGATAACGTCGGTGTTCATAAATACTACATCTATCGCAACGGTGTGAAGTATGCGGAAACAACGTACTTGAACTACACAGACAACAACATTGCCCGAGGAGTGACATACACTTACCAAGTAGCTGCTGTCGATGCCGCAGGAAACATCTCAGCGAAATCGGTATCGATCTCGCGAGTCTGGTAAAAAAAACTTCTCAACAAAGAAAAGAGGAGAGCATGGCCAAGGAAAAAGATTTCTTCTTAGGTAAAAAGAGCCTCTCCTCTTTTCCCACTCACGGCGATCATTTCGTGCATCTTCGCAACAGCGAGTTGGAAGAAAAAACGAACCGCCTGGGTGACAAGCTTGCGGATCTTCAGGAAGTTATTTTTGCCGAACGCAAGCATAAGATACTCATCGTCTTACAAGGCCTTGATACCTCTGGAAAGGATGGAACCGTAAAACATGTTTTCGGTACGACGAATCCCCAGGGGGTCAAGGTCGTCTCATTCAAAACGCCGACGGATCTTGAAATGTCTTACGACTATCTTTGGCGAATCCACCAAAATGTTCCCGCGAAAGGCGAACTGGTGATTTTCAATCGCAGTCACTATGAAGACTATGTTGTGCCAAGAGTTCACAAAACATTACCTTCAGACATGACCAAACAACGCCTCAAAGACATTCGCGGCTTTGAACGCATGCTCATAGACGAGGGAACCGTCCTGCTAAAATTCTTCCTGCACATCAGTTTGAATGAACAAGCGCATCGTTTACAACAGCGCCTCGACAACCCTAATAAACACTGGAAATTTTCTTTAAGCGATCTCACCGAACGCAGATACTGGGACAAGTATCACGACGCCTACGAAGAAGCGATCACCGCCACCCACACCGAAGAATGCCCGTGGTTCATCATCCCTGCCGATAACAAGCGCCTGCGCAACTACATCATCTCCAAAATCCTGGTCAAACGCCTCGAATCCCTCAACCCCAAACTCCCCGAATTCGACCCAAAACTCATCAAACAACTAAAATCCGAAGCCAACCGAGTCCTCGGCACCGCCAACAAATAGAAATATCAAGACACCTTTAAACAAAGAAAAGCCTGCAAAGCACAGCATCTATCAGTTGAGTTAAAGTCTTCTCTGATGCGAAAGCATTTCATCAATTGAATTGAAATTTTCTTTAACGCAATTTTGGAGTTCAGAAGCGGCTTTGATGACCGAGTGAGACCTTCGCGGGGCCTGGATGGCCCCCTGCCTAAGGCAGGAGCGACAAGGGCAGGAGGCCCGGGTCGAACGAAGCGTCAGCAAAGACGCTTCTGAACTCCAAAACCTCGCGCTTACAAGAAACTACTTGCGATTCAACTTGATGGAATGCCCTCTGCCCCATCCAGGAATATTCAAAGAACTAGCACGAGTCCAAACGAACATCATGATCAAGCCGACAACAAACATGGCCACCGACAACCACTGCCCGCGAGTCAAACCCAGCCATTGGAAACCAATGTGCGCATCAGGCATACGGAAGTGTTCATCAACAACGCGAACCACGGCGTAGATCAAAATAAAACAAGCAGCGATAAAGCCCGGCTTACGCGGTTTTCTCCACAAGAAGAAAAGCACAAGGAAAACAAGCAAGCCTTCACCGACAGCAGCAAACAACTGCGACGGATAACGAGGCGTCAACAACGGAGCTATAGCTTCTTTCACCGCCGTGTTGCCCTCTTGGATCGACTCGACAACTTTATTCATCACAGAATAAACCTGATCGCGGGCAGCAACATCGAAGCGGAATTTATCGACCAGCTCCAACCATTGTTCGCGTGTTACACCCACTTTTTCAACGACAGGAGAAAGCTCTGCCACTTTCGCCATATCTTGCCCCGGCCATGCGAAAATATCTTGCGGGAACTTCACAGCCAAAGGGTAAGAAGGATCGCAAGGACGACCAACAAGTTCGCCATTGATAAAGTTGGCGATACGACCAAAGAACACACCGACAGGACCGGAAACGGCGACAAGGTCAAAAAGATAAAGAGCGTTCACAGAGTATTTACGCGCGTAAAGCAAACACGCCACAACGATACCGATCATGCCTCCGTGGCTCGCCATCCCGCCTTCGTTGACAGCAAGCACTCCCCAAAAGGGAAAGGACGATTTGAATTTCCAGAGAAGATCTGGAGCATAGAACAAAACGTATCCCAAACGACCGCCCACCAAAGTGCCAATCGCCGCGTACGTGATAAAGTCACCGACCATGTTGGGTGCAAGCCCTGCTCTTTGTCTTTGCGCCAACCACTTGATCAACAAGTAAGCGCAGATGAAACCCATCATATAAGAGAGTCCGTACCAACGAATTCCAAAATCACCGGAAATTCTTAATGCAAAGGGATCAAAATCATGAACCACAACGTATCCTTTTCTGAGACGTTAACGTCGTATCAATATGGGATTTCTTAGACCTTCCCACATAAAAGCGAGAAAATAGGGACATGTCTAGGTTTTCATCTTTGCTTCTACTGTGCATTATCACGTTTTCAGCCATGGCCGAGGCTCAGAGCGGCCGCCGCTGGGGCAGCGGTATCGACTTCACTCAGAGAGCTGCCAATCGCGAAAAAGGTCGCTGGTCTCTGACGGAATGGCTGGAGATGAAAAATCGCAATCGCATGATGGATATGTGGCTGTCGATGAACTCACCTTCGCCGTTTGAATTCATGCTCGGCGGTTCTTACAATTCACTCAAAACGGAAGTGCAAGGCACGACTCCGAGTGAAACTTCTTTTACGTCCTATGCAGGACAGCTGTCTGCTTACGCGCAGTTTGTGGGCCTGACAGGAGAATATGAAAACAACACCGAAGAACATTTCACAGATACGACGGGAATGCTGAACATCAGGCTTTTAGGAAACTCGATTCAGAACACAAGTTTTACGATTCATTATGGACTGCGCACGCGCGAATACGCGGATAGCGCTCAGGGCCGCTTGTCACAACAATTTGGACAGGCGTCTTTGCAGGTTTATTTAACAAAGTATTTTGGTCTTGATGGAAGTTATCGTTATTTCCTTCCCACCTCCACGGATGAATTAGGAGATGTCGAAGGAAGTATCACTGAAGCAGGGCTTTTTATAGACTTCAAAGCCGTGCGCATATTCGGTGCCTGGTACAAGGAGAGCCAGAAAACAAAGATCCCTGCTGCGACGGATGACACAGTCACCGATCGCGCAGGGATTAGGTCAGGCCTCAAGATTTTCTTTTAGCCGAAGTGCAAACTAGTCTAGTTGAATAAGTTTGTTCTCACCGCTTACGAAGTAAGACTCAACAGATTGCTCATGCGCCATTGGAGAAGTTACTTTCCACTCCATGTTCATTTGCATACCCGCTACTGGATCACGCTTTGAACCTGTGTTGAATACAGAAGGGATCACAGCTGTTGCATCCAATTGGAAGCCCCAACCAACAGAAACGTTCGCAGGTTGGAAAGTCGCGTTTGTGATGTATTTACCGATACCGTCAGCAGAACCACCCGCAGTGTAAGTCACGCGGTAAGAGTAATCGACAACAACCATATCGAAACCGTTCAAGTATTGAACGTTGTAAACTTTAGATTGAGGAATGTTCCAGCCAGAAAGATCAGACCAGCAAGTCAAACCTTTTGGAAGAGCGTTCGCAGTGTCGATCTTGATGTTCACTACAGGACGACCTGCATTGATCACGTTGAAGATCTTTTTACCGATGTTGATGATTTGGTCTACGATCAACTCAACAGCATCCAAAGGATTTACAGAACCCAAAGTTTTGTCGCCAGTGAATTTTGGCTCCAAAGGCAATTGAGAAGAGTTGCAGTCTTGGTTCAAACCGTTCACGCCGCTCGCGAACAATTCTTTTTGAGCGTATTGCTCTGTAACGTCAGATACTTTTACTTTTTTGATTTCGAAGTATGCTTTGTCGATTGCGAAAGCTGAAGAAGCCATTCCCAAAGTCAAAGCCATAGCTACTAGTGAACGAATCATTTAGGACCCCCTGTTTGTTGCCCAGGGGTTCTATCAAGGTGAATACGAGCTTTCAAATGAAAAGACACGGAACAGGCAATTATTCGTCCTGGTGCGTCACCACTGCTTCGTGAAGCCTAACATGGGGAATATCCAGGACTTAGAGTTCGAAGCACTCGATTCCACGCCGCTCACAGTCTTTTTTGTGTAATTCGCGAGGTAATAATTTATGGAAGCTCCGACGTGCAATCCCGGCTTCAATTCGGGCATCAAGCCGAACTGAATCCAGAAACTTGTCCCCTGCCAGCTTTCGCTGGTTGTGCCATCCGAGAAAGTACCGCGGCTCAAAATATTATAGGCGGCGCTCAGACTGTAAAATTCGTTTTTGCCGAACTGCCATTTCATGTAAGGACCGGTGTCTTGAGAGGTGAACGTCGTCGTCTCTGTCACTTTATCAGTGTGCGAGATGCCCGAATAATTCCACCCGCCCCAAATCGTCTTTTTGAAATTAAAAAGAATGCCGACGTTATAGAAATACTTCGTCGAAGTCGTCGTACTCGATGTCGTGAGATTGTCAGACAAATAAGTACCGCCCACTTCGACAAGAGTTCCCGCCAAAGAGGACGTTGCTAAGAAGTGAGTCACCGCAAAACTAAGAAAGATAAAGAACTTTTTCACAGAATCTTTATCGGACGAAGGGGGCCTAAAACTCAGGGCCCCACAGCGATTTTTGGACTATCGTCTTTCAAGAAGAGCGGCATAGAAGCCGTCGTAACCTTCTTTATCTGGACGAAGGTGAATTTGCTTGAGCAAAGTCCAGTGCTCTCCGTGCTCGGCCATGAATTTTTCAATCTGCTTTTCATTCTCACTCGGCAGAAGGCTGCACGTCGCATAGACCATCTTCCCGCCTTTTTTCGTCATATCCGAATAAGTCGTAAGAATTTCATACTGCAGCTGTTGCAAGCGCGAGATCTCATCGTTAGTCAGCTTCCATTTTGAATCAGGATTACGGCGCAGAACGCCCATGCCGGAACAAGGTACATCCAACAACACGCGATCCGCCGTTTGACTCATACGTTTGATGACTTTGCTGGAGTCAATCACACGCGTTTCAATCACATCCACACCGTCGCGGCGAGCGCGCACTTTGAGTTCTTTCAGTTTCCACTCATGAATGTCCAAAGAAATAATTTTCCCTTTGTTCTTCATCAAGGAAGCCATGTGCAGACTCTTGCCTCCGGCGCCGGCGCAAGCATCGACGACGCGATGACCCGGTTGCACATCCAAAAGAGGCACCACCATTTGTGAAGCGGCGTCTTGCACTTCGAAAAGACCTTTTTTGAAAGGTTCGGTGATGAAAACATTTTTTCTTTCCGTGAGTTTCAAGGCGTGCGGCAAATCCGGCGACACTTTCGTTGCAGAAATTCCTGCATCTGCCAAAGTCTTCAGTAATTCATCCGGAGTTGTTTTCAAAATATTCGTGCGCAAGAAAACTTCCGCCGGTTGGTTCAAAGCACGCACGACATCTTTGTATTCCGCTCCCAACTCTTGCGCCAAACGCTCGTCCATCCAGTTTGGAATCGACTGCGCCACGGCGAATGAAGGGATGTCTTTTTGCCGAGCCAAAACTTGTTGCGCCGACAAACCTTCCAGTTCATCCCATTGCGGAAGCTCGTGCCCTTGACGAACCCAGTAAGCTCCCCAGATTTTCCAGAAATCATTGTCATCCGCTAAATAACTAAGAAGGCGTTCCCAACGCACAATCTCATAGACAGTCTCCGCAAAAAAACGACGGTCGCGAGAGCCCCATTGTTTTTGCGCTTTCAAATTTCTTTGAATCACTTTGTCGGCGTATTGCCCTTGTTCAAAGACTTCATCAAGGGCCGAGATCACTGTTTCTACGAGATGTTTATGAATTTTCAAAATGTAAATACCAAGCCAGCGGCTAAAAAGGTTCCGTTCAACTGCCCAGAAGAGAGCAAAAGCAGGTGGTTTTTTAAACCAGCTTCAATGAAGAATCCAGTGTTTTCCAAGATATCGAAAAAGCGTGCGCCCAAAACCAACTGATAATCGAGCGAAAGAGCGGATTTGCTGTCGACTTGTTTTAAAAACACGCCAAGGCCTGCACCAGCTCCGAAATAGAGAGGGAAACGTGAACCCGCATCAGGAAAGGTGATCAACGGCATGAAAGAAAGTTTTGAAGGTTTTTCACCCGTAAGATCATAATCCGCATACTCGATACGAATGTTGAGATCCATGGAGTTGTACCACTCGCCCACGCGATAAGTGACACCGAAAGAATTTCCTCCGACGTCATCCTCTTGCCCGCTCGGTCCCCAATCATAAGATTGCGAAGAGATATAACGGCCAAAGTGCAAAGCCAGATAATGATCCGATGACGAACCACCTTGATAAGATGTTTGCGCTGGATCTCTTTTTTGAAAATACTTCGCAGCGGCTTCACGGCCGACAATGGGTTGAGATTCCTGTGCCAAAGCGACTGTGCTTAAGAACAAGGGCAAAATCATTGATAGAAAAGTCTTCACACGCACCTCATTTTCTAAGCTCTATTTTAGCCAGGTTTTAACTCGGTGGGTAAGTCTATGACGCATAATGCTATTTGATCCTGGACATAATGAGTATTGACTCATAGAGCCCCTCTCCCTAATCTCCAGGCAGCTTTTGAAGGACGGGACTAAAGACTATGAAATGCCCATTTTGTGGACATGCTGATGACCGGGTTCTAGATACTCGCGTGCAAAAAGACGGAAGCATCCGTCGTCGTCGCGAATGTCTGGAATGCAAGGCGCGTTTCTCGACAGTCGAGACCATCATGTTGGCCTTCCCGTTCATCATCAAAAAAGACGGTCGCCGCGAACCTTTCAGCAAAGAAAAAATCCTTAAAGGACTTCAAGCTGCCTGCCAAAAACGTCCTGTGAGTTTGGCACAGATTGATGCTGTCGTGGAAAGAATCGCTTCTTGGGTTGTGAACCGCGGAGAAAGCGAAATCTCTTCCCGTCTTATCGGCAAAAAGGTTATGGCCGAACTCAAGCAACTGGATGACGTGGCTTACGTTCGCTTTGCCAGCGTGTACAGAACCTTCAAAGACGTGCAAGAGTTTGTGGAGACTCTTGAGGACGCTGAACTGCTTGATTTTGTCGATGCAAATAATCCACAATTAAGTCTCACAGCGATGAACTTTGTAGAAAACGAAAAGAAGCCGAATAATGAAACTGACAGCAAGACGACAAGCCCGCGAACTCGCACTCCAAATCCTTTTTCAAACTGAGTTCGCTCCTCAGATCAGTTACCAAACTTTCCTAGACGTGTTCGAGCAAAGCCTTGATCCTGAAGTGATCAGCTATGCCGACCTGCTTGTGACAGGCGTGCAACAGAACAAAGCGGCTATTGATTCTAAAATCCAAGCATCCAGCGCCCACTGGAAAGTCGAGCGCATGGCAACGATCGATCGTAACATTTTACGTGTCGCGGTTTACGAAATGAAATTCTCGCACGAGCCGATCAAAGAAAACATCGCGATCAACGAAGCTGTAGAGATCGCGAAAAAATACGGCACGACAGAATCTGCAAGCTTCGTAAACGGCCTTCTTGATCAAGTAAGCAAGGTGCACTGATGGCGATGAGCGTGCTTTCCCAAGCCAGCGCCCTCAATCCCGGTTCCGACCTGTGGATCGTGCCTGACTTGGACAAGTCGCAATGGACAGCTAAGCTCGATTGGTATTTGAATTTTCAAATTTGTAAATCGACTCGTCACCTCTCCCCGTCTCTTCCCAACTATTTGCGCACAGTCTTAGCCGAGACGGAGCTCGAGAAAAAATCCATCGACATCAAACCGTCGGCGCCTTTGATGATTGCAACTCACGAACTTCTGCCGAACAAATGGGTTGTTCTGCTTCCGTGGGACGGCAATCTGAAACAATGGACCACGCAAGTTTTTGAAATTTGGCAAAAGTTGAAAGAGCCATCATTGCGTGTTTTCTTGCCACCTGGACAAAGTACCGGGAACCTGCAACTCGCGTGGCAGACTCACCACACCTTCGAAGATTTCACTGTCGTGCTTGATTAAAAGCCGAATCCTCCCCAAAATAAAAGTGACACAGCTTAGCGGGAGCATTCACGGATGGAAAAATTGTCGCAAACTTTAGTTTCAAAAATCACCATGTTGCAAAGACGTTTCGAGTCTTTCTTGGACAATGATTTTGAAAGCAAAGTGGAAGAGACCGATCGCAAACAAGCGCCTTTCGAAGCATCCCGCGATCTGGCTTTGGTGCGCGGCCTTTCTCACGGTTTACCTGAAGATCACATTGATCGCGCGATTGTCGTGTTCTCGCGTCTTGCTTTGCTTTTTGATGCCGGCATACTTTTGGAAAACAACGACGGGCAATGGCGCGCGCAAGCGTCTTTTTACAAAGGCGCGTCTCAGCTTCTTAAAAACAACGCAAAGATGATCGTGAAAGTTCCCGAGATGACGATGATGTCGATTCTGCGCACGGACTCCCAAGCAATGCTTGAAAAACTTCATCTACAACATTTAGATCCTGAAAATAAAACGACATGCTTGCTGATGAAAGCGAGTCCCGATTTCGCATTCTTATTGTTTTCAGAGATGGCGGATTTGTGGTTGAAAGAACATATCGAAAACGTGCGTCGCGCATTGATTAATGGATTTGCCGACTAATGACTGACGGCGGTTCTAACACCTACACGATTTATATTCTCTCGGACAGTACTGGCGAAACGGCGGCGACGATGATTCGTGCGGCGCTTGTGCAGTATTCAACCAAAGACATCAATATCATTCGTTGTAAAAACGTGCGCACAGAAACCCAAGCCGAAGCCGTCATTGAGGAATGTTTCGAGCGTCGCGGAATGCTCGCATATACGGTGGCAAGCCAGCATTTGCGCGCAAAGATTCGCGAAATGGCGTCAGGCAAAGGCATTCCTCATTATGATTTGCTGGGGCCTTTACTTTCCACTTTAGATACTTTCTTTGGCGAGCACTCCGAGGACCAAGTGGGTGCTTTGCGTGCCGTGGATGAGCGTTACTTCAAGCGTATTGAAGCCATTGAGTACACAGTGAAACACGACGACGGAAAAACGTTTGCAGAGCTGGATAAAGCCGACATCGTTTTAGTCGGCATTTCCCGTACAAGTAAAACGCCTTTGTCGATCTTCCTCAGTCATAAAGGCTGGAAGGTCGCGAATGTCCCGTTGGTGTTGGATACACCCCTGCCAGAAGAGTTATTTAAGATTGATCAGCGCCGCGTGGTTGGACTGATTATCGATATGGATTCACTACAAAGAATTCGTAAAAGTCGATTGGAAAAATTCGGGCAAGATCCCGGCGGCTCTTACGCTTCGATGAGCCACATCGCCAAAGAGATCGAATACGCCGAGAAAATATTCAAACAAAACCGCCGCTGGCCTGTCTTCAACGTGACAGAACGCGCTTTGGAAGAAACCGCGAGTGAAATCGTGCGTATCATCGCGGCTCGTTTGGGTCTTCCTGACAGCGTGATCTTTTAATTCTACTTTGCTCTTTCAGCACCGCGTTTTTGCGTCAAAACGGAAATACGCCCTTTACTAAGGTTGATCACAAAAAATCTTGCATAGAGCTTTCAAAGGAAACTTCCAAATCAGCAGAAGGTGTTACACCCAACTGCTCTGCAGAAACGGATGGCGTAAAGCGCATGGCGCAAGTGGCTGCCTCGGCGTTACGTCCACATTGAATTTTGATGCTCTCATCAGAAGTGATCACATCTAAACTGTCCGTGGCACCAAGAACAGCCATCATTCCTGCAAGGCGTGCTGAAGCCGAAAAGGAAGGACTTTGCGTCCTTCCTTTTCATTTTTTGGGGATTCAGTTATGGAAGATTCGGATATTGGCAGAGCAAAGAGTCTGACTGTCCTACACTCAACACAGCATTTTCTTTTTTCGCGGTTAACACGGTCATCTTGTCGAAGTAGATAGAGAAGATGTCACCTTCCCACGTCGTCGTGCCTTCAACAAACTGCCCGCGGTCTTGAGCAACCACTGTGTTTCCGAGGAGAACAATAACATCGATCGCGCCCGTGTATTCATCTGCAATACCTACAACCTCTAAAGCGGAGTCAACATAGGGAAGACTTCCACAGACAAAAACATCGTGACTTTCTTGTGAATCGCGCGCCATAGCCGCCGTTGAGATTAAAGTCAGAGCTGCCATCATTACCACCAAGTTCATTTTCATAAAGAGTTCCTTTCGTAGGGTTTGAAGTTGCGGCACTTCTACGATGAACTCTTATTGAACTCCAGTTTTTTTGACACAATATGTGTCAGCTTCTGACACAGGAAGTTTCTACTAGTACGTGCAGTTTACAGAGAGCGAGTAGTACATTCTGCCCCAGCTATAGATCATTCCTCCAGGCGTGCCCAACGTGAGTTTAACATCGGGGCCCGAGTAGGTGAGATTGTCCGCGTAAAACACACCTTCTTCCTCGAGAATAATCTGCGCGCCTCTATACACCGTGACTGACATTTTTTCGCCGCCAAGTGATGAGCCTTTCACACTGATTGGATGACCGCCTTCGGCACTTTCACAATAAAAGGAAACACTGTCCCCGCCGCCCTCTTTAAATCTTGCCATCGCCGAGTCCGCGACAAGAAGGCTAAGACCTATGATGGAAAGAATGATGTGCATTTTCATAACTATTCCTTTCATTTTTTTGTGGTTAAAGGAAAAAAACTAATCTGCATTTGATAAACTTCTTTGCCGTTTTTAGGACGACGGAATTCCCGTGCAAAAGCGCGGCGGAATTCCGTAATTCTTTTTACGGCCTCTGTCATGTCGGCGGCGTCAAAACAGAAGGTCGCTGACGTATGATTACGCTGAGTTAACTCGACCTCTTGCACGGTTCTTTGGGAAAGCTCAAGAAGCTGAATTTGATATTTTCTTGCTGCATCCGAAGTTTGCGCCGGAGTTAAATGCGTCAACTCTCCATTTTCCGAAGTTTCCACCCAGTGATGGCTTTTCTCTTTGCGGAGTAAGTTCATGCGAAACAAACGTTCGATCGCAATATTTGCTTCCGACTTAGTGATTCCCAAGCGGCGACTAATCCATCCCGACTCCGGTTTAAAATCAAACACGTGAGTCAGTTCTAATATCGCGTAATGATACCAATCCGAAATCAGGGCAAACTCGTCCAAACTTTGCTTTTGAGGTTCATGCGAGTTGAATGACTCTTCTTGTTCAGAGACTGGTAGACGACGAATTTGCTCAACCGAAAGCCCCAAGGCAGACCCCAGGCGCAGCTTCATTTTCTCTGTGATAGGACGCTTGCCATTAATCATTTGGGACAACGCCGACGGCTCTACACGCAAGGAGCGCGCAAAGGCCCTTAAAGAGTAGCTGGGGTTAAAGCGGCATCTTTCCACAAGCTCAGCCTGCAGAAGACTTCTGAAGTTGGTCGCGGTGACCTTTTTACGTTTTTCCCGGGAAGGTTCCATGCAGCGAACGATCTACACCCCTCGGTTTCGACCGTCCACTATTTTGAAACAAACTGTGTCAACTTCTGACACAGTTGAAATTATTGCCTGAAGCTAAGAGCTTAAGCCGCTTTCGAAGCAGCTACCTTTGCAGATTCGAAAGAAATCACCTGAGCGGAGGCAGAAGCTTCACGCTCGCCGTAAACAACGAGGTTCAACTCGTCAACGACCGCTTTCATGATTTGCGCTTGCGTGTTGATTTCGTCCGCCGTGCCTGCAATCTCTTCTGACGATGCCGCATTCGACTGAACGGATTGATCCAATTGATTCATCGCTTTACTGATCTGTTGAATTCCCGTGGACTGTTCTTCACTCGCCAACGAAATTTCCGTGTTCAAATCAGAAACCTTTTTCACGGACTGAACGATATTCTTCAACATATCGCCTGACTTCGCAGACTTTTGAGTACCGCGTTCAATTTTCTCTACAGATTCTTTGATAAGACCTGTGATGTCTTTGGCTGCGGAGGCAGATCTTTGCGCCAAAGAACGAACGGCTTCAGCAACAACTGCGAATCCTTTTCCATGTTCGCCAGCGCGGGCCGCTTCGACAGAAGCATTGAGCGCCAGAAGATTTGTTTGGAAAGCGATATCGTCGATGACGTTGATGATCTCTTCAATTTGTTTTGAAGATGCGGAAATCTCTGTCATAGAAGACAATAGCTCTTGCATCTCTTTTTCACCTTGAACCGCCACGTCCGAAGACGCCGCAGAAAGGGACGCCGCTTGTTTCGCATTGTCAGAGTTCATTTTCACCATGGATGTCATTTCTTCCAAAGCAGCGACAGTTTCTTCTAAAGAAGCCGCCGATTCGCTGGAAGATTGAGACAATGACTGTCCCGCAATGGACAACTGCTGAATCGCCGTTGACACTTGATCGCCGGAGTTCTGCAATTTCTCTGAAAGACGGCTGACTGATTTAGAAATGTAACGAGCGATTAAAATAACCGCAGCTAGCAGGAATAAAACGCCTGTTAAGGCAATGATCATCTGTGTCCACACCATAGAGTTCGCTTCCGCCAAAACCGTTTTTGTCGGCGTGCGCACGATCAGAGCCCAAGGCTCTTCGGTGTTACCCACAGGCAACGGTGTAACGACATAGAGGTACTCCAATTGATCTTTAGGATCCACACCCGTTACAACAAACTCTTCACCTTTTGAAATCGCGGCTTTAAATTTATCCGCTTCAAACGGATACTCCGCAGGCTTCGTAATAAGTTTTTCGTCAGGATGAGAAACAAAGTTTCCGTGCGCTGTCACAAGATAGGCTTCGGAAGTTTCGAAAGGTTTGATGGAAGACGCTTTCTTTTGAATCTCCTTCAGAGGCAAATCCACACCGGCAACACCCAGGAATTTACCGTCAAGCACGATAGGCACAACAGCCGAAGTCATAAGAACTTGCACGCCGTCGATAGGATAAAGGTAAGGCTCTACCATTGTTTCTTTTTGACGATTCTTTGGAACAAGGTAGTAATCGCCTTCCCCCGGATTCGAATAACCAATCAGGGGAGTTAAGGATGCTTTGCCACCCTCCCAGTTCATATACGGAACGAAGCGACCTGTTTGATCGTGTCCTTTTGCAGAAACGTAATCACTGTCGCGACCGTCCCAAGCATTCGGCTCCCAACCCGTCCATGCCCCGATAAGAAATTTATTTTTCACCAGGATTTCACGAAGGGCATCAGCTACGGAGTCGCGGTTCGTGTGACCGTTCTTTTTATAAGCCTCTAAAAAATGCGCCACGTTGCGAGAGATATCAAGACCATGCTCGACTTCCAAACGCATTTCTGTCGCGTAAGCGCGGGCTGTTGCAACGGTTTTATCTGTCGCCGCTTTTTTCGCGGTTTCATGTCCTTTGCGCGCCATTAAAAAAGTCATCGTGCCTAATACAAGAAGCGCGATAAGAATAATGGGAACTGCAAGTTTCACTTGAATGGAGCGATGTTTCGTCATTGCCTGTCCTTTATGTGCCATAGTTTCAATGAGTTACTTCGGCAAAAAAGCGAACAATGTTTAATGTTCCAACCATTAAGGAATTATTCTGGACTCGACCAAATTCCGGAAGAACGCTCAAGCACGTCCAAATCCAAGGCGGAAGGAGGAAGCCGTATTTAAAAGTACGGCGACGACGCCTAACGCAGGAGTTGGGCGTGATCGAGCGTTCTTTAGCCTTTTTCTTGTTGGGCCATGGTTTGGTAGAAGATATCGATCAGAGGTTTGTTCTCGGAATTCTTTTTACTATAGAACATCAGGTCGATTTCATAGTGCAGATCCTTGACATAGACGCGATTCAAACGCCCTGAACGCACTTGTTTTTTTATTGAATGCGCCGGCAAGAACCCCCAACCTAACCCCGCTTCGATAACACGTTTCAGTGTTCCTACGTTGGCAGATTCAAAGATGGACGGCACCTGGAGGCTGTTCGCCTTCATTTTTTCATTCACAAGATGCGTGAAACCGGGGAACTCCTCTGTGAAGTTCACCAATGCAAAGGCGCCGATATCTTTAAAAGAAATTTGCTGCGGCATCTTTTCGTCTTTACTGGAGCCGACAAGCCACATCTCCTCTTTAACCAAAAATTTCGCATCGGAGTTTTCTAGTTCCGTCGCGAACTCGGTCTTCACATCCGGCAGAATCAGAATATCGTACTGGCCTTTTTTGAAACTTTTAATGAGTTCATCGCCGCGGTCGTAATCAATCTTCAACATGAGATCGGGATTATGGCGCATCAAGCGACCAACGATGGGACTCATCAAGTGCAGTCCTAAAGAGTTGAGCGTTCCAATGCGCAACTGCCCTTTCATTTGATTGCCGATGGATTTGATCGCGATTTCCGCTTGCTGAGTCAGATTGATAATTTTTTTAGCGTACTCATAAAGAACTTCACCCTGCGGCGTCGCCTTGATCTGACGTACACCGCGCACAAGCAGCTCAACACCTAGATCTTCCTCTAGGTTCCGGATCTGCTGGCTCACCGCCGGCTGAGTAAGATAAAGCTTGTCTGCCGCTGCAGTCATGCTTCCCTCGCTGATGACAGTCACAAAGGTCGTCAGTTGATAAAGATTCTTCACAGAAAAATTCTCCTTTGCTCTTTGATCCGAAGGTAAATTGTTATTATACTTAACGCATTACCAACTAAGAGGTCAGCATGAAGTCTCAAATTTTCGCATCACTCGCTGTTATTCTACTCAGTTTTAGCGCCCATGCAAAAGTCTTTCGTAATGCTTATATAGCATTCGAAATGCCAGAGACTTGGAAGTGCAATCTGGAACAAACCGAGTGGGTCTGTCGTTCTGAACAAACAAAAGAAGCTAAAGAAGCCATTATCATTCTTACAGCCAAAGAAGTGGGCCCCACAGACACCTTCGCCCTTTACGAATCTCACTTGAACTCTCCTATCACGATCAACCTTAAAGGCGGCGGCGTGAGCGAGTCGAAAATCGTTTATAAAGCGAAGAGCGTACAAATCAATGACCAGACATGGGTGGACTCTTTGCACTTGGGTTCGGAAGTCCCGAACTACTTCACTCGTTATCTAGCGACAATCAAAGACAAAATCGCGATTCTTGTGACGTTCAGCGCGCACAAACAATACTACACGAAGTACAGTCAGGACTTCTTTAAAGCCGTCATGAGCTTGCGTGTGATCGCTTCAAAAAATCTGACTTTAAAACCCGAGTTGGGACCAATCCGCCCTGGATCTGAAACTTTGGGTGCTCCGATCAGTTCTGCGATGCCTGCAGATATGCTTCAAGGCGATGGCACTGAAGGCGGAGGTAACAAGAATAAGAACCTTCTTTTAGGCGGAGCTCTTCTTCTGGCCGCTTTGGGCGCCTTTATCTTTCTTAAAGCGCGTAAAAGACGAAAGTAATTCCTTAGAAACTCTAAGGGCGCACGATCTGTGCGCCCTTTTTTTATTTTCCGGCTAAACAAAATTCGAACAATTGCAGAATCTTAAGATACAGCGAAAAGATGGTTATGTTACGTTGCGCGCATGTTGAGCATTCGTGCTTTTCTTACTGCGCTTCTAATAGTGCTTTTCTGTCTTGCGGGGCAGGCACATAAGATCCTGGTTGAGGACAGTTGGCCGCCCTTTGCATTTAAGAAGGACAATTTTCCGGTCGGTCTTTCCGTGGACCTGGTTTCAGAAGCATTTTTCCTGGCTGGGGAACCTCTTGAGCTGATGCAAGTCCCCTATCCCCGCTGTATCGCTCTTACAGCCAACGGAAAATACCCTGCTTGTTTTAATTCTGCCTACAGTGCCGAGATGAAAGAGTTTTTGTTCCCCAAAGAGCCGCTTTTCAAAAGCCGCGGCTTGATTGTTTTTAATATTCAAAAAAAGGAAAACCACGTTCATAGCTTAAAAGACCTTGAAGGCAAACAGGTGGCCCTTCCGACGGGATTTCCCTTCGGTACAGCTTTCGACGAAAACAAAAAAATTCTGAAAGTCTTTACAGCGAATGACTTTAACAGTTTACGTATGGTTCACACCCAAAGGATTTCCTTCGCCGCCGTGGATGAATTCGTTCTTTATTATTATTTGAAACATCATCCGGAGTTCAGAAAAACGTTGCGCATCACTTTGCATCTCAGTGAAGAGCCCATCTTTGTGCACTTTGCGAAAAACTCGGAAGGAAAAGTTCTTTTGCGGAAATTCGAAACCGGACTTATTAAACTTAAAAAGTCCGCTCGCTACAAAGAGATTCTGGAAAAATGGGTCGGGAAAGAGGGCTTAAACAAGGTCGCCTTGAAATCTCCCCGCCAATAAAAAAAGGCGTACTTTCCGCACGCCCTTTTTGGTTTTTCGCCGATCTATTTTACTCTTTGAATTTCCGGCTTGTACTTTTCAAACTGCGGAATAATTTTCTCATCCCCGTAAACGACAACTTTGAAATTTGTCGGGCTGAGGTGCTTATTGATGCTGTTGTTGGCTTCTTTCACGCTGATACCTGCGACGTTTTTATTAAAATTCGTCAGGTAATCCACCGGAATTCCGTAAAAATCCAAAGCCAAAAGGTTGTAAGCCAAACGGTCGGCCGTTTCGATCGCACGCGGGAATTGACCAATCAATTGGTTTCTTGCACCTGCCAACTCCGCTTCCTGAGAACCTTTTGTGACGTAGTCGCTGACGACCTTCAACGTTTCTTCCAATGTTTTTCCTGCAGTTTCATTCTTTGTGAATGTCGAAACTTCGAAGCTGCCTTTTTCTTTTCTTACGTCAAAATAGGAATAGATCGAATACGTCAGGCCCAAATCATCGCGCACCTTCTGATTCAATCGGCTGGCAAAACTGCCGCCCAAGGCTTCATTGCTTAAACGCAAGCGAAGATAATCTTCGTCACTGCGGGCAATACCCAGTTGGGCGACACGCACTTGGGTCTGCTGGAGGCCTTTTTTAACGATCAGTTTCACTTTCAAACCGTCAATCGCCGGAGCGGCCTCTGCTGTCACGACAGGAATGGTTCTTTTTGTCCACTTCGAAAAAACTTCTTTCACTTTCTTTTCATAGTCTTCGTTGAAGTTTCCGACCACGGCCAAAGAAGCATTGTTAGGACGATAGAAAGTCAGATAATGCTTAATAACGTCTTGTTTCGTAATCGCTTTCAGACCTTCGGGAGTACCGTTGATATCTCTTCCATAAGGGTGCGCACCGAAAAGGTATTGGTCCATTTGGTCGTCTGCATACGAAGATGGATTGTCGATTTTCTTTTGCAAACCTGCGAGCATTTGCGAACGCAGACGCTGGATCTCGCCGTCTTTAAACGCCGGATTCATTGTCACGTCAGCGAATAAATCCAAAAGAAAATCAGAGCCGGTGATCAATGCGTCCGCATAGACCGTCGTCGCATCAGCGCCCGGAGTGATATCAATGCCCGAGCCCAATTGACCAAAATCATCGGCGATTCTCATGGCGTCACGGCTTTGCGTTCCTTGCTCTAAAAGATAAGATGTCAATGCATTCAATCCCGCTTTGGCAGCGGGTTCCTGTACAGAACCCGTTTTCAACATCAAAGTAAGACTCACGCGCGGCAGACTGTTGTCGCGAATAAAGAAAACTTTCAAACCATTATCCAAAGAAAGTTCTTTGTAAGGCTGCAACTTGAACGAGCCGTTGCCTTTGCTGACATAACCCGCGGGAATGTCTTTTTTAGAGGAGCTCGAACATGCTATGAAAGTGCTGCAAATAAGAGGCAGAGTGATTGCCAGTGAAATTCTTTTCATAACTATTCCTTCTTCGCCTTAGGTTCAAGAGTGATGATCGAACGCTGCGTTTGTTGCGTGTACTTGTCCGCGACCTTTTTAATATCGTCGGCAGTCACTGCCTGATACTTCTCAAGATCCGTGAAAAGACTTTCATAAGTTCCTGTGACGATTTCATTCACCGCCAAGGCGCGCGCTTTACCATCCATCGTTTTCAAACTATCAACCAAGTCTTTCATCACTTGGGTTTTAGCTTTCTCGAGCTCTTTGTCCGAAACTTTTTGATTTCTTAGTTTCCAAATCTCATTGTAAACGATATCCAGAGCTTCTTGTGTTCCAAGGCCTGGCTTCATATTCACGCCGACACCCATCACACCGGCTTCTTTCATCGCATAGTTATATGCGTAAGCTGATGTCGCGATTTGTTTTTGATAAACCAGACGTTTATGCAAACGACTGGACGTGCCATAGCCCAAAATGTTGGCTGCAAGATCCAAAGCATACATGTCTTGAGAGCCCTGCTCGGGGCTGCGGAACGCGACAACGAAAGAACTGTTCTGTACGTCTTTTCTTAAAATCGCGTTTTGTTGCACCTTCTGCGGAGGCTCGGTCAAAAGTTTTCTTTCCGGCAACGCGCGAGAAGGCAATTTGCCATAATATTTTTCAATCAGGCTTTTAACTTTAGAAGTTTTGAAGTCTCCGACAAGAACAAGAACCGCGTTGTTCGGTACGTAAAACGTATTATAGAAGAAGCGCAGTTTTTCCGAGTCATAGTTGTCGATGTCCTTCATATAACCAATGACCGGCCATTTATAAGGAAGCACCTTAAACATCGTTCCCATCATCAGTTCGCGCAACAATCCCATCGGATTGTTATCCACGCGCCAACGGCGCTCTTCTTTTACAACTTCTTTTTCACTCTTTAAATCTTCCGGGCTGATCGAAAGTGAACTCATACGGTCCACTTCCATATCCATCACCAACTCGAGCTTTGAACTTGGCAGGTTTTCATAAAAACCCGTGTAGTCGTTTGTTGTGAAAGCGTTGTTCGTGATCCCGTTTTCGTGGAAGATACGATCAAAGGCTTTACCGTCATATTTCTTAGCACCCTTAAACATCATGTGCTCGAGCATGTGCGCCGCGCCCGTGACACCCGGATACTCATCGCGCGATCCAACACGGTACCATGTGTGATAACTCACCATCGGGACCGCATGGTCTTCCAACAAAATCACTGTCAGACCGTTATCCAAAACGAACTTCGTGACCGGCAAAGAAATCTTTAAAGAATCCTGAGCCGTCCACCCTTTGATGGCACCGAGCGGCTCTTTGACTTCCGGTTTCGTGTTAGGTGTGGGATCGATGGCTTGTGCTGTTAAGGAAATGCAAAGCCCCAAAAGCAAAATCGAGAAACGTGTCTTCATAGATGCTTCTTTCGTTGAATATACAATAGGTTCTAGTTTGAAACCCTAGACGACTGAATTCAACGACTTGAGGACTTTTAAGACTTTTGGCAGAGGTGTGTTCTATTGCACAACGAAGTCAGAGAAAAACACATCCTTCACGACGCCGCGATGAAGAATGCCGTTCACTTCTCCGGCAATTTTATCTTTAAGGAAAAGTTTGCCTTGGATGCTGTCGAGCTCGGCAAAATTTTTATCATTTAAAAGACGGACAATGCGGTCACGAGCTTTGGCGCGGTTTTCCGGCTCCATCACTTCTTCAAAACCTTCTTTGCCCAACATTTGCAAATTCACCTCAAGACGGATCGTGCGCTTCGGTTCGCCACCGAGGTTCACAGTGAACTTATCCATTGTGTAAACCAACGGTGCTGTGTCTTCTTCCGAGGTCGAGGCCAATTCTCTTTCCGCTTCTTCTTCCGTCACTTTGGGACTCTCCCATCCCATTGTCGAGGCATACACCATGTAACCGCCGGCACCCATCACAGCAAGATTCAAAACGGCGAATGCCACTTGAAAAATCATTGCCATGTTTTTTGGTTTTTGTGCGGGAGCCTGCGCTTGTGTTTCAGCCATGTAAACCTCGTATCATTGAAGGTATCGGTGAATCAGGCGAAGGTCTTAAGATCTTGGGCTGCTTTTTTTCAGCGGAAATGTTGCCGAAAATGTCCAAGCTTTAAACACACCTGGACGAGCACTTGACAAGACTGAGACATGTCCGCGCATAATAAAGTCATGAGACTTTTCCTCACAGGCTGCGCTTTATATTTAATCAGTCTGCCATCTTGGGCGGGCCCTGCTGCTATGCCCTCGTCTCAAAACGAAACTGCGGATTCTCTTCCCGCACCTCTTCTGCAAATCTCTGAAACCGATGCATTTTCTCGCTATGTTTTTCTTGTCGATAAAGAGCAGCGCAAGCTGACCGTCTTCGAACGCAATGGTGAGAAGATTAAAAAAGTAGACGAGTACCCTGCCGACATCGGTAAAGCCGGTGGAAATAAAACCAAGCGTGACGATCACAAAACGCCGGAGGGCATTTACTTCCTTGAGCAGCGTTTGACTCAGCCGAAAATTCCTTTCAGCTTGTATGGCGCGTTGGCTTTCACAACCAACTACCCGAATCTTTTCGATCAACGCGAAAAGAAAACAGGTTCAGGCATTTGGCTGCATGCGATTCCCGATACAGTTCCTTTGACTCGCGGTTCGCGCGGTTGTGTGGTTGTTCGTAATGAGGTCATCAAAAAACTCGACGACTATATCAAACTTCGTGAAACGCCGATTTTGATTTTTGATCACGTCAATTACTTGTCTAAAGACGAACACGAAAAACGCCGTGTCAGCATGAATGCTTTCGTGGAGTCTTGGCGCCAAGCTTGGGAACAACAAGACATTGAAAAATACATGAACTTCTATGACAAAGACTTCAAAGCTCCCGGCTTTAACTTTGATTCATGGAAAAATCATAAATCGAACTTGAAGAGCAAGTACGAGTACATCAAAGTTCACCTCTCGCAACCTTACATCGTTCAACATAACGATCAGCTGTTGGTGAAAACTTTGCAGCGCTACGAATCTGACAAACACGTCGACTACGGCGTGAAGACAATCTATGCGTTGAAAGCCGGCGACTCTTACAAAATCATTCGTGAAGAGTGGACGCCGTTTAATCAAAAAGAAGTTGCTGCAGCGATCGCTCGCGACAACTCGATGACGGCGCAAGCCAACCAATCTCAACAATAAAAAAAGCCCCGTCATTTCTGACGAGGCTTAGCCGATACATCTTATTTTATTTTAAAAAAATCTTAGTGAGATTCTTCTGTGCTTGTAGAAGCGTTCTTACCGTCGATTGTGAACTTCTCAACGTTGTGAGAAAGATCAGGAAGTTGTTCCAAGTGCTTTTGCCACTCTTCTTTAGAAACTTCACCTACAGTGAGATTTCTCTCAGTCATTCTTTTATCGAATTTCAAATTTTTATTAGCCTGAGCCAAAGACATAGTAAAAGCCCCTTTATAGTTGAAGAATTCTTTATAGCGAATTGGACCGAGGTTGTCCAGTCCTTGAGCAACCCCGACCGGCGCCAAATCGCATTATTTGCATTACATGCTATAGAAGAACTCTTCTTTCACGATTTTGCCGTCCCGGACCGTATAGAGCCCGACTTCCTCGCCCTGCTCCCGCTGTTGGGTGTCTTTATTGACGGTATCGTACTTAAAATGCACGACAAAGCGGTCTCCCAAGGGAAAGGGGCCATGGGCCTCTACGGAGTTGATCTGGTGGTGATCCAGCCACCACTGGTTCTTTTTACGAATCTCATCAATGCCCTTAGCCTGAGATGGAAAATTCGGCATCGACATCGCCTCAATACTGACAATGTCAGGAGAATAAAGCTTCTCCACCGCATCTAAATTCTTACCCTGCTTACAAAACTCAACAAGCTTCTTACCCACTTCAAGAGACGTTTCCATAACAAAGTCCTCCTGAAACCACGGTAACAAAGCCAGGATACCAACAAAATTTATAAACAGTTAATGTGCGAACAATCGTAAAAAACGGTTAACCGGTTCTAAAAACCGCAAATGCAAGGCGCGAGGAGAAAGGCGTACTCCGAGTCTGCCGCCGACGAGCGACGCAGTCAGTTGCGGCTTTTAGGACCGTTAGTTCCAGTACTTTGGGGGTTTGTTGTTTTTTTCGTTATCTACAACGAGGCGAAGGTTACGACCCTTGGATTTGGATTTTTTCTTCCACTCATTGCGGTCAAACCACGATTTGATTTTCAAACACACGTAACCGGAGACAAGGCCGCCCAAGTGCGCCAGATAAGCGACTTCGCCGCCGCTCACACTGGAGGTCATCATCGATGCTAATTGCACAAGCCCCATCAACGCGACAAAGTAGCGAGTCTTCATTGGGAAAAGCATAAAGAAGTAAACGATACGCTCACCAAAGATGATTCCTTGTGCGAGCAAAAGCCCGAAGACCGCACCCGAAGCGCCGATCACAGGAACGATCAAACCTGTTTGTGAGCCCGTAGCCAAAGCGTAAATCCAGACGCCCAAACAGTAAAGAATCGCAGCCCCGATGCCAGAAACGAAGTAATAGATCAGGAAAAATTTCGTGCCCCAGCGTTGCTCAAGCTCGGCGCCGAAGAACCACAACATCAACATGTTGAAAAGAATATGAGTGACCTGCAAAGAGTGCAGGAACATGTAGGTGCCTAGTTGCCAGATCTGAAAATCGAAAAGAACTTTACCCGGGAAAAGACCAAAGATGGACGTAAAAGGCACGCGCAAGAAACCTTCCATGATTACCTGGAAGATAAACCACACAGCCACATTGATGATGAGCAACCACTTCACTGCTGGAGTTAGCGGAGCCGTTTGGAAGGTCATGCCTCTGTTCATTTTTTTAAAATACTCCAAAGCTTCTCGTAGGTCTGCTCGAGACTTTCAACCAAGACCTTAGTCTCAGCGATCAACGGGAAGAAATTAAGGTCGCCGGCCCATCGTGGGATTAAATGATAATGCAAGTGTTCAGGAATGCCCGCCCCGGCGACGGCGCCATGATTCAGTCCCAGGTTGATGCCCCCGGGTTCGTAGACTTCCGTCAGAGCCTTCATCGTCAAACGAATGGTATCCTGCAAATCGCGAAATTCTTCCTCTGACAATTTGAGTAGATCTCCGCAATGTCTTTGCGGCAATACAAGCACATGCCCACTGTTATAAGGAAACTTATTAAGAACAACCATGGAGTGCTTGGTTTTATGCACGCACAAAGTTTCGAATGAAACATCTTCCTTCGCCGCTCGACAAAAAACGCAGCCTTCCGGCTTTATCAGTTTGCGCACATACTTCATCCGGTCAGGACGGAAAAGAACGTCACGCTCCATCGGCCAAACATCTTGAGCGATTTGAATCCGTGCGGCTGAAGAGGCCGAAGCCTTTCCTTTTTTCGCCATCTTCTTCGTCGCTTTTGATTTCGTTTTTTTCTTTACGGCCATTCCCGGCTACTCCCAGTAACCAGGCATCAACAATAAAGGTTGATTCAGGAATTGGGCACGCAAGATAAACTTCATCGCGCCTTCAATATCAGGTCCGAAAGATTTGCCCTTCAGAATATCCGCATACTCTGCAAGACTGTTGACGTCGTCTTCGCGATCGTCAGCACCCAAATCGAAAATGCTCACGCGTTTTTTGGGAACCTCAAAGATGTCGTAATCGTCACCCAGCTTTGCAGTCTCTGCCGCCAACTTCACGGCGTCTTCAAAGAAACCTTCTTGGTCCGCAAAACCCATTTTTACAGCCGTCGCGCCTGTGAAAACACGGCCATCGGCGTACTCTGATACAACGTCTTCTTTGAGATTGCGCTCTTTCATCACAGTCGTTTTAAACTGACCGTACACTTCGTCGATCATCGTTTGAAAAAGAGCTCTTTCATCTTCACGCATCGCTCTGTATTCAGCACCAGAGTCTTTGAATTTTCCGGAAGTGATCGAGAAGCGAGAGATCTTCGCCCACTCGTAAAGTTTTTCGATGTTCGCGAATTCCATGATGACGCCGATCGAACCGATCAGTGCGCCCGGAGCCACCACGATTTTGTCGCAGGCTACAGCGGCATAATAAGCGCCGCTCGCCATGACTCCGGTTGTGACACAGATCACGGGCTTCTTAAGTTCTTCGCGCACGCGCTTGATCTCGTGGAAGATTTCTTGCGAAGGCCCCACCGCCCCGCCTGGAGAATTGATATTGATAAGGATCGCTTTCACCTTATCTTCTTCTCTGTATTTTTTGAGATTTTTAAGGAACTTCTTTCCGTTTAAGATCACGCCATTCATATCCAATTGAAGAATGGTGTTTCTTGCCGTCACTCGTTTTTCAGCATCACCGAAAAAGTCGCCGCCCATTTTGAGCAAAGCCCCAATGCCGACAAAAACGAGAAAAATGATCACTAACTTCTTAAGAAAAGAACCTTTCATATGGCACCTGCACTTGATGAAGAGTCCTAGACCTTAAATGGTAAAAGGACCCAGATTAGGGTCCCTTTTTTAGACTTTACAGTCAATGCCAGGCGCAGAGGACCCCTACCATTGGCACGTAAGTCCTAGAGGCGCCTCAGCAAAAAAAAAGGACCCTTTTCAGGGTCCTTTCTTAAGACATTTCAGTCAGAGTCTAAAAGACAATTACTGCTTGTCAGTTTTTACGTTTTTCAACTGGTCAGCAAACAAGTCACCGAAAGTAGACTTGGAAGTTGCAGTCGCTTTTTTAACGTAATCGTCAACATCCGCTTTTGCTTCACGAAGTTTAACGAGTTTTGCAGACAAACCGATCTTACGAGCGTCTTTGTCGATAGAGATAACTTCAGCTTTTACAGTTTGACCTGGCTTAATGAAGTCTTCAACTGAGTTGATTTTGTCAGTTGTAAGTTCAGAAATGTGGATCAAACCTTCGATATCAGACTCAAGCTCAACGAAAGCACCAAAATCAGCTGTCTTAGTTACTTTAACGTCGTGTTGTGTTCCGATAGCGTATTTGTTCTCGATGTTAGCCCAAGGATCAGATTCAAGTTGTTTGATACCCAAAGAGAATCTTTCGTTCTCGATGTCTACACCTAGAACAACCGCGCGTACTTTTTGACCTTTAGTGAACATTTCACTTGGGTGGTTCACGCGTTTAGTCCAAGAGAAGTCAGAGATGTGAACTAGACCGTCGATGCCTTCTTCGATGCCGATGAAGATACCGAAGTCAGTTACAGACTTCACTTCGCCTTCGATGATTGTTCCTGGAGGATAAGATTCTTTCATCTCAACCCAAGGATTTGCTTGAAGCTGTTTCATACCCAAGCTGATGCGGCGGTTCTCAGTGTCAACCTCAAGAACTACAACTTCAACTTCTTGGTCTACAGCTACGATTTGAGAAGGATGTTTTACACGTTTTGTCCAAGACATTTCAGAAACGTGGATCAAACCTTCGATGCCTTCGCCAAGTTCAACGAATGCGCCGTATTCAGCCAAAGAAACAACTTTTCCTTTAAGCTTAGTGCCTGGAGGATAAGAAGCTTTAACAGATTCCCAAGGATCAGAAGTCAATTGCTTCATGCCCAAAGAAACGCGTTCTTTTTCTTTGTCGTATTTAAGAACTTTAACTTGGATTTCGTCGCCAACATTCAACATTTCTGATGGATGTTTTACGCGGCCCCAAGACATGTCTGTGATGTGCAACAAACCGTCCATGCCACCAAGGTCGATGAATGCTCCGTAGTCAGTGATGTTTTTAACAACACCAGTAACGATAGAACCTTCCGCCATAGTGTCCAAAGTTTGTGAACGGAGACTGTCACGTTCTTCTTCAAGAAGCGCACGGCGAGAAAGAACGATGTTGCCACGTTTCTTGTTGAATTTGATAACTTTGAATTTGAACTTTTTGCCAAGGTATACGTCCATGTTGCGAACAGGGCGTAGATCGATTTGAGATCCAGGCAAGAATGCTTTAACGCCGATATCAACGCTCAAGCCGCCTTTAACTTTAGCAACAACAGTACCTTCGATAACTTCTTCGTTCTCAGCTGCTTTAGAGATATCAGTCCATGCGCGAAGCATGTCAGCTTTGTCTTTAGAAAGAACGATCATACCGTTTTCATTTTCGATACGGTCGATAAGAACTTCTACTTTGTCTCCAGCTTTCACTTCACGAACGCCGTCAACAATACGGAATTCATTGATCGCGATCAAACCTTCAGACTTGTAGTTAATGTCTACTAGAACATAGTCAGATTGAACTTCTACTACAGTACCAGTGACAACGTCGCCGACTTTGAAGTCTTGCTCTTTCATGGAAGCTTCGAATAGATTTTCGAAATCTCCTTTGTCTGCTTTTGCACTCAAGATGCCAGGATTTGCAGGAACTTTAGAGTCTTCCGCATCCAAGAAAGCTAGAACTTTCTGTTTTTCAAGCTCGGCTTTGTTTAATTGTTTCGTCATATCGTTTTTTTAAAACCTCCCACGTAGTAAGTTCTCCTGGAACCTACCCGTTACCTTTCTTCACCTCTTTGGGCGAATCACTGGTTTAGCGAGCTAAGGGGGCGAAAGTCAAAGGTTTTACGCATGGCGCCGACAGCTCCTTTGAAAGCCTTCAACGGAGGGGCGTCAAAACGAACCTATTTGATTTGAGGCAAGGATTCACTCTTTTCACTGACAAGTCTGGGATTCTTCAAAAGCATTATCCCGCGGCGGAGGGATCTATGCGTGGCCTTGGAATCGGAGCTTTCCTACTCTTACTGCCCCTCATTTCAGGGGCGCGTCCCATCTATCACAAAGAAATCACGTCGGCCTTGCGCTTTCTTGAAGCCTATCAAACAACAGGGGACGACGGCTACGACGTCGGCCAGTGGCGCGCGCGTGTGACGTCCTACGTGCCGAGTGCGATTGGCGTCGGCAAATTCAACGTGCCCTTCGAAGAACCCACCGCTTTTGTCGCCTCTTCCGTCGCGAATGTTTTGGCAGAGATTTATTTTCTTGATGATCGTTACGATCGCATCCCCGCGATGATTGCACGCACCGTAGACGGTTATCAAAAATATTATTGGGGAAGTTTGTTCAACTTTTATCCTCCCGCGCGCTTTAAAGGAGTCAAAGTCCGCCAGCCCCGCTACATGTACTTAGCGCCGCAGTGGAAAGGTTTCGCGAACATTCCGCCGGACGCCGATACGACTTCTGTTGCTTACACGACTCTGCACTACTTGCAAAAAATCAAAGGTCAAACACCGGCCGAGCTCCCCGCACAAGTGCTTAATGCTTTTTCGTCCGCCCGCGATTTGCACCGAGCGCCTCATGTTTACAACGCTGCTCAAGGGCATTTTCAAACGGGCGCCTTTCTAACGTGGCTTTGGGACGAAAAAAATCCTGCGATGCCACGAAATATTTTTGCAGCTCCTCATCGCGGCACACGCATTCCATTTAATTTTAATGACGTGGATTGTGTCGTGAATGCGAATGTCGTGAAACTTCTGACGGCGGCGGGGAAAACTTCCGGCCCCGGCTATCGCGCCGCTTGCGATCATCTCAATCGCGTGGTCCGACAAAAACAGTTTTATTTTTGCGGAATGTACTATCCCAGCTACTATGCACTTCCCTACACCATCGCCACGGCTCTTGACGGCGGCGCCTCCTGTTTAGAGTCCGCGCAAGAACGAGTGCTTAATTTTATCATTGCGAAACAACATCGCGACGGCTCGTGGCGAAACAGTTTCTTGGCAAGACCAGATTATATTCAATCCACCGCATGGGCTTTGAACACATTGATGATCTTGGGCGATCCTGAGAATGAACTGCATCGCAAGCGCATCCGTCGCGGCCTGCGTTTTTTATTGTCACAAGCAGAGCGTGACTCTTCAGGACGTCTTTATTGGCCCGGCCAGGTTTTTTATGCCGCCACCTTTATTGCGCGCTATCCGGTCGTATGGCGATCTACATCCTACACCACCGCATTAGCCGCGAAAGCTTTGTTGATGGCAGATCGGTTTCTCGAATAGCAAAATAGCCATGAACAGTTTGTCAGCCTGCACGCAGACGTCGTTGCACAAACATTTCTTTGCAAAACAAAATTAGCTAGGCCCCTATAAACACAGTGATATTATAGAGAGCGTGAGCTTAGCCCATTCTTATCACTCAGAACTTGTGATTCTTTCAATATTGGTGGCGACATTCGCGGCCTATGTGGCTCTTGATATCGTGTTACGAATTAAAGAAACCCTGGGTAGCGGAATGAAGACGTGGCTCTTTGCCGGCGCCGTAGCCATGGGGCTGGGAATCTGGAGCATGCACTTCGTCGGTATGCTTGCCATGGATATGATGGGAATGACCGTCGGTTATGATCTCCCGCTGTCCGTGCTTTCCGTTCTTGTGGCGATTGGAGCTTCAGGTCTCGCTTTTTATATTGTAAGCCGTCCTTCCGTTTCGTTTTTTTCCATTGTGATCGGCGGTCTTATGATGTCCGTCGCGATTTCAGGAATGCACTATATTGGTATGGCGTCGATGCGCATGCCGGCCCGAATTGAATGGAACTATGGTTTGATTGCCCTTTCGGTGCTGATTGCTGCGTTCGCCTCGTTTGCGGCTCTGGGCGTGTCTTTGCGTTTTCGCACCACGCGCCGTACGACACGACTGCACGTCTTTGCCAGTCTGCTTATGGGATTGGCGGTCTCTGGCATGCATTACACTGGCATGGCGGCGGCCACTTTTGTGCACGACCATGATTCTCGCTTGCAAGATGATGTGATGTTATTAGGTACACGGGCGCTTGCTTACGCGGTGTTTGGCACCACCTTCCTGATTTTAGTCGTCGCTTTGGCGGCATCTATTTTTGATCGGATTCTGGTGCGGCAATCCAAAAAGGCCGACGAAGAAATTCGCATTCGCGAAGCGCAATTGCGGGAGGCTCAAGCGATCGCTCACGTCGGCAGTTGGGAATGGAATCTTGAGGACGAGAGCATTTCAATGTCGGATGAGATGTACGACATTTTAAAACTTCCCAAAAATCTGGAAACACTTTCCGTAGAGCTGATTCTGCAACCGACAGAGAATTCCGATCGGGAAAGACTGCGCGCCGCGATTTCCGAATCCATTAAAAAGAATCAACCGGTGAATATTGATCACCGCCTGTCATTCCCCGACGGTACTTCAAAATATGTGCAAACGCGCGGCAAGGCCCAATACGATAGCGATGGCAAAGCACTGAAACTTTTAGGCACAACTCAAGATATCACCGAACGAAAAAGAATCGAAGAAGAGCTGCGCCAGGCGCAAATGGAACTTGAAAAACGCGTGCGCGAAAGAACAGCGGAGCTGGAGCTGTCTTTAAAGCGCGAAAAAAAAGCGAAAGAAATGGCCGAAGCGGCAACACACGCAAAAATGAACTTCCTGGCCAACATGAGCCACGAGATCCGCACGCCGATGAATGCCATTCTGGGATTTGCCGATCTTTTGGCTAACGAAAAAATGACCGAGGAGCAAAAAGAATATCTGGCGCGCATTCAGGACAACGGAACGCAGCTTTTACGCATCATCGACGACATTCTGGATTTGTCTAAGTTTGAAGCCGGCAAAGTGCCGATAGAAAAAGCACTGTTTTCATATTCGGACTTGCTGGATGAGGTGGTCAGCTCTTTGTCGCTGTTGGCTCAGAAAAAAGGCATGCTTATTCAGGTCGATTATCAAAGTGAAATTCCCGAACTCGTTTGTTCAGACCCCGTTCGTGTCCGACAAATCCTTGTGAACCTTTTAAGTAACGCCATTAAATTTTCTGAAAAAGGTCCCATCCGCATTCGCGTCAGCTCAGAGCATCTTGAAGACAAAAATAAAATTCAAACCGAAGTGGAGGATTTAGGAATCGGCATCTCGGAAGAAGGACAGAAAAAACTTTTTCAGGCTTTCGGACAAGCCGATACTTCGATCGTGCGAAAGTTTGGCGGCACAGGACTGGGGCTGGCCCTTTCACGCCATATCTCACGCGCCATGGGCGGAGATCTTGTTCTGTTGCACAGCCAAGAAGGCAAAGGCAGTACGTTTCTTTTCACGCTCTTAAGTGACGATGAAGAGCACTTAAAAGGCGTGCTTCGCCAAACGAAAGAGGAAGAAAAGGCATCCCAACAGCGTACGGTGACTCTTCAGGACTTCCAGGGAAAAACGCGCCGAATTCTTTTGGCGGAAGACACACCTGACAATCAATTGCTGATTCGCCGTTATTTAAAGTCAGACACTTTTAAAATCGACTCGGCTAACGACGGTTACGAAGCTCTCGACAAAGCTTTGCATGAAGATTTCGATGTCATTTTGATGGACGTGCAGATGCCGGGCATGGACGGCTTAGAAGCCACCAAACAGCTGCGCGCGCAAGGATATCAAAAACCGATCATCGCCTTGACGGCTCACGCGCTGCCTGAAGAAATTGAAAAGTCGATCGAAGCGGGATGCAACGCTCATCTCACAAAGCCTGTCAGCCGCTCCGAACTTCTGCGCGCGATCGATGACGTTTTAAAGTAAAAAAACATTCCCTTGTTAACTTTTATTGCATTTTACTTTTTTGGCAGAACCTCTTTGCCAAGACTTCTTTAGAGACTTACTCTTTATCAATGTCAGGTATCGTCGTTTTCTTAATTCTCTTTCCGTTCTTGGCGAAAGCACAAACTCTGCAAGTGGGAATGTCCGATGTGGCGCCTTTTGCTTATGAAGAACAAGGGCAGATCAAAGGCATTCACTACGATCTCTTTTCTCAACTCGCCAAAGAGTCCGGTCTGCACTTTGAATATACAATTTACCCGCATGCCCGCATGGTCAACGCCATGGCGACTTCAAGCCCCGATCTTGCGATATTCTTTTCAGTGACGTGTTTGAAGTACAAACAACACTACGAGATCCAGGAAAAACTTTACACATCCACGCCTAAAATTTATTTGAAGGACTCCGTGGATATTAAAAAACACAATTTACGAATCGGTCGGTTGCGCGGCACCTGTACCGATCTTATCAGTCAGTATGTAAAACCGGAGATGCTCACTGAGGTCACAACTATGGAACAGGCCATTGAAATGCTGAAATCCAATCGGCTTCAGGGTGTCTGTGGATTGGTATCGGTGATTGATTTCTATAAAGAGAAAGCTCAGTACTCAGAAAAACTCGTCGCCTATCACAGCAATAACAAGCCCTTAGAGGCTGTTATCTGCCGTAAGAAAAGTCTGCCCGAAGAAACTAAAAAGAAATTGGAAGCGGCTGCAAAGAAACTTAAAAAAGTGCACCTTGCAGAATAAAAAGACGCTTAGATTTTGCCTTTAACGAATTCAACGACTTTATCGACGACCTGAGTAAGGTTCATTGTCGTTGTATCCACGACAAACGCATCCTCTGGAACGGCCATGGGCGCGACCTTTCGAGTAGAATCTTGGTGATCGCGCTTTTGTTGTGCTTTCACCATGTCTTCATGCTCAAGACCCAGCTCCGCAGCACGGCGAGCCGCACGATGTTCACTGGAAGCCGTCAAATAAACTTTCGCTTCCGCTTGAGGAAACACGACGGTTCCGCAGTCACGGCCTTCCGCCACCAAACCTTGCGGACCATTGGAGCAATCTCTTTGTTTGTCGAGAAGAGCTTTGCGAACTTCAGGGTAATGACTCACCTTGCTTGCAAAATTGCCGACATCTTCATGAGCGATCAAATCTGTGACGTCTTGATCTTTGAAGAACACGCGCGTGCGCTCTTCATCCATGCGCACACTCCACACCGGATTGTGAGTTAATTCCGTCAACGCTTTGACGTCATCAAGGTCGATTTGCAATTGAAGAGCAGCGAATGCCAAGCCACGATAGAAAGCACCTGTAGAAACCCAATTCCAGCCCAAACGACGAGCCAATTCGCGACTCACCGAAGATTTTCCAGAGGCCGCAGGCCCGTCTATCGTAATGACCATTCCCATATATCTCCAAACCAAACTAAAGAGGTGGAATCTCTTTCAGAACCTCAGCGAGGGCCTGCAGAGCCGCCTCATTTTCGTGCTCCAACCCTACACTCAAACGCAGATGCGTCTTGAACCCATAGTTCAATAGCGGTCTCATAATAATACCGCGACGTAACAAGGCTTCATTCACCTTGGCGGCGTCACGGAGGGTGTCAAACATGACAAAATTCCCTTGAGATGGAATGTAAGGCAGGCCTAATTCTTCTAACTTCTTGTAGAAGTAATCAAGCCCTTTCCAGCAAATCTGCTGCGAACGCTCAATAAATTCTTTATCTTGCAGAGCCGCATTTGCAGCCACTTGCGCTAAATCGTTGACATTAAAAGGTTTGCGCACGCGGTTAAAGACTTCCACCACCTCCGGCGGAGCAATCATAGCGCCCAAGCGGAAACCCGCCAAACCATAGATCTTCGAGAAAGTGCGCAGAACGATCAGATTCTTATATTTATTGATGTATTTTTGCGCAGAAACATACTGCGGATCGCGCACGAATTCATTGTAAGCTTCGTCGAAAACGATCATCACATCGTCGCGATTCCCCACTTTTTCAAAGAACGCTTCCATCTCGTCTTTCGTTGCGAAAGTCCCCGTAGGATTGTTCGGATTCGACACGAAAATAAGACGGATATTTTGTTCAGGATGCGCGAAAAAATAATCCGCGATCTTTGGTAAATCGAAACGATAATCTTTCGTCAAAGGCACACGCAAAATCGCCGCACGATTGGCCTGCGCGCTGACTTCATAGGCATTGAAGGCCGCGACGGAAGTTAAAACGCCCTCTTTCGGCTCACAAAAAATGCGAGTCAACAAATCAATCAGCTCATCACTTCCGTTGCCAATCGCCAATTGTTTGGTCGGAAACCCCCACTCTTTGGAAATCGTCTGCAAAAGTTCATAGTGAGAAGGATCCGGATAAAGATTTTGGCGCGCCAAAGCTTCTTTGACCGCGGCCATCGCTTTCGGGCTAGGACCTAAAGGATTTTCATTACTTGCAAGTTTATAAACTGTTGTGAGTCCGTACTCGCGTTGTGTTTCTGAAATCGGCTTACCAGGTTTGTAGGGAACCAGGTTCAGAATTTCGGGAGAAATCTTCACTTTAGAATCCTTTTCTTAGGGGGATTATTTTGCTATACCTGTGCGACTAGCTTTAACATATTCCAGTGTAATTTCAATAGAGAGCGTTTAAAAATGCAAAACCGTTTCTTGTTAGGCGTGAGTGTCGGAGAATCCTTCGCTGAATACTCGTTCCTGTCAGGCTCAGAGCCCATTTCGCAAAAAAGGGTCTACCTTTCCCGCGAAAATTTAAAACAATCGTTACAACAATTTGTATCGCAGCACGCAGATAAAAAGCTCGAGCACGTTTTCGTCAGCCTGCGCCTTCCTAAAAAACTTTTGAGTTTTCAATTAAGCGGCGCGGTTGCGCACGTCACGACGGAAGGCTTCGAACACTGGTTGAGTCTCTCTGGAAATACGACATTTCCTTTGACCAATAAAGATCTGCTTTTTGCCGTGCGCGAGCGCACTCTGGCTGACGGCACCGTGGAAATTCCTGTCGAAACAGCGGATCTCGAAGCGATTGCCGCGAAGTTGCAAATGATGGACTGTAAAAAAGTCTGTCTTCACTTCCTGCACTCCTCGACACAACCTGAGAATGCGCTTAAGGCGCAACAAGTCTTGAGTGAAAAAGGTTTGGAAGTTTTTATTCCGGAAAAAACAGACAATCCCGATGAAGTGTCACGCTGGAATAAAAACGCCTTGAACGCCACTGTTTCCAGTGTTTTTAGCGAACGCAAGGCCGAGATTCTTTCCGCCCTCGAAGGTGTCGCGAAAGAAAATATTCATTTCATCGACTCTCAAGGACAGCTGTTTCAAGAAGAACCGAGCCGCCAGATTGGCAGCTTGTTTTCAGCTTCGACTTCTTTAGGCTTGGCTCTGGCCAACAAAAAGAAGGCCGATGTTTTGTATTTGGGTTTGGAAAACTTCTGGCTAATTTCCGGCGATCAATGGGAAACAAAGTGGAACAGTTCATGGGGTTCCGTTGAAATGCCGCATCTGCGTGTTCAGGAACTCGGCATCCAACCGACCTTGGGCATTAGTTTGAATGACTTCCACCGCTTTGATTTTTCAAAACAACAAGAAGGCTGGGAGCCAGGTCCGATGCTTTTAGGTCGCGGGCAAAAACTCACGCTCTTGGATCTTTGGTCGGAAAATACGAAGCTCACAAAACTGCACGGTTTGGAGGATCGTTTTTCCGCACAAGGTATTCAGCGTTTTAAAAATGCCCTTTTGGCTCTTTCCAAAGTCAGCCAAAGTCGCAATACCGACATCAATCATGTTACGAAGGAATTGCAAAGCCTCGCCTTTCAAAGATTGGCGATGGAAGCGGCTCTGCACCGTCGTAAAGAAAAAATGTTTGTCACGGGCCCCTTGGTATCCGTGTTTGCTAACGCGTTTAAAAAAGATCCGCACTCTATCATCGATACGAACGAATTTAGTGAATCCCAAGCCGTCGCGCTTTGTGGGTGGACCGCTTTGCAGGAGAATGCATGAGTTACCAAATCGAACTTTTTCACTCTCTTTTAAATGACTTTCTTGACGGCGAATCCGCTCTTCTGACTTTGGATGGCGATGTCTTGGGCGTGCGCGGCTCACAGGCCGTCAGCTTCGGCACTTTGACAACAGCCGCATCCACGGCATCAAAGTATTTGAAGCTGCAAGAAGGCGACATCGTTCTTTTGAACGATCCTTACAGCGGTGGCAGCATTCTTTGCGACATGACTTTCGTGATGGCGGTTTCCGAGGATCTTTTGTGGGTCACTCGCCGTTCATTGGGTTCCTCTGTTAAATTGGCGAAATCAATCGAAGAAGAAGGCTTGCGTATTCCGCCGACGCCTTTGCGCCAAAAAAATCAACTCAATGAAATGATTTTGTCGGCGATGTCGGCGCATCCCGCCTGCCCGGCGCACTTCGTGCCTTGGCTTAAAGAGCAATGTGCGGATTTAACTTTGAAAGCGAAAAAACTTGTCGAAGCCATCGAATACACCGGTTTCACAATCACGGCCGAATTGATTGCGGAGTATTTGGAACTTTCCCGTCAGTCGGCAACACAAAAGATCGGCGAAAAAGCGTCGGGCGAAGCGCGCGTTGACGTGGTTTTAGATAGCGGCGAACTCTTGCGCTTGAATTTGGAAATTCATGATGGCCGCGTGTCCATGGACTTCAGTGGCACAACCAGCGCAAAAACAGTCTCTCTGACCGAGTCCGCAACATATGGGGCTTGTTTTCACGCGATCAGCCGTTTTTACGGATTCACGCACTTTGCCAACACAGGATCTTTTTCAATTCTCCAGATCACAAAACCGACAGGTTGTTGGCTTGTAGGAAAATATCCGGCACCAAGTTTTAAAGGCATGACGTGCGGAGTGGCTGCTCTGAATACTGCCATCGAGCTCGCGTTAACCCAGATCCATCAAAAACAAGAAAAAGCTCTTTCCAGTTACTGCCCGTTGCACTTCGATTTGCAGCATGAAGGCAAAAATACTTTTCTGACTTTGCCTGGCGGCGAAGGCGCTACGTCGGCGCACGACGGAGAGTGTGCGCACGTCAGTTCTTTTTCTGTGGAACAATTGGAAAGAAACTTCCCCGTGAAAGTGCAACGTGTGGATTTGCGCCAGTCTGCGGGCGGCAAAGGCAAATTCAACGGTGGACGTGGTGTTGTTTTAAAAATGGAAGTCCGCGAGCCTGTGCAAGCTTCTTGGTTGACTGATTTGACGTTGCACCGCCCTCGCCTTCCCAAAAATTGTTCACAAGGGGATGCTTGCGAAGTCACGATGGAACATCAGGGGACTCACAAAAATCTTCCCGTTTTGGGCCAACAGAACTTCGTGGCAGGAGACGTTTTAACACTTTGCTCAGGTTCCGGCGGTGGTTTCGGCCGTGCCGAATAACAGTCGCCTCTAGCGGCAAACAGCAAAACTTGTTATGCTAATGAAATGAAACGTCTCTTTAGCTGGCTTTTTGCTTTTATCGTCATGGCGTCTTTGAGCTCTCACGCGAAGTCCGTGAAGAAGAAAGGATCTTCTATGAATACAAAAACAGAAATCGCTTATTTGGCTGGTGGTTGTTTTTGGGGAATGGAAGATCTTTTGCGTAAGATTCCCGGAGTTGTCGGCACCGAAGTCGGTTACATGGGAGGAGACACTCCCAATGCGAACTACAACATCGTAAAAACCGGGACGACCAATCACGCCGAATCCGTGAAAATCACTTTTGATCCGAGCAAATTGTCGTACGAAGAGTTGCTTGTGCATTTTTTTAAAATTCACGATCCAACAACAAGCAATCGTCAGGGCAACGACGTTGGAACGCAATATCGCAGCGCTATCTTTTACACGACTCCCCAACAAAAAGAAGACGCGGAACGCATGATCGTTCGTGTGGACAAATCAGGTGCTTGGAAAAAACCTGTTGTCACTCAAGTGGTCAAGGCTGGCGAATTCTGGAAGGCCGAAGAGTTCCATCAGGATTATTTACAAAAGAATCCTGGCGGTTACACGTGCCACTATGAAAGAAATCTCCAGTTCTAGAAATCTAGGTTACAACTCGGTAAAGCTCGGCTTTCCTCGTGCAACTTGTCTTTAGGCAAAGTATTCGCTTCGTTAGTTATGAGTGGAAGGGGGGGCCATGAAACTCGTGATGATGAAGCTTTTGCTTTATGCTCTTGTGACTTTGTCCGCATTACTTTCCAATCAAGTTCGCGCAGAGACGTTGTCGTTTCGTTCGGATTACTGGTGTCCTTACGTTTGCGAACCCGATTCTTCGCGTCCAGGCTACATGATTGAAATTCTTCGCGCCGTTTTTGAAAAACACGGACACAAAGTCGAATTCAAATTAAGCAATTGGGTCCGCGCGATCAAAGACACTCGCTCGAACCGCGTTCATGGTTTGATTTCGGCGAGCCAATCGGATGCACCTGATTTCATTTATCCGCGCAAGTCCTTAGGTGTGATGAAGGCCGCTTACTTCACTAAGAAATCATCTTCATGGACTTATAAAGGCCGCCATTCTTTGCACGGTCGACGCATTGGCGTAATCAACGGTTACACCTATGGCAACAGCATTGATACATTGGTAAAAAGCCGTCACAAATCCTTCATTCCTTTTTCTGGCGAGCGTCCGCTGGAACAAATATTGAAAATGCTCGATACGGGCCGCTTGGATGCCTTCGTAGAAAATCCGGTCGCTCTGCACTTTTATTTGATGGAGCACAAACGCGATGTCGATGATTTGCGTGTCGGCGGATGGGTGATCGGTGAAGATCCGTATTTATATGTGGGTTTTGCTCCCACCAACCCGAAATCCGCAGAGTATGCTGAGATCCTGAGTGGCGGGATAGATTCTCTTCGTCGCAGCGGGGAACTGCGGCGCATTTTAGAAAAGTATAATTTGGAAGATTGGGAAGTGAACCGAAAAATGGCGGCCCTAAGAGCTTTGGATGATTTTAGCTCCCGTCTCCTCCAAAGCCCGCTTGATCTTCTCGACATGTTCAATGCTCGAAGTCTCTAAGACAAAATCAATTCGCGTTTCACGAAGCGAAAGACCTTTGGAAACGCGGTCGTGACGAACTTCCAAAATATTCGCTTTTTGTCCCGCAATCGCTTGCGTCAGCTTGCTGAGATTTCCCGGCAAATCATCCACGATCACAGACAACTCACAAAGACGACCGCGCAGAATTTGCCCGCGATCGATAATTTTTGAAACGATATTCAAATCGATGTTGCCGCCGCTGATAATAATACAGGTCTTTTTGCCAAGATCGAGTCCGCGCGACATTGCTGCCGCCATGGCTGCGGCTCCAGAGCCTTCTGCAACGGTTTTCGCCCGCTCCATCAAGAAGACGATAGCTTCGGCGATTTCATCATCACTCACTGTCACGATTTCATCGACGTATTTAGAAATAAAATTATCGCACATCACTGCCGAAGGATTTTTAATCGCGATCCCGTCGGCAATTGTCGGACTTCTTTTAATCGCGGTCAGCGGCTCCTTCTTGAAAAGATGCGCCATCCCCGGAGAGCGGTCACTCTGCACGCCAATCACGCGGATTTTCGGGTTGATTGATTTCACAGCCAAAGAGATACCGCTGATCAGGCCGCCACCGCCAATCGGCACGATCACAGAATCCAGATCTTGCACTTTTTCGAGAATTTCAATGCCGATCGTGCCTTGTCCTGCAATCACATAAGGATCTTGATAAGGATGTACGAACGTGTAGCCGTGTTCTTTTTCAAGTTTTTGCGCGTATTCGAAAGCTTCATCGTAGATCTCGCCTTTGAGAACGACTTGCGCTCCGTAAGCGCGAGTCGCAGAGGCTTTACTGATGGAAGCGTTTTCCGGCATGACGATGGTGGCTTTGACTCCCGCTAATGTCGCAGACAATGCCACACCTTGAGCATGATTTCCTGCGGAGCTGGCAACAACGCCGCGGGATTTTTCTTCAGCTGTCAGATTGGAAATCTTATTGTAAGCACCCCGGAATTTAAAACTTCCTGTGCGCTGGGTGTTTTCAAACTTAAAGTACACTTCGCTGTTGAGCAGTTTGCTCGCGCTGATGGAATGGCTCATTTCCGTCTGGCAGATAATATCTTTAATAAGTTCGCGAGCTTTTTGGATGTCTGCAAAGGTGACTTTCATTTTCACTAATCCCAGTAAACCGTTAGTCCCCAAACCGGAGGGTACTCCTTATGAGGCAACCGAGTCTCTTCGTCATCAGGTGGATGTCTCGGCGGGGTCATTCCCATCGCCCTACTCTCGTCGAAAAAATAAAAGGGTGCAAGATGCTTTCCGCAAGACTGGCAGGATGTCACAAGAGATCCCTCCGCCGAGTTCACGGTGCCACACTTGTGGCAGATGCGAAAATGAGTTTTGCGATCCATAGGCAGCTCCCTCTGTCCATCCAGACGTTTCGGTCTTTTGTACCGGAAACTAGAGTTTGTTGACTCTATGTGTTATTGATTCAGAAAGAGGCTCGGTCTTTTCAGAAAGCCCATCTCCTTTTTGTATCGCCGTTAGACAAATTCGTGAAAAAACGCTACTTTATGAAGCACTGTTTTGCGAAAGGGCATACATGGAAACGACATTGGTCAAATCACTATTTCGAGACACCGAAAAATTCCTCGATAAAGAAGTTTTCTTAAGCGGTTGGGTTCGTAAGATCCGCGACCAAAAGAATTTCGGCTTCATTGAGTTGAATGACGGTTCATTCTTTAAAGGCGTGCAGGTGGTTTTTGATACGAATATGTCGAACTTTGCCGACGTTGCAAAACTGACGATCTCAAGTTCGGTTTACGTCACAGGAAAAGTCGTGAAGTCGCAAGGAGCTGGACAAAGTTTCGAAGTGATGGCGACAAAAATCGAGATCGTGCAAAAAGCAGATCCGGAATATCCTCTGCAAAACAAGCGGCACAGCTTTGAGTTTTTGCGCGAGATCGCACATCTTCGTTCACGCACAAATACATTCTCTGCAGTTTTCCGCGTGCGCTCGGTTTTGGCTTATGCGATTCACAAGTTCTTCCAAGATCAAGGTTTCGTCTACGTTCATACTCCGATCATCACGGGCTCTGATGCCGAAGGCGCCGGGGAAATGTTCCGTGTAACGACGTTGAAACTGGATAAACCTCCGCGCAAAGAAGATGGCAGCATCGACACCAGCCAGGATTTCTTTGGTAAAGAGACGAACCTCACAGTGAGCGGTCAGTTGAACGGTGAAACATTCTGTTCTGCTTTCAGAAACATCTACACATTCGGTCCTACCTTCCGCGCCGAAAACTCCAACACTTCAAGACACGCGGCAGAGTTCTGGATGATCGAGCCAGAAATTGCTTTCGCGGATCTTGGCGCCAACATGGAACTTGGCGAAGCGATGATCAAATACATCATCCGCTACGTCATGGAAAACTGCCCTGAAGAGATGGAGTTCTTCAACCAATTCATCGAAAAAGGTTTGTTCGATAAATTGAACAACGTTTTGAACAACGAGTTCGGTCGCGTGACTTACACAGAAGCCATCGACATCTTGAAAAAATCCGGCAAGAAATTCGAATACCCTGTTGAGTGGGGCATCGACATGCAATCCGAACACGAAAGATACCTGGCCGAAGAACACTTCAAAAAACCGGTATTCGTGACGGACTATCCAAAAGAAATCAAAGCTTTCTACATGAAGCTCAACCCGGATCAAAAAACGGTGCGTGCGATGGACCTTTTAGCTCCAGGCATCGGCGAGATTATCGGCGGCTCTCAGCGTGAAGATAATTTGGAACTTCTTGAGAAGCGCATGAGCGAAGTTGGATTGCATCCTGCAGATTATGCTTTCTATATGGACCTGCGCCGTTACGGCAGCTTCCCTCACTCCGGTTTCGGTTTGGGCTTTGAGCGTATGATGATGTACCTCACGGGCATGACAAATATTCGTGACGTCATTCCGTTCCCTAGAACGCCTAAGAACGCATTGTTCTAGTCCAAGGACTAGTTTCCAGACTCCTAGCCTCTCTTTTAGGACGATAACTCCGAAGAGAGGTTTAGGAGTATCAATTTGAAATTGTTGATTCGTTTCACCCGCATTTTAGTCGCTCTGAGTTTGTTCGGCAGCTCTGCGTTTGCGCAGCTTCCGACAGACCTCAATGAACTTGTACTTACGGGCGACCTTTACGGCCGTAAAACAGTCGATTTCAGAAAAAAAGCCAAAAATATTCAGTCCCTGATTCCAGAAGGTTCCGAAGGAAAAGTTCTTGAAACACGCAAACTCAGCCGCACAGGTTCTTACGGTATTCGTATTCGTTTAACCAAAGTGAACGGCACGCGCGGTAAATTGACTCCAAAAGAAGGCGACGAAACCTGGGTTTACTTCTCGCAAAAAGATCCTTGGCTGACATTTAAAGATAAAGAAGGGTCCGAAGTACAAGACCCTGAAATCGCTCTCACCTCGCGTGCAAAACGTGATGGTGAGGGTCTGCCTATCGAAGGAACCGAACAAGCTCCGCATCTTCCGACGAAGGAAGAAGTTCTGCGCGAGCAGAAGCCCGAGAAACCTGAAAAGACAGAACAAGATCCGAACCTCGCGAAGAACCCGGATCCAACAAAAACCGAGGGTGGCTTCTGTGCGGAGTGTTCAGCAAAACAAGCTCCGACTGTTGAGGAAAAAAATCGCGAAGACTTGAACAAAGTAAAACAAGCATTCGCCGGAATTCCCAAAGACAACAAATGGGCCAATGATCCTTTGATTGCACGCTACTCGACTTCGAAAGAAGTTGAAAAAGCGATCAAGTACGGAATGAGAAACAAAGAAGTTCGTTCAAAAAAACTTTGTTATCGCTACGTCAAAAGGGCCTTGCTTGGCGGTGACTTGGTCGACGACTATCTTCCGGGTTCCAAAGCTCGTTATGGCGTCGGCGATTTAAAACGTCGTGGTTTCAAAAATCTTTTGGAAGATCCAAAATACAAACGAATGATTAAAAGTCCCGTGGACGCTCCGAAAGGCGCGATCCTGATTTATCGCAACACTCGTGACCGCAACCATGCAGGCCATGCCGAGATCAAAACGGACTGGGGTCGCAGTGGTGGTTATGTGAGTGACTTCTATCGTAAAGCGACGAGCAATCTCTACAACCGTGAGCTTATTGGTGTGATGATTAAGGAGAATCCATGAAACTGATGTCTCTACTCACCGCTCTTGTATTTGTTTTTTCTTCTGTGGCGGCGCAAGCGGCGACGCTCGAGGAATTGCAAAAGAAACTTCAGGCTTACAGCGCGGAAGATCTTAAAGCTCCGAAAGCGAAAGACGATGAAGCCGTGTCTGAAAAGACAACGGAGATGCTAAAAACAATCGAAGACACTGTGGACCTTGCAACGAAGGGCAAAGAAAAAGTCTCTGCGGATGTTTTGCAGCAACTCGCTCGCGTCGCGATTCTCACGTTTGAAGCAGACCCTTCCCTGGCAGCAGCCGAACTTCTTTTACCTCTCTACAAAAAAGAGAAAAAAGCTTTCGACAAAGCCATGCGCACATTGCCATCCAAAGACAACAAATCCCTCAAAGACGCATTAAAAGATGCTGACCGAGAAGACGAAGAAGGAAACGGCTAAACGTACCCGCTTCCCTTTTCGCACCAAAGGAACAGGGTTCCTTTTATTTCTAAAGGTACCTGGTACCTATTAGACGGAAGCGATTTCGATGAAGGATTTTGCTTCTAAGGAAGCTCCGCCGACGAGGAAGCCGTTGACGTGCGGTTGCTTGATAAGGCCGGCGGCGTTGTCTGGCTTTACACTGCCACCGTAAAGGATCGGCGTTGAACCGTAGCCCAATTTTGTAAGAATCGAGTGAACATCTGTGTGCGTTTCCGCCACTTGTTCCGGTGTTGCAACTCTTCCCGTTCCGATCGCCCATACCGGTTCGTAAGCAACGACAAGAGGTTTTGATTTGTCAGCCTTCGCAAGACCCAAGTGAAGTTGCGTTTCCAGAACGCGGAATGTTTGTGCGCCTTCACGCTCTTCCAAAGTTTCGCCAATACAAAGCATCGGAGTTAAACCCAAGTTTTGTGCGAAAGCGACTTTCTCGGCGATCATCGCGTCGTTTTCCGCAAAAATCTTACGGCGTTCGCTGTGACCGATAAGAACGTAAGTACCGCCCAACTCTTTCACAACTTGTGCAGAGTTTTCACCAGTAAAGGCACCGGAGGCTTGGAAATAACAATTCTGTGCGCCCCACTTGATATTTGAACCTTGCAAAGAAATGCTCGCGGCTTCCAAAGAGATTGCAGACGGAAAAAACACCAACTCTCCTGTGGCTTTGCCGCTCATTTCTTTGAACTGAGCGAAAAACTCACGCGTTTCTTTTGGTGATTTAAAAAGTTTCCAGTTGGCTGCAAAAATCTTTTTCATTCGAGAACCTCAAAGAAGATGGGAAAAAGGTCCCTGGTACCTTTTTCCCTTCAGGAATTAGCGTTTGGAGCGAAGAATCTCAAGACCCGGAAGTTTATCGCCTTGGAGATATTCCAAAGAAGCGCCACCGCCCGTTGAGATATGAGTCATCTTGTCAGCGTAACCGGAGGCTTCCGCAGCTGCTGCAGAGTCACCGCCACCGACGATTTTTACAGCATTGCTTTCAGCGATGGCTTTCGCGACACCGAAAGTTCCTTTTGCAAAAGCCGGAGTTTCGAAAACGCCCATAGGGCCATTCCAGAAAATCGTGCCCGCCTCACGCAAAGCCGTCGAATAATTCTGAAGAGTCTTTGGTCCGATATCGACAGCCAACTCGTCTTCAGGAATCGCAACGTCTTTTGTCAGATGCGCGTTCGCTGTATCAGAAATCGATTTTGTTACCAAGTGATCCACTGGCAAAAGAATGGTCTTATTGCGAGCTTCAATACGCTCGATCATTTCTTTCGCGTACTTCAACTTGTCATTTTCCACCAAAGATTTTCCAACCGGAAGACCTTGTGCTTTTTGGAAAGTGTAAGCCATCGCACCACCGATGATGAAGCCGTCAACAACGTCCATCAATCTTTCAATCACGGCAATCTTGTCAGAAACCTTGGCACCACCCATCACCGCCAAGTAAGGGCGTTTTGGATTTTGCAAAAGAGAATCCAACATATTGATTTCTTTTTCGATCAAGAAACCAATGCCTTTGTCTTTCATCACTGAAGGCAAAGCATGAATCGTCGCATGCGCACGGTGAGAAGCACCGAATGCATCGTTGATATAGATATCAGAGTAGCTTGCGATTTTTTGCGCGAACTCCACAGAGTCTTTTGTCTCCCCTTCTTCAAAACGGACGTTTTCAAGAAGGATCAACTGATTCTTTTTCAAAGATTGCAGCAAAGCACGAGGAGCGTCTGAATCCGGTTCTTCAACCAAGATCACTTCGGCGCTCAAAAGTTCCTGCAAGCGTTTCGCAACCGGCTCTAAAGAAAATTCTTTATCGTCTTTTGTTTTTGGACGGCCCAAGTGCGAAGCCATAACAAGCTTGGCGCCCTTTTCCATGCAGTACTTGATCGTCGGCAAAGACGCCGTGATGCGGTTTTCATCCGTGATCTTGCCGTTTTCCATCGGGACATTCAGATCCAAACGAAGGAAAACAACTTTTCCGTCCAATTCAAAATCACGAACCGTTTTAATACCCTTCAAACCATTTGCCATATATATCCTTTACTACTTCAGCTCCGGCGCCCGTCGACGCCACCACTCTATGGACTCTCGTCCTAGAGACCTTTCTTCGCCATGTGAAGAGCGACGTCAACCATGCGGTTTGAGAAGCCTGTTTCGTTGTCGTACCAAGAAAGAACTTTCACCATGCGCGGACCGACAACCATTGTGGAAGCAAGATCTACGATTGAAGAGTAGGGGCTGCCGTTGAAGTCGACGCTGACAAGTTCGTTTTTCTCGACAGCCAAGACACCTTTCAAAGCACCTTGAGAAGCTGCGATCAAAGCCTCGTTCACAGATTCTTTCGTCACATCTTTTTTCGCCGTGAAAGTGAAATCCACCAAAGACACATTTGGAGTCGGCACACGTACGGAGATGCCGTCAATGCGACCTTTCAACTCTGGCAAGACAAGGCCGACGTTTTTCGCGGCACCTGTCGTTGTCGGGATCATGCTCACAGCCGCGGCACGAGCACGGCGCAAGTCTTTGTGAGGAGCATCCAAGATTTTTTGGTCATTCGTGTAAGAGTGAACCGTCATCATTGTTCCGTGTTCAATACCGAATGTCTCGTTCAAAACTTTCGCCAAAGGCGCCAAGCAGTTTGTCGTGCAAGACGCATTGGAAACAACTTGGTGCTTGGATGGATCGTAAGCTTCGTGATTGATACCGTACACCATTGTGATGTCAGCACCTTTTTCAGCAGGGCCAGAAACCAAAACGCGTTTCGCGCCGGCAGAGATATGTTGCATGAAATCCGCTTTGTCTTTGAAAGCGCCTGTGCACTCAAGAACGATGTCTACGCCCAAGTCCTTCCAAGGAACTTCCGCCGGATTGCGCGTTTTTGAAACTGCGATTTTTTTACCGTTAACAACAAGGTTGTGACCTTCAGTAGAAACGTCGGCATTGAATACGCCGTGAGCAGAGTCGTACTTAAGCAAGTGAGCATCACCTTCGATGCTGTCCAAAGAGTTAATTCCGACGATGTCGAGTTTTTCAAAACCCGCGCGGAAAAGAACGCGACCAATACGACCAAAACCGTTGATACCAACACGCAACTTAGACATGAGTGAGCTCCTTTTTAAACCCACTCAATATCGGCCTTTGAACGCTAAAAAGCCAGTCTAGACACTATAAGTCATTAGACTGGCTTTTTAATGAAATTCTCTTAAATTTCGAGGCTTAACCGCCTAGTAGCGAGACACGCTCAATGACGGATAGTCATCATTGGAAAGCGCCTTCACAAGAATATCTGCACTTCCGCCCATAGACTCAGCGCGGATGTCGATCACCTGGATACGCTCGCCCGAGTTGAGGCTCTCAGAAACCGCTGTATCGCCCGCATAGAATGTTGGAGTTGGAGACAACTCACGGATGCGGATCTGACGATTTGACACCGTGTAGACAGAAGCTTCGTGGATTCTCACACCCGCAGACAAAGCACGAACTTCAACACGGTCCAAAGACACCGGTCTTCTAAGAGTGATACGGAACCACTCACCGCCTGAACGTCGAGTCACAGAAGAAATCTGTGTCGTACCTTCATAGCGACCTTGCGACGAAGGTGGTGGAGGCGGAGGAACTGGACGTGAAGGACGCTCTGGACGAGGGTCAGGGCGCACATGGCCGCCACCGTTACCGAAAGAACCGCCACCACGTTGCTGGAAGCGAACTTCTGTTTCACGAACTTCATACCAAGAACCATCACGACGAGAACATGCAACACCGCGAGTTTCCTCTGTGCGGTTGCCAGCGTAGATCACACTTGTATATTCACGGCAGTATTCGCCGGTGCGATTGTTGTAACCTTCACGAGTCGAAGTGAAGCTTCCGCGCGCGCCTGTGCGTGAACCATAACGACGACCATCCCAGTCACAGCGATCACCCAAACGATCTTGCAAAGAACGGCGTTGTGCCTCTTCAAGAGCGCGACGGTCCGCCTCATCAAGGTCGGAACCGATTTTCCCACCGATCATCGTACCGGCGATCGCGCCGATGATGATGGCAGCCTTATTGCCATTTCCCTTACCGATTTGGGTTCCGATAGCGCCGCCGATAACACCACCGATGATATTACCGATGATTTCTTTGTTCGCGAACGCCGGGCTTGTATATTGTACAAGGGAAGCGACAATTACTGATCCTAAAACGAGGTTCTTTTTCATGGAGACTCCTTAAATTTAAAGTCTTAGTGAATCCGTTGACCCTTTATCCAAACTCTATGCCAAAAAATCAGTGTCAAAAGGAAACCGAAGCGTCTCCTTATGACGGTTTTGCAATACAATTAGTATCTGAACTTTCTTAAGTCGCTGTCTTCCCAGTTGTGTCCGAAGCGACCCGCTACTTGACCTTCCAGGAACTTCAGAACGTAGCGGCCGTTTTCTTGAATGCCCATCACTTGAACCTTCGCGTAGTCACGAGTGATATTCGTCACGACATCACCCACGCAGAAGTTTCTTCCGCAGCCGGAAATTTTCGCTAAGTCCTCTTTACTCCAGTTATGACCGCGGCGGCCTGCCAATTCTCCATCGTAAAAATAAACAGAGTATCTGTCGTTCTTGTCGACGCCAAGAATAAGAACCTTTCCCTGAAACTTGTCTCCGTTGAGGAGATAAGCTTTATCTTCAATACAGAATTTACTTCCGCATTTCTTAGGCAGAGTCAGTTCATCAGAATTCCAGTTACCGCCTAAACGCCCTTTCAATTCGCCTTCCATAAATTCAATTATGACAGAGCCGTGAAATTGCACAGCGACTACTTTCACTTGCATGTTATCTCTGGATTTATTGAAAACGAGTTGTCCAACACAGTACTCTTTTGTACAGCCGGACATAAGAGAGAGATTTTCGCGCAACCAACCACCGCCGACTCTGCCGCGCAACTCTCCCGTCGTAAAGCGCAGGATGTGATTTCCGTTATTGTCAAAACCTACGACCACTGCTTTGGCGTATTCGCGGTCCATCACCATCACTTCATCGCCTTCGCGCAAATTGCGGTTGTAATTTTCCACGCGTGTTTCAGACGAAGCCGGAGGTGCCGGTGGCGTCACCGGCTTTTTTTCTTGCGGCACAAGAGTCAACTTGGGAACTTCGCGGTCCGCGACCGCTGTCACGATAATTTCCGCTTCGCCGCCGAAAGACTCGGCAAGAATTTCGATCGCGACAACACGATCACTTTGATTTAAAACTTCCGAAGAGTTCAAAGAACCCGTCGCCAACACATTCGTACTGCTCAATTGACGAACGGAAACTCTTTGGCCGTTGTCTGTCAGCAGAGTTGTTTGCAGCACTTTCAATTGGTTCTTGGTCACGCGCACGTCCAAACGGGAAAGAGACTGCGCCTTATTTAGATTAATTCTGTAAACCGTTCCGCCCGACTTGCGCGACATACCTGCAACGGTGACTGAGCCGATATATTGAGTTTGCACCGGAGCCGCAGGAGGTGTCGGAGTTTCGACTCTGGGAACTTCCGGAGCTGAATCACCGCCATCGAAAGGATTTGGTAAATCCACGATATCCGCATAAGCAGAACTTTGGATCATTGTTAGAGCTGCGACAAATGTTGTGATAGATCTTTTCATTTTCCGAAACCTTTCTTCACTTAACGTACAAGTCTTGCCAGAGAAGATACATCGAACCAGGTGTCGTAATAGCCGTTCCGGACGACCAACGCTTTGCCGTTTGCAAAAAGCTCGACAACACGACCACTTGTATTTTGATAGATAACCGTACTGCCAAGACAGATTCCCGAACGAGAGTCACACTTAACAGCAAGAGAAACCGATCCTACGTCCACCATGGTGTCGTAGTAACCGTTTCTTTGTAAAAGAGCTTTGCCGTTGGTGAAGACATCCGCAATCACGCCGATAGTTCCTGAAAGATACACACGAGCGCCCGTGCAGACTCCTTGAACACACTTCGTTCTTTTCGCCAAACTGTCAGCGTCAACAGACGTGTCATAGTAGCCGTCGCGAACAAGAAGAACCTTATTGCCATAAATGGCTCTTGCCACACCGATGGTTCCTGAATGGTAAACAACATCGCCTTCACAGATGACACCGCGAGAGTCACAAGACGTTTTAACACCAAGCGCTTTCGTATCTGCAAATGAATCGTAATAACCGTCTCTCACAATAAGGGCTTTGCTATTGTCATAGACGGCGACCGCGACACCGGCAACGCCTTGGTAAAGAACCTTGGCGCCAGCACAGACATTACCGACACACGCGACCTTTTTGCCGACATTTCGCACGTCAGCGAACGAGTCGTAGTATCCATCTCTTTGCAGCAAGATTTTACCATTCGCAAAAACTCGGAGCGCCGTTCCCGCAGAGTTGGAATATTCTACTCCGTCTCCCGCGCAAATTCTTTCATAGCATCTGACAGATTTAGATAAATCACGGACCTGCACATTTGTATCATAGTATCCATCGCGCACTAAAAGCGCTTGCCCGTTAGAGTAAACGCCTCTCACCGTGCCCACGGAATTTTGATAGTAAACAACGTCGCCCGAGCGAATGACGCTGTCCTCACGTGGATTATAAACGGGCGGGCGGCTTGGTCCCGGAGGAGCCGGTGGAGTTGGACGCTGCGGTTGCGTCGGCACCTCGGGCTTTGTTGGAGTCACGACTTGTTGTTCACGCAAAGTCAGTTTTGGCACTTCACGGTCGGCAACGACCGTCACAAGAATATCGGCTTCGCCACCGTAAGATTCAGCGACCAATTCAATACGCGCCACGCGGTCGCTTTGATTTAAAGATTCAGAAGAAAAAACAGAACCCGTGTTCAAAACATCCGTATTCGTCAATTGACGAACGCTGACTTTTTGTCCCGCATCCGTAATAAGCGCTGTTTGCAGGATCTTAAGACGATTCTTTGTAACACGAATATCTAAACGTTGCAGAGAGAGGGCTTGTTTGAGATCGATGATATAAAGAGTCCCGCCGGATTTTCTCGACATCGCACTTATAGAGACGGAACCCACGAATTGAGTTTGTTGTTGCTCTGGACCTGGCGCTGGAGGCACAGGCGACGGCGTGACTTCCCCGTCCCCAAAGTCTCCGGGATTGGGAAGGTCCATAATATCCGCATACGCGGGATTCTGTAATAATGTAGTAGCCGCGAGAACACTCGCCATCCAACGTTTCATATAAAAAGGCTCCTATTTTCTGATCCGCGTTCCTTATTCCAAGTTCTGTGCCTCCATCGAAATGGATATATTGTTTATAACCCTTAGCCAGCTGTCTCGTTTTTAGACAGGGGCCTAAGATGGGCGCTTCTATTTTTTAGGAATTTCAAAAGAAGGCGTCCGACGAATTTGCGGAAACACTTTTGATGTCCAAAAATTTAACAATAATTAAGTCTTGAGAGATTCCATTCGATAAGTACTTCGTCGAGTCCGTAGTCTAGGCGGAGTACTCTTACTAAAGGAATCAGAATGAAGCGACTTTTAGTCTCTCAAACACTCATTACGGCATTGTTTTTCATCGAACCAGCGCAAGCGACAACAGTGCCGGTTTTGAAGTCTCTATTGCCTCATGGGAAAATCACTTCCAAAAATACGGCGACTCTTTATCTAAACTCATCCGAAAATGTCGTCTGTCGCTTCTCAACAAAGAATGAGTCCTTCGTAAAAATGCCGTCTCAATTTAAAACAACGGGCACGAAAACTCATGCGCACGGACTTTCGGGGCTGGAACCCAATAAGGCCTATTCTTACTTCATTGCCTGTCAATCGCCGACAAGCAAGAAAGTCAGCTCCACCGGCGTCGTCAACTTCATCACCGCTGCAGCTCCCGTCACGTTGTCCTCTTTGGCTCCAAACGGTGCAGTCACTACTTACGATACGGCCCGTTTAAGTTTGACGACTTCCGAGAAAGCAATTTGCCGCTACTCTAGCACGCAACAGACATTTGATAAAATGACGTCCGAGTTTAAATCCACGGGAAGCGCTTCTCACCTTCACGAACTTACGGGATTACTTCCCAAGACTGCTTACACCTATTATGTCGCCTGCGAAAGCACGCAATCTAAAGTGCAAAGCTCTATTGGACAAATCAGCTTTACGACGGCCGATGCTTCCCTTTTATACTCTGGCTGGTTACAGCTTCCAGCAAGAGCCTTCCTGAACAATCCGGGCTCCACTTATAACGCCGCTAAGTCCTGCACCCTTTACAAATTCTATACGTCTCACCCAGGAATGAATTCGATCATCAGCGAAAGTTTCAGCAAGGAAGCGACAAAAAGTCCTGCCGCATGCAGGGCTTTTCTTGAAAAACATTATCTCTCGCACGAGTCCTGTGGCCTGCCGGAGATCGACAATAAATATTGGTCTGTCATCGGTGTTCTGAAAGACTCCGCCGACGAGAAGCTTATTTTTAATACTTCAGGTGGCATTAAAAATGTTTCGCTTCAACAAGGCAGCAGCGTCATTGTGTTGCCGGCCGCTCAGTGCGCGACCGCAAGCTACTTCAGTAAAACCAAAGGCGTTCTGTGGTCCAAAGTAGGATCTTGCAACTACGCGCAGACGAAGTTTTGTGTGAATCCAAACGTTCCCTTATTATCACAGTCAGCACCTAAACTGCCTGAGTTTCTGGCTAAAGCCACAGGTATTAGCTCCATTAAAAGAGATATGGGATGGTGTGCGGCCGTTGCGTTAACAATGTCCTCTTTGGGAGCACTTCATTCTTCTCCGGCGGAAATCGCGCAAGATTCTTTCTTATGGAAAAGCAATTTGCCAACAGCGGCGGAAGGCACCTCCGTCACGGATATGAATGAAAGAACCATGTTGTTCGCGAATCTGATTCACAAGATAGGCAATGTTATCGGCACCAACTGGGCAAAAGGCGGCACGACGACGGAACGAGGTATCGCGAGTTTGTACAGTCGCTTAGATCCGTCGATCCGCAATTTGAACGGAATTTATTATGACGGCGAAGTCCTTAGACGAGAATTTAAAATTCTGACTGACGAATGGTCCAAAGAAGCCTTGGTTCAAAACCTCACTGTCGGAAACAACGTGAACTTTGCCCGGGGGCACGCGATTATCCGCGATTGTTATCCGCAAAAAGTTGTGAAGGTAAAATCCGACGACAAGCGAGATTATTGGGAGGCCTCCGGCTACCAGTGTACATGGAAAAAATCGGCACAAACTCACGCCCTGAGCGTAAACGGTCTTGAAGAAGACTATGTGAAAATTTATGACCCTTGGGGAAAAACCTACAATCTTCGGGTTCTGCAAAAAACGGACGTTCCGAACTTAAATATGAAAGTCGCACTCGCAATTCCTGTCGGAGCCGAAGGATATTTCAGAGACACCGGCTTAATGACCGACTCGATGGAAGACGTGGTGCAAAAGACCGTCCTCCCCAAAGGCGCACCTCAACCTGTTTCGCGCAGAGTGGTCAATTACTACTACATCGCGATTTACGGTTATCAGACGGGCATCGTTGGGAAACTTAAAAGATAAAAGTTAAACTCTGAGGAAATTCTTATGAAAACAGCCTTATTCGCTTCAGCTCTCGCATTTTTCGGCCTCGTTTACCTCACCCAACAAGGCTCGGAGTCTTTTGAAGCGCAAGCCGATCTTTCTTCTTCGGAAGAAGCAAAAACGGCTCGTGCGAACGCCACAGAGGAACCCGCTGCCGGTCCGAAAACACAAAATACGAAAGTCGTTGTTAAAGAGATTCAAAAAATGACCTTAGAAAATCCGCATTACGTGAACAGTGCTTACCTTAAACCTCTGCTGGATGACGGCGTTGTTGCCGCGGCGTTCACGCATGCCAAAGGGATTTTTAAAGACAGTCCTAACGCCGAAGACATTGCTTTATGGATCAGTCTTGGAACTGTGATGGATGCCGATCCGGAATATGGCGAGCTTCTGAAATACTCTATGGAAAGAATAAATGACAATGTCAGCATCAATATGTCGTCTTTCGAAGAAGCGGTAAAATCTTTGCGACCCGAAGACAGCTTCATCCGCAGTCAGTTGCTCAATATGGTAAATCAGATGAACATTCCTCCCGAAGAAAAAATCCGCTTCTTCGGAAACGAAGTTTCGCGGACAGCCTTTCTGGATAATGAAGGCAGACTGAGTCCCGACTCACTAAACATCACGACGGCGCTTATTATGCTTAAGAATAACAATGCCCAAAAAGACGACGTTCTTCGCTATATGAAGGACAGTCTTGCTGCCAACCAAAATGAAATCGTCAAAGAAAAACTCCTGGCGCGTTTTGCGGCTTATTATCCCGAGGCGCTTGAAGAGTTGAGATAGTAATCGCTCCCCGCCGTTGTTCCTTATGTCAGTTCTCAGAACTTGGCGGCGCTATGCTGTAATCCCACAGTTTTCAAATTCGTTAGATGAAAGACTCCTTGCGAACGCGCTATTCCGTTCGGATCTAAAAGGAGTTTTTCAACATGAAAATACGGTCGTTTTCTTTGCTCTCTGCGTGTCTTTTCCTTTCAGCGTGTTCTCCTGACATTGCAACACATCTGAATCCTCATTCTTCCGACAATGCCGGTATTATTGGCGGGACTCGCGTGGAAGAGCGAAGCAGTCCCGCAGCCAGAAGCGTGGTGCTTATCGAAATGACGAATGCCAGCGGATTTCCTTTAGGGTTTTGCAGCGCTACTTTGATCGGTCGAAATACCGTCCTGACGGCAGGTCACTGCTTCGACAAAACTCGCATCCCAAAACTTGCGGGCTTTAACGTCGTCTTCACCAATGACTATCAATCGTTCTCCAAAGATGAACGCCGCAAGGGCAAAGCGCATATGGTTCACCCCGATTACAACAGCACTAAAAAGTTCTTTGATCATGATTTGGCGGTCGCGGTTTTCCAGGGACCTCTGCCAAAAGATTACGAGCCGGTCGCCTATGATGAAGACGTCAACGCGAAATACGCCGGCGACAAAGTGTACGTTTATGGTTACGGCCGCTCGCAGGATTATAGCGGCAAGAAAACCGAACTCACTTATCTGCACATCGGTCAGTTGCATCGCGGAGTCATGCAAATTGAAGGAACTTACGATCGTTTCCCAGATCGCTATTGGACAAACCATCAAATCCCGACATTTATTTGCCAGGGCGACTCCGGAGGTCCGCAGTTCCGTCACGAGAATGGCGAGTTAAAATTGATCGGTGTAAACTCCGCCGTCTATGGACCGGAGTTGCCTAATGGACTCACAAGCTGCAAGGGTATTGCGCAGGCGACGAAAGTGGCTCCGTTTGCGGAGTGGATTAAATCCGTGCGCTACACTCTTACCACTGAATTTTCGGAAACATTTTTAGAGCATTAAGACGCGTTTGTTCACACAGCTGTTCTTCGCTGATCCCCTTGAGGTCGGCGACGAACTTCGCGGTGTGCACAACATAAGCCGGTGTATTCTTTTTCCCGCGCATCGGAATCGGCGCCAGGAACGGAGAGTCCGTCTCGACATGAATACGATCCAGCGGCAACATCTTCACGGTGCTGCGCAGATCATCAGCGTTTTTAAAAGTCACAACGCCACTGATGGAAATATTAAATCCCAAATCCAAAGCCTGCTCTGCCAACCAGCGTGTACCTGTAAAGCAGTGAATGAGACCATTCACTTTACCTTTGAACTCTTTGAGAATGGCAATGGTGTCTTCTTCCGCATCCCGCGTGTGAATTTCCACGGGCATATTCGTACGTGAAGCGATCGCCAGCTGTTCGCGAAAAGCCTCTTGCTGTTGTTCACGTGGAGATTGATCGTAGTAATAGTCCAGACCGATCTCGCCAACAGCAACCACGCAGGGCTCTTTCACGTGTTCTTCAATAAATTTCCCGGCCTCTGTCGTATAGACTTTGCCGTCGTGAGGATGAACGCCCAATGTGCAATACACATCGGGATAATATTTGCGTGCGATTTCGAGAACAACAGGATGATCTCCAGGCTCGGTGCCAATCGTAATGATCTTACGAACGCCGACCGCCTTTGCATTGGCGATTGCCGCCTCGACACCTTCTTCAAGCATGTTTAAATGCGCGTGAATATCAATCCATTCCATACACACATTCTAGCTTAAAAAGGTCTAACGGGTCAAAAAGGTTCGACTCTGAGGCGAATTAAGGGCGATGAGTGATAAAGAATTCTTCCATAACCAATTGCGGGTCACGGTTGGCGCCAAAAGCCTGCTCGACTTGCAATGCTTTTTGGATCAGATCCAAGAGGAACTCGCGACTGTATTCGGCCAAAGTCTTAATCAAAGACGCCTGATCCATATTCACGATTTGTGATTTTGCACCCTCTTGGAAGTACACAGCGTCTTTTACGAAGCTCACCCAGTAGGAAATCAAACGTTGTCCTTGCGAGCGATCTTTAAACTCAGGACGCCATTTTTCATTCAAAATAAAATCAGGATCGTTCAAAAACAAATTCAGCACTTCGATGGATTTTTGGCGCAGCTCTTGTTCGGGCCCCTCTTGAAGTTGCGCGAGTTTTTCAAAACTGCCGCCGGCGGCTTTCAAAGCCCAAGAAGGAGCTTTGACTTTCTTTCCCAAATCCTCGGCTGTCAAAGGTTTGAACTGAACGATACGCGAGCGGGAACGAATCGTCGGCATCAAGCCTGCCACACTTGGAGCAATCAAAAAGAAGAACGTGCCTTCGGGCGGCTCCTCCAAAGTTTTGAGAAGCGAGTTCGCCGTTTGCGCGTTCATCGTCTGCGCTTGATCGATGATGACAACGCGATTTCCTCCCAAGCTTTTTAGGCTGAGGAACTCGATGACTTCTTTACCCTGTTCAATTTTAATCTGTGTTCCGGAGGGCTCAATCACTTTAACGGATTCGTGACTGCCTTGACTCATGCGAAAGCACGAAGGACATTTGCCGCAACCACGAGGACTTTGCGGGCACACCAAAGCCTGCGCCAACCCCATGGCTGTGAGCTTCTTGCCGACGCCGTGAGGACCGACAAACAAATACGTTTGCCCAGGTTTTCCCTGTTCAAAAGAGGTCACCAGTTTTTTGATGATCTCTTGATGTCCTAAAACGAAATCCAGCGTCCGAGCCATGATTATTAAAACCTTACGTTAAAATTTTCTTTTCCGTCAGAGCTTTTAAAAGCTGTTGAAATAAAACTTCCGGAGTTTCCTGTGCGTTGAGCACTAACCAAGCATCCGCATCTTCGCGCGCTTGTTTTAAAAACGATTGGCGCACTTTTTCATGAAAAGAATCCGCTTCCGATTCGATGCGGTCTTCGCTTTCCCCTAAAGCGGCGCCACGACCTTGACGGCGACGGCGCGACTCCTCCACAGACAAATCAAGAAGGATCGTTAAATCCGCTTTCAACCCGCCTGTCGCAAATTCGTTCAAAGCCATGACATCTTTTTCGGAAATCTCTCGGCCTCCGCCCTGAAAAGCCACAGAGCTTGCCGCAAAACGATCGCAAAGAACCCAAGTTCCCGCAGCGAGCGTAGGGCGAATCACTTGTTCAACGTGTTGTGCGCGACTGGCTTCGTACAACAAAAGCTCCGCACGGGCCAAAGGCGACGGCCCCTCTGTGCGCAGGATCATGTTTCTGATTTCATCTCCTAGCGGTGTGCCGCCAGGTTCACGAGTTCTTTTAAAAGAAATGCCACGGGCTTGCAGCTCGCGCTCCAAGGCCGCCATCAAAGAACTTTTCCCGGACCCATCAAGGCCCTCAAACACCAGAAACTTCATATGCCTGCTTTTATCTTAGTTGAAAACGGGGCCGCAAGATCGTCTTCCGGCCATGTGAACCTTGTCAGATATTGCGCGGTAGACGTCAACAAATCGCATCGCAACAAGGCGCATTGAACCCTTCACATCGCCAATTTGCACCCGCACAAAACCCTTGACCACAGGGGAGACGGTAATGCGGATCAACGAGTTGCGCTCAAAACGGTTTGTAAAGGTCAAAAGATCGGCCAAAGGCGGCGGTGGGAAACCCAAACTCGAGCTGAATCCGGCAGAGAAAAACTCGGGCGAAGAGACACTGTAACCAGGAATTGCTGGCGGATAAAAAGAGTGTCCTTTTAAAGTTTCAGCTCCGTTACGACGGCCCATCAGCATACCGGCTTTACCCACAACGCCGATCACCGAAACGGCGGCTTTCGTGTTATCGAAATGCTCGGAGTTATGGAAAATTTCAAAGACAAAAGCTTTGGATTTTTTATTGAAGGCGAAAGACAGTCCCACTTCTTCAGCTCCGCCCGCACCTTTGCGAACCACACCCGTTTCGGCAACGATCCCTGCGGAAACGCTGACACCGAATTCATTCGAGTCAATCACAAGAGGCGCTTGCGACCACAGTTTATAGTCGATGCCTTTCAAAACCGCTTGCACGGCTTGGTGACTGCGCTCGTTAAAGGTTCTTTTTACTTTTTCGGTTTGTTCGGACTCTTTTCCGAAAGCTTTTTTAACTTTGATTTTGACGAAGCTAAACCCGTCGCCAACAAGACTGCCCGCTCCGAAAACGAATTTCGTCGTATTCAGAATACGGGCCGCATTCGCCAAGAAGTGCAAACGCATTTCTTGGAACTTCTGCTTGCGGTCTTCCGGAAGATTTTCATACGCTTCAAGAGGATTCGCCTCTTCAATAGATCCACCGTGCGCAAGAATTTGCTGTTTAACTTTTTCCGGGAGCTTCAAGCCCAGAGCGGCTTTCATTTCTTCGCGGTCAGGAAAAGAATCAAACTCAAAGACTTTGCCTTCGGAAAGACGAATCAAGGTCTTTTCTTTTTGCGCGACTTTCGCTTCGTCTAAAACACGTTCTTCAACCTCTGTCTCAATATGAGAATCGTCCGACCACGCCAGCGTGAATGGAGAAGTTAAAATTAAAACTAACAGCCAAAAGCGAAGTGTGTTTTTCATATGATGAGGGCAAATTGCAATCCCAAGGCCCTCGAAAAACTTCTCTAAGCCCGCGAAAGGAGGAGAAAACACTGTCTATGATTTCAACAGCGCGCTATTTCTTGCTCTCACGAACCGATGACTGTCGACTCTCGCGAAACAAATACGATCGGCACGGATAACAAAGCCCTTACTCGCTTTGCCACTGATCTCCGGATTTGTGGAATTTGATTGTGGTGAGGGCTTGTTTTTCGACTTCGATTTTTTCCCCCTGCTGACCGATCAGACTTCGCGCTTCGGCAAAGTTAAAGCGGCGGCTCTTTGAGGCGTCCACTTTGCTCGCAATCGCTAGAAGAGTGCGGCGCAATTTCGCCGGATAGGTTGTGACCGTTACGGAAACAGTGGCCAGCTTCTCACCCTGAAACTTGATCTCTTCGACCTCGACCTCAGAACTTTTTTGAATGAAATTGATGAAAGCCTCACGAAGGACGTCGGAGTGGGACAGGCTGCCTTGGGCCTCCTGCTGGATTTGCTCTGCAAATTTCGTTTGCCCGATCTTTGTTGCTTCTTTTTTAAGCATTCCTTCGTCCGAAGTGCAGGAAACGAGAGTAAAACCGAGAATAAGTGGCAGGAGGATTTTTAAAGTCTTCATAGATTTGAGTTTATAGGTCTGTGCGCATTTGAAAAGGCCAGCTCACGACATTATGCATCATTGCCTTAGATTTCAAGCACTTTGGGATGGACGAAGCCCCCTCTTTGTCCCTATATTCAGGGGTCTTTGGGAGATACTAGAAAATGACTACTTTCATCGGAATTATGCATATCCTTGTTGCTGTTGTTTTGATCATTCTTGTTTTGATTCAAGATTCTAAGAGCGACGGCGCTTTGGGCATGGGTGGCTCTAGCGGTTCTAACTCTTTGTTGGGCGCAACAGGTGCACAAACTTTGGCTGGAAAAATGACTGTTTGGGCAGCCATCATCTTCGCAGTAACTTGCTTGGCTCTTTCTGTTTTGACTTCATCTAAAACGAAATCTGTTGTGGATACTTTGCCATTGCCAACGGCTCCGGCAACTGCGCCTGCAACGACAGAGACAGCGCCTGCAGCTGATGCAAATGCAGCGGCGGCAACAGCAGCTCCGACAACGGAAGCAACACCTGCAGCTTCTCCTGCGGCAACACCAGCTCCAGAGAAAAAGTAATTTTAGTACATTCTCGCTGAGTTCTTCGCTATAGTTTCTCTATGGCGAAGAACAACTGGCTGATCTCCATTCTGATTATCATTGGCATTTTTAGCGTAGCCCTTTCTCTTTTTATCGCGACACAAACTGAAAAACAAAAACCAGGGACTCGTCCTCTCGCGCGTCTTGAGCTCAATCTTGGTAAAGTCTTTGTTCTTCGCAAAAACATGACTCAGAAAGAAACTCTCACTCGCCGTGCGACTTTATTTGCATTGGATTCCGTTGAAACCAGCGTCGATGGTGACGCAACGATGGAGTTCGATTCGGCTTATCGTATTCGTGTGCAAGAAAACTCTTTGATCACTTTGGACGAGGAAAACGACCGCATCGTTATCATTATCAAACGCGGCGACGTGCAAGTAGAAAACTTCGGCCGTGAAGGCAGCGTCTACGTTTCTCGCGATGGCATCCGCTGGAGCGCCACTGACTACGAGATGAACTACAAGAAACAAGCTCCGCCCGAAACTTTGCCCGAACTTGCTCCTGCCGAAGGAACTTCTACGCCGGCGGCAACCATGGCCGAAGGTCTTACCTCTGAATTTATTCAAGACACTTTGAAAACTCACCGCGGCTCTTTCTTCAAGTGCTACACGCAACTCTTGCAAAAAACCCCGGGCATCGTCGGCCAAGCCTCCATCAGCTTCACCATCGAAAGAACCGGCAAAGTCGCGCAAGCTGAAATCGCTTCTTCGAGCATCAACGATGCCTCTTTCAGAAAATGCTTGATCGAAGCCATCCGCCGAGTCGAATTCAAATCCTTCTCCGGGGACCCAATCTCGACAGTATTCCCGCTGCGCTTCGAATAATCCTTTAAATAAACGCGTGAATATTATCTAGGGTTCTTACGAAAATTTGCTGGGAAAGGCTTTGTTCTTTTCTCCGGAGTCGGCCTTCGTCGGCGCCACGATGGCGCGAACCGAGCCGTAGGATCGGCGACGATTGAAGCTGGACGCTGTGCCGACGGAGCGAGGAAAGAACAAAGCCTTTCCCAGCACATTCCTCGTGCAAGACACCCGCTAGATATTTTTATCGGTAATCGTGAAGATAATCGATGCGATCAGGAATCCAAGGCTCGTGAACTCCTTCGAGTTCGTAGACTCTTCCGTCTGCCACTGTCTTTTCTTTCAGTGGAGCGACTTTGGGTTCGTAAGAGGAATGGAGCAAACCTTTTTCTTCGAAGAAAGGACGGACTTCTTGAAAAGCTCTTTCGCCTAAGATGCCGCGACGGATGAATTCGTCGAAGCTTTTCATGAGTTCTTCCGGAGTATAACCGTAGTTGTAAATCATGTCTTGAATGACAGAGTAAAGCCCTTCAAGTCCGATGCGATGGTCTTGGAAAAGATCCAACGCCACTTGAAAAGTGTTATAAGTCGCTAAAGTGCGGCGGCCAAATTTTAAATAATAATCCGGGTCCGTGTCTGTCGCGAGATTGATATAGATTTTTTCAACCGGGTCGTTTTCGGGAATGCTCGCTTGAATTTCTAAAATCGTGTCGACCTGTTCGCCCGAGACGTTCAATCTTTCCAGTGTCGTGCGTATTTCGTGCGCCCCTAAACGACGAGAGCAAATATCTGAATAAAGATTATAGATGATCGCATCTGTTTCGGAGTCGTCTCCCCAACAGATCTGTCGAACATTATCGCTTAGACGCGTACGCAGTTGTAAGAGAGCTTGCAGCTTGTATCCCACCTGCTTCGTCAAACGCCAAAAACGACCGGGACGCAAATTCGCCAAGTTGTCTTTATAAAAACAACCGAAAGGACGAATGTTGTCGAGCGCAAACTTCTCAGAAATTCTTTCCTCCATTTGCGGAGGAGATGCCGTGATAAAATAAATCGGGAAATACATGTAACCCTTTTGCTGCTTGCGATACTCCGACAAGTTCTGCAAAAGAGTGTTTGTTCCCGGAATGTTTTTCTTATTCAAGGCGCGTTCAAGAATGGTCGTCATCAAACCTGACAAGGAGTCGATGGTTGTGTCCAAATAGGTTTTATCGAGATCCCAGATAAAGACCTCTTCGTGGCTCTTTTCCATACCTTCCGATACATAGCGGAAGAAAACCACGTCCCCATTCATTTCACTGCGATCACGCCAATCAGCCATGATCTTATTTTAGAGGATTCAAAAGCTATGTCAAAAACATCCCGAACCAGGTGCAGGCTCTGCCATTTGGCGGCAACGAACTTGCGCCTTCGAACACTTCACTCGCAAGTGGAAATGATTGTGATGGTCCGTATCGGCGATCAAACGACGAAGAGTTTCGTGAGCTAGACCTGTGTTCTGTCCTTTTTGCAGCTCGCCCGCTTTAATCGCGTGCGCGCAAAGCGCCTTTTTCAAGGTTTTATGAATAAAGATGCGATCCACCAGCTGAGTTTGCACAGCTTGCTTGAAAAGCTCATATTGTTCTGCCACCATCCAGCTTCCGTGCGTCTTATCGACTGCCACCGCAGATGCGAAATAACCTTGAAAACTCTTGTTGTTGAATAAGAACGCAATGTCAGCGTCCAAACCATTTTGGTGGGACTTGTGACTGCCCAAACGTCCCCCGCTTTCGCGCGAAAGATCGCCAACAGACAAGACATAACCCGGAATTTCTTTTTTCACGAACTGACTGATTTGCACAATCAGATACGCCAACTCGTTCGTCGCAAAATGGGTTTTTCTTTTCGGACGAATGATATGAAAGCCTGCAGGCTTGTGATTTTCTTCATACTTCAGAAGATCCACCGCATTTTCCAAACGTCCCGCATTCACGGAACCCACAGCTTGGTTTGTCGATTTGATCGCAGGCTTCGTCGGCGCTGATGGAGTTTCTTTTTCCGCAGGGTCTTCTTTTTTTGGCTGTTCTTTTTTTACGTCTTCTTTTGGCGTCTCTTTCTTGGGTGTTTCCGTTTTAGGAGTTTCCGTTTTAGGTGTTTCTTTTTTAGGCTCTTCCGCTTTCGGTTGCGGCTTCACCTCAAGAATCTTTTCGATATCTTCGATCACGGTTCCAACGTAGTGGCCGGGCTCGCCTTCGACTTCGTCAGCGCCGCCTTCCGTTTCCAGTTCTTCTTCAATTTCAGAGGGAGTTTCCTCTTTTTTCTCGTCAACAGGAGATTCGTTATGCGACTCCAACTGATGGTGATACACAACGCCTTCCGTATAGATGTAAATATCAATAAACGAAGAGGCACAGCGACCCTCGGCACTTAGACAAGTTGCTTTCGCAGCAATTCTGACGTCTTCTTTTTGCGGTAAATCGCGGCGTTGATTTTTCAACGTGACGAAACCGCCGGTCTCGTAAAGACCACTAAGATCAATCTCTAAACTTTGTACGGAGTTGCCCTTCATTGGAAGATATTCAATCTTCCCGCGCAGACTCATTGATTTTGTTTCGGCATCCCACTTCACAGCCATGTCTTGCACACGTGTGGCGCCGCGGGCGATCTGATAACCTTCTTCGTTTAGGATGACGGGACGAGGCGGTTCATAGGTTGTTGTCGCCTGCGAAGGCTCTTGGCGCGAGTCCGGCGCACACGCTGTAAAGAGTGCAAAAAGACTTATGATACTGAGGGCTTGAATCAGGCGCTTCATCCTGCGCGTTTCAATGCACGAAACATGCTTTCTGAAATGCAATATAAGAGAGCTTCTTATTGCGAGGCTGTCGAAGTTTTAGATAGATACGACAGGAATTGTTCCCGGAGCTCCCCGTGATTCATTTCATAGAGATCGCCGTGACCTCCTTCGGGTATAACCCAAAGCTCTTTCGGGAAGGACGCTTCGGCATACATACGCTCGGAGCTTTCGACTTCCACAGCGCGATCACCACTGCCATGAATAAAAAGAAGAGGCGTTGGCGATATCGACTTTAACGACTTCGGCGCATATTGATCACTGATCACGAGGTAACTTAACGGCTGCAAGGGCCACGTCCACCAGCGGCGCTTCATCACTTGCCGACCCATCTCTTTGTACGATGCAAAACTTGCCTCGATCACAATATTGCGCAAAGGAATTCGTCCCTGAACTTCCTCGGCGGTTCGCATGGCAACGATTCCGCCCAGGCTGTGACCATACAAAATCAAAGGGCGGGAATCTTTAAACTCGTAAAGATATTCTGCGGCGGCCACGCCCGCCTCAACGGAACCTTTTGGGTCGGGCTTTCCCGAAGAAGCTCCGTAACCGGGATAATCGAAAACAAAAAAATTATAGCCTTGCGCCGGCAACCACTGAAACATCAGAAAATGCGAAGTGAGATTTTCGGCATTTCCGTGAAAAAATAAAAGCGTGCCTTTGCTGTCACTTTGTTGAGAGGCAAAAAACCATCCATGCACGTGCTCTCCGGAGCGCGTCTTAAGATATACGTCTTCGGGCTGCATCCTGAGAGAAGTCGGATCGAACAGTTTTTCTTTTTTGGGATAATAGAAGAAGCTTTGGCAGCCCACCAAGAGCAGCAACGCTACGCATTTTAAAAAGGTACGGCAGACAGACGTAAAGTTTGCCATAATGGAAATATGAAACGGTTCGAACATCAATGGCAAGACTTTAAGTGGATCGACTGTGAAGCTCCTTCGCAGGAAGATCTTATGCATCTCGCGAACGAATTCCCTATTCCTTTACAGGTGTTATCCTCTTGTCTGGATCCGGAGCACTTGCCGCATGCAGAGTTTCTCGACAAATGTGTATTCTTAATTTTACGTCATCAAGACTTGCAAGCGCGGCCGAACGCGGGAACGATGCAAGAACTCACGACGAAGCTTGTGTTATTTGTCGGAAAAGATTTTGTTCTTACGATTCATCGCAAACCACTTCCCTGCGTCAGCGACAAAAAAGAAAAAGTGGCTTTCGAAAAAATGACTCTGGTGGGTTTGGTGAAACACCTTTGCCTGCAAACAATTAAAAGCTTTGATGCTCCTTTGGATGCCCTGGATGCAAAGACGGACGTCATCGAAACCAGAGTCTTTGCTTTGAAACGAAAAAGTATTTTGCGTGAGGGATACGTCATTCGGCGCAAAGTCTCTTCCTATCGCAAGATCTTTAAATTCACTTTGGATATCTTTCAAAAACTTCAAGGAGAAGTGGACATTTCCCTGCGCGATCTCGGGCAAATCCGCGAGCCTTTGGATAAACTGATATTCTATGCCGACGGCATTCAAGAAGAAATCACAGGTCTATTAAATCTGCACCTGTCGTTGATGTCGCAAAAAACCAACGAAGCTTCCTTCAGGACAAATGAAGTGATGCGCGTCCTCACCGTGTTTTCAATTTTCTTTTTACCATTGAATTTCATTGCGGGAATTTACGGGATGAACTTCGAGTACATGCCCGAACTTAGTCAGCCCTATGGTTACTTTATGACTTTGGCAGTGATGGTGATCGTGGTTCTTGGGATCACCTTCTGGATTTACAAAAAAGGCTGGTTAAAAAAAGACGAGGTCTAAGTGCGCGCCCGTGCCTGAATGAAGGAATAATAAAAGACGGCGTTGGGATCGTTTGCGACCTTCGCCATTTCTTCTTTCATTCCTTGCACAACGTCTTCGGACACGCACTGGGCCGCGACCAATTGATCGCTCGCGCTTAATAACAATTCGGTCCAATACTCTACGCAGTCCTTGCGCGCTTGCGGATATCGATTGTCCAAGAACCAGGTTTTCACTTCGGTATTGATATCATGATATCCCAATTGCATCATGAAGTTGCCAAGTTTTGCTCCCACAAAAGGATCGCCTTTTTGTTGCAGTTGGTATTCGTTAAAAGCCATCCAGTATTTCCACACGTTAGGTGAATACGGATCCAAAAAGAACGAGGCATTCATCACTTCTGTGACATAGACCACAGAGCCAGGACGAAGAACACGACGGACCTCTGATAAAACGCGAATAGGATCCGGAACGTGCTCTAGAATCCAACACAAAAATGCGCCGTCAAAAGAATTCGCGGAAAACTCCATTGCCGTCGCATCCATTTCCTTCAACGTAAAACGCTTTTCGGCGAATGGCAGACTTGAAAGGCGCAGATCCGCCGCCGCCAGCTGCTTGGGACTGCGATCAATCCCCGTCAAATTCAGATCAGGAAAACGTCGCAGAAGAATCTCACTTTGTGCGCCGACACCGCAACCCACTTCCAAAAGATCGCGCACACCCGAAAAATTGATATTCTGGTACACCGTATGTTCGCCGAAACGCGCCTGCTTGCGCAGACGCTCTTGTTCGTCTTTTGAGAAACCGTGTAGGTAAGGAAAATCTGGAGTTTTGGACATCGTCAGCTCCTTGCTCGGGATCTATTGTTAGTTAAACAACCGATTCCGATTTTCCACAAGAGCAGATTACTTTTTACGCCAAACGTAAAATCCCGTGACCCAAAAGAACAATGGCAAAAGACCTGAAACAAAAATGAGGAACCGTCCTAATTCTCCCCAGAAATTCCCGAAATGCCATGAACGTTGCAGATCCCCGAATTTTTGTTCAAAGTTGCGATCTTTTTTGTATTTTGTCGCAAGAAGTTCGCCGGTTGTCAGTTTCCACTCCCAGCCCGAAATTCCAAAGGCATCGTTACGAGCCCGCGCCTGCAGGAGCCCTGTCTTCGTATCAATACGCAGCTGCTCGACTTCGTCCCCAGCGAACAAGGCGTTGAGACCCGGTTGAACGTGCGCAAATGAAAGTGTTTCCAGCGGAACACCGGCTTCTCGGCCCGGCGCCGCGGCCGTCGGAGTTTTTCTTGGAAAGAACCAATCCGATCTCGCGACATAAATCCCCGAAAACGTCACAATAATCATCAAAACCAAAGAGTAAAAACCGATCACTTTGTGCAGCTCAAGATTCAAACCTAGAAACGATCTCTGTCTGTTGTAACGAAGAGCCCGTTTCCATGATTTACCCTTGTGAGGCCACCAAAGATAAAGACCTCCTAAAAGAATCAGCAGTGACAAAACACCCGTGGCCGCCGTGATCGTTCGTCCTGTCGGACCTGAAAACAAATCGTGATGAAAGACGAAAAGAAATCCCGTCAGAGTTTCTTTATAAACATCCGCGCCTTTGAATTCAAAAGTCGCGGCATCTACGTAAGCACGCACGAAGCGGCGTTTTTCTTCGCCTTTGGGAATATTGAACATCACCGTGTGATTGTAGCGGGCTTCGCGATCGCCAATAAGAATGCGCATTGGATCGATATTTGTTTCTAATCCGTTTTTCGCAGATTCGACGATTTTATCCAAAGGAACTGAGTCACCTTTTTGCGAGGCGATTTTAAGGTCACGTTTAAAAACAGATTCTATTTCGTCAGCATAAACGAGATAGCTTCCGCTCAAACCCAATAAAACAAAATGAAATCCAACAATCAATCCAAGCCAACGATGGGCCCACAACATAGTTTTGCGAACAAGTCTTTTCATGCCTGTGTGATACAGACATTCAAAAGCATATTCAATCTTTGTGGAATCTCAGCGAGCACTTCAGCACCTAACTGACAACCTAGTGAAAGGAAAATGAGAGTAGTTGGGTCTGCTAATTTATCTCAAAGCGTGAGTAAAGGCTTTCTCTAATTCGGAGGGAACCTCGGATGTGAGAACTTTCCCGTGTGCCATAATCAGAGTTTGTGGTTTCCACACGGTCACTCGCTCGGCAGCAGCACGCAGAGATTTTTTATCTGAAAAAAACCGGCGGCCAATTCGCGACATCGTCAATTTTTTATAAACACCGTTCAGTCGCGCAAAAAATTTCTCTATCCCGTTATTAAATCTATGCAGATTGTAAAAGAGATCCGTTACGACCAGTGTTTGGGATTCATGATGAAAAAAAATGATCTCTTCAAAAAGCGGAGGACTGGCCTTGATCACTGCCGATGCCACTTCAGGCTCCCACGGCAAAGAAGTCCCTTCCTCAATGACACCGGCAAGAATAATGTCGGTTCTTTTGTGGCGCAAATCGCGAGGGCCCCACCGTTCTGCTTCCGGGAAAAGCTCGACAAAATCGTTGAAGAACAAGTGATGCATGCAGTTCGGAGCGACGATGTAGCGAACTCGGCCTAATTCTCGAATCTCATTTTCAATCTGAGGCGTCACTTTGATCGGCGAAATCACCATTAACTGACCGGGACTTAAACGTAACACGGTCATGCGCGTGGGCAGACGAAATCCACCCGGAATTCGCACCATGCAACTCGCTGTCCATACGCCTTCAGCCACACTCTTGAGTTTCATAGAACCCTTTAATTGTATATATGTTTACACAAAAAGAGCTTAGAAGCTATTCCAATTAATCGAGGACTTAGGAAACTCGATCCAGTCTTCGTTCCCCGGAAAACCCTCAGGTCGAGGTTCCGTAAGATTCTTGTATTTAAGAAAAGCCGTGAAGGCACAAACAAACGCTTCAAAAGCATGATTGTTTTCGATCATCAACTTCACGTCCTGATCGTACACAAAAGCCACGTTGTGCGTGCTCAGCGCCTGCAAGATCTCACGACGGCTTTCGTCGCCGCCGATGGAATGTTTATGAAAACGCAGGTGACTTTTCATCACACCCAAAGAACGACCGATTCTCCATACGGAAAGCTTCGGGAAAACTTCCACACAAGGAGTTTCCAGGCGACGACGCAAGAACATCGCGCGCGCCAATAAAGGGGCGACGTTCGCGCCCATCGCATGTTGCATATTGAAAGGCTCTTCCAGCTCTGAAGAAAGATACATTTCCACACAGCGCTGCGTGTAGGGAGTAAAGAGCTTGCGCGGTTTTTTCTTTTTATGAAGTTTGCGTGTGTACTCCCACATCCACTGCACGTGCGGCTCTTTGCAGGCCTCAATGCCCGGACACCCTTTAGGACAAGTCAGACAATTCGGCAAACGAAAGGGAACGTCAAAAGCGATCAAATCCACGTCGCCATGATACTGGGCGATGATTTCGTGAATCTTGAAATCGGCAGAGTGCACTTCATCACTTTTGATTTTTTCAACAAGACGGGAAAGAAAAACTTTTTTGTGCTTGGGATAATATTCGAGAACAGCAACACAGGCTTTGTCGGATTTTCCGCCGCTTAAGGAGATGCCGATAAAACGATGAACCACTCCGGCATGCGACGTCTCGGCGGAGGCTCCCGCAGGAACCACCGCTCTTTTCGTCTTTGTTTTTACAGAGGATCGACGGGTTTTGCGTCCATCACCTGAAAGCCGGACTTTCGGCATGCGTTGGCCACTCCTTCACGTTTCTCGGGAGGACACCAAACAAGAACACACCCACCGCCTCCAGCTCCACAAATTTTAACAGCCTCAGCCCCGTTCTGCAAAGAGACTTCCGCGAGCTTGTAAATCTCAGGACTGGAAAATTCCGGTGCCAAACGTACACGGGCCTCAAATTCGCGTTTAAAAAGCGTGCCAAGTTCTTTCCAATTTCCGGCACGAACGGCATGCTCTGTTTCAATCGCGATAACTTTGAGGTCACGCAACGCTTTTAAAGTGGTCGCGTCCTTGATCACGGAATCTTTCATAACTTCAAAGTTGTTCAACCCCGAATGATGTGCCTTCCCCGTATAGACAAGCATGAATTTCTCCGCAAGAGGCGTGTGACTTACAGGCACCACGTCTTGCGCGATTCCGTCATATCCATAACGAAGGATATTCAGTCCGCCAGAGGCCGCAGGGTAATAATCTTGCGTGCCCGTCGGCGTATTCAAAATTTCCGCTTCAATATTATGAGCGGCATGAACCATCTGGTGAATATCTTTAAAAGGACGTCCACAGAATTGCGAAAAAGCTTTCATCAAACTGATAGTCAAACTGGAACTGCCACCTAGACCTCCGCCTACAGGACTGTCAGAGGAAGTTTTAAGTGTGAAACCCTTTTGCGGCATCCAGTAGCGTAATTGCGTTTGCAGCAAAATCATCTTTGGATCGTTGTCCGAAAGAGCATCCACCAAATTCGTGTACGCCTTTTTCATTTTCAAATCTGCGGATTCAAGAACGATCGTCGAATCGTCATGCGGCGTGATTTCCGCCGTCGTGTAAATATCTATCGCAACATTGACCGTTGAAGCTCCGTTGATAAAGAGATAAAGAGGCCACAAGTCCAATGTGCCTCCGGCCAAATCCACCCGCGTCGGTGATTTCACTACAATTTTCTGCATTACTTTTTATCTTTCTGATCAGCCATCATGGCTTGTTCTTCATCAATTCCAATAGACGGTTTCTTTTGTTGCGGCGGAGCCTCTTTCAAATCCTCAAGAGTCAGCGCAATCATTTTATCCAAAGCTCCCGCTTCCATTTTCAGATAGAACGGATATTCGGAAATCTTCGCAAAAATCAAAAGATCTTTCGCCTGACCGACTTCCGCTTTCCAAGTTTTATCGGCGATTTTCAAGCTCAACGTAAAGAGCTCTTTTAAAACGGGCACGGCATTTTTATTGTCGATGACTTCCGCACCTTTCGCGTCGGCAATCGCAGTCAACAACTCACGCACCTTGTTTTGATCCAAGGTGACGTCTTTCTTATTTGCAACCCATTTGCCGTCAACACGTTTTACTTCCACCGTACCCTTGGCATTTTTCAACTTAATTTCGTCGACGCTGGCAATTTTATTACGCAAGAAACGACGGTCACGGAAATCATTAACCGTTCTGTTGACTCGGCTTTGCCACGCTGAATTCAGAACCAAAACTTTGTCGCCACCGTCTCTGCGGGCGAAAACATTTTCTTCGAAATTTCTTTTTTCAGATATTTCGAAAACGTTTTGTTCTCCGGAAGTCGTTTTGAAAGTGATCTTGCCAAGAGGTTTATCCAAACCATAGAGAGACCAATCCACGTCTTTTCCTTCACGAGCCACTTCAATAATACGTTCCGGAACGGCGTTTTTAACGAAATCGTCAGCGGCATTGTTGTCAGCCAGATCTTTGATTGGCTCGACAAGCTCCCATCCATCGACGTTGCGTTTTAAAACGATCTTCTGATCGCCTTTTTGCACTTCGAAGGTATCGACCTGCTCGAAGTTCACCGTCAACAGGCGCGCTTCGTTCATATCCTTATCCGCCGCCTTTTGCTCGCGGACGTAATCATAATAGGCATAGCCGCCAAACAAAAGCAGAGCCAAAACCAAGATCGAACGTCCTTTGAGTTTCATTAGGCATTTCTCCTTCTAATCCAAAGTCCAATGCTTGTTCCTAAAAGAAGCAAAGGCAATGGGATGATGAACGCAAAGAGGAACACGCTGAACTTTGTCTCTGTCATCAGCATCTGCGTCGCTTGTGGTTCTTTCGGAGTGATGCTGATAAGATTTTCTTCTTTCGCCAATGCAGCGATGGAATTCAAAACCAAATCACGGTTCAAGTTTTGATACAGCATTTGATTCGTCAGGAAGTCGACGTCGCCGGCGACGATCGCCGTAAAGTCTTTGGCGTTGGCGTCGTTCCCCCATTTTCCGCTCACTTCAGTTACTAAAGTATAACTGCCTTCAGGGCCCTCGCCACGGATTTGCATGCTGTTAAACGCCATCGCATCCGGTGTCGTCTTCACAATGTCATCCACGATAATGCCTTCTGGCACCTGACCGCGCTTCAGCGCCTGCGGATAACGGAAGAGAGTCACTTCACTACGACCAAAAACTTTGGTGATTTTATTCGTGCCCGAAAATACCGCGCCCATGGTCGGCCCTTGGTTAATACCACGGCCCATAACGGTATCGACGATATTGAGAATGTAATTGTTCTCTAACACCACACCGAGTTTCGCGATCAGTTTTTCTAAGCCTGCAGAATTTTGTGACTCAATCGCAAAGAATACACTGCCGCCGCCCTTGATGTAGTTTTCAAGAGCCGTGATTTCAAAATCCTGGAAATTCTGAATCGGACCCGCAATGACGATTACATCGGCGTCAGTAGGAATTTTGGGATTCTGGATGAGTGGAAGCTCTTTCACCGTGTAACGGTTGTTTTCAAGCATAAGCTTCAAAGAACCCAAACCCAAACCTTCACGCGCGTCTTTCAGATCTTTTTCGCCGTGACCGATTGTAAAGTAGATCGTTTTATTTTTCTCACGCGTCACTTTGACCAAGGCACTTGTGAATTCTTGTTCGTCGATTCTTTCAATACGGTTGCGACGGCCCTTGTAATCCAAAAAGACAACGCCGCTGCCTTTATCCACACCGTACTCTTTTGCTAAGTCAGGGCGCTCGTTCACTTCAACGAAATCCAGCTGCACTTTGGAACTTTGATCTTGATATTTCTTAATCAATTCGCGGAACAGACGGCGGTTTTCTTCGTTGCCTTCAACACCCTTTTTATAGAAAAAGAGAACTTTCAAATCCGAATCCAAAGCTTTGACAAGCTTGATAGACTGCTCTGACAAAGTATTCGCTTTTGCCGAAGAAAAGTCCCACGTTTTCAGATTCTTCGCGCCCAGGTAATTCACGATAATCAAAACTGCGAGCATAAGAAGAATCAGCACACCCATGCTCATTCCCTCTTTCGTCGTTTTCATCGTAAAAAATTCTTTAAAGAAAGCGCGGTCTTTGATCAAACCCAAAACCGTAAAGAACACGGCCATACCGAGCGCCAGCCAACAAAAAGGCACCCACTCGCCGACGATATAGCGAATGATCGACATAGACACCAGAGAAACACCAGCAAAGACAAATGAAATTTTACCTAGTTTGCTCATCATTATCTCCAACGGGATGATTCAACAACACGTTCTGCAAGGAAGCAGAACAAAACAATAAGGCTGAGGAAGAAGATCACGCCATTCGTGCGCACAGTTCCCTCCACCAGACTGGAAAGATGACTGCTTAATGAAACATGTTCGAAGATCTTACGACCTTTTTCAGTATCGACCACTTCCGCACCGATACCGATAAACCAAACAGCCACGTTGAACATGACAGAAGTCACGTACGCCGCAATGCTGTTTTCAGTTAAAGACGACGAAAACAAATCCATCGCCGCATAAACCGCACCAACTAAGAAGATGCCGAAGAACGCGATGAACAAAGGCGCCCAATTGACTGTCGCCATTGTCGACGTTGCTAAAGGATACAACAACGCCAAAAAGACGATCCCCGCCACAGCCCCTAATGCCGCAAAATATTTACCGAGCACGATCTGTGTCGACGTCACAGGAGAGGTCAAAAGAAGATCAAACGTGCGCAATTTCTTTTCTTCCGCAAAAAGTTTCATCGTCAACGCCGGAACAACAAAGATCAAAAGCAGATTCAAATACGAAAGCTGTCTTAAGAACACACCGTAATGAATGTTCAATTGATTTTGCGGAACTCCCTGTTGCATCACGTAGTTCATCAAAAGTTGCGAGAACAGATTCAACTGAATCGGATACACCCAGCTGAAAACCAAACTCATAAGAAAACAAATAACCCAAAAAGTCGGATTAAGATAAAAGCCTTTTAGTTCTTTTCTAAAAATGGTGAGAATGCCGCTCATGCTTCACCTCCCTTTTCTGTTTGTCCGTAAGTCAATTTCAAGAACACGTCTTCAAGATCCTGCTTCGCAGGGCTCAACTCCAGCAGACCAAAACCTTTGGTCACTAGACGTGATGAGATTGTATCAATCACGTCTTCACCACCCGTCAGATCAATATCCCACTCTTTGCGGGAAGCACCGAAAGACATCCCTGTGACCTCGCGAATATCGCCAATCACATTTTTCATATCGTCGACGTCTTTGCGCAAACGCACGTGCAAACGGGTTTGACCTTTTTCCATTGTCGACAAGTTATGAATACTGTCTTCCGCAACGATCTGGCCTTTGTTGATGATGATGACTTTTTCACACGTCGCTTCCACTTCAGGAAGAATATGTGTGGAAAGAATGATTGTGTGTTGACCCTTCAATGCCTTGATCAACTCGCGGATCTCCGCGACTTGTTTTGGATCGAGACCCACTGTCGGCTCGTCAAGAATAAGAACTTCCGGATCGGAAACAATTGCCTGGGCGATCCCCACACGCTGTTTGAAACCTTTCGAGAGATGATGAATCAAACGCTTTTGCACGTCGCCGAGGTTGGTTTTCTCGATCGCATTGTCGACGGACTTTTCGATGTTCGCTTTAGGCACTTGTTTTAGAGCTGCCACATAGCGAAGGTAGTCGCGCACGTACATGTCGCCATAAACCGGGGGAATCTCCGGCAGATAGCCGATACGTTTTTTTACTTCCAGGGGATTTTCAAAAACATCAAATCCAGCGACGGATGCCGTGCCATGGCTTGGCGCCATGAAGCCCGTGATGATTTTCATCGTCGTTGATTTTCCCGCACCATTGGGACCAAGAAAACCAACCACATCCCCCTTCGCAATAGAGAAATTAAGTTTGTTAATAGCCCGTCTTGGGCCATAGTCTTTGGTGAGATCTCTGACTTCAATCATGGGTGAATCTCCTCTAGTTGATAAAAGAAAATTTTAGACCCAACATGTTGTCAGTCAAGATCGCTTAAGAATGACGCAAGGTAAAACTGAGTGTCTTCTCCGAATGATAGGTTACGCGTCCTAACTTATCCCCCTTGATCGGACGAACAAATCGACACTCAACAATGACCACGGCGACTTTTTGTCCCACCATCAACGACTTGGAAGATAAAGACTCCCTGGCAACCCACTCGCTGACCTCTTGAATCTCCTGATCGGAAATGAGTTGATCCCTTTGGCGATGAATAATGGCATGCGCCCCCGGATAATCGCGAAGATGCAGCCAATAATCCCAAGCCTTCGCCTGACGTAAAAGCGCAAGGTTATCCGCCGCGGACTTCCCACAATATGCCAGGGCGCCGGAGCTTAAATGCAGTTTGCGTCCTCGCGCCTCCGCCTTTTGCATTAAGTCGACGAGGGCGGGCTTGGCCGCTTTCTCAGAGTATTTTGTTTTTTCCAGCCGCAGAATTTCTTCACGCAAAGTTTCCAGACGCTCGCGCGCGCCGTCCTTTTTTGCCGCCATCTGTTTGGCTTTGGAAAACGTATTTTCAATATTCCAGCTTAAAGATTGCTCCGCACTGACGAAACTTTTTAAATGCTCTGGCACCTGCAAAGTTCCATGAGTTTTCAGATACTGCCCCGCCTCGGACCACTGTTGATCCTTGTCGCTCTCGATTTGTTTTTGAATCTCCCCCAGAGCTTTGCGCTTTTTCTCGAGGTCTTTTTGTTTCTGCTTTTCCCATTGCGCCACGGGATCGAGAGACGACTTTCTTCCTGACGATTGCTCGTTCAGCCACTCTTCATGAATTTCCTCGAGCGTGCGCGGTGGTGGGGGATTTTCCACAAACGGAGGCGGCATTAACTCCAACGGCTTTTCCCACGCGACTTGTTTGCCGTGCGCTTTTACCAGAAGATTTGCCTGCTTGGGGATAAGACGGATTTCCACTTCGCACTCTGTTTGCGAATTTTTCAACTGCATGTGGATCACGCGGCCCCATTCTTCTTTCACCGTCAATGACGTCAAAAACAAATCCCGCCCGTGCGAATTCAGAAAAAGACTGACGGGTTTGGTCTTAGGCCCTTTTTTAAAAGGGCAGGTTTCTTCGAAGACGAGCATCATAGGCGTGTTCGGCACAAGGTCCAGGACCATCCAATAATGGCGGTCTGTGTGAAATCCCAAAGCCAGACCTCGGTCATTGACCAAAACATCCTGCAACTGCGCTCCGTCTAAGATTGGAGCGAAGTAACCGACAATGTGCTGAACTTCCTGCTGGGACAATGCTTTCATAAGACCCAGTCTGTCATTCTTTGGACCAAATTTCTACGGGTGATGCTCAGGTTCGTAAAAAGAAATCCGATAGTTGGAAGGTATGAATACAGATTTGCTAATTAAGATCGTTGAGACCCAGTTGCAAGAAACCACAAACATGCGTGAGAAAACTCCGGACTTCATCCGCAAAGTGGTGCACATCTACACCCTGCAACTGATGAAGTCAGGAAACATCCCGGTCGACTTTATGGAAGACGTGCTCAGCGATATTGAAGCCGAAACAATCGAAATCTACCGCAAAAAAACGTACGGTTTCCTCACCCTCGAAGAATACCGCCGCCACAAATTCCGCCAACCCAACGACAATTAAAATCGGGCTTGGGACACGATCACCAAGCTTGTTGCCAAAGCAAAAATCAAGATAGCCAAAGCGGATCTCATACTTTACCTCCCCTGAAGTTTTTATTTTAAAAGGACTTCCTTCCGCAGAGGTAATTGCAAGTCTGTTAGCTGCTTTCTAGCATTTCTCAATCACGGCAAAGTACAATGGACCAAAGCCACTCTGATCCGGCAGATAAGCGACGCCATACTCAGTTCTTTCGCCGCCGACACCTAAAGGCGCTTCAAGAAGTCTCACGCCGTCTTTTTTCTTTTTAAGAAGTTTTTTGATAACCCCATCATTTTCATCAGGACTGATCGAGCATGTCGAATACACGATACGCCCGCCCTCTTTCACAGCCAAAAGAGCGGCACTGAGCAGAGAATACTGTCGAGTCGCAAGATGTTCCGTTCGTCGCGGACTCCACTCATCCTGAGCCGCTTTGTTTTCAAGAATATGGCGCTCGCCCGAGCAAGGAGCATCGAGCAGAATTCGGTCAAAGCTGTCAGGCTCTTTCAAACCAAACTGCACACCGTCTCTACCGGTCACCCACACGCGATCACGTATGTCGCGAGGAACATATTGTTGAATCACTTTTTTAAGACGCTCACGGCGCTCAGGGGACAAGTCATTGCAAAAAATCTCGCCGTCTTCCGCAAGGCTTTCAATCATCACAAGACTTTTACCACCGGGAGCCGCGCACATATCTAAAACTCGATCGCCTGACTGCACTTCCAAAGCGCGCGCCACCATGACACTGGCCGGATCCATAATATAGGAATCCAAAAGCTCGTCAGCATTGCGCTCGGGTTGACAGGATTCGCCAACAGGAATCCAAAAACATCCCGGCAATTCCGGCTTCTCGGGAAGAACACTCCATTTTTTCGCAGAGAGATTTTCAACAGGACTAAGATTATTACGCCGAGCCACTTGCTGCTCGGGCTTCAGCAAAGCCGCATAAAGAGCCGGCCAACGGGCGCCATAAACTTTCTCGAAATGCTTATAAAATGGGTGCGATTCAGAAATCATGAAAACAAACTACCACAAACCAAAGTGACAATCCACTCTGGCTCGACATTCAAATTTCGATTTCTAATTTCTTACAGGAAAGGTGCAAATAAACTCACAGCCTTTTTCAGCGGAGCTTTTAACGGCCACCGTCCCGCCGTGACTTTGCATAATGTGTTTTACGATCGCGAGGCCTAGTCCCGTTCCACCCGCATCGCGAGTACGGCCTTTATCAATACGATAGAACCTTTCAAAAAGGCGGCCCAAATGCTCGGCAGGAATTCCCGGACCATCATCAATCACACGCAAGACGACCGCATTTTTTCCGTCGCCTTCCCAGCGGATCTGGACAGATTTACCGGCCGGGATAAATTTAATCGCGTTGGAAACAAGATTTCTTAGAACCTGCTCCACTTTATGAGCGTCCGCCATAAATGGAGGCACATCCCCGATCACACGTACAGAGATGTTCTTTTCCGCAGCGAGAACAGCCATCTCCGCCAAAATCTGCTCCGAAATTTGCAGAGGATGAATCATTTCAAGCTTCAATTCAGATTGCGACTCTAAAGCGCTGAGACTTAAAAGATCGTTCACCAGATCCATCAGTCGGTCCACATTGCGCGAAACAATGTCCAAAAATTTCCCCGCCTGTTGGATGTGTCCGGTTCTTACGTCTTCTTTCAAAGTATCCACGTAACCTTTGATGGAAGTCAGAGGTGTGCGCAGTTCATGCGAAGCATTTTCGACAAAATCAATGCGGATCTGCTCCACTTTTTTGATCTCGGTGATGTCATGGAAAATTCCCACGACGCCGTAAATCTCTTTGGTTTTTTCGTTACGCGTGGGATTCACCGAAACGGCAAAATAACGAGGCTGATTGTCAACCATGGTGTTGAGCTTCACAGTGAAACGATGAACTTGACCTTCGTGAATCGCTTTCGAAAAACCTTCCAACACATCAGAGGAACGGATCGCATCTTTCAAACGCAAAACCGGCGCCTGCACCTGATCATTCGTTAAAAACTGCGTCGCGAACTGCGAGTTGAAATAAAGAATTTTTTCGTCAAGGCTTACGCTGACCAAACCTTCGGCCACGGCACTCATAAAAGCCTGGGACTCTTCTTGCGATTGCAGGAATTGCGCTTTACGGCGCTTCATTTTTGAGTGGATGCGGTTCAAAGCGACATCCAGTTCGGCGATATCATTGATCTCGTCATCCAAAAGATCTTCTTCGGAAGGATCGACCAGATCGCCATACGTGCGTTTACTTGAAATACGCAGCGCTTTTAAAATCACACGATGAATGGGACGTGCAAAACGATACGAGGTCAAACCCGCGACAAGAAGACTGAATAAAAAGAAATTTAAAAGAGCTTCGTTGTAAACCCAAGGTCGAACGCGGTAACGAACGTCAATCACAGAGATGACGGCAATAAAGAGAATATTGAACGCCACCACTTGGTAGAAAAAGAATTTCCAATAAATGCGCCACGGGAATCTTACAAATCGCTTCATGCGATATCTACTTTAACCCGATATCCCACTCCACGGATAGTCTCAATGCGGTCTCCCCATTCCCCTAACTTCTTGCGTAATCCGAAAACGTGGGTATCGATGGTGCGTCCGACGACGTTGATACCTTCCCCTTGGATGTTTTCGATCAATTGTTCGCGCGTCAGGACGCAACCGTGGTTTTGCACCAAAGCGCCTAACAGCTTGAACTCTGAAGGGGTCAAATGCAGAGGTTCACCCTTGTAAGAGATCTCATAAGATTTGAAATTGATACGTAAACCTTCCAATTGCATTTCACCGTCATCTTGGGACGATGACGCTTGTACCGGAAGAGCCCGGCGAACCAGAGCCTTCACGCGAGCTACAAGAATCGTGGGATTGAAAGGTTTTGTGATGTAATCGTCGGCGCCTCTTTCAAGACCGGAGACAATATCTGACGGCTCCGCTTTCGCAGTCACCATTAGAATACCCGCGTGCGGGAATTTCGCTTTGATTTTATCGACGATATCGACGCCGCTCAGGCCCGGCAGCATCCAATCAAGAATGAATACATGATAATTTTGGCGATTCATTTCGTTCAAGGCTTCTTCGGCGGAAGAACACTCGGTCACACGGTAACCTTGTCTGAGAAGATGCAAGGCCATGAGTTCACGGATCTCTTGTTCATCTTCCACCACTAGCACATGAATCGAATTGTCAGCCAAACTTGCCCCCATGTCGTATGTCTTTGCCGGTGAAGGCAAAGATCACATCTTCGGCGATATTGGTGGCATGATCCCCCAAACGCTCCAGATTTCTCGCAATCAGAATCAAATCAAGACTCGCTTCCACATCTTCGGAATGAGTCTTCATGTGCGCCATCGAATCTTTGAAAACTTTGTTTTTCAAATTGTCGATCTCATCATCCATGAGAAGGATTTTTTTTGCCTGTTCAACGTCGCCGCGAACAAAACAATCCAAGGATCCCTTCACCATGCGACCCGCGATCTCGGACATTCTTTGAATGTCGTTGAGCTGAGCTTGAATCGGCTTACGGCCCAAGTAGTCTTTCCCAGAGTGAGAAATATTCACAGCCTGGTCGCCCATTCTCTCAAGGTCGTTGTTGATTTTAATCACGGAAAGAATCAAACGAAGATCCTTTGCCACAGGCCCCTGCTTTGCCAACAAGTTCATGCAAGCACTGTCGACACGAATGTGATCTTCATTGATTTGTTTTTCAATCGCATGCACTTGTTCGAACATGCTGAGATCACGCGACAGCAAAGCCGCTGTAGCTTGGGCTAAAGATTTCTCAACATGACCACCCATCAAAAGAATCATTTTCTTCAGGTCTTCGAGTTGAGTATCAATCGCTCTTTCCATGGTTTTTATCCCCAGCGCATGGCTTTGTTATAATTATTTATGATAGAAAAACACCGCTTAACACGGCATCTAATTGCATTCTAACAGAATCTTAACATATTAAAACAGAACTTGAGCGGCTAACTCTAATTTAGAGCGATCGCGCATTCCCGGCGCAAAATCCTCTCCATAACGAGTGTAGTCCACGGCCAAAGCCGCCTTAATATCTTCACTCACCTCATATCCTAGCGCGATCATAGCGGTTTGCAAATCTTTGCCGCTTTCTTCAGTCACGGCATTGAGGTAATCGTAGCGCAACATGACCTCTGCTTGGGGTCCTGTGCTAAAAACTGTAAACAAACTCGCACCTCGACCTTGCACGGATTCACCCAGTAAATCGGTCACATCCACGCCTTCAGCCATTTTTAAATCCTGAAGAGCATCTGCAGGATCTTTGGCTTCGAAAACTTCAAGACCTGCGTACCAGCTATCTCGCACTTCATAAGTGATCAAAGCCTGAATTCTTTCCTTCAAGGCAATGTCTTCGCCGTATTTGTCATAACTGCCACGCACGTAATTCAATGAAAAACTCCAAGGCTCCCATTTTGTGAAACGCGCAAACAGAGAAAACTCTTTGTGAGGTCCGGACTCTTCTTCTTCAGAGCCTTCGCCGTTTGCCAACGTCAAAGCCCACTCCCCCAAATCGTTGGGGATTTGTGACATAAACGACAAACCCAAATCTGAATAGTTAAGATACTTCCATTTTTCCGTCATAGCCCAGGCGTCGCGGCCAAGAAAACGGTAATTCCACAACTCATACTGCGCCTCTTGCCACGTCTGTGGAATTAAACCGAAGCGCAAAGCATGCATTCCTTGAAAGACACTGACGACGTCAAGATAGGCCTCGCGGACTTTGACATCAAAACGTTCTGCCGAAGAGGTCTTTTGCTCAGAACCTTCCAAAGTGATGACCATAAGGTTGTCGCCTTTTAAAGGCGCATTGACGTTGAGAAACAAAGAAGGAATTTGCACCGCGGAATTGCCACGTTCGCCCGTAGGAAGATTCCAAACAGAGGCATTGATATCAAGTTCCCCGCCAATTTCAATCTCGGAAAGAGCCCTAGCCTGTGCAGAGGCAAAAAGAGAAAATATCGCAACGATCATCATTTTTTTCATGCCTCTTATGCTCTCACCTTTATATACTAAAGCCAAGAAAGGAGACGCATATCGTGTCACGTCGAGTATCCGCTATTGATATTGGTTCCAACGCCATCCGCATGATGGTTGCCGACGTTGCCAAGGGCTCTCCGAAAATTCACGTCGTTAAAAAATTCCGCGCGGCCGTTCGTTTGGGTCATGACGTTTTCACCCAAGGTGTGATCTCTGAAGCGTCTTTGGATATCGCCAGAGCGACATTTCATCACTATGCTCAGATCAATAAAGAACTTAAAGTGGAGCAATGCCGGGCCGTCGCCACAAGCGCGTGCCGTGAGGCCGGCAACCGAAATCACTTTGTCGAAGAGATCCTTAAAAGTTCGGGCATTAAAATCGAAGTCATCGACGGGGTTGAAGAAGGACGTCTGATCCATCTTGCCGTCCGCAAAGAACTAGACCTCGACAACAAAAAGACCATGTTGATTGATATCGGCGGCGGCAGTGTGGAAGTCACGTTTTCCCACGGCGACAAAATGATGGCGACGAAATCCTTTCCGATGGGCACTGTTCGGGTTTTGGAAAACTTGGCGAAAAGAAAGCTCAATGAATCCCATCTCAGCATCATCATGGGCGAGTTTTTAAAAGACCTGGGAGAGCATATTTACAAAAACTGCGATCACGATCCGGTCGACTTTGCCATCGGCACAGGCGGCAACCTTGAGTGCCTGGGACAACTAAAAATCCAGCTTCTTAAGAAAACGCCACACACGTTTTTGACTCTTGCGGAACTCAACACAATCATTGAAAAATTAAGCGAATTAAAAATCAAAGAACGTATTGAAAAATTAGGATTACGACCTGACCGCGCCGATGTCATCGTGCCCGCTGCCGTGCTGGTGCAAACCATCCTTCGCCAGGCAGAGACTGAAAAAATACTCATTCCCAGCGTGGGATTACGGGACGGTCTGGTTTGGTCGATGATTCCGCAAAATTAGTCGATTAAAAATTTGGGCGGAAGAGCGTAAAGAAGTTGCGCGTGCCCCGCCTGCGCTTGGGCAAAGGATTCGATCTCCAAAGCAAGAATCCCGCTTTTTTTAAGATCAATGAAACTTTCGGCTTTTCCACTTAACATGAAACTGGCAAAGGCGCTTAAGTGCGGCTCATGTCCCACGATCGCAATACGACGGTACTGGCGCGCTTGCGTGCGCAGCCATTTCAAAAATGCCTGCGGCGGACTGTGCGGAACTAATTCCGCGGCTTCAAGCACTTTAGTTTCGTAATAAATTTGCGAGACGATTTCTGCCGTCTGCCGCGCACGAGTCAGCGGACTGGAAACGATAACGTCGAGCTCTTTCACATGCTCGCGCAATTCAACGCAGACTTTTTGCATCTTCTTGCGCCCCTTCAAAGTCAAAGGGCGAAAGTAATCCTCAAGACCTTTTTTCGCGAAGTCTTCCCGTTCTTCTGCAACTGCATGGCGAATGATAATCAGCTCCACAAATCCTATTCCGCTCCAGAGTGAGTCTCTTCCACCAATGTAACTCGCGCTTTTGCAATTTGCATCAAAGTTTGATGAATTCCCATGTCTTGAGAGGTTTTTCTTGTGTACGAACCGTCCGAGTTCATGTGCCACGCCTGTCTTTGTTCTTTTAGGCAGAGGTTAAGAATCTCCCAGCACTTTTCTTTGAGGGTGCGATCTAAAATTGGCACGATCGCCTCGACACGCGCGTGCAAATTACGATACATCCAATCGGCGGAGCCGATAAAAAATTCGCCATCGACAGGGTCTTTAGCGCCATTGCGGAAATAAAAGAGCCGCGAATGCTCCAAGAAACGCCCGATGATAGAGCTGACGCGAATACGTTCGCTCATTCCGGGCACGCCTGGACGAAGACAGCAAAATCCGCGCACGACCATGTCGATGTCGACACCTTTTTGCGAAGCCGCATAAAGAGCCACGGCAATATCATTTTCCTCAAAGTTATTGAACTTAGCGACGATATGCGCGGGCCTTCCCGCTTTGGCATGCTCCGCTTCGCGCTCGATCATCGTTTTAAACTTCGTGAACATATTCACGGGCGCAATCAGAAGATTTTGATAGTTGCTTTTTAACGAACGACCGGTGAGGTAGTGAAAGAATTCGACAATGTCATTCGTGATTTCTTCTTTCGCGGTCAACAATCCCAGATCTGTATAAAATCTGGACGTCGTCACGTTGTAATTCCCCGTTCCGATGTGGGCGTAACACTTCAAGCCTTCGACTTCTTGACGGACCACCAAGGCAGTTTTCGCATGGGTCTTTAAACCCACGACGCCGTAAACGACGTGAACGCCGGCATTTTCCAGCTCCGTCGCCCAATAGATATTTCTTTCTTCGTCAAAGCGCGCTTTGAGTTCGACCAAGCACACGACTTGTTTGCCCTGCTCCGCTGCACGAATCAACGCCTTAATGAAAGGACTGTTGTCGCCGGTGCGATACAAAGTCATTTTAATCGCAAGAACCTTAGGATCTTCACTGGCCACACGAATGAATTTTTCGACAGAAGCTGCAAAGCTTTCATAAGGATTATGCACAAGCTGATCAGCCATTTTTATCGAGTTAAAAATCCCCGTGCCTTCTTCGGCAAATGCCGGGGACACCACCGGCGTGTAGGGCTCAAACTTTAGCTTCGGCAAATTCAAATCGGAAATCGCCGCCAGATCGGTGTAATCCAGCATTGATGGAAGTTCATAAATGTCTTCTTCGGTAATTTCCAATTCTTCCATCAGAAATTTCAGCATCCATGGATCCGGATGAGGACCATGCTCAAGACGGACCACCTCCGCAAAGCGGCGCTGACGAAGTTCTTCTTCAATCGCCTCAAGCAAATCTTCGGCATCTTCCTGATCCTGATCTGAATCCGCATTACGAGTCAGACGAAATGGCATGACATCGAGCACTTGCATTGATGGAAACAAATCGGCCAAATTTTCTTTAATCACTTCGAGCAGACTGACGAAACGCAAAACCGAGGATTCCGGATCGACGCGAATCCACTGCGGCAATACTTTGGGGATCTTCACCCGCGCAAAAAGTTTATCTTCGCCGTTGGGATGCTTCAACGTCACACCCAAGGAGATAGACAAATTTGAAATAAACGGAAACGGATGTCCTGGATCAACTGAAAGTGGCGTTAAAACCGGGAAAACGTTTTTGTTATAGTACTTTTTAACAAGTTCTTTTTCTTTTTCAGAAAGTTCTTTCCAGGATACAAGAAAGACACCTTCTTTTTCCAACGAAGGCTTCAGTGATTTATTGAAACACTGAGCCTGATCCTGCAACATCGGCACGACCACTTGGCGAATTTCATGCAACTGATGCAGCGGCGTTTTTCCGTCGGAAGACTTCGGTGAAATTCCGTAAGCCACATGGCGCTTCAATCCGCCTACGCGCTTCATAAAAAACTCGTCTAAGTTCGAACCCGAGATGCTCAGAAATTTCACGCGCTCTAACAGAGGGTTGCGGACATCTTCCGCCTCTGCGAGCACTCGTCTATTAAAATTCAGCCATCCAATTTCACGGCTCGAAAAAAGACTTTCAGATGACAGAGGATGCTCTACAACTTTGGGCTTTCTCGTCGATTTCTTTTTAGATGTGCGTTTCGGCGAAGCCACTTTTGGCGTATTCAAAGAATCCTCCTTGACTCTCTCGCTCATTATTTCACAATAAAGCCAATTTTTTGGCAATGTCTTCTCAGGGAAAAATACTATGCAAAACACTCCCAAGGAATGGGCTCTTATTCAAAAAATTCGTTATCGGGTCCAGCGTCAAAACGATCACACGGTCGTGCCGTTGGGTGATGATGCTTTCGTTTTTAAGAACTTCCCTGGCTATTCGGTGATTTGCCAAGACATGATGGTTGAAGATGTGCACTTTAGCCTCGACTATTTCAGCGCTTTCGATCTTGGCTACAAGGCTTTAGCAGTGAATTTGAGCGACATCGCCGCTATGGGAGCCCAACCGCACTTTGCCCAAGTGTCTTTGGCCTTGCCGAAAAAAATAAACGATTCTTGGCTTGACGAATTCTACATGGGCATGAGTCAGCTCGCCGACGAACATCACTGTGAAATTGTCGGTGGAGATCTGACCGCTTCCGGAGACAAACTCACGATCGACGTCAGTATCCACGGCAGCTGTCCGAAACCGCTGACTAGAAAAGGCGCACAGCCTGGAGATCTTCTTCTTTCCAGCGGATTTTTAGGTTTGTCTTACACCGGCTTCATCGCCTTGAAAAAAAACAAAGAAGATTTTCTTACAGCCAAACAAAAACATCTTCGCCCCAAACCACGTTTGGATCTCGTCGCGGAATTACAAGAAAAGAAAGATAAAATTCACGCGCTTATGGATTGCAGCGACGGCCTGGTGAACGATGCTTTGCAATTAATACCGAATGAAAGCGGCCTCCACATCTTTATCGACAACCTTCCGATCCACGAAGAAACCGCCAAGATGTCTTTTGAACTGGATGTCGCCACCGAGGATCTGGCTTTGTGGGGCGGCGAAGACTACGAGCTGCTCATTGCGATTTCTCCGGACGATTATGACAAGTTCCAAAATTGGAAACTTGTTGGTCAGTTCACAAATGCACCCGGAGTTTTTGTCACTTATGCCGACGGCAAAGAGGAAATAAAAGAATTTAAGGGCTGGAGACATTTTTAATTCACAGACTTCTGTTTTTGCCCGCGAAAAACGCCGTCTCAGAGTGAGATTTCCTTAAGACAGAACGCCATTTGTCCGAAAAGAAAGACATGACGAGTCTCGCGAGATATCATGGGCGCAGTCCCCGCTACATTTTAAATACGGAAGACGACAGCCTCATTCGCGTGGCCGGCCCCAAACAGGTTCCTTGGGAAGAAGGCACTGAAATCAAAAATGTTTCGCTTACGGGATTGGCATTCACGGCTCCCGACGACCTTTGCCCTCTTCTTGGCGAAGTGGTGAAAATTCAATTCACTCCTCCGGGCTCAAAACAGATGGCTTGTTATGGCATCGTCACCCGCCTGGAAAATATCACCGACTCTCGCACTCTTGTTGGCGTTCATTTCTATAAGCTCGAAATGTCACAAAGAATCGTCCTCGCACAAGGGCTTGCGCGCAAGTTCAAAGAGACTCAAGACCGAGGTCACATTGACGATCTGCTCAATCGCCCCGCTACAAAAATCAGCCTGACAAGCCTGCCGCAACTCGTGATGATGGCGTTGCTTGCAACTTTTTGGTGCGCTACCATTTGGATGCTTTTCCGCTTCGAGTACGTGGGCCTTTATAAAAAACTGCTCGGTCTTTTCTAAGTTTCCGCCCAAACCATGTCTTTAAGTTTTTTCGCCGCAAACTCGGTAAACTTCTTAATTTTTAAGGGCACTTCTTTTTGTTCCGGCATCACGATGCTTAAGGGAACTTCCGCGCCTTTAAGATTCTTATAGATATGCACCAAGCGTCCCGCTTTGATGTGCGCGCTACAAAGAAATTCCGGAATAAACCCGACACCTTTTCCTAAAAGGGCCAGCTCTACAAGTGCCGAAGGATTGTTGACCGTGAAAATAGGATTCGTTTTGAGTTGAACTTTTTTACCTTCCGGCGATTTCCACACATCCAATTTTTGCGTCATTCCCAAAAAAGGCAGGGAGCTAAACTGCGACAGATCTTCCCAATGACGATAGCGTTCCAAAAATCCCGGCGAAGCGACAAAAATATTTCCGATGGTTCCGATCTTTCTGACTCGCAAAGAACTGTCCTTAAGGTGCCCCGCGCGAATCGCCACGTCCACAGATTCTTTCACCAAATCAACCACGGCTTGAGTCAGCAAAATCTCAAAACGCACTCGCGGATAAAGTTTCGTAAACTCATCCAAAATCGGCGGCAGATGACGCACGCCCATGTCGTCAGAGGCTGTGATTTTAATAAGCCCTGAAACTTCGGCCGTGGACTCGCTCACTTCATTTGTTAGACTCTCTAAACCTTCCACAAGACCTTGTGCTCGCTCGTAAAAAGCCCGTCCCGTTTCGGTCAGCTGAAACTGTCTTGTTGTGCGATAGATGAGCTGCACACCCAGTTCTTTTTCCAATGCCGCCAAACGGCGACTGACGCGTGACTTCGGTTGCCGCAAAACTTCCGCCGCACGCGTGAAGCTTCCGGCCTGCACAAGTCTCACAAAAGTACGTATTTGGTTGAGATCTAATTGTTCCATATATGCAACAGTATATCCTAAAGATGTCACCTACCGCAATAATCTAAATCGGTCGATACTAAGTTCGTCAAATAAACAAAAAAGGAGAACTACAATGACAAAACTTATTCTTGGAACTTTGGTGACGCTTGCTGGATTGAACGCTTTCGCAGGTAAATCGATCCCTGCAGGTTCTTATACTATTGATGCGGCTCACTCTAAAGTCGGTTTTGAAGTGCCTCACTTGGTCATCGCGACAGTGGAAGGCCGCTTCACGCAATTCGATGGCTCTATCGTAATTGATCCAAAATTGGAAAAATCAAAAGCCAATATGAACATCGATGTGGCAACCGTGAATACAGACAATAAAGACCGTGACGACCACTTGAGAAGTGCGGACTTCTTTGACTCTGCAAAGAACCCTAAAATGACGTTTGTCACAAAGAAAATCGTCGGCACACCGGATAAGTTGAAATTAGTTGGTGATTTGACGTTAAAAGGTAAAACTAAAGAAGTGACTCTGGATGCGAAATACTTGGGTGATGTGAACGATCCGTTCGGAAATCACAAGATCGCATTCTCTGCGACAGGTAAAATCAATCGCAAGGACTTCGGTCTTTCTTGGCACAAAGCTGTCGAAGTAGGCCCGGTGGTTGGTGACGAAGTGACTTTGATCATCAAGATTGAAGCCAACAAGCCAATCGAAAAGAAAGGTTAATATCATGTCTCGAATGCCTGTGTTGTTTGTTGGTCACGGTTCTCCGATGAATGCGTTGGAGAAAAATCCTCTCACAGAGGGACTCGCAGCCTTGGGAAAATCTCTTCCCAAACCACAGGCCATCCTTTGTGTCTCCGCTCACTGGGAGACACAAGGGACGCAAGTTCTTTATAATGCGGAGCCTCCGACTATTCATGATTTCTACGGCTTTCCGAAACCTTTATTCGACGTTCAGTATCCCGCACGCGGCCCTTTGGCGCTGGCACATGAAACACAGAAGCTCCTCCCCAATGCGACACTGAATGAAAAATGGGGCTTGGATCATGGAACCTGGTCGGTCTTAGTGCATATGTATCCGCATGCGGATATTCCCACATATCAAGTAAGCATCGACGTCACTAAAACTACGGAACAACACCTTGAGATGGGCCGTCATCTTGCGTCCCTTCGTGAAAAAGGTGTGTTGATTTTAGGAACAGGCAATATCGTTCATAACTTGAGAATGCTACAGTGGCGGGACCCTAAAGCCGTTTTTCCGTGGGCGGAAGAGTTTGATCTAGGAATCAAAAAGGCCTTGGAAGAACGCGATGAGAAGACACTCTTGCACTACGAGCAAAAGTTCGGAGAAGCCGCCGATCTTTCAGTTCCGTCGCCTGAGCACTATCTTCCATTACTCTATTGTTATGGGGCTAGTGAAAAAGATGATAAACTTTCGTTCCCTTATGAGGGTTACGAAATGGGCAGTCTCTCGATGCGCTCGGTTCTTTGGTCATAAAAAAAGGAGGTTTTACACCTCCTTTTTCTTCTACAGAAGCATGAAATTTCCGTAAATTCGCCCCGTCACTTTATTTCTAATATAGAATCGCGCAATACTGTCTTCTTTGTAAATAAGCTCGAAATCAGAAACGTTATGACGTTCTTTTCTGAAGGCGTCGCTCATAAAACTGCGCGGGCTGTTCAGCAAAAGATATTCATAAAGAGCTTCCGCTAAAAATCCACCCTGCCCCAGAGACAAAGACACAGCTAATTGGTTCGACCAAGCATCTACACATCCGTCAATAGGGCTTTGTGCTGCCGAACGCTGCATGCATTGAAAAGTGTCCTGCCCAATAAGCACATCCGCGGCAAAGTTATGACCTGCTTGAATATCCAGGACAAAGGCTACTTTCACCAAGTTTGCACCATCGCCGATGACTTGATGAAAGTTGGAATAAAAAGTCCATTGCTGAGCGATTGTTGGTTCCGGGTTTTCCAAAAGAACTTGGGTCGCCATTTCAAGCTGAATCATTTGATCATAACGAATCTTGGGATTTACAACCCACATCGCCTCATGCAAAAGAATCGCCGCTTGCTCAACCGGCTTCAACTGAAAGAACGCCGGAAAAAGAACGGTTTGCTTCTTTTTAGGGAATGTCAGAGCGAACAATACCACTTCTTCTTTTGGCAGCTTCATTATCTCGGAATATTCGCGAATAATAGATGCAAATGAGCTGTCATCAAGACGAGCTTCATCCACCTTAAAGAAAGCTCGGCGCGAAGACGGAATAAGATTTTCGAAAATGGTTTTCTTAGACTCATCCGTCAGCATCAGCTTTTGCATCATCGGTGCAATTAGATTTAATCCCGGAACTTCCGTAGGCCCCAAAGTTCGTTTTTGCACGGGAATCTTCGCACTTCCAAAAGTCGCATACTCTCCGTTGATCTCAACTCCGCCGCCGCCATTCACAACTTCGGTGCCAGCATGCGCGACAAAACCACAAAACAAAAGAGCAGTCAGGATCAGGCTTTTCATCAAGACTCCGTAATTTCAAAAAGTTGGAAGTTCATACAATAAACGGAGTCGCGAACAGGATCCGTTTCCAGCTCGGCCATCAATTGACGACGGAACTGACGTAAGCGGTCTTTAGCAAAAGGCAGCTTTTCTTTATTGATCGAAAGCATGATCGAAGAAAAGTCGCGCATTTCCATCGGTTGTTTATCGATAGCGACCAACGCTTTGGAGATCACTTGTTTGTGATAACTACGCACGGCTTCTTGCGGAATATCCGGCGTCGTTGTGCGCGCCATATGCGTCGGCTCCCACACTCCGTTTTTATTCACGATAAGTTTCAATCTTTCCAAGCGTTCTAAGGAATCCATCACTAGATTCGCATTAATTCCCAAACGCTTGGCAATAAAATCCGGCGTAAATTCAATGCTCGGAGTTTGAAGCAACTCGAGGATCGCAATATTATGCCAGTCCGAAACAAGTTTGAACTCGTCCTCACCGATGCGCGTAAAGGCTTCGTTGCGCTGCTGCACCCGCTGAATCGAGAGATTTCTGATCACCGTGCTGCGGGCGTGTTCTGATAGAACGAGATTGATAAAAAGCTCTTTATCCGAGTCCGAAAAACCCAAGCGTTCGGCGATTTTTACCGCACGCTCTTCAGATAAACCGACTTTTCCATTGATGACTTCACTGAGACGGGATACAGGCACCGCAAGATCGCGAGCAAATGCTCGCAGAGAATAAGAAGGATTGCGCTTCTTTCTGATTTCAAGCTCGTTGACCAAAAATGACCTGTAATTCAAATATTTTTGACTCATGCTAAAAGGCATAACTTAACCTCGAACTCAGTGTCACTGACGGTCCGTCATTAAAGGCGCTCAATATGTTCCATTGTGTTCCATATTTCCAGTTTTATTTTGGCGCAGGGATTTTTTTTAATTGCGAAGAATTGAGATAAAAAGAGGGAGTTCGTTGTATCGAACTCCCTCTTTTTAAGTATCTTAAATTATACTTTGCCGGGATGACTTGGATTGCGATGAGTTTTTTCCATTTTATCGCCCAGATCGTGGACTTTCTGACCCGCCTTTTCAGCGCCCATATCAGAAATTTTTTTGCCGGCCTTTTCTAGGCTTTCACCGACTTTGTCGGAAAAACCTTTCTTAGAAGATTGTGGTTTATTTGGGTTGGCCATAAGACCCTCCTTTTGCAATTTCCATTATGGCACTTTCAAAACTGAAAGAGCTTTCATCTGTGAAATTGCATAGGAAGGTCAGGACTTTACTCAAGGGCTTCGTTTCCGACCGCCGCAAAAGCTTGTTTTGTTTTCTCACGAACTTCGTCACGAGTCTTGAATTTATCCATCAATGAATAAACCACAGGAACCACGAACAAAGTCAAAGCCGTCGAAACGAACACGCCCCCGATCAAACAAATCGCCATCGGACGCATTGTTTCCGAACCGGCGCCCGTCGCCGTCGCTGACGGAATCGCCGCTGCAATAGTCGCAATAGAAGTCATCAAGATCGGACGCAGACGAATCGGGCACGCTTCAATCAAAGCTTTATCCGCGCCGCTCGTTCCACGGTCTCGCACCGTATTCGTAAACTCAATCAACAAGATCGAGTTCTTCTTCACGATACCCATCAAAAGCAACAATCCGATCATCGAGAACATGTTCAAAGATTGTCCCGTGATCAGCAAGGCAAAGAAAGCCCCGCTAAAGCTGAACGGCAAGGCCATCAAAATCGTGACAGGATCAATGAACGAGTTGAACTGACTCGCCAAAACCATGTACGCGATCACAAGACCCAACACCAATGCGAAGATCAAGCTTTGGAAAGACTCTTTAAACGTCTTCGAGCTTCCGCCTTGATCGATCATATAGCCCGGCTCTAGCATCTTTTTCGCCGTTTGTTCGACGTAAGCCATCGCCGCTTGTTGCGATACGCCCGGTTTCATATTCGCCGTCACCGTAATCGCACGTTGACGGTTTGAACGCGAGATCGACTGCAAGCTCGAACCCATCACTTCTTCCGTCACGCGAGGAAGAGGAATCAAGTTGCCGCGACTGTTACCGACGAACAACGTTTTGATCTCGTCCATCGGATTGCCTTGATCGACAAGCTTCACTTTAATGTCGTAGCGATGTCCACCTTGGGGATACTCACCCACTTTGACGCCGCCGATAAGCGCATTCACTGTCGAGCCGATAGAAGTGATGCTTACACCGTGCTGGGCTGCCGAGATACGGTCTGGTTTTACTTGAATTTCTGGCATACCTAACAAGTAGTTAGAATCCACGTCCACCATCAAACCGCTTTTTTCCATCTCTTTCATCATGTCTTGCGTGTACTTCGCAAGCTTATCCCAATCAGAACCCAAAATCGTAAACTCGATAGGATAGCCACGACCGCCCGAGAAACCTTGTTGCGACAAGTCCATCAAGACAGGGCGCACGTCAGGGATTTTCGCTAGTTCTTTACGCGCGACTTGCATGAATTCTTGTTGTGACAAAACTTTTCCAGATTCAGGGTCTTTGCCACGCTCGTGCTTTTCTTTCAAAGTCACGAACATCATCGTCGTGTTGGCGTCAGAGACACCGCCGCCAAAACCGCCGATCGCGGCATAAACCTGCTGCACTTCAGGACGAGACATCAACCATTTTTCCGCCTGTTTCGTCTGAGCATCCGTGTATTGCAAAGACGTTCCCACCGGTAACATCAGACGAGCGATGAAGATGCTTTGGTCTTGTGCCGGACTCATCTCTTTATTCAAGAATTTGATCGACACGAAAGAAATCAATACAAAAACAATCGAAGCGATCAAAACTTTCCAACGGTGCTGCAAAGATTTTCTTAACCATACGTCATAGGAAACTTTGAGTTGCTCCATGAACGCCTCAAACGCGCGGCCAATTTTCGTCGTTCTTTCACCGTGGTGAACAAAGCCCGCGCAACGCATCGGCGTGATTGTCAATGATTCGACCAGAGAAAGGAAAACCGCGATGGAGATCGTCACACCGAACTGCATGAAGAACTTACCGATAATTCCCTTCATGAAGGCGACAGGAAGGAAGATCGCGATCACGGCCGCTGTTGCCGCCATCGCCGCGAATGAAATTTCCCGCGCCCCAAGAATCGCCGATTCAATACGGCCGCGCCCGTTTTCGTTATAACGGAAGATATTCTCCAGAACCATGATCGCATCGTCGACAACGATACCGATTGCTAAAGTCAAACCCAGAAGAGTGAACGTATTCAGCGTATAACCCAGGAAGTACAAACCAATGAAGGCCCCAAGCAACGATGTCGGAATCGATAAAAGCACGTTGAAGGTCGCCGACCAGCTTCCCAAAAAGAGCCAACACACCAAGGACGTTAAGATCACGGCCAAGATCAAGTGTTTGTTCAACTCATGCACGGATTGTTCGATGAACTTCGTGCTGTCGAAGTTCACGTGAATCTGCATCCCCTCAGGCAACTGAGTTCGAATCTCTTTGATTTTTTCTTTCACCGCCGAGGCCACCGCCACCGCATTCGTACCACGCTGTTTACGAATACCTAAACCCAAGGCCGTCTGTCCGTTGAAACGCGACATTTTTGTGATCTTATCAAGACCCATGCTGGCATCGGCGACTTGCGAGATCTTCACCATGTTTGTCGGGTCCGCGACTGTCTGACCGGCACGGCGACTGATTACGATCGCACGGAATTCTTCTTCCGTCTTCGCCTCACCCAAAGTACGAACGTTGAAAGTCTTTTTGTCGGTTTCAATGTATCCGCCGGGAAGTTCGGAGTGCTCGTTCTTCACAGCGTCCATCACATCGTTGACGGAAATATTATAGCGCAGAAGGTCCTTCGGGCGAACATGCACACGCATCACAGGATCCGTGTAACCACCCAAGAAGATATCCCCAACGCCTTCCACCGTTGTGAAACGGTCTTTCAAATAATCGCGCGCATAACGCATCAAAAATTCCGGATCGTCTTTGGCGTAAGTCAACGCAAGCCAAATAATCGGCTGGTCATCCGGATTGGTTTTCGAAAGAGTCGGAGGATCCACGTCGTCAGGAAGCAATCTTTGCGTCGCCGCGACTTTGGCTTGCACGTCTTGCAAAGCCACGTCGATGTTACGATCTAAATCGAATTCGACTGTGATTGTTGCGGAACCCGTTTTGCTGCTTGATTTGATGGATTGAATTCCCTCCACCGTCATCAAGGAGCTTTCAATAGGGTCTACGACCTGCGTTTCCATCACCTCTGGCGCAGCTCCATCCAAAGTGACGCTGACGTTCACTGTTGGAAAGTCCACGTCAGGCAATTGACTGACGCCCATGCGCGAGAATGAAATCAGACCGAAAATCATCAGTCCAAACATCAACATCCACGCAAAAACGGGATTTTTAATCGAGATATCCGAGAGCTTCATTTAACACCCCTCACAAAGTTCGCGGTCACTTTAGTGCAATCAGTGTAAATTAGTCATTACGATTTTCTTTCAACACATCGCTCTCAAAGCATTGAAATCAATAGATTTATTAGCCCCCCAAACCACCCCAAAGAGTGTTGACATGACTGCAGCCACCGACTATTCCTGACGCCGCATTTAAATGGCCTGTATTCAGAGACAAGGGGTGGGAAAATGAAATGGTCGTTCCTTCTGGCTGTCACGCTTCTCTCAGCGGTATGCTCAGCTCAATCTTCCAAGACAAAAATCGCAGCTCCAGCACCGACTTTGCGTGAACAAGCTCTTGCGGAAAACGAAATCAAAGGCGAACAAAAAGCCGTTGCTTCGGATGCGCAAGTTTCGGGAATGCTGACTTTGCAAGACCCTCGCCCTGAAATTATCACGCGCTCTTGGAAATATTTCGCGGCTCTTTCCGCACAATCTTTCCAAGCAGAAGGCGTCACAAGCAAAGAAGGCGCCGGCACTTTTGATCTTGGCAAAAACAGTCAAACCGTGATGCCCGCTCTCGAGTTGGGCGTGATGAGCCCGTCTTTGCAGACTAAAGCGCTTCTTTGGAAACTTGGCGTGCGCGCGAAAGCAGGTTTTGCTTCGCAAGGCACTGACGTCACTTTGGACTCGGGCTTTAAGGTCGATGATGCTCGTTTGAACTCGACACTTTTTAGCGGCGGACTTCTTTTGAGCATGCAGTGGGAGCGTCTTGCTTGGTTGTCTTTGACGGTGTCTCCGCAAATGGGTTCTGTGAACTACACACAAACAAGTGCAAATGACTTTGCGACGTTCTCGAAACAAGCCGGTTTCAACTCGATCGGTTATGGCTTGGACATCGCTTTGACGAACAAGTGGTCTCTTTTTACAGAGTGGACTCAACGAGATTTGAAGGACAACAAAGACATCGCACTTCAACGCGACAACTTTGAACTAGGAACTAAAGTCACATGGTAAAAACTTTTCTGATTCTTCTCAGTACGACAGCAATACAGGGAGCGTGGGCGCAAGCACCGGCTCCGAAGGAAATTACTTTGAACCAAAGAACCGTCGCGGAGCTTGTTTTGAAACAAGGCCCGCGCACGAAAGAAGTGAACTTGCGCTACCAGCAGTTCCGCTTGGACCCGGTTTTGGTACTTGCAAACTATGACTGGAATCTCACGGCGGAAACGGGTTTTGAATACGATAAATCCGCCAGCATTCTGACATCGTCCAGCCAAAACACCGCGAAATACGAGCGCTACAGAACAACGGTTCTTTTGGAAAAACCTTTCACGACGGGAACAACGTTGGGATTGGAATTGAGCCGCTTGTCGCAAAAGGTAGAGCTTGACGGATTTTCTTCCAATCCTCCGCCGTCCCAACAAACTCTCGACAGCGCAGGCATTCTTCTTGAGCAAGCCCTTCTTGGCAACTTCTTCGGGGTCGCTGACCGTGGCACTGTGAATGCGGCAGAGTTGACTTATCAAGCGAATAACATCGCTCGCGCCAATGAACTTGAGGACGTGGTTCTTGAAGCGATTCGTCAGTTCTGGAACACTTATGTTGCACAAGAAAACTTTAAAGAGGCCGTCAACTCTCGCGATCGTTACAAAAAACTCGTCGATGCGGTGAAAAGAAAAACTTCTTTAGGTTATTCTAATCCGGGCGATCTTCCTCAGGTTCAAGCAGAGTTTGAAACGCGTGAACAAAAAGTAAAAACCGCTTCAGCGGAGTACTTGGCAAGTGTTGAAGACCTTGTGACGTTTTTGGCTTTAGAACCAGGCACGGAAATCCGTTTCGACGTTCCTAAAGAAATTCCGCCGGTACCGAAGCTCACTCCCAAAAAAGTGGAAGAGCTGCGCGTGATCCGTGCGCAAAAACTCAAAGTCGAAGCAGCGAAAGAATCTTTGGATGCCGCAGAGTCCTTGAGCTATCCGACATTGAATTTTGTCGGCCGCATGTACACTTCCGGCGTGGATGAAGATTCCGAAAGTTCTTACTCGGAATTGGCTTCAGGCACGCGTCCGAAATACTATGCAGGCTTGCGCTTCCAATACAACTTTGGATCTGACGTCCAAAACGAAACAGTGATCAATAAAAAGCTCACCAAAGATTTGGAAGAAACGCGTTTGCAATTGGGTTTAAATCAGGCCAACGACGTTGAAAACCAATCACAAAGAAATGTGCAGTCCACTTATGCCGTGGCTGTAAGCGCGGAAAAACAAAAAAGCTTCCGTGAAAAAGCGGCGCAAGAATTGACTCGCTCTTACAATCAAGGACGTACGGACATTTCAATTTTGATTACAGCATTAAATAATTTCTTCGACTCTGAAGTCCAATTCAGCCGCGCGATCGGTAACTATGCGATCGCTTTGAATGAATGGGCCGCCGCACGAGACGAATTGATTCCTGACGACGCGTCAGTAGATTACGAAAAGAAATAGAGGGGAGTTCCCATGTTTAAAAAACTCATTCTAGCAACAGCTCTTATCGGTCTTGTTGGTTGTGCTTTTGACAAGGACAACGACGCAAATAACGCTGCGGAATTGGCAGACCGCCAAAGACAGCTGAGCTCTTACAGCCGCGTTGTTGGTTTTTACACAGGTAAATTGACGACATCCACAACTCAGCAAGATGTTGAATTGCGTCTTTTCACTTTGGAAAGCGAAGCCGGCACAAACGCAAACGGTGACGATCGCTACCGCATCGTTCTTCGTGGTAACTACAAAAAAATCAATCCGGTAGGACCTGGTTACAACTTCAAAGCCCGTTACATTCCTGAGACTGGCGAGTTGATCCTGACAAACGAAGCGACGACTTTGTCTGCCGATGACATTCACACGGTGAATGCCAAAGTATTCGGTCAAAAAATCGTTGGTGAAGCAAAGTCCATTTCCGGCGTGATTGGCGTCCTTGAGATGACGATGTCGTCTTCTCAATCTACGAAACCGGGCAACAACGAAGAAAACGAATACTACGAAAGACTTTACCGCGAATACAAAGCGATTGAAGGCGTTTACACTGGCGAAAATATCTTCAACGGTAAAGCCACGTATCGCATGACTGTAAAGCTTGAGGCGATCAAAGTGAACACGGGATCCCGCGCGGTTCCACAAATTGTGGGTGAGTTCACTCGTCAAGACGATCCGAATGGTTCTTTGACTTTGAATCTTTCCGCGGTTTACCAGCCCGAATTGACTCCAGCAGTTCTTAACTTGACTGGCAAACCTCGTTACAACACGTCGACTCCGTACGAAGCGTCTTTCGATGGCGTTATCGTGAATGGCGAATACACGGGTTCTTGGAAAACAAACATTCAAGGCTTCAAAGGCAACTTCACGCTTAAAAAAGCGAACTAGTCTGAAGACTATTTAGGCCGTCAAAAAACCCAAGCGGTGATCCTGCTTGGGTTTTTTATTTTCTAGGACCTCTCACTATTTATTTCCCCCAAACGCGGAAATTTACTTCATAATAGCCGAATGAAAACACTCTCCACACTTTTCGCTTTTTTGATGACGGCTCTTCCCGCCTTCGCTCAAGACTGGCGTACGGCGACAAGAGAAAGTGCGGGCCTTGCACCCGATCCAGCGACTGAAAAACAAGCTGTGGTGCAAGTCTATGCCGCTCGCACTGTGAGTTGGCGCGGTTATTTCGCCGTGCACTCGTGGATCGCAACCAAAGCCAAAGATGCCACCGAATACACGACCTATCATGTAATCGGCTGGCGCGTGAATCGCGGCCTTGAAGCCGTTGTTATTCAAAACGACATTCCCGACAGACACTGGTTCGGTGCGAAACCGGAACTTATCGAAGACGTGCGTGGTGAAGCTGCGGAAAAGGCGATTCCGCAAATTAACGAACTCGCACGCAATTACGCTTATAAAGGCACTTACCGCGCGTATCCGGGACCGAACAGCAATACGTTCATCTCGCACATCATCCGCAACGTCCCCGAACTCACAGTCGAGCTGCCACCCCACGCTATCGGGAAAGATTGGATTAACCAAGCCGATGTCGTAGGATGGAGTGAATCCGGAACCGGCGTGCAATTTTCACTGCTGGGTCTATTCGGTTTTACGGTCGGCTTGAACGAAGGTATCGAAGTGAATCTTTTGGGATTGAACTTTGGTGTCGACTTTCTAAGTCCGGCTTTAAAATTGCCGATGGTCGGCCGCGTAGGAATGAAAGATAAAGCGTTTTAAAAGGATCTTATGAAAGACAGCATCGAGTTAAGCATCAATGTCAGAGCCACCGCCGCTGAAATTTGGGGCGCTCTTACCGATAGTGACGAACTGGAAAACTGGTGGAGCGAAGACGTGAAACTCGAAGCCAAAGTCGGAGGCGCCTTTCGCGAAGCGTGGGAAGACGATGAGGGCGGCAAGCAGCTCGCTTCCGGCAAAGTGATCTCTGTGACCGCGAAAAAATCTATTATCTTTTCATGGCGTGAAAAAGACTGGCCTGCGGGAGTGCAAACGCAATGTGCCTTCTTAATTGAAGATCAAGGCAAAGAAAGAACCCTCACAGTGAAACACGAGGGCTGGAATGCACTTCCAGAAAACAAACGCGGCCAACTCATTAAAGATTTCACTGTGGGCTGGAAATATCATCTTAAAGAACTCAAAGCGTATCTTGATGACTAGGACACCAAGGCAGCCCTAACTGCCTTTGCTTTTCTTTTCAAGCTCCGCCCAGCGCGCGTAAAGTTTTTCAATTTTACTTTGGGTTTCTGAAATCTTTGCATAGAGTTCTTGAACCTTCGAAGCTTGACTGACAATCTCAGGTTTTACCGACTCGGCTTGCAAGGCACTGAGTCCTTCTTCCAACTCTAAAATCGTCGCTTCCATATTTTCCAGCTCAAACTTTTCTTTAAAAGAAAGTTTCACCGGTTTGCCTGCGGCTTTCGCGGCTTCTTTTTTAGCTTCAGCTTTAAGCTCGGCGGCCTGCAATTCTTTTTGCTCTTCGAACCATTCTTCCCATTGCAAATAACCTGCGAAGTTTTCAAGCGACGTTGAACCATCGAGGTTCTTATGGAACGACATGATCTGTGAAGCCACTTGATCCATAAAGTAACGGTCGTGGGTCACAAGAATAACCGCTCCGTTAAATTCTTTCAAAGAGTCCTCTAGGACCGTGAGAGTCGCCACGTCAAGATCGTTGGTCGGCTCATCCAGAATCAAAACTTGCGCTTCGTTCAACATCAATTGCGCGATACGCAGACGGCTTTGCTCTCCACCTGAAAGTTTTTCGACAGGAAGATCCATCTGCTGGCGATTAAAAAGGAAGCGCTCTAAATAACTGCGCGCAAAAACGTACTGTCCTTGGTAGTGAACGTAATCTCCTTCAGGACAGATGTTCTTAAGAACGGACTCTTTGGGTTTTAGCGTTTCGCGGTTTTGTTCAAAGTAAGCGATCTTAAGTTTGTCCGCTTGAACCACGCGGCCCGAATCCGGTGCCTCTTCGCCCAGAAGAATACGAATCAATGTGGATTTCCCAGAACCGTTATCGCCCAGCAAAGCTAAACGCGTTTTTGGATTTACAAGATAAGAAAAATCTTTAAAGAGCACGCGACCGTTGTAGGCCTTAGTGACATGATCGGCTTCGATTAACTTTTGCGGATTGCGCTCGGTCTCTTTAAATTCAATCTTTACTTTGCGAGCGGCATTTTTCTGTGACAGATCCTGCACGTCGTCTTTCAACGTTCCAGCACGCTCAATGCGCGCTTTCTGTTTTGTCTGACGAGCTTTCGCCCCACGGCGCAACCATTCAGTTTCCCGGCGCAGAGTGTTTTTTAGAACGAGTTCGCGGGCTTCCTGGCCTTTAAGCAAAAGATCTTTGGCCTCGAGATACTCAAGATAGCCGCCATTAATCGACAACAGGTAATTGGGATTGCGCGGATCTAGATCGAAAATCTTATTCGCCACTCTTTGCAGGAACAAACGATCATGCGTGATAATTAACGTCGCAAAAGGCGCTTTGGACAAAAACTCCTCGAGCCACATGATGCTGGAAACATCGAGATGATTCGTCGGTTCGTCGAGCATTAAAAGTTCCGGCTCCAAAACCAGCTCACGCGCTAATGCGACTCTTTTACGCCATCCGCCGGAAAGATCTTCCACTAAAAAATCTTCACCGAATTGCGAAAGCTCCAAGCGCGCCATCCACTCGTATGCCGCCCCTAGGGTTTCATGCGGATCTTTGGATTTGCTTTGTACAGCCTCAAAAATGGTCTCGCCTTTTTTAAATAATGGCGTTTGCTCTAGAAATCCCAGACGCAAACCTTTTTTCATCGTGACGTCGCCGCCATCAGGATCCATTTGCCCTGCGAGAATTTTCAGAAGTGTGGATTTACCGGCGCCGTTCGGGCCGACCAGACCTACGCGCTCGCCTTCTTCGATACCAAGGCTGACGTTTTGAAACAGATTTTTTCCGGCGAAGGACTTTTCGAGTTTATATGTACTGATAAGAAGCATGGACCTAACCTACTGCCTTTTATCTTAGAATCCAAGGGATTGATGTCTTAATTCGAGCATTTCCAAGTACTGTTCACGATCGACGTACTTTCCACCCATGCTTCCGACGACAGGCGTGACCATTTGCACGTCAATCCACTCATGGCCTTGCGCCTGCAGGACTTCGACGAGGTGCCAAAGGGCTAGTTTCGAAGCGTTGGCTTTTTTATAAAACATACTCTCGCCGCTGAATACGCCTTGCACAAGCACGCCGTAAATTCCACCGATCAGAATATTGTTTTCCCGAACTTCCACAGACATACAAAATCCGGCATTGAAAAAATCCACATAAGAGCGCTTCATCATCGGCGTGATCCACGTGCCTTCTTGGCCGGGACGAGGCTGCTTTGAACACTCTTCAATCACCTGATGGAAGTCTTTGTTAATCGTGAATTCAATTTCTGGATGACGGCGGCGGTAGCGCTTAAGGCTTTCCGAAACGTGAAAGTCTTCGAACAGCAAAACGCCGCGCTTTTCAGGAGAAAACCACAACATCGGAAGCCCCGGCTGTGGCCACGGAAAAATCCCGCGCGAGTACGCCGAATAAAGCGTGCCCACGTCAAGCTTGCCTCCGACAGCAATGATACCTTCGGCCAAGGTGTCGCGCGGATCCGGGAATTCAACCGAAGAGCGAAGCTTCATCACCATTATTTCCCCTGATACGTAATACGATAGATAACGCCGGCTCTGTCGTCGGAAACCAGCAGGGAGCCGTCTTTAAGAACTTCAAGATCGACAGGTCTTCCCCAATGAGTGTCTCCTTGCAACCAACCGTCGACAAAAGTTTCGACTTTTTCAGCCTGATTGCCATTGAGTTTTACGAACGTCAGACGATATCCCGAAGGTGTTGAGCGATTCCACGAGCCGTGCTCGGCGATAATCACAGCGTCTTTGTATTGGGCGGGAAACTGATTTCCCGTATAAAACCGCATTCCGAGCGGAGCCACATGTGGCTTCAGCTCAACGACAGGCGCAGTGAAGTCCTTGCAGGATTTCCCCTTGCCAAATTCAGGATCTAAAGTGTCTTTGCCATGACATACGGGAAAACCAAAGTTCTCTCCCACTTTGGAAAGATGGTTGAGCTCGCAGGGCGGCCGATCATCTCCCATCCAGTCGCGACCGTTATCGGTGAACCACAGCTCTTTTGTCTGAGGATGAAAATCGAAACCCACCGTGTTGCGCACGCCGCGAGCCACTTCTTCTTTCGCGGTTCCGTTGACGTCAATGCGAAAGATGCGAGCGAAATCCGTTCCTGGGTCACAGACGTTGCAGTTCGCCCCCACAGGGACATAAAGCTTGCCGTCAGGTCCAAAGCGAATGAACTTCCAGCCATGATGAGTATCGGAAGGAAACTTTTGTGGCAAAGTTCGCGCGGGTCTCAAAGGTTTGTTGGTCGGTTTACTGACGTCAAATTCGAGGATGCGGCTGATTTCTGCGACGTAAAGTTTTCCATCTTTATAAGCGACGCCATTCGGAGTATCGAGGCCTTCGGCAAGAACTTGAACTTTGCCATTATTCACAACATAAACTTTATCGCCGGAACGTGTGCCTACGAAAATACGCCCGTCTTCGGCCTGCGCTAACGAGCGCGCATTCGGAACTTGCGCCCACACGGAAATTTTAAATCCCATCGGCAGCTTTAATTTTTCTAGAGGAAGTTTTTGCGCCCAGCCGGACGATGCCAAAAATAAAACTGCTAACTGCAAAGCTATTCCACGCACATTCACCTCCGCCGAATTCAATTTCTGTTCACACACACATCACATTTTCCGCAGGGAGCTTCGTGCTCGTGACCGAAATAGTGATAGATTCTATTCAGTCGGCACTCTTCTTCCTGCGTCGCCCATTGCACCATTTTTAAAAGCTTCGTGTTCTGAGCTTTCAAAATCTCCACGCCGTTTTCCGTTGCGAACTGCTCCTCTGTGGGCGCGTGCACTGTCATGTACGGAAACGGATCTTCCGATTTCTCCAGGCAACCCCAGCGTTCTAAAATACTCACGGCGGCTTCCGCTCTGAAGTCGCGGCGATTTTTAAAATTCATTTGCTCGCGCAAAAAATCAAATCCGCCCTGATCCACCTGCGTGCGTTTGTCCTCTATCAGTTGATAGATTTTACGAATGAAGTCGGGCTCGGGATGCGACCATTTTAAAAACTCCATTTGAATACTGACATCATCCTGATCATAGAGCAAATGGCAGAACGACTCTTTGCCATCTCTCCCCGCCCGTCCGACCTCTTGGAAATAGGATTCCAAAGCATTGGGCGTTTCGGCGTGAATCAGAACGCGGACATTGTCTTTGTCAATGCCGAGGCCAAATGCCGGTGTCGCAATCATCAAAGGCGCCTCTTCGTTGATAAATCTTTTTTGATTTCGCTTGCGGTCCTGAGGCGGTAAATCACCGTGATAAATAATGTGATCAACGTTCAGACGATTCAGAGCCGCCGAGATTTTTTTCAGCGTCTGAATCAATGAGCAATAGACGATCGCCGCCCCGGAGTGCTGATGGCGAAGCCCCACGATGGCGCGAATTTTTTCGTCGATACCGTAAATGTCATGAACGTTCAGCGCGAGGTTGGGTCGTTCGATGCCCGCAGAAATAATTTCTGCCTGAGGCATATTGAGTTTTGCCAAAATATCTTTTTGCACTTCAGGCGTTGCCGTCGCCGTCAAAGCCAGCGTCGGCGGGTTTCCTAGAAGAGCGCGAAACTCCCCGACGCGCGAATAATCCGGGCGGAAATCATGACCCCACTGGGAAATACAATGAGCTTCGTCAACCGCCAGCAATTGAATTTCTCTCCCCTGGATGGCTTCGAGAAATTCGGCTTTGCGAAAACGCTCAGGCGTCACATAGAGGAGCTTAAAGTCCCCTGCCGCTAAACGAGCTTGCCTTGACAAACGCTCATCACGACTCAATGTTGAACTAAGAAAAGTGGCAGGAATTCCAAGGTCTTGCGCTTTATAGACCTGGTCCTGCATCAAAGCGATTAAGGGAGAAATGACGACCACAAGGCCGTCACGGATCTTGGCCGGGAACTGAAAGCAGAGACTTTTTCCCATTCCGGTAGGCATTAATGCGAGGAGATTTTCATTTGCCCAAACTTTGCGCAAAATGGCTTCTTGCTCTCCCCGGAAAGAGGTAAACTTGAAATTCGTTGTCAGCAATTCATGGAGGTTCTTCATGGTTCCAGTCTACGCCATGCTCGGAAGAGAGGCTAGCTGGCGCATTGCGTTGCAAATCTAGTCTTTTGCACTTAAATGTAATTGATGATACTTCGAGTACTTTCATAAAAGTAACTAAATTAAGTAATGAAAAACAGTGGCTAAAAATCACTCAGTTAACAGCTAACGAAGGGTATGAATATGTCCAAAAAATGGAATATTGATATGGTCAGAAATATCGGTATCTCGGCTCACATCGACTCGGGAAAAACGACGACTTCTGAGCGTATTTTGTTCTATGGAGGAAGAATCCACGCCATCCACGAAGTTCGTGGTAAAGACGGCGTCGGTGCGACAATGGACTCCATGGATCTAGAGAGAGAAAAAGGTATCACTATCCAGTCTGCGGCGACGCAAGTTCACTGGAAGGACTACACTATCAATTTGATCGATACACCGGGCCACGTGGATTTCACAGTGGAAGTGGAACGCTCACTTCGCGTTCTTGACGGTGCCATCCTTCTTCTTTGCGGTGTTGCCGGCGTTCAATCTCAATCCATCACTGTTGACCGTCAAATGAAACGCTATAGCGTTCCTCGTTTGGCATTCGTTAACAAATTGGACCGCCAAGGTGCGAACCCATACCGTGTTACTGACGCTTTGATCGAAAAATTGCGTTTGAACGCTGTGATGATCCAAATTCCAATCGGTTTGGAAGATCAACACAGAGGTCACGTAGATTTGACTGATATGAAGTCTTACATCAACGAAGGTGAAAACGGTGAAAACGTCACTGTTGGCGAAATTCCACCAGACCTTGTTGAAACGGCTCAAAAATACCGTCAAATCATGATCGGTAAATTGGCTGACATCGACTCTGCTATCGAAGAGAAATTCTTGATGGAAGAGGAACCAACGACTGAAGAAATCCGCGCGGCTATCCGTAAGGGTACTATCAGCTTGAAGTTCGTTCCGGTTCTTTGCGGGTCTGCGTTTAAGAACAAAGGTGTTCAACGTTTGATGGATGCGGTTACATACTACCTTCCGTCTCCTGCTGAGAAAAAAGAGCAAGCTCTTGATCTTAACAAGAACGAAGAGAAGTTTGACTTGTTCCCAGACAACTCAAAACCATTGGTTTCTTTGGCGTTTAAACTTCAAGAGACTCCATTTGGTCAGTTGACTTACATGCGTATCTACCAAGGTAAGATGGGCAAAGGTGATTTCATCATCAACCAATCAAACAAGAAATCTGTTAAGATTCCTCGTTTGGTTCGTATGCACTCTGACAAAATGGAAGATATCGACACAGCTTACGCTGGTGACATCGTAGCATTGTTCGGTATCGACTGTGCGTCTGGTGATACTTTCTGTGACGAAAACATCAATGCTTCTATGCAATCAATGCACGTTCCTGATTCAGTTATCAGCTTGGCTGTTGCTCCTAAAGACAAAGCCGGTGCTAATAACTTCTCTAAAGCGTTGCAAAAGTTCCGTAAGGAAGACCCTACATTCCGCGTTCACCGTGACGAGGAATCCAACGAGACTATCATCTCTGGTATGGGTGAGCTTCACTTGGAGATCTACATTGAGCGTATGAAGCGTGAGTTCAACTGTGAAGTGATCGTGGGTCAACCACAGGTTGCTTACCGTGAGACGATCTCTCAAGAGGCTGCTTACGATTACACTCATAAAAAACAAACGGGTGGTTCGGGTCAGTACGCGAAGTGTGTGGGTAAAATCCTTCCACTTGCGCCTCAAGAAGATGGCTCTACGTTCAAATTCGTTAACAACGTTGTTGGTGGTCGTATTCCTAAGGAATTCATCCCAGCGGTTGAAGAAGGTTTCAAAGAGCAAACTGTTAAAGGTCCACTCATTGGCTTCCCAATCGTAGGCGTTGAAGTTCACTTGGACGACGGTGCATACCATGACGTCGACTCTTCATACATGGCGTTCAAAATCGCTGGTATGGCGGCTCTTCGTGAAGTGTACCCGCAAGCGAAACCAACTGTTCTTGAGCCGATCATGAAGCTTGAGACAACAGTTCCAGACGAATACCAAGGTGCAGCTGTTGGTCAAATCAACCAACGCCGCGGTACTATCGTTGCTACTACAGCATTCGAAGGTAACTGTGTGATCGAAGCAGAAGTACCACTAACAGAAATGTTCGGTTACTCAACTGATCTTCGTTCTGCAACTAAAGGTAAAGGTGAGTTCTCTATGGAATTCGCGAAGTACGCTGCAGTACCTCGCAACATCCAAGAAGAGCTTGTTAAGAAATACCAAGCTAAGCGCGCAGCTGAGCAGAAGTAATTCTTTAGTTCTTATTCAGAACTTCAAAGCCCCGGTGGAAACACCGGGGCTTTTTTTTTGCCTTCAACAGAACTCTCGGAGCGAAGTAAAAAGGTGCCTGCTTCTTTTTTCTGGCTATAGTGCGTCTAATGCCTGATGGACGTAGAAAATCACCGGGTGCCTTTGACTTCGGATTCTTTGGTTGGTTCGATGGTTGTATGCAAATTTTTTGGATTGGATTGTTTGGGCTGGGCGGGATTTTTTGTCGTTATGGTGTGGACCGATGGCTGGCGCCGACTTCGGCGGGGTTTCCGCTGAGTACGTTTTTGATCAATATTCTCGGATGCTCTGTTGCGGGCGTTATTTATGCCGTCGGTGAGCGTGGGTATTTGTCGCAGACGTTGCTGACGGGATTGATGGTCGGCTTTTGTGGAGGTTTTACGACCTTTTCGGCCTATGCTCTGCAGTCGTTTGATTTGCTTCAAAAAGGCAAATTGGGTATGAGCCTTGGATATCTTTTCGCAAGCCCCGCCCTAGGCCTCCTTGCCTGTTATGTGGCGGTTCTTGCTACTCGGAAACTGATTTAGCGAACTCCTCCAGACCATGGACCTGGAGTTCGCATCGCATATTAAACTGAGATCCAAATCTGCCGAAATAGAGAGGTGTTTATTCAACCGAGGACGGCAGCATGGATCGCAGTGAATTGATTGCGGAAATTAAAAAACAACTGCACGAGGAAATGAAGTACTACAAGAAATCTCTTGAAGACAAAATTCCTGACGAACAAAAGAAACAAGCTAAAGAGGCCAAAGATGTCGCGACGGCCTTCGTAAAAGAAAATCCGTGGGCGTCTGTCGGCATGGCATTGCTTGCAGGTTTTGTGATTGCACGCATGATCTATAGAAGAAAGGATGAACAATGATGAAATTCATCCTCCCCCTGCTTTCATTTTTCATGGGCAGCGCGAAAAACCTTTTTAAGGAACCAGGCGTCGCTTTGACTCAGCAGTTGGTTTTACACCTGCGCGCTTTGGGATTGATCGTAACTTCGTGCGTGGGCGCATTGGCTTTGTTTTGCGTGGGCCTTTCTCTGTTAATCTCTCGAATCGCGAGCCAGTTTGATAGCACTGAGGATTTTTACTTTTCAACGAGCATGTGGATCTATTCTGGAATGACAGTGCTTGCTGCCGGCGTTTTAATTTACAGTCTTCGCCGCCAAACGTGGCTGAAGGCTATGGGTTTTGCGGAGAAACCGCAGACGGCACAAAATAAAAGCGGTGCTTTAGAAAGTGCTGTGGCTTTATTAGTCATGGACTTTATCGAGGAAAGACAAAGCCGAAGAAAAGAACAACAAGATCACCAAGCCAGTTAAATAAAAAAGGGAGTCGGTGAAGACTCCCTTTTTACATTCTTCTCAGCTCTCGCCCCGCACTTTTAGAAGTTAAGGCAATAGGTATCTGTATTTGAAGATATGACTTTTTCTGTTGTTTTATGAACCGTTGTCACTGTCGTTGTTGTGCAAAGCTCTGTGGGGCTGACCGCTTGACGAGTGATGATTGTATACACGATCACGTCTCCGCGATCTTCTCTTGTGCTTGTTGTTGTTACCGGTTGGTGAGCGCTGCCTGGAACATAGAAGATCTCACCGATCATTCCGCCGCCTCCGCCATCGCCTTCATAACCGCCGCCATCAAAAGATCCGCCACCGCGGTCGTTACCTTCGTAAGTTTCCTGGCGAGGATCTACTTCTTCGTTTCCGTTACCGCGCTCATCACGATCTTTGGGAGCGGGCTCGCCTTTGTCTTTTTTCTTAGAGATAACATCTGTCGTATCTTCGTCTGTGCAACCGAAAGCATCGCAAGTAGTTTTGTTATCGCGATCAGGCGTGCCTTTGATTTTAGGCTCAGCTTGGGCAGCAAATGAAAGTGTAAGCAACGCTGCTAAAATAAGAGATTTCATTCTGAACTCCTTCTAGTTTGGAAGAGATCTCTCTAGCACAAAGAAAAAGCCCCCGCTATCGGCGAGGGCTGCTCTTACCGAAATTTCATTATTGTCGTTTATTTAGACACCGGCGCCACTTCGCCCAGGAAGTCCATATAGGCCTGCCAAGACCGGCGGTCCGCCTTTTCATTATAGGCCACCCCTTTAGAAATGTCGTTACCAGCCTCTTTCTGGGTAAAGGCATGAACAGCCCCTGAGTAAGCGATGAACTGATAATCCACCTTCGCATCGTTCATTTCTTTTTGGAAAGCCTCCACCTCCGACATCGGTACGTTGGGATCAATCGCACCGTGAAGAACTAAGACTTTGCCTTTGATATTTTTCGCGTCTTGCGGAGTTTTCGTTTTCAAAGTTCCATGAAAACTTGTCACTCCGACGAACGGGAATCCAGCGCGTGCGGCCTCAAGAGCTCCCATTCCTCCGAAACAGTACCCCATCACCAGAAGTTTTTTTTGATCAACCCTTTGATCCGTTTTCACGGCGTCCAGCGCAGCCTTGATTCTTTGTCGAAAAAGTTTCGGATCGTTTTTATAAATTCCCGCCTGCTTCCCGGCATCGGCCGTAGAGGTCGGTCGAACGCCCTTTCCGTAAATATCGACGGCAAAAGCGACGTAACCTTTTTCTGCGAGTTGTTGCGCACGCATCTTTTCATAGTCGGTTAAACCCATCCACTGATGAACGATAAGAATCGTGGGACGAGGGTTCTTCAACGAATCATCATAGGCTATGAAACCCTCAAGAGCGGTTTTGCCGTCTTTGTATTCGATGTTTTCTGTTTTTAATCCTGCCGATGCCGACATCGTCCATTGCAAAGTAAGAATGCTCAAAAGGCCTGCAAACATTTTCATCGAGAACTCCTTCTCCCTAAGAACAGGATATACAGGGCGAAGGTCGAGGTCAAAAACGGAAGGTTAGATCTGCCGCTTATCATTTTTTATTTTTATTGAGATATTCCAAGACTTCTTGCAAGTCGCGTTATAGACAGGGACCTTCCTGCCTATGATACACTAATAAACGAATGGAATATTACAGGCTTAGGCCCTCTCTCATTAACATCTCAGATTCCCAACACGCATGACAATCATAGCCATTTTATTTTTCACCACGATTGGTATCTCATTTTTATGTTCAATGCTGGAAGCAGTTCTGCTCAGTTCGACCTCGGCTTACATTGGAGTCCTGGTCAAAGAGAATAAAAGAAGCGCCAAGCTTCTTGAACATCTCAAAGAAAACATCGACCGCCCGATTTCTGCCATCCTCACGTTGAACACTGTCTCTCACACTCTCGGTTCCGCTGCTATCGCCTACCAAATTCAAGTTCATTACGGAGAAGAAGCTGTCACGGCCGCGTCCTTCATCCTGACTTTCTTAATCTTGATCGTGTCAGAGATCATTCCGAAATCTATCGGAGCCGCTCACTGGAAGGCCCTCATTCCCTTTTCCGCTTATACGATTCAACTTATGATCATTTTGCTTTATCCGCTGGTGATCATGTCAGAATGGCTGGGTCGTCTCTTCGCGAAAACTTCTGAAGATCCTGAAGTCACTCGCGAAGAAATCCTGATGACCGCAGAGATCGGCGTTGAAGAAGGAACCTTGAAAGGCAAAGAGTCGAACATCATCAAAAATCTTTTGATGCTTGATAAGATTTACGTGTCAGACATCATGACTCCGCGTTCAGTGTTCTTTGCCTTGGATAAAGATTTGACCGTCGAAGAAGTTTTTAACAAGTACAAGCCTTTGCGTTTTTCCCGCATCCCTATCTATTCAGGCAGCTTGGATAACATTGTCGGCATGACGTATCGTTATAAAATTCACGAAGCTCTTTCCAACGACCAACATGATAAAGTTGTCGGCGACATGGTAAGCCCCATCTCTAGCATTCCTGAGCGCATGACGGTGTCGCAGGTTCTTGATTTCTTCATCAAGGAAAAGGAGCATATCGCTTTGGCTGTTGACGAATACGGAATCGTTGCAGGTCTTGTCAGCTTGGAAGATGCCGTGGAAACACTGCTGGGTGTAGAAATCGTCGACGAACTTGATAACGTCGAAGACATGCGTAAGTTTGCGTTGGAGCAATGGCAGCTTCGCAAGCAGAAGCTCCGCCGCAGCTAATTTATGATTCTGTTTTATATTCCCTGCCCCGACAAAGCGTGCGCCGAGAAAATCGCCAAAGCTCTTTTGGAAGAAAAAATTATCGGCTGCGCGAATATCATTCCTGGAATGGAATCGATGTATTGGTGGGAAGGAAAAATAGAGACAAGCTCTGAATATATCCTGATCCTCAAAACCTTGAAAACCCCTGACGCAGAGAAAAGAATTCGCGAACGCGTGCAAGCTCTGCATCCTTATGAAGTCCCCTGTGTCATGACTCTTCCCGTCTTGGGAATCAATGACTCTTATAAGAAGTGGCTTGAAGAAAGCATGAAGTAACCTCTATGATTTCCTAAAACTTCGGGGGAATCATGACAAAGCAAGAGTTGGCAAAAAAGATTTACGATGTGGCTCACTTGACGGGCGAGTTTAAATTACGCTCGGGTCAGATTTCCAACGAGTACTTCGATAAGTATCGTTTTGAGGCACAGCCGGCTTTGCTGTGCGAGATTGCCAAACACATGGCTCCGCTAATTCCTCCGGGAACGGAAGTTTTAGCCGGCCTTGAAATGGGCGGCATCCCCATCGCGACGGCCTTGTCTTTAGAGACGGGCCTTCCATGCGTTTTCGTGCGCAAGGAAGCCAAAGAATACGGGACCTGCCAGTTCGCTGAAGGCCTCGATATCAAAGGCAAGAAAGTCTGCGTGATCGAGGATGTTGTCACAACGGGCGGCCAAGTCGTTATCTCCACAAAGGATTTGCGTTCCTTAGGAGCCAATATCAGCCACGTCCTCTGCGTCATTCACCGCGGCCCCGTCTTCCCCGAACCCAAGCTCGAAGAAGTCGGCCTAGCCCTTAGTCCACTGTTCAAGAAATCTGATTTCTAGCCGATAAAAAGGACTGGTTTACTAACCAGGAGAAATCCGGATGAAACAGTATCTTTCAGTCCTTACTCTTGCAGCAGCGCTACTTTCTGTAGTTCCGAGCTTTGCTGAATATGATCCTTTTGATTGTACGACAAATTCAAATCTAGAAGCTTCCGGCCTTCAATGTGTATCCTGCGGTATTACCAAATACTATGCAGACAGAGGAGAGGTGGTAGATCCTTCACACAAGTGGCTAGTATTACTTTCGTTAATGGTAAGAAAAGAAGGCTCAAGTAATGACAAGCAAAAGATGCAGATGGCTGTTATCAAAGCTATTCAATCGTATGGCTTCTGTAATCAATATTTGGGTGAGGAAACACTGAAGAATGGCCGCTCAAAAGCGTCTCACGATATGAGTGCAAAAGATTGGGAATATTTTTTCAAGTTTCTGACTACTGAAGCTCTACCAGCAGAAAAATCATATAACGACGCTGCAAAAAAACTCGGCTTCAAAAATGCGTGGATGTCGAATACAGCTGCACGTAAGAACATGGATTATCTCTTTGAAGGCATGTTTGACGGTATTTTTCTTGATGCAAAAAGAGATAAATTCGCGAGCAAACTAAATGAGCTCGATGATTTTTCGAATGATGGCAAAGACGATCAAGGCCTTCGATCATGCTTAAGGGAAATCCGCGAGAAGTTCTTTACTAAAAGAATGACTGATAGAGAAACATATAAAATGTGCGAAGTGGTTGCAGATGCTTGTGACATTCCACGTGTTCCTATGGCTAAGGGACAAGACTTCTGTGTTCACAACGGAATGGGGTTGAGGCCAGCATCGGTAAAGCAACCTAATCCTATTAGTCCAATCGCTCCTCCCCCATCTCCGGGGTCGTCAGGTAGTCGTAAAGGGACAAGGTAGTTTAATCTTCGAAATATCGAGTTCTGTTTTCGTCGTGTAAGAAGTCTCGATATATTTCCTCAGCGTCTCTTTCCGGGTTGGGAACTTTACCGCCCGGAAGGTCCCCATTATCGACGACATCTTCTTTGATTTGAAATTCTGCATTTTTGAATCTTTCATACAGATATTCATAAACCTCTGGATACGTCTCCATGGTAAACTCTAGAACAGATCGAAGTCGAAAAGCTTTCAGAATAGCGCTATCCTTCCTGTTCTTTAGAGAGTTAATGATATTCTTAGACACTTCACTTTTTTCTTCGTCACTAAAGCGTAAGACAGGCGTGATTTGTTTTAGCCAGAATAAGTTTGCATCTTGGAATTTCGAAATTAAATTTTTACGCTGATCTGCCTCAATGGTTCTTTTTCTCAAGAAAAACTCAAATGCACCCAAGTCTTCTACTTCAAAGAAAAAGTTTAAGAACTCATCAACTTTTTCTTTAATTTCTCCTTCCGCGCCTTCTATCAAATAAAGAAGCTTTAAATGGGAGTCATGCAAAAGCCCCTCGTTTCTAATTTCCTTAAGAGACTCTTTTTCATCAAAAAGAGTATACAATAAAGGTCGTTTTCCCTGAATGGATGCTTTCATAGGAAAGTGCGTAGACCAGTAGAACATTAAAGCAGATGATCCATTGGACATACTATGCCTTCCTCTTTTATAGAGGTCCTCATCTGCCGCCAATAGAGCCGCTTTTGTAAATGGTAACTGATCTTTTTTCTCTTCTAATAATTTTAAAATCGAATACTGTGTTCCTCTCCTTCTTTTGTACGGCGATGCTCCTTTTTGCAAAAGAGAAGCGGCCCATTGATCTTGCTCATGAAGGATCATGAAATCCAACGCAGTAGTGCCGTCTTTTCCGTAGTCGTTAACTCTATATTCAGACACGTCATCCATTAGTTTATAAAAGAGAGACATATCTTCATTTTTGAGAGCAAAAGAAATTTGATCGGGAAAATTAATTCCGGCGTTACCTTCAATCTCCTCTTGGAGTTCTTCTTTGGTCATTCCGACTTTTATGACTTCGGGTTTGGGTGGAGTTTTGTCGGGGTTCTTTTGAAAAGAGCATGCCGTCACCATTAATGATGATGCTAAGACTAGTTTAAAAGAAAGAGATGGTTTCATCTTTCGCTCCACTTCAACCTTAGGAAATTACTTCGAGCACTTTTCTTCGATGGCTTTTTGGATGGTCACAAGTTTTTCGGAAGGGTTTTTTAGTTCCCACTGCCACTTGAAGTCGCGGCAGTCCTGCCACCATGGGAAAACCATTTTTCCGAAGGTCTCGCCTTTCGCTTCATCGCGCTTCAAGCGTTTGTAAACTTCGCGCTCAATGATCGAGTAGGCTTTGTGAGGCAGAAGACCTTTTTGAATGAGGTCGATCGTAAGCTCGACGGATGTGACGAAACCAATTTGTCCCGGCATCGTTGGAAATTTCGACTCCCCTTTGGCAGAATATGCTTCGCGAATGTAGCTGACCGCCGGAATTTGCGGGAATTCTTTTTCCATTTGATTGTAAACCACAGCATCGAACTGACCGTTGTCACCGAAGTAAATAACGAGTTCAGGCTTTTTATCTTCTAAAAGTTTGCGGATGACTTTTTGTTTCAACTCCGGGTCTTGCTTAATGCCAGAGTTCATGTGCAACTTCGTCACCGGAAAATCATTTTCCTCCAAGAAATCACCGTGCTGTTCATTCATCAAGAGCTTCGGCGCCAAACTCACATAGTGAAACTCGATGTCGTTGTGGTAAAAATCCAAGAGGTTATAAAGCTCGGACATTCCGGCAAAACGACTGTCGTCGTCGAGGAAAGAAGTCGCAGCCCCTTTCTTTGAAAGAACGTGGCTCACCTTGATTGTGTCGTCGATATCGGAAACAACAAGAATCTTCGCCAACGCCGCCTGTGACAGCAAAGACAAAGATAAAACCAAAGTAGTAAGCTTCATCATACGACTTCTCCTTCTCTGAACCTCGAACCCAATGACTAAAAGATAGACAGCGAGCGCCAGCCCGCGGCCCTGCCAGGTTCCAAAATCCAATTAGAATGTTTTAAAAACACGCTCTAGATACAGAGCAAAGAAAAAGCCAAACAAAGACCCATCAAAGATGGGGCCTTTTTCACCGATCTTATTTTTCGCCGACGATGTAGGCGATCCAGCTTTGACAGGACTCCCCGTGATCTACACGCGTGAAATTGCCGTCGCCGGAGCCGTCTTTAGCAGTGCCTTCCCAATATACGTGCGTTTTACGGAAACCCACCTCTTGCATGATGTCGCGGATTTCTGAAATCGACCAAAGTCTCCAATCGTAAGTGAAAACCTGTTCGATCTTTTTACCGCCGACGCGGAAATGGATGTGGAAAAGAGCTTCGTTGGTTACTGGGTCAAAGTTCGTTTGATCCCAATAATACGTGAAACCCTCGTGACGAATTGTATCTTCAATAGCGTCGTAACACTGACTGCCACCAAAAATATCCACAAGAAACATTCCGTCTTTGTTCAATGTCTTAAGAACGTTCGCGAAATATTTCTTAAGAACGTCTCTTTGTTTGAAGCAGAAATATGAAAAATTCATCGCGGCGACGATGTCAGCCTTATGAAGATTGGGATCAAGGACGTTGCCCTCGATCAACTTCATACGACGTTGCTGTTCCGGCTTTAATTTGACCAGGTAATTTTGGCGTCCATACGCCATTGGCTCTGGATCGAGATCAATCCCAATAGCCTCGTGACGAGGATTGAGTTTGATCCACTCTGTGGAAAGAGCGAACGTCCCGCAGAAATCTTCACGGAAAGTACGCGGGCTTTTACCTTTGAGTTCCTTGTAGGTGTCGCGGATAAAAACCACATCGTTTTCAGCTGATTGAACAGCTCTGCGGTAAAGATCGTATTTGTCGAAAAGAATCTTCGCGCTTTTTTTATTTACGCGACGACGGACTTTTTTTCTGTGAGACGTTTCAGCTTTAGCCATTAAGGTACTTCCGCTACAACTTCGCGAATTGCGAGTTCAATGTCATGGACTTGAGGCACAGAGTTCTTCTCCAAATTAGGGTGAAGACCAATCCCCGGCAAGTTCTTACCAGCTAGAACACGTGGACGAGCCATCAATTGATAGAACAACTCTTGCGTTGCTCTATAAGCCAAGTGCTCACCAAAGTTCGTCACTTCCGTATCTTCATTCACGAAAAGAACACGGCCTGTTTTTTCGATAGAAGATTTAATCATTTGCCAATCGTATGGGTAAATAGAGCGAAGATCGATCACTTCAACAGAGATGCCCTCTTGCGCCAATTTATCTGCAACCTCGTCACACAAATGAACCATGCGGCTGTAAGTAACAACCGTAATGTGTTCGCCGGAACGAGTGATTTTACCTTTACCGATTGGTACGATGTACTCTTCAAGACCCGGCCAACGCGGCTTCCAGCCTTCAGAGTTTTGCACCGGTTTATCGATCATCGCTTTCAATTCTTTCTCATCCGCCGGTTCGCCCGGAATGAGTTCGTCGCCTTTATGGCGCATCAAAGCTTTGGATTTCAAATACAAAACTGGATTCGGATCCTGAATCGCCGCAAGCATCAAACCATAAGCGTCCAAAGGATTCGACGGCATCACGATTTTCCAACCCGGCAAGCGAGATGCCCACGCATCGAACGAGTGTGAGTGATAAACGGAACCAAAGATTCCCGCACCCACTGGAGTCATCACAACCATTGGAAGTTGGATCTGTCCATTCGTACACCACAAAGTGTTTCCAGCGATTTTCAAAAGATCAATGGTATTAAAGATGTAATCGGCGAACTGAATCTCTGCTACGCAACGATCACCGCCCATAGCGATACCCATTGCCATAGAAATGATTCCGCGCTCATCCAGTGGAGAGTTCCAAGCTGTTTTCAGACCTTGAGTCGCCGTAAAAACACCACCCAGTGGCGCGCCCACGTCTTGTCCGAAAATATCTTTAACGCCCATGTTTGTTTCACCGTAGTGAAGGGCCATTCTGATAGCCTGTGCTACGCTTGCCATTAGAACTTCCTCCAGTCCGCATTTTCATTGCCAACAAAAACGTGATCCCAAACAGATTCACCTGTTGGCACCGGCTCTTGACGAGCTTGTTCTTGAGCCGCAATGCCTTCCGCTTCGTAAATTTCCCAAATTTTCTTGATCGCTTTTTCCGTCAAGATGCCAGCATCAAGAAGTCTGTTTTCAAATACCACCACAGGATCTACAAGATGCGCTTTTTTATTCGCACCATCGGCAGAGGAGTGACCATACAAACGGCTCACATGTGCTTCGATGAACGAAGGCTTGCCTGTTTTACGGATGTACTCCATCTCCTCTTGGATTGCTAAATATGTCTCTACAGGATCATTGCCATTGATCACGCGTGAACGAATATTGAATGCCTTCGCACGGTCCGCGATGTTGGTTTCACCATGCTGACCCTCAAACGGCGTCGAGATACCGAATTTATTATTTTGTACAGTAATGAGAACCGGAAGTTCCTGGCCTTTGCGAGAAGCCAAGATCAACGCTGAAGCAAAATCGCCTTCTGCCGTTCCCGCGTCACCGCCTGTCACGATAGAAAGAGCTTTTTTACCCGCGCGCTTTTGCACATGAGCCGTACCGCAAGCGATCGGATATTGCACTTCAATCGGAGACGTCACCGGAGCCACGTTCCACTGTGGGAAGCAATAATGGTTCGCGAAGTTACGACCACCCGTTGACGGATCCGTCGATCTGTTCATGATCAAACGGATGGAGTCGATCATGTTCATACCCAACGCCAACAACGTCGGAGTACAACGATAGTGAAGATGGAACCAGTCGTACTCAGGCCCTTGCCCTTTACGCGCTAGCATTCCGAGTGGCACACCGAAAGCCTCTTCGCCCGGTCCACCGATCCAGAAATACGCTTCACCCGCTTTATAGATTTTAATTAAACGCTCTTCAAGAACGCGAGACTTCACCATCAAGTCGTGCATACGCAGCAAGATGTCTTCAGAGAGTCCGCCGAAATTATCTTTCCTGGCTGTTTTTTTCGAAGTCTTCACGGCTGTCTTTGCAGTGGGCTTCGCCGCTTTTTTCGCAGCGGGTTTGCTCCCTGCTTTTACAGTGGTCTTTTTAGACATTCTTCTTCCCCTTAAGTAGGCTCATCTTTTTGCGTCTATGTAAGCGAAAAGAGGGGCTTTTGTCACTACAATTAGCCCCCTCTTTTCGGCGGTTCCAAGAGATTCCTGAATAAAGTGTTTCGGAGGCCCAGATCGAATAAAACGCACCCTCGCCCCCATTGCCTATCTTGCGGGCACACTTACCACGTAATCTTCACGGACTCTGCTGACTTTTTAGCCGGTCCATGGAAGACAGCCTCAATATTGTTTCCATCGGGATCAAGAACGAATGCCGCATAATAACCGGGATGATAAGGCCTCTCGCCTGGGGCTCCGTGGTCCTTTCCACCCGCTGCCAAAGCGGCTTTGTAAAATGCTTCCACCATAGCGCGGTCTTTGGCCTGAAACGCCAAGTGCACTCGACCCGTCAGTTCACCCGCCGCAGCTCTCGAATCTTTGGAGGAAATAAAAAGCTCATCCGTCCAAAAGAAATCCGGCCCCTCACCGCCCATGGGAATTCCCAAAGATTCAAAGACAGCTGCATAAAACTTTTTACTCGCGCCAAGATCACGCACGACAAGCTGGATATGATCAATCAATCGTCCGCGATGCATTTCATTTACTTCCATAAAAACTCCTTTGCAGAGGAATTATGTCAAAAATTTCAGGCGCAGGTAAACAAACTTCACCGACAAATAGTAATTTAGCAAAAGCGCAATCGTGCTTTGATTTAAAACATCTCTGTGAAAGAATAGATAATAAAGGTGGAGCGTATGATGCGAAGAATTTTATGTGTACCCGTTTTTATTTTTCTTCTCAGTTGCCAAACATCGCGAAGTATCGATGGCGTCATTCACACGAGCAAAGAGCGCAAAGACCGCGCTAGCGCGGAGGCGCTTGGCAAAGAGTATGCGATCTCCACACAAGGCATTCACGCGAGCCACGCGGCTCAAAAGATTTTTGCCATGGGCGGAAATATTATCGATGCAACCGTTGCGGCGTCTTTCGCGGTCTCTGTGGAGCGACCTCAGTCAACAGGCATCGGCGGCGGCGGCTTTATGCTTTTCCATGAAGCGAAAACAGGATCAACGTACGCCATTGATTTCCGCGAAAGGGCCCCCCTTCGCGCGACCCGAAATATGTTCATCGGGAAAGATGGCAAGGCAGACCCGCATCTCTCTCAAGATGGAATTCTCGCCGTCGGCACACCAGGCTTAGTTGCGGGCCTTTTAGAAGTCCATCAAAAGTTTGGTTCCCTGCCTTTGCAAGATGTCATGCAACCGGCGATTGATCTGGCTGAAAACGGTTTTGAGATTTATCCCGAGTTTTTCAATGCTCTTGAAAACAGAGCCGCGGTCCTCAGTAAAGATCCTTCGGCGAAAAGTATTTTCCTGGATGCGAACGGGCAAGTTCCCACAGTCGGAACAAAGCTGGTGCAAAAAGACTTGGCAAACACCTTGCGCATTATTGCCGAAAAAGGCCGCGACGGATTTTACAAGGGCTCGGTTGCTAAGGCGATTCTCAAGTTTTCCAAAGAAAAAAAAGGACTTCTTACACAAAAAGATTTCGACACTTATAAAGTACATTGGCGTAAACCTGTCATGGGAAAATTCAAAGGTTACGATGTCGCTTCCATGCCACCGCCAAGCTCCGGCGGAGTCCACGTCATTCAGTTCCTTGATTTCCTTGAAAAAGACCACTTGGCCGACGCGGGCATTCTTTCCACAAAATCCATCCATCTAGCGGCTTCCGCACTGCAATCCTCTTTTGCCGACAGAGCGACTTACCTTGGTGACCCCGATTTCGTGAAAGTGCCCGTGGACGGTCTTATTTCTCCAAAATACATTGAGAGCCGCCGTCAAGAAGTCCCGGCAGATCGTGCGCGCACGGCAAATCAAGTGAAGGCAGGACAACCTCTTCCTTATGAGTCAACCCAAACGACGCATATTTCTTTGATCGATGCGCAAGGCAATGCCATCAGCACAACCCAAACCATCAACGGCTGGATGGGTGCTGCCATTGTGGCGCCAGGCACTGGCATTGTTTTGAACAATGAGATGGACGATTTCACTGCGCAAGTAGGTGCGCAAAATCTTTTCGGGGCCGTCGGCGGAAAACCAAATGCGATCGAGCCAAAGAAAACTCCGCTGAGCAGCATGTCGCCAACGATCTTACTGCAAAACAATAAACCTGTGATGAGTGTCGGAGCTCCCGGCGGGACACGCATCATCAGCTGTGTAGCACAAACGATTCTAAATTACGTTGAATTCAAAACGTCGCTGTACGACGCGGTTACGACGGTTCGTTACCATCAACAATGGCAACCCGATGTGCTTTACATTGATCCACCAGGCCCTCGCAAAGAAGTACTCGAGCAGCTTAAACGCATGGGCTACAATATCAAAATTGAACCGGTGCCTTGTTACGTTATGGCCGTGGCCAAAGAGGGCGACAAACTTCACGGCGTCGCGGATCCCCGCGACATCGGAATCAGTCTTGCGAAGTAGAATGAAAGTGAGTGCATGAGTAACACGTATCCCACCCTGCTTTTCGGCTTTCAAAGCGTTTGGACCTTGATCAAAATTTCCGGAGGTGTGTTTGCCGCGGGTTTTTTGTTGCATCACTTCTCAGGATTTTTACGTGTGCAAATATCCTCACTCCTGGGCGATAAAGGCTTTAACGTTCTTTTTGGAATCGGCATCGTCATGCATGAAATCAGTCACGCACTCATGGCGTTTCTATTTCTGCATGAGATTATCGACATCAAGTTTTTCGATCTTAAAGCTAAAGGCGGGACACACGGGCACGTCATCAGTCGCGCCAGAAATGTTCCGATGCTATTGCAGATATGGCAAAAGATGGGTGAACTGTTTATTGGAATCGCCCCGCTTATTATCGGGCCTCTTATTTGCGCCGCCGTTTTTTACTTTTTAATTCCTGGGGGAAAGACATTTGTTCACAATCCGCGATTCTTGAACTTCCCGGCCTTCACCTGGAAATTAGCTCTGTGGTTTTATGTCACGCTTGCGATTTTCTCGCAAATGGAATTAAGCGACGCCGATCTTAAAGGAACTTGGAAAGGCTACGCATGGCTTGTCACTGTCACCTTCGGCTTGTCCCTTTTATATTATAAACTCAAACACTTCTAAAAATTTTAGTCCAAATCCGTCAACGATAACGGAAGTTCCATTTCTTGAACTTCTAACAACGGCAATGCATTTTTGTAGACGATGATTGAGAAAACCAACTGCGCACCCGAGTTAGAAGGACGTCCTGCAAAAAAGTTCTCGATACCGGCAGCCATTTGTTCGGCATCCGTTTTTTCATATTTTTTAGTGGGCACCAATAAGACAGGCATAATACTCCACTGATCTGGCAAGCCTATCGGAAACTCATAAGAAACGCGGAAGGAATACATAAGGTTGGGGCTGACACCTGCCGTTTTCGCTAGCAACAGCTCGAGCCACGCCTTCATCTCTTTCTTTTCCGGCGAATTGAGAACCGTCGTAAGTTTGATTTCCTCTTGATGTATGATCAGCGGCACAAGCGTATTCGGAAATTGCACCCATGGGCTCGCATCGTCACCATTGACGAAACGATACTGCGTGGTTACGTTTCCGTTTTTGAGAGCATGCCACTGCGGAACTTCAATAACGAGTTTGTCATTTTCGATTTTAGCAACAGGCTGTCCCAAATTTTTGGGATAGTTTTTATCAGTAACGACAGTAAAAACACCCGCCTTCTTTGAAGTGACGTTCACTGTCGTGAAGCCGTTTACTTTCATCTCAAGGGTCCTACCGTCCCAATCGCTCACCGCCGCCAACGAATTCTTGAGAGTGATAACGTACAGATCATCGGCATTTGTAAGATGATTGTCGTAAGAATACGTTTGGCTCAGAAGAACCGGTGAAACTGTTTCTTTAGCTAAGCCTACCGATCCCAGAGAGACTACGACAGCCAAAGCGCATGCGATTTGTTTTGTAAGAAAGTGTGTCATATCTTTTCGTACCTGAAATCCCGGACCAAGACAAAATAAAAAAGCCCGGTTTGTGGCCGGGCTTTAACAACAACGAACGTGGTAACTAAAACTGCTTATTTAGCATTTGCCTGCTTCGGTGGAACAAGAGCTTTACCCTCTTGCAACTGAATCAGATCAAGAAGAACATTCTCTGCTTCCTGAACATCAGGACGCTTCAAGTACTCTTCGTTTTTCTTAGCCTTACTAGCGGTCTTTTTTGCCTTATCTTTTTTATCTTTTTCGTTTTTATCTTTAAGCACTTCGCTGACACGGATTACTTTTCCGCGCGCTTTGGCTTTGTTCAATTCATCCACGATCTTTTTGAATTCGTCGTTTTTAGCAACGCGCTCTGAAGATCTTTCTTTCAATGACTTGATCCACTCTGGTTTCAACTCTTTCCACGTGCCCGGGCCTTCTTTGACATAAGCGTCTGGTGACAAGAAAGCTTCGATTGTTTTCGGAGGAAGGGAGTAATCCATGTACTTCTCACCGATATCGTCCGCGCTGAATGGGCCCGGAAGAACAACGTCCGCATCCACGCCGCGGTGTTGAGTCGATTTACCGCCTGGAATGAAGAACATCCCCACAGTCACCTTGATCGCGCCCAAGTTATTTGGAATCGGAAGAACTGACTGAACGCTGCCCTTACCGTACGTGTGGTCACCACCAACGATAACAGCACGTTTATAATCTTGAAGAGTTCCAGATACGATTTCAGATGCAGATGCGGAGATACGGCTTGTCAAAACAACAAGCGGACCCGCCCAATCAACCGCTGGATCTGTATCGCGAAGAGCGGACTCTGCACGACCTTCATTTTTAGAAGATTGTTTTACAACGTTTCCAGTTTGGAAGAACAAACCTGCGATTTTAACAGCGTCTTCCAAAGAGCCGCCGCCATTGTTCGACAAATCAAGAACAATCCCGTCAGCCTTTTTATCATTCGCTTCTTTCACAAGTTTTTTCATGTCAGCCGCAGAAGAGCGACCACCACGGCGAGAATCCGCGTAGAATGAAGGGAAGTTGATGATACCCAACTTCTTTTTCTGACCGTTGATTTCTTTATCCACGAAAATGATGGAAGCCGCTTCGTCCTCAAGATTTACTTTTTCACGAGTCAAAGCGACATCGAAACGTTTTTTACCTTCGCCCGATTTACGCAAGATCGTCAAACGAACTTTCGTACCTTTGTTACCGCGAATCTTTTTAACGACATCTTTCAAATCCATGTCGATCACGTTTTCCATAGGCCCTTTTTCCTGACCTACAGCGATGATCTTATCTTGCGGCTCAATCAAGCCTGATTTTGCAGCGGCTCCGCCCGGTACAAGTTGTTCAACAACTGTGAAACCGTCTTGCGAAGAAAGTGTCGCGCCGATGCCTTCCAAAGAAAGGCGCATTTGAATTTCGAAATCTTCAAGAACATCACGAGAAAAGAAACTCGAGTGTGGATCCAAAGCACGGGCAAAAGAATCAAGATAGCCCGAGAACAAATCGTCTTGCGTCGTCTCTTGGGTTCTTTTCACGGCTCTTTCGTAGTTTTTTACTACGTTCTTTTTCGCTTCATCCAATTTCATGTCTGTCGCCAAGTAATTGCCGATTTGGAACTGGATGTATTTTTTCAAGTACTCATTCGCTTCATTCGCGTCTTTCGGCCAAGGTTTTTTCTCTGGATCGAAAGTGAATTCAGTTTGCGCGTCGAATTTAAAATCCTTGCCCAGATATTTTTTAGCGAAGGCCGCACGGTCTTGCACTCTCTCTAACACAATCTTTTGTGTTTCATTAAGGAAGGCACAATCTCTGGCTTTTGTTTTATCAAACACATTGCCAGTGAGTTTCTTCACTTGGTCAACGTCTGCTTGAGTCAGGTAAATTTTGGAGGGATCTAATCTTTTAAGATATTGTTCAACGACACGTGTTTGTAAATCTGTATCGCGATTGGAATACTTCACGTGATTTGCCAAGAAACCTTGCTCAATCACTGTAAGGTAACGGCACTCCAACCCATCTTTGAGTTGCGCCGACGCTAGAGAAGAAACCGCTAGTGAACCAGCGACAATGAAACCTTTTACACCCTTCGAGATTAAACTCATGATGATCCTTCCGTGTCCAGCTTCCCTCGAGGAAAGCCCCTACTAATTTCCCTAGATTATCAAATAATCAGTAGAGAGCATTCTATTTATGAAGCTCGTCATAAATTAGGACGTGGTGAGGATCTTTAAGACTTTTGTCGATCTTCTTCGAAAAAAGAAAGTTGTGAGAGGTTCTCCACTTTATCGCCGCGAAGACCGCTGAGTTTTACTTCGTGTTTAATAAAACTTCCGTGCTGCGTCTCGATCATAAAGAATGACATCTCAGGGAATCTCGCCTTTAGTCGAGTCATTTCTTCCACGATCAGTTGGATGTTCTTCGGATCGTCGTCAGACATCCCGAAGCGGTGATGCGGATTGTAGCCATAAATATCAATCGCTTTTTCCACACTGGCGCGGATGGCTCTTTGCTTTAGTTCCGCTGTGCCTTCTTTGAATTCACTGTCGCCCAGTTCGATGCGTGTCTCTTTGTGACTCACAGGATAGACGCTGAGATAGTTGGGCTCCAATGGCAAAACTTTATTTTGCACGAAAACGCGAATGCCATCTTTCAAAGTTTCTGGATGATGACCACGTGCTGTGATCACCGAAAGAGGTCGCTGATTGAAGGACGCGTGATAGAAACATTCCCAAGAAGGTCCCTTCCATTGGAAGTCGGCAAAACCTAAGGCCTCAGAAACGTCTTGAACGAAGACCTGCTTTTTGCCCTGGAGTTTTTGAAGCTCATCGATATGCACGTCGCGAAAATTGCGGAACGTTCCCGTAGAGTCGCAGTAATCGATCTGGTAATCGGCGTAGAGGCCCGACTTACCGATATTGGAATGATGTTGGGCAAAATCACCGCTCGAAATTTTAATTTCACTGCGATCGTTCTTGTTAAAAAGAATCAGGGGTGTCGTCAGAAAAGCAATATTGTCGTCGAAATCAAAAAAATAAAAACTGCGCCCACCGAGATGAAAGTTTCTATCTTTCTCCGGTGCGCGATTGATTCCTAACTCCAACTGTCCCTTCAGGGGACTGTTGCTCATAAACACTCCACATCCTGCGCTGTTCGCGCGAAATTCGTGGAGCAAATTTAGCAAAGAATCCCCCCTCCGGAAAGAGGGCTGAACAATTTTCCCGTCAAGATTGTGTTTGTCTACTAGTTTGACACTTCGCCTTCGTCAGCTGCTTCAGAAGACTCTAATTCCTCTACTGGAACCTTTAAAACTGGTTCGGCGCCCTTCTTTACGGCAGGGCTTGGCGATGGAGTCGGCTCTGGGCGACGGCTTTTAACGTCCCACTGCTCTCGACATCCTTTCAGGGTATTTTCAGAGATGCTACCACCTTTAGACTGCATCGCAGAGATCGCGCAATCCACCACTTCCGGTGCATCATCTCCGCAGAGTTTTTCCGCCTGAGCAGAAGTGATTGAAAGAGAACGCGCACGCACCGTCGACATACATTGGCTCTTCGTTTGCTCTTGAGCCCACGAAGGCAACGGCAAAGACATCAGTAGAATAAAGTACAAGAATCGCATAGTCCCCTCACGAAAAAGCCCCCGTTTTCAGGAGGCTTTGTTTTATTTTTTAGACTTACGAGTAACCACTTTCTTGACACCCAGAGCGGCAGCTTTTTCTTTCGCTGTCTCGGCTTTCTTTAAGGATTTTTTCGGAGCCGCCGCTTTCGGCGCGCCCTTCGCTTTTCCTTTGGCTTTCGTGCCACCTTTTTCATTAATCAAAGCGACCGCTTGTTCCAAAGTCACTGTATCCGGCGTTGTGCCTTCAGGAAGCGATACATTCACCTTACCGCTCTTGATATAAGGACCGTAAGGTCCATTATAAACCTGAATGGCATCGCCCGAATCAGGATGAGTCCCCAACTCCTTCAGAGGAGCCGCGCGACCGCGTCCCTTCTTCGGCTGACTGAGCATTTCCAAAGCTCTTTCAAGAGTGATCGTAAAGATACTCTCACCCTTTGGAATAGAACGATAATCGCCATCGTGAACAATGAACGGTCCGAAGCGCCCCAAACCCGCTTTGATTTCTTTGCCCGTGCCCGGATGCTTACCCAACGTCTTCGGCAAAGCCAAAAGATCCAAAGCCATTTTCAAATCGACCTGCTCTGGCTGAGTGCCCGGAGGCAATGAAGCTCGTTTCGGTTTGTCATCTTCCGGAGTCACATCACCCAACTGCACGTAAGGCCCATAACGACCGTTCAAAACATACACTGGAAGATCTGTCGTCGGATCCACGCCCAAAGCATCAGCACCATTGATCTTTTGATCGATCAGTTTTTCAGCGATCTCCGGAGTGATATCCGCCGGAGATTCATTGTCTGGCAAAGAAGCACTGACATCCGCGCCGTCTCTTGTCGTTGTGACGTAAGCGCCATAACGACCGACGTGGAATTTATATTTATCCATTCCTTCCAAAGTCATCGTACGAGCTTCATCAGGATTGATTTTTTCACCTTGATCATCCACGCGCGCTTTTAAACCTTTCGGTCCTTTGTAAATCGACGCGAGATATTTTTCCCAATCCAAATCACCGTCCGCGATGTTATCGAGGCTTTGCTCCATCTCGGAAGTGAAACCCAAATCGACATACTCGGAAAGATATTGGCTAAGAAGTTTTGAAACAATCATCGCCGTAAACGTCGGCACCAAGGCCGTCCCATTTTTACGAACGTAACCACGATCGATAATTGTACCGATAACGGAAGCGTACGTTGACGGACGACCGATACCTTCTTTTTCCATCGTTTGCACAAGACTCGCCTCTGTATAACGAGCTGGTGGTTTTGTTTCGTGAGACGTTGGATCTAGTTTTCCGCACTTCACGGCGTCTTTCACTTTCAACGCCGGCAAACGCACTTCACGTTCTGCCAAATCAGCTTCTGGATCATCACTGCCTTCGACATAGGCGCGCAAGAAACCCGGGAACTCAATTGTCATCCCCGAAGCACCGAACAACGCCTCACCCACTGTGATCTTTGCACTGACTTGTTTCTGACGAGCATCCACCATTTGTGAGGCAATTGTGCGCTTCCAAATCAAATCGTAAAGACGGAATTGCGTGCCTGTCAGACCCGTTTCATCCGGATCCATGAACTGATTTCCCGCAGGACGAATCGCCTCATGGGCCTCTTGAGCCCCTTTTACTTTTTTCGCAGCGTAATTGCGCGGCTGCGGAGTCAAATACTCTTTACCGTACTTGCTCTGAATACAATCGCGAGACGCATTGATCGCTTCGTTAGAAAGGAAGGTCGAGTCCGTACGCATATAGGTGATGAAACCTTGCTCGTACAACTTCTGAGCGACTTGCATTGTCTCTCGCGAACTCAAACCCAATTTACGGTTGGCTTCCTGTTGCAATGTCGAAGTGATAAAGGGAGGTGCTGGTTTTCTAAATGTCGGTTTTTCTTCAACATCAGAAACAGTCCATGCGCCCGATTTCAAATCGGCTGCAAGTTTTGCCGCCGTTTTTTCATCAAGGACAAGAACATCCTTACCTGCTGTAAGCTGCCCCGTCAGACCATCGAAGTCTTTACCCGTCGCGACTCTTTGATTTTTGTACTGCTGTAAACGTGATTCAAAGTTAACGCCGTCTTTGGAAAGCTCCGCAAGAACTCCCCAATAAGAAGACTTTTTGAAACGAATACGCTCGAGTTCTCTTTCTACAATCAAACGCACAGCTACGGACTGCACGCGGCCTGCTGAAAGGCCGTAAGCGACTTTCTTCCACAACAAGGGAGAAATCGTATAACCCACCAAACGATCGAGGATACGACGCGCCTCTTGCGCACGCACAAGATTCAAATCAATTTCACGCGTGTCTTTCAACGCTTTTTGAATCGCGTCTTTCGTGATCTCGTGGAAAACCATTCGCTTTGTCGGCACTTTTGGTTTTAGAACTTCAAGCAAATGCCAGCTGATAGACTCCCCTTCGCGGTCTTCATCGGTCGCGAGGTATAGCTCTGAGGCTTCATCGAGTTTATCTTTCAGATTTTTTACAACTTTGGTTTTGTCTTTTGGAACGCAGTAAAGAGGCTCGAAGTTTTTATCAACATTCACGCCCAATTGCGCCCATTTCTCTTTTTTTACTTTTTCAGGAATATCTTTCGCGGATTGCGGAAGATCGCGGATGTGTCCCATGCAGGACTCCACCACATAATCTTTTCCGAGGAACTTACGAATCGTCTTGGCCTTTGTGGGAGACTCCACAACGACAAGCTTGATTCCCTCTGATGCGTCACTTTTTTTGGCCATGATCGTTCCTTGACTAAAGACCAGCGCGTAGCCAGTACTATATATATAGACAAAAAATGAAGGTACTTACGCAAAGGTGCAAGTCTAATTTTTGACAACCCACACCAAAGGTACCCGCTTCCCTCCGTGGGAAAAAGGTACCAGGTACCTTTTTCCCTTGGTACTTTGAGGTATGCAAGACGTTACTAAGTTTTCTCAACGCTTAAGTTTTCTTCTGACTGACATCGACGACACACTCACGGATGAAGGCCATTTAGGTCCTGAAGCTTATGAAGCTCTGTGGAGTTTGCACCGCGCCGGAGTCCACGTGATTCCAGTAACAGGTCGTCCCGCAGGATGGTGCGAAATGATCGCACGCATGTGGCCCGTCAGCGGCATCGTTGGAGAAAACGGCGGATTTTATTTCCGCTATCACAATCGCAAGATGCACCGTCATTTCTTTTTTGACGAAAAAACCCAAAAAGAAAACCGCGCAAAACTTCAGCAACTGGAAAAAGAAATCCTGCAGAAAGTTCCCGGTTGTGATTTGGCAAGCGATCAGTTTTGCCGCTTGATGGATCTCGCGATTGATTTTTGTGAAGACGTCCCTGCTTTACCCCGCAGTGAAGTGCAAAAGATTGTCGACATCTTTCAATCGCACGGTGCTCAAGCAAAGGTCAGTTCAATTCATGTGAACGGATGGTTCGGCAGTTACGACAAACTCACAATGTCTTTGCGTTTTTTAGAAAAAGAATTCGGCGTGAATGCCGAAGATGCAAAAAAGGTGTGCGGCTTTAGTGGAGATTCTCCAAATGATGAGCCGATGTTTGCTTACTTCCCTCACAGTTTTGCTGTTGCGAATATTCAAAACTTTATCGATCAGATTAAAAACAAACCTACATATGTGACAAAGGCCCGTGGCGGTTTAGGGTTTACCGAAATTGCCGCTGCGATTTTGAAAAAATAGCAATTGTTCGCACAAGTCTTTGTAGCGAACATTCTACTCTCAGAAGAAAAGCAGCATCGTTGCTCGCAGCTTCGTATTGAGACTGCGGATATTTACATAATAAACGAAAAACACGCTGTAAGTTTATTGAACCGAACAATGATCAGTCATTCTTATGTTATCTCGAATCTAGTGAAAACCTTTTGAACACTTAGTTTTTCAAAACTGTCGGAAGCGTGAACAGGGCGAAATTTATTTTTTCCACCCGGTTTTTATTTTGAAAATTTAGAACTAACCTGAATTTGGATCTCAATGAGGAGGGAACCACATGAACAAACAGGTTATCGTTTCAGCATTGTTAGCGATTGGGTTTCTTGCAGGATGCAATAATAACTTAACTCCACTAAGCGCAACGAACGACAGTTCTTCGCAAGAAGCCGCTTCAACAGCTCCGGCAGTGAATAACTCTGAAGCGCAAAAAATGCTTCATAATATCGAAGCCGCATTGAAAGAACATTCCGTTGATAATAACGTCGCTGCCAAAATCACAAATCAAAAGCTGCCTTCCGGATTGATGCTAGATAGTTCTCAGATCAATATGATCCTTGGGATGGCGGGTTCCGCTTTAAATGGAGCCGGTCTTGGCAACAGCAATGATCTGAGCGCCATTATTCCTGTTCTTATTGGTGGTGCCACCCAAGGCGCGGGGAATATCGGACTACCAAGTTCACAGCTTAGTGACTTGCTAGGAGTTATTGGCAATGGATCTCTAAGTTCGATTCTCAATTCAGCATCAGGCACAGGTAGCGGTCTTCCGACAGGTTTAATTCAAACTTTGACGGGATCATTGTTTCAGAACCTTCCTCTTGCAGGAGTGACCTCCGGAAACATTTCACAAGTTGCTGGTTCGCTGATGAGTTCATTGACTGGCAACCTTGGCAATACGGGGCTGGGTGGAGCAGATCTTTCAAGTATCATTCAAAGTATTTCATCGGGTGCAACACTGGGGATCGGCAAATCAGGCTTTAATTCCTCACTCCTGAGTAGTATTCTTGGACAAATTGGCATAGGTTCTGTGACTGGAATTTCGGGAATCAATCTTCCTGGCGGTATGAATACCTCAATGCTGCAAACATTGTTGAGTGCCTTCACTTCAGGGTCTAACTTCGGTTTAGGGCAGCTCGCAGGCTCACAAGTTATCAACAACTCCATGATCTCAACCCTTCTTGGCAGTTTGACTCAAGGTCAATCGGCAGCTCTTCCTTCCACGGGAATGAATTCGTCACAACAACAAATGATGATGATGTTCATGCAAATGCTTCTAGCGAATTTAGGTAAACGCTAAGATGAAAAAAAAGCACTGACCACAATCGCAGTCAGTGCTTTTTTAGCAAATCTCCAGAAAAACTTTTAAGCTCCCGCGAAACTCAAAGACTTCACAAGAACATCCGGGCAGATCATCGAGCTGCCTGGCTTGTTGTACTCATTGCCGAGGTCTTCAATATCGCGAAGGAGATCAAGGACATTCCCGGACATAACAAATTGATCAATAGCTCCAACAAGTTTTCCATTTTCGTAAAGGAAACCTTCTGCCGGCATTGAAAAATCACCTGTGGATTCCTTAAAACCCGCATGCAAACCGCCCGAGAACTCCGTCAAAAACACAACCTTCGGGTGCGACTGCAAAAGATCCTGCAAAGATTTTGTACCTTTCGCCACCACCAAGTTCGTCGCGGCAATAGCCTGTTGAGAAGCCGGGCTGCGACGCGCATGAGAAGTATGCGGCAAATTCATTTTTTGCGCGTATTCCAAATTGGTCAGGAAGTTTTTCAAAACGCCATTCTCAAACAGAACCGTTTTTTGTGAGGCAGCTCCCTCGTCATCAAACGGACGAACCGCAGTCCCACGAAGCTCGAAAGGATCATCGAGAAGTTGAAACTTCTGACTTGCAATTTTTTGTCCTAATTTTCCTTTGAACAAGGACTTACCCTCATCCACTTCCTTGGCAGAAAAGTAAGAGTGAATCATCTGAAGAATCATAGGAAACTGATCACGGTCGATCACCACAGCATAGTTCCCCGTCGCGAGCTTTTGTGCTCCTAAGCGGGACACGGCTTTGCGCACACCTTCTGTTGTCACTTCTTCAGGATTGATCTCTTTGAAGTTGCGGGCGAAGAAACCTTCACCGCCCATCTTCGAAGATTCACCTTCTTTCGCCAATGGATAAGCGTAACCGGAAAAATAACTTTGTTTAAATTCTTGATCCAATCCTTCCGAGTTCAACACACGTTTAAAACTGGTTGTTTCGCTAAAGCCGGAATAAGGCACGGCCTGAATGCGCGCGTCTTTTTCCAGACATTGTTCCTCAAGAAGGCGTGCAACTTCCAATTTCTTATCCATCGCAATATCTTCAGGATTGAAAAGATTCCGCATCGCTTGCACGGTTTGTGGTTTCTGCAAAGGCACATTATGACTGCCCTCTTTTTGCACCGTCTTCGCATTATTCAGAGCCTCACGATAAGTGCGCAATAAAGACTCATCAGAAAGATTCTCGGTGTAAGCGTAACCTTGGTTCGCTCCCAAAATCACGCGAAGGCCCGCCATTTGTGATTGCGTAGACTCGAAGGATTCCAATTTTTTCTTAGAGTAACCGATGCTCAAGCTTTCCCCACCGGAAAGAAGCATTTCGACTTTGGCACCGTCTTTACGAGCTTGCTCTGCGATTTTTTCAAAATTGTTTTTGATCGAATCCATTATTTTGCTCTCCCGCCGACCATAAGACTTGAAACAAGAATTTGCGGCTGCCCTACGGCTGCAGGAATGCTGCCGCTGACGGAGCCGCACATGCCGCGCGCCAACTTCAAATCGTTAGACACTTTCGTGATTTTTCCGAGCGTATCGATACCGCGACCGATAAGGCAGGCGCCTTTCACAGCCTCTTCAATACGACCTTTGCGAATAATGTAGGCTTCGCCAACTTGGAAGTTATAGTCGCCAGTACCTGGATTCACAGAACCACCGCCCATTTTTTTCGCGTAAAGACCGTAATCCACATCACGAATCATTTCTTCAAATGTGTCTTTTCCTGCCGCGATGTAAGTGTTTCTCATACGCGATGCCGGAGCATATTTGTAAGACTGACGACGACCGCTGCCCGTCGCTTCATATCCTGTCTGGCGCGATCCCATTTCATCCACGATGTAAGATTTCAAAACGCCGTTTTCGATCAATGTCGTTTTCTTTGTTCTGTTTCCTTCGTCGTCGATATTGAGAGAACCCCACCCGTTTTCAATTGTTCCGTCATCAATTGCCGTCACACTTTCGTGGGCGATCTTCTGGCCCATCTTGCCACAGAAGACGGAAGCGTCTTTTGCCACGCTTGTTGTTTCTAAACCGTGACCACAAGCTTCGTGGAAGATAACTCCACCGAAAGCATTATCAATCACCACAGGCATTTCTCCCGCCGGAGCATATGCCGCTGTCGTCAACATCACCGCACGGTCGACAGCTTGTTCCGCTAATGATTTCAGATCGATTTGATCATAAACCTCGGAAGTTCCCATGTGGCCTTCATCCTCACTCGCACTTTCTTTAACTCCGTCTTTTTCTACGAAGGTTTGCATCCGAATGCGTGAATACGCGCGTTCGTCATAAGCCATAAGGCCGCGAGAGTTCGCAATTTGCACTCTCTGGAATTTTTCATTCAGTCCCGCCTCAACTTGGGTCACCGAAGAGTGACGAGCGCGCGAGTGCTGATCAATAGCGTTCAACCATTGAAACTTGCGGTTACGATCCATCTCCCATGGCTTTTCACCATAAGTATGAATCGTATCGAACGGAACCTGCATCAAAGGCATAGATTTTTTTGAAGCACCCGTACCGCGACTTTGTGCTGCATTAAGAGCCGCTTTCACCAAGCCTGTTTCGGTTAGGTCATTCGTCGTCACATAAACAATCTCGTGCCCGAAAAACAAACGAATGCCCGCGCCATAAAGTTGGCCGACAATAGCTTGTTCTGGTTTGGAGTTGAGAACTGAAAGTTGAGAAGAATAAGTGTCCTCGAGAAAGATATCAGCGAAGTCAGCCCCGGTGCTCAAAGCCGCATCGAGTGCCTTCGTCAAAATATGAGGTTGAACGATCATAAGACCTCCTTGATCCAAAAAGAATATCGCGAAAGCCAAGACCCCTAAAAGCAAATTCGACAGGAGCTACGCCGAAGACCACAAGTATTACCATTTGATCCCTGGTCCCGAAAGCACCACATTCCTGGACCTACCCCTTGGGAAAAATCCTTGGGAATCCTTTCGTCACCCAACAAAAAGCAAACAAATTATAATTGATTTACAAAACCAGACTTAAACATGAATTTTTCCTTCCGATTTAAACGATCATGAAAACAACGGCACGTTTATTAATTTTTATAGGATTGTTATCACTTTTCACCGCCTGCGGTGAAGAGCCTGGAGTGGTAGCCCTGCCTTCCACTGATGAACCTCTAAATGATGGCGTGGTCGATGGAACTCCATTATATCTCAAACTTGGTTTGAGCTGGGAAGGCACAGACGGAAAAACAATTGAGCGAATCGGCAATTGCTCAATTCCCAATCTTGCCCCCATTGGACATCTGGAAGAATGCACAATTAGTATACCCGAACTAAAATTATACTATAGTGATGTTCATTTTAACGTGGGCACGCTCGCTGACAACTCCTGTGCTCACATAAACTTTTCGCCTTATTATTATCTTCGCTCTACTGATGCCGCTTATCTGCCTCCGGGAGAGACTAGTACAGTAGATTGTTCGCCAACTCAAAAACCTGCGAAATGTTATGGAGGAGCCGCAACCAATATTGCGCCAGACTTTCCTAAAAATGTGGGGGTCTATTTTCTTCCGTCATTGAATCCGAGTGCGATCTTTACTTTGAAGTCGGAGAACGCTACTCGACTGTACGGTGGAGCAAGAGTGAATTATTTAGCTTCAAATAGTTTAACCAAGGCATCGCAATCGGTTGCCGAACCCCCTGGCCTTAAAGAAAGAGCGGGAGGGGCTTTTAACTGGGTTAACTATACGTTTACATGCAGAGATATTTGGGCAAAACCACTTTATACGATTGAGCTGACGATAACTGAAGAAAATAAAGAACTGGATGAATTCGACGACTGGGATTAGAAACTAAAAAAGCGCATAAAACAAAAAACCCACACTCTCGTGTGGGTTTTTTTTATTTCTGCTTTCAGAAAAATCTTACTTGCGGATTTTTGCTTTGATCATGCGTTTTTTAGTCGCGATTCTTTTTTTCTTGTGGCGGATGCCTTTTCTAGATTTGCCTTTTGCTGCCATGTTAATCTCCTTCTAAAAATCTTAGTTTACTTCTTATTAGTTGGAACGTTCATCAAAGCCGCAAACGGATTGTTAAACGGATTTGCAGGTTTCGCTGGAGGACCTGAAGGACGTTGATCACGTCCGCCACCGCCGTGAGGACGGTTGCCGCCAGAAGGTCTTGGACCACCACCACGTTGATCAGCGCGCTTCTCACCACGAGGAGCCGACGCTTCGGGAGCGTCATCCATCTTCATAGTCAAAGAGATCTGATTTTTCACTGTGTCTACTTTAAGAACTTTCACAGTGACGTGATCGCCCGGGTTAACAACTTTACGAGGATCATCCACGAACTTGTGAGACAAAGCGGAAATGTGCACAAGACCGTCTTGGTGAACGCCGATATCCACGAACGCACCGAAATTAGTGACGTTCGTAACGATACCAGGGCAGATCATACCTTCTTGAAGGTCTTTGACTTCCATGATGTCATCGCGGAATTGGAAAACCTTGAACGGATCACGCGGATCGCGACCTGGTTTTTCAAGTTCTTTCACGATGTCGTCGAATGTAAATTCACCGACAAGTTGAGCCCACTTCGTTCTTTGCGCCAAAAGTTTCTTCGCGCCTTCACCGATGATTTCAGAAACGGACGCGTTGATATCTTTCGCCATATCCAAAACTGCTTGGTAGCGCTCTGGATGGATGCCCGTTGAATCCAAAACTTGTTTCCCGTTTGGAATTCTCAAGAAACCCGCTGCCTGTTCGAAAACTTTGGCAGAGAACTTAGGAACTTTCAAAAGCTCCGCGCGATCTGTGAACAAGGCTTTCTTACGAGCTTCCACGATCCCTTTCGCAAGGGCAGGACCGATACCAGCTACGTGTGACAACAACGCCGCAGAAGCTGTATTCACGTCAACACCCACGTTATTCACGCAAGATTCAACCACTGCTTCCAAGGATTTTTTCAATTGAGACTGGTTCACGTCGTGTTGGTATTGTCCAACGCCGATAGATTTAGGATCGACCTTCACAAGCTCCGCCAATGGGTCTTGCAAACGACGCGCGATCGAGATCGCACCTTTCACAGTCACATCAAGATCCGGGAACTCTTCACGAGCCACTTCAGACGCCGAGTAAACGGAAGCGCCGGACTCAGAAACCATCACAACTGGAATGTTCTTGCCAAGATCTTTCAAAACTTTACGCAAGAAAGACTCAGTCTCGCGGCCCGCAGTTCCATTACCGACAGCGATCGCTTCGATCTGGATTTGTTTCAAAACGTCACCGAACAAAGCTTTCGCTTTTTTCTCGGCATCGTCACCCAAAGTGTAAAGAACTGTGTGGGAAATGAAAGCGCCTGATTTATCGATCAAAGCGACTTTACAACCCGTTCGCAAACCAGGGTCGACACCCAAAACGCATTTTGGTCCGTAAGGAGAAGCCAACAAAAGCTTACGCACGTTCTCAGCAAAAACTGTGATCGCGTCTTGATCAGCTTTTTCCTTCAATACACGGTGCACTTCGTTCACAACAGACGGAAGAACGTAAACGTTCAAAGCCAAACGAGCACATTGTTTCAAGTAATCGCCAATCGCATTGTCTGGAGTCGAAGTTGCGAATTTTTCGTAAGACTTCAAGATGTCTTCATCGTCGCCTTTAACGTCAACAGACAATTCTTCTTCTTGCCAGCCACGTCGCATCGCCAAGTAGCGGTGATTGTTTTTCGCGTCCATGAGATTTTTAACAGGCTCTTCAAACTCTTTGTACATGTCGTACTTGGAATTTGGTTTAAAGCCCTTGGCTGCCTTCGCAATCACGCGACCTTTTTCATTGTAGTTTTTCGCAACCATCGCACGAAGATCGGCATCATTGGCGATTTTCTCGACGATGATGTCTTGAGCGCCTTTAAGCGCTTCTTCGTATGTTTGGATTTTCGCTGCAGGGTTGAGGAAGTTTTTCGCCTTCATCTCCATTGTCTGATCGTCTTTGATCAAACCATGGCCCATTTCCCAAATCCAATTTGCCAAAGGTTCGAGACCCGCTTCGCGCGCAATCGTCGCTTTGGTTTTTTTCTTTTTCTTGAATGGCTTGTAGATTTCTTCCAACTCGCCCAAATCCCAAGAAAGCTCAATACGCTTTTGGATTTCGGCCGTGAGGTTGTTTTGCTCCCCGATCTCTTTGATCAAGAAAGCTTTACGCTTCACGATTTCGTTGTAAGTTTCGAAACCTTCGATAACGCCGCGAATTTGAACTTCGTCCAAATTGCCGGTTTTCTCTTTACGGTAACGAGCGATGAAAGGAACTGTCGCACCTTCGGCCGCAAGTTCAATCACAGCTTGTGCTGATTTTGCGGGAACTGTTGGGACAATACGAGCCAAATAACTCTGAAGAGCCTGATCCATAGAACCTCTAGATTTATTGGAATTATTAGAAATTAAATCTTTATTTGTGACGGAACATGATCAGACCATGAGTAGGATCGTAAGGAGAAACCCCTACGCTCACACGGTCGCCCACAACCACACGAATATTAAAACGTCTCATTTTTCCGCAAAGTTTTGCGTTAATGATCGCCTTATTTTCGAGTTCGATCTTGTAAAGACCCCCAGCAAGGGCGTCGATCACTTTTCCGTCAATTTGTACTAAATCGTCTTTTGCCATGCAGGTAAATTAGTAGGTCAGATTGCAGCGCCTTGCAATAACTTTCTGCGCTACCAGTTTATGACAACTTTCTGTTGCTGATCAGCATTCGCTTTCCATCTTCAAAAAGCACTTCCAAGCGATCGTATTCATTCGAGAGAATGAAACCCCATCCAAAGATCTTGTGCTGGATCGGAGTTTTCGCCTCAAACTGCCCAGAAATTGAGTAAGGCTGAGCTTTCATCGCTTTATACTTCTCATGAAGATCGTGCCATTTTGCCTGGTCTTCAGACATGCTGGACTTATCAACTTTAGCTTTTTTCTCTTTTTTCGGAGCCTCAGACACCACTTCAAGAGCTGGAGCTGCTTGAGCTGATTTGGCTTTTTTCTCGACCTTTTCAGCTTTCGGTGGAGGAGCTGCTTTTTTCTCAGGAGCTTTTGCCGCTGGTTTTTCAGCTTTAACCGGTTTTTCAACCTTCGCCGCTTTTGCTGGTTTTACTTCCTTTGCAGGAGGCGCTTTCACAGCTTTTGCCGCAGGCTTCGCTGTTTTCGCTGATGATTTTGCGGGAGCAGCTTTCGCTGCCTTCGCTTTTGCCGCAGGTGCTTCCTTTTTTGCAGCCTTTTTTGCCATCTCAGTTCCTCTCTGAAATTACAAGGTGAGAAAGAATCAAAAAGTGTTTATTAAGCAGACTTATACTATCACCCAGTGTCTTGACATCAAAAAAATAATAGGAAAGTGTTAGCGCGAGGCATCACTATGATTACAGCTGAAGTTATTAAAGATCTTAACTCGTCCGATCTCTCTTTCGTGTCCGGTGCTCTGCAATCTGTGGCGACGAAGGTTCTGCCGCCCGATTCCTGCGACAAAGAAAGTTTGGTTTTTGTCTCAAAGCCCGAGCAATTGGAACAAGCCCTCAAGGCGCAAGCTCCTATTATTGTCGCGCATAAGGCACTGCAAACTCCCTCCGACAGCAGATCGACTTTCTTTAGCACAGGCTCAATCCAACTGAGCATGGCCGCCATCCTGCCACTTTTTGACGGCAAGATGAATCGCTTCAATCAAGAAACAAAGATTCACCCGTCTGCCTTCATCCATGAAAGCGCGCACCTTGGCAAGAATGTCAGCGTAGGACCTTTCGTCGTGATTGGTGAGCACGCAAAAATCGGCGAGGGCGCGACCATCGGAGCCCACACCGTCATCGAATGTTACGCGGAAGTAGGCGATCATTCGATCCTGCACCCGCAAGTTTTCATCGGAGCTCATTGCACTTTAGGCTCTCACTGTGAAATTCACCCGCACACGACTATCGGCGCGGACGGTTTTTCTTTTGCGATGACTCGTGAGGGAACTCACAAAAAGATTCCGCAAATCGGTCGCGTGGTGATTGGCAACAACGTCGAGCTTGGCGCTAACTGCGCCGTCGACAGAGCCGCCTTGACGGAAACTAAAATCGGCAACGGAACGAAGATGGACAACTTCTGCCACATCGCTCACAACGTTGTTATCGGCGAAAACTGCGTGATGGCGGCCGGATTTAAAATCGCGGGCTCAAGCACGATTGGCAACAATTGTATGTTCGGTGGAGATGCCGCAGTTTCAGACCACGTTCACATCACAGATCGCGTTGTTGTTGCGGGACGCTCCGGTGTCACCAACGACATCCTACAATCGGGCCAATACGGCGGCTATCCATTGGAGCCTCTGCGCGACGCCCTCAAAACTTTAGCTAATAAAACACAACTCACTCGCATGAGAAAAGACCTGGCTCGCGTCATTAAGCACTTGGGCCTTAAAGAAGAATAGGGAGAAACAGCATGTCTTATCAATTTTATAAAGTCCTACATCTTATCGGCTTTATGCTTTTGTTCTTTGGATTCGGCGGCATCCTTTTGTCAGCTTATTCCAAAACAGAGCTTAAAAAACCAGCGCGCATCATGGGCATGGTCACTCATGGACTGGGTCTCTTGATCATTCTTGTGAGTGGTTTTGGTATGGCTGCTCGCTTGGGTCTTGTGTCAGGTCTACCTGCTTGGGTTCAAGCAAAGATCGGTATCTGGGTTCTTTTGGGAGTTGCAATTTCTTTGGTGAAAAGAAAAGGATACATCGGTTGGCCCGTGGCAATCCTTCTTTGGGGTCTCGGCACATCGGCTGCGTTCATTGCGGTAAATAAACCTTTCTAGTCCTCACGAAAAATTCTGGCTTATATTCGAGATGGCGGCAGAAATGTCGCCATTCGTATTTTACCGGAACAGTATTGCTCATCGGATTTCCCGCCTTCATTGACTGTTTCATGAAGTTTTAAGATTCATAGCGCGAAACTTAAATGAACCACTGAAACCGAAAGGAAATCTTTATGAAATCTCTTCTTGTATCTATGTCTTTGTTGCTTGCTGCTCCAGCTTTCGCAAACTGCGTAAGCGAAATGATGGCAGGTGCAGCTCAAGGTAACCGCGAAGAAGCTGTTCGCATGTGCCGCAAAGCTCAATCTACTTGCAACGTTTCTGAAATCATCAAAAACAACCACGGCATCAACTACGCTGACGCTATGGCATTGTGCTCTCGTAAATTGGAATCAAATGCAAAATTGATCGAGTGCATGGCTCGCGGTTACAACTACTCTACTTGCCAACAACAAAACTAATCCGTTGCGCTCGTAAGAATGAAAAAGCCTTGGCATTTAACCAGGGCTTTTTTTTAGAAGCGCGCTAGAAGAGTCGTTTGAAAAGTCTTTTCCATCCGCTCGACAGTTTCGGCGGGCGAGTCTTGAAACATGGCTAAATAAGAAATCTTCAGCGCAAAAACCTGATTGAACATCATCGTGACAAAGGCTTCTCCGTTCGCCTGCCAATTCGTGTCTGAACTTACAATCGGTAGATACTCAAGCCAGATTCCCCACGCGACATTCCGATTTTCAGTATTTTGCAAATACGCCGTGTACAAGCGAACAAGACTGTCATAACTCGACGGCTCCAAAATATAAAACACGTGAGAATACCGATACCCCACTTCACCGGCCCAGCTTGTGTCGTCATTTCTGATAAAATAATATCGCAAGCCTATATCGGTCGAGTCTCTCTGAAAGAAGCCGGCAAACCGATCGCCTTCATATTTGTATCCTGCGAAAATACCCCAGCGATTTGTCAGTTCGAAGTCATACCTGAGTCCCGTCGACCAATTTCTGGAACTCTCCACTCCGTCATCTTGAGACTGAATGTAGCGACCATAGAGCGAGTAGCGATTTTTTTCCTGAAGATACGAGGCGACTCCCCGCACGGAGTAGTTTTCAACTTCGGCATTGCCACGAATATGAATGATCCCGCCCTCGAGTTCCGCCGCGAAAGGACGGGTTTCCGTCGGAATAATTTCTTGAGCAAAAGCGGAACTCGACAACAACAATCCAAGAATGAATGCAGCTCTCTTTTTCATACAACCTCTTAAGAGGCCATGTTGCTACGAAACGAAAGGGAACTTGATATGTCTTTTGTCTTAATCACAAATGGCGAGCGGCATTGATATTCGCCACTTCTTTGCGAAGTTTGTCATAGTGCGAGCCTTCCCAATATATCTTGTGGCAAGAGGAACACTCGTAAAACGTGTCAAACAAACGAAACGTATTTTCGTCGACAATGTTTTTAACGGCGGTTTTTTCAATCAGTCGAAGCACTCCATTGCACTCTAAACATCGTGTCAGAGGATTTTTTCCCGCCAGCGGAAATGCCTTGAGCACTTCGACCAACTGACTCTTCGGAATATCCGAGCGCACCAGAAATGCTTTTCCTTCCGGTATACTCTGATAAAACAATCGGTCTTGAGTTAATATGATGCGACCCTCTTGAGTCGCATATAGAAGAATTTCCTGGTCGCTCGATGACATGAGCGAGACGGAATCAACTCCCATGATCCTTAGACGCCTCAACAAGCCTAATAGATTTTCATCGACCAGAAATCGCGGCTCCATCAAATTGAGGATAGCCGCTTTTCTAAGTTTATTGGACTTTTTGTTCCGGAACTTTATCCGTCACATCACAGGAAACACTATGTGTCCCTTGTCTGATTCGCACCCAGGTGGCGTCTTTGGCGGAAAACTCCGCAGAACTTTCAACAGAGCCCACCATGAGGTTTTGCAAAACCAAAACAGAGCCCGGCACCTTCAGATCATCTTCAAACAAAAGCTGATATTGAATTTTCAGATTTTCATCACCAAACTGAATTTGCGCAAAACGCCCGATGCTGTCTTCAATAATCAATGTCATCAGCGGCTGAGAAACTTCTTTTACTTGTTTCTCTTCCACATACAAACGACAAGAAACATGTTTATAAGAAAGTACCGGCATTGCCGCAAAACTCACCCCAGGAATTGCAAAAAATAAAGCTACAATAAGAGTTTTCACAATCACTCCTGTCACTAAAACATACTATACTTTAGGAAACGACATTCGATATTGCCGTTGAACACAAAGTGCTTACGAGTCGATTTCAATTTCAAATCCGCGATCAGCTCTTTGTTGCCGGAAAGAATCCATGCATCCCAACCTTTGAATCTGTGCTTCAAAGTGAAACCAAGATCGCGATACACGTCACGGAGATTATCTTCATCACCGATACGCGCTCCGTAAGGAGGATTCACGATGATAAGGCCTTTTTCCACAGGAGGCTCTACAGTCGATACGGCTTCTTTTCTGAATTCAATGACGTCGTCCACGCCGGCACGTTTCGCATTTTCTTTGGCGTTGATAAGAACGCGGCGGTCGATATCGTAGCCATAGAACTTAAATGGAAGCTCTTCTTTTTCCGCATCCATCGCTTCTTGAACGACTTTTTCCCAAGTATCTTCCTCGTAAGTCAGCCAGTTTTGGAAACCGAATTTCTTTCTGTTGATACCAGGAGCGATATTCATCGCCATCATCGCGGCTTCAATCAAGAACGTTCCAGAACCACACATAAAATCCACGATCGGCGTTTGCTGATCCCACTCAGAAAGCTTGATCAAACCCGCTGCCAAGTTTTCTTTCAACGGAGCTTCGCCCACTTCTTTACGATAACCGCGCTTAAACAAGCTATCGCCAGAAGTATCCACGGCAACATTGAATTGATTTTTGATCGCGCGAACATGGATGCGCAAAGAAGGATTTTCGTTATCAACGTCAGGACGTACACCAAATTTTTCGCGGAATTGATCGACGATAGCGTCTTTCACTTTCATCGCAACAAAACGTTGATCACGCATTTTTGAATCCGTGATGCTCGCATCAATCGAAATCGTTTGAGTCGGTTTAATATATTTAGTGAAGTCGTGACGAAGAATTTGATTGTACAGCTCTTCAGGCTGATACGCCGTGAAATCCAAAACAGGTTTCAAAATACGGCTGGCCAAGCGCGAGTGAAGATTGGCTTTATAACAACCTTCCCAATTGCTCTCAAAGAATACTCCACCGATATAACGATCGGTTACTTTGAGTCCGAGATCTTTGATTTCTTGTTCTAGGGCTTCGACGAGGCCGCGAGGCGCGGAGGCAAAAAACTGAGGCATGAGACTGGGTCCTTTCTGTGGTTCAGAAAGCCCAGTCCCTCGCTGAGCTTTCTATGTTTCGCGATACTGTGGTCCACCGCCCCCTTCAGGAACGGTCCACTCGATGTTTTCGAATGGGCACTTAATATCACAAGTTTTACAGTGAATACAGTTCGTATAATTGATTTGTAAGTCCTTCTTACCTGGTTCTTTTGTAGACGGTACCATCTCGTATACGTTGGCCGGGCAGAAATGATTACATGGTGATTTGTACTGAGGCTCACATACCGTACGGCAGATATCCCCGTCCTTTAGGATCAAATGGTTCGGAGAATCCTCGTCATGCATTGTCCCGGTCAAATACACGCTGGAAAGCTTATCAAAGAAGAGCTCCCCGTCAGGTTTCGGCAATTTGTTGTCTTCATGGTCCAAACCATAAGGCCCCCAAACGTCGACCACCTTTTCCGTTGTATCGGCGTCGATATGTTCGATTTTCATGAAATCATGAAGACCGCGACCGCCAGTGATCTCTTGCAAAGCGATCAACGGCATAGAGGCAAACATACCTTTGCTCAAAGTTTGGTGGAAGTTACGAACGCGGTACAAGTCATCCTTGATGTAAGAGCCATGAACCTTTTGCTCATAAGACTTCGTTGTCGCCTCTGTGAAGTCCCCGCCTTTCATAAGGCCTTCCATCACAGTTTCAGCAGCTTGCATGCCTGACTTCATCGCCAAGTGGATACCCTTAAGTTTTTGCACGTCGACCATGCTGGCAGAGTCACCACAAACCATGAAACCATCGCCGTAAAGCTTCGGCATAGAATACCAACCGCCGGCAGGAAGAGTTTTTCCTCCATAAGCGACAACTTTTCCGCCCTTCAACATGCTTTGCAAGAACGGATGAGTTTTCAACTTCTGCAATTCACGGTGTGGATCCAACAAGGGATCGTTCGTATCAAGGTAAGCCACAAGACCCACGATGATTTTGTCACCCGGAAGAGTATAGATGAAAGTTCCACCGATAGACTTAGAAAGAGGGAAACCCAAAGTGTGAATCACTTGGCCCGCTTCCACGGTGCCCGGAGGCATTTGGATCACTTCCTTCACGCCTTCTTCAAAAACCTCAGGGTTTTTGCCCGCGCGAAGATCTAATTTCTTTTCTACTTGTCGGAAAAGAGAGCCGCGTGTTCCTTCCGCAAAGATCACCACTTTTGATTTCAAAATCAAACCAGGCTCAAAGTTCGCCTTAGGCTTTCCGTTTTTATCACGGCCCTTATCGCCCGTGCGTACGCCAACAATTTTGTCGCCTTCATACAAGGCTTCGACAGCGGCAAAACCCGGGAAGATATTGATTCCCTTCTCTTCACACTTCGTCGCCAACCAGCGGTTAAACTTGCTCAAAGAGATGATATAGTTGCCTTCGTTGTGAAACGGAGGAGGCGTAATAGGAAGTTTGAAAGAGAAATCAGAACCCAAATAGTAAACGGCGTCTTTCTTCACTTCAGAATCCAGAGGGCAGCCCTCTTCTTTGAAGTTAGGGATAAGCTCGCCCAATGCTTTTGGATTTAACACGGCTCCTGAAAAGCTGTGCGCGCCGATCTCAGAAGCTTTTTCCAGAACAACGATCATTTGATCAGGAATTTGTTCGCCCTGCTTGCGACCTGCAGAAACGTCTTCGTTGTGTTTTTGAATTTGATTTTGCAAATGAAGAGCTGCGGAAAGACCGGCAGCACCACCGCCCACGATAAGAACGTCTACGTCCATCGTTTCGCGTGTTACACCTTCTGGTAGTTCGTTATAAACTGACATGTTGTTCTCCAAAAAACTTATTCTTCAACCGGCTCGTCTTTGATTTCAGCTTGAGGTGCCACTTTGCGAACAGGTGTCGTCACCTGCGCTTGCACTTTCAAGTCTTCCTCATCGCGTCCGCCAGGATAAAGGCGCTTCTTCGCCTTCTGTGCGATTTCGGCTTCTTTGGCTTCATCGTACTGCGGATTTGCCGCAGACTCTTGCGCCAAGGCTTTAAAACCACTGACAGAGAATAGCAGAATAAAAACAAAGAATACTCGGATCATATCCAGCTCCTTGGTTTTGCGCTTTGAGCGCATAATAAAAGCTAATTGAGAAAATTGTCATTGAAATAGTGCAGGATTTCTAGACTTTTGAGAACTCATTTTCGGAGGAGGAATGCATTTTTAAGCGCTCTTACTTGCGAAAGAAAATGATTCTCAAAGAACCGGCAGACGACGATGAAATTTCATAGGAATCTGGCGACGCACGCCTTCGATCCGTTCGCGCGTGAGTTTCGTGATAGCCACACCCGGATCACGCTTCTCGACCTGGCCAACAACAGTGCCCCAAGGGTCGATAATCAGGGAATGGCCGTAGGTTTCTCGCGTGCCGCCACGCGCTCCCAGATGCGTGCCACCTTGGGCTGCCGCAATAAGATAAGCCTGACTTTCAATAGCACGGGCTCTTAATAAAATTTCCCAGTGCGCCTCCCCTGTTTTCACAAGGAAAGCCGCGGGAAGAAGAATAAGATCCACTTCTTTGCGCGCATATTGCGAAAAGAGCTCTGCAAAACGCACGTCATAACAGATCGCCTCGCCGATCTTCCAACCATCAATGTCGATGATGCTGGGTTTCTGACCGTGACGGAAAACATCGGATTCACGAATAGGCTTTTGGCCTTCAAGCTGAATGTCGAAAAGGTGCAGCTTTTGATACGTCGGCTTCACCTCCCCTTTGGGAGTCACAAGCACCGACGAATTATACAAATGTCCTTCGAGCAACAAGGGAACCGAACCCAAGTGCAAATATGTGTCATACTGCTGAGCGAGTTTTGCTAAATGAGAAAAAGCAGAATGCTCGAGAGAAAATCCTTGGATTTTTTCACCCTCGACAAGACGTAGATACAAACAATTTTCCGGAAAACTTACGAAGCGAGGCTTCGCATTTTGGAAAGCTCTTTCGAGCAGACTTTCAATCTGCATCAAGTTGGCGTCAACATCATCAATAGATGTCATTTGCACTGCTGCGACCACCAACTCCGTGCTCATCGAAATTACTCCGCGCTATCAAGGTTGATTGTGGATGTTCTTGCCTCTTTCACTTCACGGCAATTCCACTTTGCTTCCTCAAGATTTTTTCTGACGTTGGAAACAAACTCAACACAAGAATTTGGATTTAAACCTGAACCGATCGTCTCATCCACACCTTGCTTAGTGTAAATCGCACGGCATTTTTGATCGGAACCCATTTCAACACGCAGAGTACGCACGGTTTTGTTGTGTTTACACAGAACCAGGGAGTCCCCCAGATCAGCGTACGACAACGACGAAAAAAAAAGCACTGCCATCGTTGCCGAGAACAGTGCTTTTTTGTTTTTTACTGCAGAGATTTGGTCTCTTTTCAAGCTGCTCTCCTCTTTGTCAAAGTTGCGGAATGTACTTCCTAAACTCAACTTTGATTTTACGCAGCTAAGTATGAGACTAAAACGAAGAGATCGCCTTAAGGACCAAATTTAGACTTTGTCTTAGGCAAACTTTGCCCATCAACAACTCCGGCTAGGCCGGAGTTTTGTGACTACGCAGACTTAGACTTAGTCGCTTTTTTAGAAGTCTTTTTCTCTTTAGAAGCAGCTTCAACCAACTTCACGTTAGAGTAGTCAATGAAGCCTTCTTTTTTCAAAAGACCGTCTTTTTTGTCGTAGTGTGTTTGAACTTTCACACCTTGAACTTGGATTTTCATGTTTTTAGCGTCTACAGCCAAAACTGAACCCTTTTTACCTTTGTCAGAGCCAGTGATAACTTGAACAGTTGCGCCTTTTTTAATTTTCAATTTCATGGATGGCCTCGTAATTAGTTCTTAGAAGAGATTTTCTTTTTGATTCTCATCTTAACGGCCATAGCTCTTTTAGAAAGCTTGGAGTCGTCAGAGTTAAGGATGTAGTTATCGAAACCGCCCATATGCTCCATGTCACGGATAGCGCTGGTCGCGATTTGCAATCTCACCATTTGGTTCAAAACGCGGCTAAAGATGCGTTTTTTCTGAACATTTGGTTGAGCTGTTGATTTTGTTTTAATGTTGGAGTGAGACACCAAGTTTTTTACAACAGGGCCTTTTCCAGTAATTTCACATCTGCTCATACTAAGCTCCTCTAATTCAATCTGGATACAAGTCTGGGTCAACGCCATCCTTCAAATTAAATAGGGGCGCCGCAAACAAGAAGTAACCATATAAAGTAAAAAGACACTTGATGGCAACTCTTTTTTCTTGTACACACATTAACTCGCTAACCAATAGGAAATCGAAAGAGGATAGTAATGAAAAAGACAACTCGTAGCAAATACCGTCAGGAATTCTCAGGCGACCACGTATTCGATTACAAAGATCCAGCATCTTTGACTCGTTTTATCGGTGACGGTGGTAAAATCACTCCATCTAGAATCTCTAAACTTAGCGTAGCTCAACAAAAACGCGTTGCTGCTGCTGTTAAGAAAGCTCGTAACCTTGGCCTATTGCCATCTGGTTCTGACGCTTACGACACTTTCTCTAGAGCGGAAGCTATTTCCCCTGCTCCATTCGAGATCTAATTAGATTTCGTTGAAAAATTGAGATTTCCTTATTGGAAAACGAAAAAAGGGTCACTACGGCCCTTTTTTCATTTTTACCCCGAAGGGGTTGAGGGCAGGATGCCCGAAATCAAAAGCCGGTGAAAACCGGCTTTTTGCGTTTCTACCCTTTCGCAAAACAGAAACGTCACAGACAGGGTTCAGCCGAGGCGCGACCGAGGAAGGCGCAGAGGCGTACTTTTAAGTACGCCGCACAAGCCGCCCGACCGAGCAACGAAGGATCAACCCTGTATGGGACGTTTCCGGCGGAGCTTCCACCAAACATAGGCCGTGAAAGCCATCATAATCGTGTAACTTTTACTCGACCACTGATGCAAAATCGGCCCGGGAATCCCGATAAAGGAAAGCTGATCAAAAGGCACTCCCCAGTTAGCGAGGCGAATTCCCAAAATCGGGAGCGCAAAAAGAGTCCAAAACTGCAGAACAGCCACGAACCAGAAAAACTCAGTGAGTTCGGCCCTCTTATATTCCAACGCCATCAGCACCGCCGGCAGAACGACAAAAAGCACTCCAGCCACGGTCGCGGCGATCTGGCGATCCGGAATGACCTTAAAAATCGCCATCACAAGAACAATCACAATAAACTGGGCAAGCAAATATCCAAGAAAAGCATTTCGTCTCATGTCCAAGAAGCTAGTCCACCACTTAGGACAACTCAAGCCCGGCCGCAGCTAAGATGCAAATAAATGCACAACCGCAACAATTTGTTCCGGTTCCCGCTTTGCAAAAAGGGTCTGCGAACACTTTCGGAGGACCTTTTATGAATAATGAAATGACGCTTTTGACTCTGCAATCCCAACTGCAAAACTTCGGTTTGAATCCACGCGAGTGGACCTTGCAACGAATCCGCTCTCTCACATGTTTGATTCAGAATAATGAAGACAAGAATTTCGCCCTGTACGGAAAGCTCGAGTTCCGCAACCAGAAATGGCGCTGGAAATCGCTCGAGCTAGTTTCTCTTTAGAAGGATTCACAGCGGACGGAGAATAAGCTGCGGTTCCAAATATCTTGCTCTGACATCACCGCCGTTGCGGGACGTGGCTCAACAGCCACTTGAGCAGGGTCTGAAGGAGGCGGAATTTCCTCCCCAGGAAGTTTCGCAACGACTCTTTGACGGAAGGCAAGCCAGCCTTCCTCCCCGTTCGCACGAATGAAAATACTTTTTAAGCGACAGAAGTTCGCGATCTCCGCCTCTTGCATCCAGCCGAATCGCTCGAGTCCCGGCTCAGGAGGTTTAATTCCCCATGCTAAACGCACCATCAACTCGAGGCCGTCATTCAAGGCGGCCTTCACTTCATTGATATTAAAAAGCTGAGTCGTACATTCGCTCGAAGCTTTGCCAACATCGTCTGCCACTTTTTTAAGCGCCAAGAAATACTCATAACAAGACCCCGGACTGTTGCCCAGCTGACAAGCCTCTTTAGCGCGTGTGATCGCCGGAGGAATCTTGTTCTTCTTCACTTCCGTAGGAAAGATGTTCCCGGCCTGCAATTCCCGCAAAGTCGTAGCCTGCGTGTCACAAACAGTGTGCGGCGGGCTCATAATCATGAAGACGACAATGCCTACTAATATGGCTAAAAATGCGAGAACGGGTTTAGGAAGCGAGTTTATGAAGTTTTCCATGAAAAAAAGAATAGCAATGTCGTGCGTTAGGATCTAGTGATTTGACAACAGGCCCATTAATTATTTATTGTCCTGTCCTCGTCGGGGAGTAGCGCAGTCTGGTAGCGCATCTGGTTTGGGACCAGAGGGTCGTAGGTTCGAATCCTATCTCCCCGACCAATTTTACAAAAAAGCCGAGTGGCATTGCAGATGCCAGTCGGCTTTTTTGTTTTTATGATCTGGAAGCGATAGGCTTCGAATTTATCGGTCAAGCTTGGGTCGTAGGTTCGCTCGCCCTAGCAGGATGCTAGCGCGAGGGTGCCGAAGGCAGGGCGAAGCCCCGAGCGCCACGATGGCGCGAGCCCCATCCCTCCCAAGAGTCCCGCAGCCCATCAAGTCCCATTTATTTTCCTTACAAATGTATCCCGAGGTTTAACAAGGCGACCGCTTTGCGCACGCACCTCAATTCGACGCAAAGGTTGAGCGTTTTTTGTATCCAGCAAAACAGAATGCTTTTCTTTGTTTTTGAAAAAATAGTCTTCACCCCACTGACGGAGAGCAACGATAACCGTAAACAAGCTCTCCCCTTTTTCAGTCAAATGATACTCTTGGTAAGCACTGCCGTCTGCCGCAGGACGGATTTCTAAGACTCCTTCGTCAACCAGATGTTTCAACCGTTCGGCGAGGATATTTTTTGCTATGTCGAGGCTTTTTTGAAATTCCCCAAATCGAGAAACTTTATCAAAGGCGTCTCGTATAATGAGGAGCGACCACCAATCTCCAATGGAATCCAAAGCTCTTGCGACGGGACAAGGGGCTTGTTTTAAGCTTTTCCTCTTCATTTCTCACCTCTTCGAAGTAGTTGCATTATAAAACTACTTTATCTATACCACAACTGGTTTCATTATTAAACTAGTTGTCTAAGGAGTTTTCTATGCGAGGCCTGTTTGTCTTATTCTCTGTTGCGGCAGGTTTGAGTGTTGCCAACATCTATTATGCTCAGCCTTTGCTGGATCAAATATCTCTCAGTCTTGGAATTTCTCATGCTGCGATAGGTGTCGCGATCACTCTGACTCAAATAGGATATGCGTTTGGTTTGTTTTTTCTCGTTCCATTGGGAGATATCCTTAACCGACGTTGGCTGATCTCTTCCCACCTTGGTCTTTCAAGTGTGATGTTGCTCTTTGTTGCTACTTCTTCCAATTCTTGGGTTTTGCTGGGTGCACTCATCGGCGTAGGACTTTTAGCCGTGGTAATTCAAACGCTGGTGGCCTATGCGACGACTCTTTCCTCTCCAGAGCACGCGGGTCGCGCCGTTGGCACCGTCACAAGCGGAGTGATTTTGGGAATTCTTCTTTCAAGGACTGTTGCAGGAGTTATCTCCGACGCTCTAGGCTGGAGAGCCGTTTATTTATTCTCTGCTGCGTGCACTTTTCTAATGAGTCTTTTGCTTTTTAAGCTCCTCCCTCAAAGAGATGAAAAAACCGTCCTGCCCTATTTTGATTTATTAAAATCCACAGTCATGATTTTTCTGGATGAACCACTTTTGAGGCTTCGTGCTTCGTTTTGTTTTTTAATTTTTGCAACCTTTAGCTGCTTCTGGACTCCGCTTGTACTGCCACTGAGTGCTCCGCCATTTATGTTTTCACATACCCAAATAGGTCTATTTGGTTTAGCCGGGGCTGTCGGAGCCTTGATTGCAACAAAGGCGGGTCGATTGACTGACAAAGGCTTAGGAAATGAAGCCACAGGAGTTAGCTTTTTCCTTCTCACTTTGTCGTGGCTATTGATCAGTCGTCTTTATTCATCCATCGCTGTCTTAGTGGTCGGCGTGATTCTGATGGATCTCGCGATTCAGGCGATTCATGTCACGAATCAAGGTATGATTCTTAAACTAAGACCAGGATCACAAAGTCGAATCGTCGCGACCTATATGATTTTTTACTCTCTTGGTAGCGGCGTTGGAGCAATTACCTCGACGATGATTTACTCTGCTTTTGGCTGGATGGGCGTGTGCATCCTCGGTAGTGTTTTTAGCAGCTTTGGTTTTTTGCTCTGGCTCGCCCACGCAGGCCTCAGACTTACCAAAGCCTCGGAATAATCTGTTCGATCTTTCAGTGCGAAAACTTGAATACCGCGAGGAAAAGCCGAAAAGTTCCTAATGCAGTGTTGGAACTTTTCCAGATCCCAAAAACAGGTGATGTTGATTCTTTTTTTTACGGTGCTCGCACCTTTCTGTGCGCATGCCGAGAAATGCCAGGTCACGCGTTCCATCCTTCGTTCGATTAAAGAACGATCGCAACACTATGACGTCACAAATCTAGTGAACGAAGTTCGTAAGTGCCGCTCTGAATATTCTGCGGCAGAGATGGCTCAACTAGATCAGTACTATAAACAGGGAAAAATGGCTGAAGCCAATCATCAACTCGGACGACTGGAATCCGCGGCTCAGTATCGCGACGTCAGCGAAGATGTCGCGCGCATAGAACAGCTTCTACGGGAAGGCGGCGGTCAAGCCGATAAAAAACGCCTGCACGCGGCTCTTGCAACGGGAAAGAAAAATCACGGAGCCGCTGCGAAAAACTGTGCGCCCGTCGATTTAAGAAAACATTTTGGTCCGCCACGCAATCAAGACTCGATTGGCTGGTGTTACGCCTTTGTTGCCGCAGATCTCGTGTCATTCAAAAGTGGTTTCCGCGTTTCTGCGATGGATATGGCCGTGAACTTTTCACCGGAAAGATCCTCCGCAACGGAAAGATTCTTGCTGAAGAAGGGCGAGACTCACACTGATGTCATGGGTGGTATTCCCGCAAAGGCCATTGAACAGCTTCGCAACAAAGGATTCTGCCGGGAAAAAGATTCTCCTTCAGAATTTTACGGCAACCGCGACCTTAAGGGCTTCGTGGATCTGCTGGAGAAAGCTTCCGACAAGTCGAAGGTGGATTATCTTTACACCAAATTCACCGAGCCTTCTTTGCGAGAGGACTGCGACCAGAAGCCCCACACGACTCGAAAAGAAATGTATCAGATTATTCAGAAAAGTTATCCTAGTAACGTCGTTTACAATTACAATGAACAACGCTGTCAGAATCGCGTGGCCGTCAATTTGCCGAAGGTCGAAAGGATCACAGATAAAGCAAAGTTCGCGACACCGTCGCATGAAAAGCGGAAAGAGATCGTAGATTTCATCGATAACAAGCTAAATAAAAAACTACCGTCGGCCATTGCTTACGAAGTGGAAGACTTGCTGGACATCCGGCCCGCGCAAATGGCACATGCCTCTATCATCGTAGGCCGCAGAGTGAATCAGCAAACCGGACAGTGCGAATACCTGCTGCGCAACAGTTGGGGCAAAGCCTGTGTCTATATGGATAAATACCAGTGCAACAGCGCCGATGGTTCGGTGTGGATTCCGCGGGAAGATCTTCATAACACCACCTACGAAGCGACATCTTATGAAAAATAAATTTGGCGGATTTCTTATTCTGATTTCTTTAATGCCTCTGTCTGCCCTTGCGCATTCTTTCAAGTGTCGTTCTGGAAATGTCGAGATTCCTTTCGGTCCCGACCAAAAAGAATCGAAAGAAGAAATTATCTGCATGACGACGGAACCTTTGCGTATTCTTTCGAAAAATTGCCTGGAAGGTTCGTGCGAGGCAATGACAAAACCTTATCCTCTTTCACAGGATCAACATAAGATATCCGCCATCGGAACACCCGGCGCCAATCTATGCACACGCTTAGGCGGTCATGCGCAAGTTGTGAACTTCCTAGTTGACGGCAAAACCACTGAACTGGATCGATGCTTGTTTAAAGACGGATCTTTTATGGATCTAGGATCTTTCTGGAAGTTCATGACGGCTGAACCAGATAAGCGCGCTGAGTTTTTGAGGTAATCGCAATATCTTATCGCAAAAAAACTAGCGAACGCCCGCGCGCGGAGCCGTCGCTTTGTTTGCATCAACAAGTTCCGCCATGCGCTCGCGCAAATGAGAGCATGTCGATCCCAAATCTTTTACAGCGTTACTGATTTGTCTTTGTCCATAGCCACGCTTGTTAAAGTGCTCGCGCAAAGCTGTTTCATCTTGCTGGCAAAGCGTATCCACACGGCGAACCAAGGCACGGTATTCCTGCGGATTGTTGCGCGCAAAATCCAAAGTATCTTTCGCGGATCCCGCAAGCTTGGTGCAATCTTCCGTCGCGGTTTTTGAACGCTTGATACAAAGAGGTTTATTATTTTTGATTCCAAAGATAACAGGATTGCAGAGAACCACAGCGTCGCCCCCGTCATTTCCAGAAATGGATCCATCGGAAGGAGGATGTTTACACGAATAGGTGACTCTTTTTCCGCTGGCATCCATCACTTCTCTTTCAGACACCGGCAGGCAGCGTCCCTTGCCATCTCGACCGGAACCTTGCAAAGCCCACCCTGCGTATATGCAAGCCAGACGTCCTTTAGAAGTGACTTCATCCACATCCAAGTTGTCGTTGCCCTTAAGGTTTCCAACGTCACTGAGATTACGTAAGCGGAAGTCCTCCACTCTGCGATCATTGCTCACGCGCTCTAACACCGCGCCACTGGCATCACGGCTCTCGACAGTCGTTATCGGATCCGCTGTGGATGGTCTTTCCACTTTCGCGTCCGGGCCCAATTCAATGACAACCGGTTGCGAAGATGCTGGAGTCACCACTGTTTTTACGACAGTGTTTTTTCTTTCCACAGGAGCCGAGAAAGCCGCAGAGCCTTCGTCTTGCGCGATTTCCACATGGCGAGCCAGCGTCGCGGCATCAATATTCACACGCGCACCGGAGTAATCTTTTTTCTCAAATTCTTTTAAAAGATTACGAGATACCTCATCAGAGCTGCCCCACGGAGACGTACAGACGTTTACTCCGCTGTGAGCGTCGCCAGGGCATTTCACGCATAAATACTGCGATCCACCTTGCACACGTTTTTCGACTTGGCATCTTTCATCAGCCGCATAAGACGCCGCAGGTTTGAGCAGCTCCCACGTAGCGCACACTTTGGGCGAGAACGTCATTTCCTCCAGCCATGGAAAGATGGAAAAGAGTTTGGAACGCTTTTCACTGATACGCTGACCACTTTCAATCAACTCGATATTATGGTTAAAAGCTCTCAGCTCTTTGATCCACAGTTCTTGTTTTTCAGGCGTCAAAGCGCGGAACTCGTCGTAACTCAGTGTGATTTTGTCTGTCGCTTTATAAAATGCATTTTGGGCCCCCGCTGCGAGAGCAAAGAAGCAAACCAGAGTGAATAAAAAAGTTCCAGTCTTCATCCCGAGTTCCTTTGGAATTGAACAAATATGGATTTTTATCGGAATAATTCTGGATGATCTTGAGACTTCTGGATCAAGGCCCAGAACGAGTCATCGCTGATACTTTCTGCGATATTCTGTCGGCGTCATACCGACGCAGTTCTTGAAGCCCTTACGGAAGCTAGCCTCGTCGTCAAAACCAAGAGCGTCGCAGATCTGTGCGACCGAATCCTCTGTTGTTATAAGAAAAGCGCCAGCTTGTTTGAATTTAACCATTCGGAAAAAAACGGCCGGAGTCCACTTTAAGTCCTCTCGCATTTTTCGTGACAGGGTTTTCACGGAGACTCCCAAGAAATCCGCCGCTGCGACTAAGCTTAAATCTCTTGCCGGAGTTTTCTCGACAAACTTGCGAAGTTTCAAAACTCTTTCTTTCGAGGTCAAAGTTTCCAGCTCATAAAACGGATCGTTGGCGTTGAACTGTGTCGGAGTCATCAGATATTTCTGAACCTCAGTCAAAATCTTTTTTCCTGCAAACTCTGCAAGGACACGAGTCATTAGAGGGTAAAAGCCGTTGGCTCCCGAGGCTGTCATATCATGAAGGTCGCCAGCTGAAATTTTGTTCACCTGCCAACGCACTTTTGGAAATTCATTTTTCAAATCGCGAGCCAGCCACCAGGTCGCTGTAGCCGTTCGATTGTGCAGCCGTGAAGTCCTTGCATGGAAAACACTCCCGACACAGTAACTTCCGATCATCTTTTCTTTGGAAATTCGGTTCAGATATTTTTGTACATCCGCATTAGCGTCACAGATCTTCTTCACACTCTCCGCGGAGTAGGCCCAAAACCCGGGTATAATCAGCATGTCGAAATCGAACTCGCGCACGGAAGTTTCAGGCACAACCGTTTGCCCATGAGCGCATAGAACCGGCCCACGGCTTAATGCCACTATTTTACCTTCAAACAGCTTCTTGGCACTCACCGTATTCGCTGTCTTAAGAAGATCTAATCCCGCGAAAAGACCTGCAGGCATGCAGTCAGGATAAACAAGAAACCCCACCTTCAGCATTGTGGCTCCCTTACAAGAAAGTCCCAAAAAGACCTAAATATGTCCTTTTAGGTCATATTACCTTAAAGCCGTACCAGCGACAATATCCTTATAGCGGAAGGGAGTCCTTATGAAAATCCGTCAAATTCGCAACGCCACTCTATTGCTTGACTATGGCTTCACCAAAATTCTTATCGACCCGATGCTTGCAAAGAAAGGGCGCATCCCGAGTCTTAAATGGCTTACAAAAAGCCGACAAAGAAATCCCTTGGTGGAACTCCCCGAAGGAACATCCGAAGTTCTGAATTCCGTCACTCATGTTTTAATCACGCATTGTCAGAAAGGCCATTTCGATCATCTCGATCGCGCGGGAACTCATTGGCTTCGCCAGAATCAGATTCCTGTCTTGTGTCCCGAGTCAGATCGCAACTATCTTGCCAAGCAGGGCTTGAAAGTCCAAGGCTTGAATACCGAAAAAGAAAATCTATTTTTGAACGGCTCTATCACTCTCATCCCCTGCCTGCATGGCAAAGGCATTGTTGGATCTTTCATGGCTCATGGTTATGGTTACATTCTTAAGTTCCCGGATCAGCCGACTGTCTATGTCGTTGGCGACTCTATTCTAAGTACTGAAGTTCAAGCCGCGGTTCGCAACCATGAACCCGACGTGGTGATTATGCCCGGTGGAGGGGCGCGCTTTGATATCGGAAGCGAAGTCATCATGGGAGCCGCAGACGTCCCATCTATGGCGCATCTCTTTAAGGGAAAACTTATCGTCAACCACCTCGAAGCCTTGGATCACTGCCCAACAACCCGTAAAGAAGTGCGCGAAATCGCACGCGGCCTCGACATGCAAAATCGCATCTTAGTTCCCGAAGATGGCGAGAACATAGAGGTTTAGGGCCTCGGGCGCCAGTTTTGCTATGTACTCTTGCTGAAGGCCAAGCTTCAATGGGGCTCTCCTCAGACTCTTCACGAAGCCGATCCTGGTTACTCCGTCTTATTCTTAGACAGAGGGGCCGTGTATTTATTTAGCATGAGGTTGATGTGGTTTTCCGCTCGATTTTAACTCTTATTTACGTCTTCATGGGCTGTTCTGCCGGAGCGACGACTTCAAGCCTTAATGATGGACCGAACTGTTTCAATACAACTTTGCATGCTAAAGGGTTCACCAAGGACATTGTTTATTCCTCTGTTGAAGAAATGAGTTTCTATCTTGAGACTTTTTGTCGCGAGAAAGGCCCTCTGCCACAGAAAGAAACCTTGGCTGGAGACGTCATTATATTTCAAGAAAACGATGGCGAAATCTCTCATTCTGCTGTCGCCTTAGCAGACGGAAAAATTCTGGAAAAGAACAGTTTGTATGGCGGACGCACAGAAGCGTTTGAGGGAGATCCCTCGCCGGGAGTTTATCTTGTTCATGCTCTAAAGAACTCACTGTACTTCAAAAAAATCTTCGCGGGCTCGAAGGAGCACACAGCTAAAATATATTCCTGTGATGAAACCTCGACACACCGAAAGCGACTCGAGTCACTCAACAACCTTCCTCATATCAAAACCCTTCTGCAATTTCGGAAAGTTCTCGCAGAAGTCGTCGTGCTTTCCGAACCAAAAGACGTCGAAACGGCAATTATAAATAAAATCCTTCCGCACTTCGAGAGCAACGGGCTTCTCAAAGTTTTAGATGCACCTGTCACTGACAACGCGGAAGGACAGTATCGTTATGCTCTCGCCAGATCCGCGGCTTATCAGTGGTATCTTTTAAATTGTTCGGAAAGCTTAAAGAAGTACGACGAATGCTATGCTCCACATCTTAAAAAATCCGTGGAGCTTGTCGATACTTTGTTTGAAAAAATAGACTCTTTTAATTCGAAAGCTGTGCCTGTGACGTCTGCGATCTCATCACAGAACGATTAATATAGTACATCATCACCATACACACGATGGCGATCACACACATGATGTAGCCGATAATGTCAAAGTGCTGAATCTCACCCGTGCTTGCTTGCACGACAATCGCCCCAGCGACGATGGAGCCGATGCCTCCCGCCAAAGACTGCAACGAGGAACTCACGGACATGAACGCGCCCCGATTCGCCGGTGTTGGAATCGCTGACATCAATGCCTGCGAAGGGATCATGCGAGAGAATATTCCAATGAACATCGCTGTATTCACAAGCATCACCATATAAAGAGGTGTTGCGCCCAAATGCGTATATATAAGAACCATCACGATACTTACGAAAGAGCCAAAAACGAAAACTTTGTATTTCCCGAAAGTATCCGTCATCTTACCTACAAACGGACCGATGAGAATAGAAGCAATCCCGGTCACAAAATAAATAAGCGGTAGCTCATCGGCATGGATGCCAAGGTTGTTCACCGTGAAAGCACTTGCAAAAGGCATAATCATGAATCCACCCAGCGACAGCAGGCCCGTGGCAAGAAAAGCAAATAGGTAAGAAGGAACCTGAACCGTATGCAAAAGATGCTGATAGGCCTTTTTATCCGTCTGCAAAGCCAGATGACCACGCAAAGGCTTCATGTAAAATACAATCGCGATCCCCGCTAACAAACTGACAACGACAATCATCATAAACGGCATATGCCATCCCCAATGATTTGTCAGAAAAAGTCCCGCCGGAAGACCCAAAACCTGGCTTGCTGCAAAGGCCGTCTGCAAAAATCCCATCACTCGTCCTCTTTGTTCAAGAGGAAAAAGATCCGTCATGATCGCAAAAACAATAGAACCGATCACTCCGCCAAACAGGCCCGTTACAATGCGCGCGCCTAAAAGGAACTCGAATGTCGGTGCAATTCCGCACAGGAATGTTCCAATAATAAATCCACCGTAGAAAAAGAGCAGCAAACGCTTGCGATCGAATTTATCTGCAAAGCCTGCCGTCAAAAACCCTGAAATCGCCGAGCTGATCGCATATGCCGAAACCACCGTTCCGAATTGGGAGGTATTGATCTTTAGGGCTGGCATCAGAAACGCACCCAGCGGCGACAAAATCATGAAATCAAGAATGATGGTGAATTGAAGAAACGCCAACAAAGCGATGATAAACTTTTGATAACCTGTAAAGGCCATATTCGGGCGAGCGGCTTGCTGCATAGGAAACTCCTCTGCCGGTGATTATTACCCGGGTAATATTAAAATAGCAAGACTTCTTTTTACCCGGATAATAATAAGTCTAGCAAATCATCTGTGGGCCGCAAAAAAACAGCTACCCTTCACGATCCCTTTCAATTTTTAATAACCTTTTTAGACCCATTGAAAGGAACCCAGCGTATGCTAAATGGCGTTCTGATAAATATAGATGTCAATAATACCGAAGAAGCCGTCAAATTCTATACGGAAGCTTTTGGTCTTCATGTGGGTCGACGTTTCGATACGCAGTTCATAGAACTCTTAGGACTGCCTGTCCCGATTTATCTTCTTGGCAATGAGGAAGGAACGCGGCCTTTCCCCGGGGCCCGGCTGGGTCGCACTTACTTGCGGCACTGGAGTCCGATTCATTTGGATTTTGTGGTGGACTCTATTGAAGACGCCAAGGCCAAAGCTCTCGCTGCCGGCGCCAAAACCGAATACGATATCAGCGAACACAGCTATGGAAAGCTGGCGACGTTTTCAGATCCCTTTGGACATGGATTCTGTCTGATTGAATTCAAAGGCCAAGGTTACGGCGAGATCGCCGACTTCCGCAAAGACAAGTAGTCATTCACGAATTGGTAAGACTCTTTCAAAGACCTCTGTAAAACAGCCTCAATCGCCGCCACGGATTCTCGGGATTCAAGATAGGCTGCCTGACCGCTCACGACATAGGTCATCCACTTAAAGCGTGAGGGAAAGTGGCTGAGATTTGGATAAAGTCCGTGGTTCAGCGAGTACTCTGTAAAAGACTCTAGCGGCTTCCCGTCGGCACCTGCTAAATCCGCCTTGGCCATACTATTAAAAAGCAAGAAGGCATTCGCGGTCTTCGCATCGATTCCGTTATACATATATCGCTGCAAAATATTATGCTGCTCGATCCACACCAGCTTGAGGTTCGCCGCGAGATATCGTCCCTCTTCCATGTCCTGCCACACAGAAATAAATTTTTCGTAGTGACGGGCCTCATCGAATTTCTTTTGCGTCGTCTTTTCCGCAACCAGTGTTTTGTTCAACAAGACTATCTTGTCAAAACCACACGTCATATAAGCCAAATGCTGCCAATAAATATCCGAATACACTCGCCAGTTGTTTTCAGCTGTCTTCGCTTTTACTTTGCCAATATTTTTCAGCAAAAGCGCCGGCACGCCAGGAACATCTGGATAAAGAGATTCGAGTCGACGAAAGATCTTTCTTTGTCTCGAGCCTAACGGATATTTATCCGCAAGACCCACTTGTAGCGCATGCCCCACAGTCACTGAAGCCTGTGATCCCGCCGCAATCCAAAAGAACTTCATGACCGGGATTTCCGTTTTTTGCACGCGAAGAGAGTGCACGAAAAGGCGGTTGTACGCCTGACTAATCAGAAGATTCCTGAGCACCATCACTTCGTCGTCATTCAGTGCAAAACGCTGCTTGAGCGGTTCCACGGAAATCATGCGCTCGGCCTTACCCATCCAAAAATGAGGATCATGATTTTGACATTCTTGGCTTGGATCTAAATTCAAAGGCCAATGACGATTCAGAAGTTCCGCATATTCGGAATAGTCCGAAGCCAGCGCACCCGCGACGAAGAAAAAGACTGCAATGAAAGATAAGAATCGGTTCATGCAGATCTGTCTCTCACGGGATTTTGCCTATGAATAAAGCTAAATCAAAACTCTATAATGCTTTCAGGTTGGCCGTTAGATTACCGGTAATAATCCGGAATCTCGTGGAGCTCTTTTTCCATGAATGAATACATATTGCCGGGTCCTTATGGAGTTTAAAAAATAGAGAAATTCTTTAAAGGAGGAATCTATGAAACTGTTTGCACTTGTCCTGTTCTTCACTTTCGGTGTTACTTTAGCGGCACACGCCAGCATCGACTTCGACAATGAGTCGTCTTTTTTTCCAGTGCAGATTGAAACTTCGGTGCCAATGACTTCGGAAACGCGCGATTCCGAATTCGCCACCGAGTCGACCTCACGCTATTGCTGCATTCGTCGCGGAGGAACTTATTGCGATATGGGTTATTACGATCGCTTTGGTCAACCGTGTAAATGCACCTTAGGTAACAACGTTTATCCAGGACATGTTTGCCGTTAATCCAGGGGACTGGTCTGTCAGTGACCGGTCCTGACCCCTACGATCTGTAAACCCACACGACGTAGACAAAACACAGTACTCTCTAAAGTGTCGTCGGAACTGTCTCACAGTAAACTTGCCCAATGAATTCGTGGATTGTGATCCTCATTGTCCTCTTGCCCGCTTTGTGTTTTGGCGATCTCGGTCTTCCGAATCCTCCAAGCACGGCTATCGGTGATACGGGAACTCTCTATTTAAACGATCCAGGATTATTCTTCGACGTTCACAATAATGACTGGCTTGGGCAAACGGACAAACTCGTTACATTTTCCTCTGCGCTGGCATACTTTAGAGGCCTGCAAACAAAGAAAGAAATGGGAGCTTTTTCTCCCACACCAGAGGCCCTAAAGCTTGCGCTCAATACGCGTTTACTGACTCCGATCACCAGCACACGTTTCGACCATAAAGATCTTGATCAGAAAGTCGGTATCTTCGCTGAATGGCTCGAATTGCAAATCGCCTACAGTCGGCTTTTTGGCCGAGTCAAATTGGAACTCAGTTTCGCAGGAGATTTTTTCGGCAACTTTGCGGGTGACAACGTTTATCGTTATATTCACGAAGTCTTTGCCTCGGACGATCTTTGGGAGGATTTCGGGCGCCGCTATGAAGGGACCTATGGAGCTGGAACTGTCGGCATCGGATATCTGTGGAGCGACTATTTACTTTCGATGATTTACTACGGAAGAAGTCAGATCATGGAAGAAGAAACAATCGCAACGTCGCTGATTTTTCCTCTGTCAGCCAACTTTTCCATTGCCGGAGAGAATCGTTTCGTAAATCAGAAGACCAGTAAGGTTTACGCGAACCCTCGTCCCTACCGCTATGAATGGGCCTGGGGTTTTAAGTGGAATTTCTGGCAGGTGCAGTTCAAGTATGTCTCCCCTTACTTGGAGGAAGACCGCTGGGGGCAGTACTACATCAGTCCGCTCATATTGAATTGGAAGTTCTAACCTTTCACATTCTTAAGCTTTGTTCTAGCAAGTTCCAAGATGTTCCAAGCTGCAAAACACTAAACAGATTTTTTCTTTTTCTTAATGAGGAGATTGCCAAATCACATGGCATAAAGACGCTCGTCAGCAAATTTCATAAGGAGCATTTTATGCAAAAAGGGTTTTCATTATTAACTCACCTGCCTGTAGCGGCATTTCTCGTTCTTTTCGGTGCATCCACGGCCTCAGCGGAAACTTTTGGCTGGGACTCAGAAACCTATCTTAAAAATCAAGACGGCATAAATGATTGCTATATCCGTAACGGTGTCTATGTAAATGGCTACTGCGTCGAGACGTCCGCGGATGCACAAGTCGCGGCTCTTCTTAAAAATGATTTGCGCAGAAACGGCGGCAACGAGGCTTCCATGGGTGACGCTGTCGTGGAAGGAGAAGCAAAACTTTCGCGCACTTTCGAAGACAGAAAGTTTCGCCAGATATTTATCTCTGTCAGCGCTATCCCCAAAAATCAGGTTCTGAACTATAACGAAAAAGAAGAACAGAACTTTCACAACGCCAACAGACTTCGCGCCGATGGCTATGTGGATCGTCCATGGTTGCTTGCCAACATCGGCGCGAATATCGCCTTAACGGATTCGCAAGAGGTGACCGTGCTCGCCGGAAGTTTTCCTGTAAACGGTCTTTATCCTCTTCAGGGAAAGCCGAGTCGTTATTATATGACTGCGCCCTACGGAATCATGGTTCGTTACGACAAAGGCATTCAATTCAATTATCAGCTCAAAGAAGAGTTGGACCGCGTCCTTCTAACTTCCTTCAGCGTGATTGATGGCGACGGTTTAAAAGGTGAATCCAATATTGATCCTGCCGACAGCCGCGCCAATTCTTATCCCGCGTATGGTGGCACAATGGAATTGCGAATCACAAATGCTCTTCGCAAAGTATTCGCGGCTTCATCACCTTATTTGAAGAACCACGATATCTATATCGGTGTGACAGGAAGCCACGGAGACACCGGCAGCTATCCAGGACAAAAAAGATCGCAAGATGATTTAACGACTTATTTGGGCTACATGTTTACTTCCAAATACGGAGAAGCCGAAGTTCGTGTTTTCCGCTCCGAGTTCAATCGCAACAAAGTCAATGACGGCAATGGACGTCACGGCGACCAAGTAAAATCCGATGCTCACGGTGTTGAGGTGGCCTATCGCGGTTTGGAAACGACGCTTTGCTCTTGGGACTTTTACGTGAACAAACATCTTTTTGAAAATAACGGAAAATTCGCCGACGGAGAATTCACTTTTGAAAATGTTCGAGGCGTTGACGGCTGGGCCGTGGGAACGAACTGCCGCAACTTGCTTGGCATTCGCAATCTCGAAGTCGGTGTCGAATACGGAAAAACAAATCTAAAACATGCGGACGGCAAGAAAGCCTCTTTGAATTACCCAGAGACAGCAACACAGTTCAATCTGACTTTCCGTTATCGTTTTGGTTTGAGTAAACACGTAAAATAGCAATTATCGACCCGCGGTGAGAAGCGGTGAAACATTACGATACACTGTGAATGAACTCCGGCTCACCTTGGAAGTTATTGTCGCGATTTAACACGATAAATATGAGATAAACTTTATTTGTTTATTAGGATCTAAAGAACTTTCCGCGAAATTCCGATATGGAACGCAGAAAGAGACCAGGGAGGTTCTCTGGTCTCTATTTACTCTCTATTTCGTACGTATATGTAAGAGGTAAATATGTCCAACCCAGGCGTCATTCAATATATTGCAACAAAGCTTGAAGAGCAGGCTTCTAGTGCTTGGTCTTTTCGCCATCTTAAATTCCAGGGATTGATTTCCATACCGCAGAAGATAGCCCGCACATACGGTTTTAACGATATCCACGTAATAATTCACGAAAACGGCAGCATTGATATAGACGGTGTTATATACAAAAACACCATATCAAAGTCGGGCTACGCCTCCGCACAGGAAGCCGTCATACAGATCTATGAGCATCTCATTTATATAGACCAAAACTATCTGCGTTTATGCGAAGATCCGGAAAATTATGTTGAGCAGGGTTTCATGAATCGTTTGCGCCGGATTTTTGGATAAAAATTCGGGAACCCAAGTTTTACTCCCCAAGTCGAGTCCGCTCTTTTTTCTCCTACTCTCTTTGGTAATTTCTTATCTAAAATGGCACATGCGATTTTACAAAGGAGAAAAAATGATGAAATCGGTTCTCGCAGCTTTGGTAGTTTTGTTTGGTGTACATGCTTTCGCCGCAGACGTTTACAAAGTCGACGCAAAAGCCTCTACAGTTGCTTGGAAAGGCATGAAAAAAATGGGCAGCTCTCACAATGGTGGAATCGCTGTCAAAGAAGGCCAAGTTCAAGTAGATAAAAAAGGTCAGATCACGGGTGGTCTTATCACAATTGATATGGCATCAATCACAAATAACGATCTTAAAGACAGCCCTGATTATCAGAAAAAACTTATCGGTCACCTTTCCAATGAAGACTTCTTCAACGTCACAAAATTCCCTACATCTTCTTTCAAGCTTTTGAGCGTCACGCCAAAATCAAAAGACGAAGTTTTGGTTAAAGGTGAATTCACAATGATCGGAAAAACAAATCCAATCGAATTCCCTGCAAAAGTAACTTTGGATAAAGGTGTTATGACCGGCGAAGCTTTGGTAAAAATCGACCGCACAAAATGGGGTCTTAAATACGGCTCTGGCAACTTCTTCAAAGAACTTGCGGCTGACAAAATCATCGCTGACGAATTCGAACTCAATTTGAAACTTGTTGCGAAAAAATAATTTCATTCGTTAATGAAATTCACAAAAGGCGTTGGTGCTTCCAGCGCCTTTTTTGTTTTTACCGCGAACAACAGGTAACATTCATCATTGCGAGTATAAAACTAGGCACCAGCATTTCGGCAGAGTATGAAAAAGTATGGGCCGAATATTTGTTGTTCTTCTTAGCTTTCTTTTTGCAAAGTCACTATGGGCCTCAGATGTCTATAATACGTTCTATGGCGCTATCTCTGGCAAGAATACAGCTTACGACACTGAACTCTTCTTAGGTATTCCTTACGCTCAACCGCCCGTTGATAAACTCCGTTGGAAGGCGCCGCGCCTTCCGCGTCCGTGGAACCAGATCCTGAATGCGACGACACTTCCTCCAGCTTGCCCGCAACTTGGGAACTTTTTCGCGCGTGTGCCGAGTGATCAATTCGGTCTTCCTGTCGGTAATGAAGATTGTCTTTATTTGAATATCTGGAAGCCTCGGAAAATTTCCGAAAAACTCCCCGTCGTTTTTTGGATTCATGGAGGTTCGAACTTTAAAGGCACCGCGAAGGACCCGATGTACGATGGTGCATTTCTCGCAGCACATGCCAATGTGGTCTTCGTCAGTATTAATTATCGCATTGGATTATTGGGCGCATTTCAACACAAAATTCTTAGCGGAAATACTTTGGATCGCACTGGCAATTATACGACATTGGATCTTATTGCGGGTTTAAAATGGGTCCGTCAAAACATCGCTGTCTTTGGCGGCGATCCCGAAAATATAACGATTATGGGTCAGTCGGCCGGCTGCATGAACGTGTGGGGTCTTCTGCAAAGTCCTCTCGCACTAGGTCTTTATGCTAAGGCTGTTTGTTCATCTGGAATGCCCAACGCTTATCCTCAAGCCATGGCGGAAAAGCGCTCCCAAAATTTTATTGAAAAATTAATTGTGAATGCCGGCTATGCCAAAGACAAAGAGACGGCAGCCCTGTTTTTAGAAAAGAAAAGTTCTGCTTGGCTTAAAAAATTTCTTTATTCGCTTTCAAGTGACGACCTCGCGCGAGCTTACACTTATACGGTCCCCCTTCAACACATCATTGATGGCACCGTGTTTCCCCACGGCCTTGTCGGAACGACTTTAGGAGATTACAACAAAGTACCTATGATCGTGGGTTCAACTCTTGATGATGGAAGTTATCTTGTCGGCGGATTCTATTTTAAACCCGATGCTCAAACCCTTTGGCGCTGGATTCAATCTCCGCCCGATTCTCTTTCCACCGGGGACTTTGTAGAGGATATTGACAAGTTTCAATCCAGCAGCGCTGCAGCCAGCGCCTCCATCCATCTAACTCTTAACAATATTTACCGGCTTTTGCAGATACATCAAGAGCACGTGTACCACTACATCTTTAAGTGGAAGGAAACGCCTTCTCCTTGGAAAGAAATTTTTGGAGCCGTTCACGGCATGGATACCATGTTTTATTTCGGGAACTTTATCAGCAATCAGGATAACTTTGGCAGGTTCGCATGGACCTCGCAAAACAAAATGTCCCGCGAACGTCTGAGGAAAAAAATGATGCTCTATTTTAAAGGCTTTTTCTGGAAGAGCGATCCCAATGCATTTTTAGGACCGGCGGATAAAAGGTGGGAGAGCAAAATAAGTTTTGATTCCCACCTCTGATACTAATCTTGGGCTTCGGAACTTTTTGCTTTTCTTTTCTGTGTTGCAAGTTCCATTTCACAGACTTTGACTTTGGTTTCATACTCGTCTTGGCGTTTTTCAAGAACCTTTTTATATTCTCTGTATCTCGCCATACGATCTTTTAAATATTCTTCAGACACGCCAACAATGCGTTTTTTATCTTCAACACCTACGGAGGAATAGTCTTCTTCCGGCGTGACGTATTCACGCGCTTCGGTCCAGCGTACTTTGCCATCCCCATTATTGCCGGCATCACCTAACTGCACTCTGCAATCACGCAAAACACCGTACAAACCTCTGTTATCTAAATAACGGGGGCCGCCCAATACGCGCGCTTCCAGATCATAGACATCCAATTCAAGGCGACGAAGCTCCTCATTCATTGCAACTTTTCGCTGGTAAACCATGTCACCGTCCTTCACACCAATGACAGAGTCACCTCTTACAGGAGCTGACATATCTACATTTGTATCGACATCTTTCGCTTTGTGTTTTGATGAACAGGCTACAAATAGCAAACTCACTATAATCAATGAAATAAAGCGCATAGATTTCTCCTTTCCAGTGACATTAGCAACAGGTCTTGCCTATTGCATCTTCGTAATTCATAAACCGTACCTTTTGCCCAGGAAAAGCCATTTATTCCGACAAAGCCACATTCTTTGGCCCCGCAAAAAATTGAAATATTTGGCCACAGGACAATACTGAAGGCGTCCAGAAAAGGAGACTGCCATGAAAACAATAATTCTCACCACACTATTAGTTGTCGGTTTCTTTGCACAGGCAAATCAGGAGGAGGCAACAACGAGCGCCCTCGAATTTACTAGAGAAGAAGCAGCGAGCGCTCCCCGTGGCCTCCTACCTTTTATCGGTCTTGGCGGTGGTTACACCGGATATGACACCGATGGCGATGTGGAAGGAACACCAGCAACACTTAAATTATTAGGTTCTTATTACTTCGACAACCCGACAGTGATCGACGTAGGTTACGGTATTAACTACCAAAACTATACGCAACTCGATGACTCCGACACCGACGGAGCTCTAGAGATTGCAGCTCGTTACCGTTGGGCCAATAGATGGCAAGCCGGCGTTGTTGCCAACCAATTCTTTGATCAAGGCCCTAACTATACTGCCGATCAAGCGGATGCTCAGTTCGTAGGTTTGCAAGTCCTTAGAGATTTCAACTTATCTCCCGCATGGTTAGCTCGTCTTGGTGCTCGTGCCATGGCCCTTACTAACAATACGGACGGTCAAGTGTATCAATACCTTATCGACTTACAAATCGGTTGGAATCCTCAAGCTTACAGAACGACAGTAGCTTCTGAAAATCCCGTAGCCGAAGAAGAAGAAGTTGTCGCTGTCGAAGAATTCACTGAAGTAGAACCCGCTCGACCTGTTGCTGAAACAGCTCCCGGCTCCGCTCTTCAAGAAGTGAATTACGGTATGATTGCCGGCACTAGTGCGAACATCCAGTTCCAAACTGCAAAATCAAATATCAGCTCTCAAGACCAGCAAAAAATTTCTCGAGTAGCTCAAGCATTAAGTGAAAACCCTGATCTTGTAGAAAGAGTTGAAATTCACGGATATGCCGACTCCACTGGTAGTGCTGACTTCAATCAACAACTTTCTCAACAAAGAGCTGAAAGCGTTGCTTCCATCTTAGAAAAAAATGGTGTTAACAACGTCGTCGCTGTCGGTAAAGGAACATCCGATACCACTGGCATGGCCTCGGGTGACCGCCGTGCTGAACTTGTCTTTGTCGGAGTTAAAGATGAAGAGAAGTTGCGTGAGGTTCTTTCAGAAATTGAATAGTGATAAATATTTAGTTGGGCGCTAGGCAAAAGCTTAGCGCCTTTTTATTTTGACCTGTGTCTATTTTTTCTTCGAGGACAGCTGCAGAATTTGAGACAGAGTCTCTTGCATGACCGCCAGCTCCATCGTTGGCATACCGGGCTTATTAACGGCTTGTTCCGGCAAATAAGGAACATGAATAAAGCACGCCTGCATGGATACGTGTTTTTTATAAATAGCCTGAAGAGTTTTATAATAGACGTGGTTACAAACATATCCGCCGGCGCTCAGAGATATCTCCACAGGCAGATTTCTTTGCGTAAGATGCTCTTTCCATTCCGTGAGCGGTAACGACGAAAACAAAGCGGTTGCCGCTGCCTCTTGCGAATCTATTTTACCTTGCTTAGGCGTGATACCATCTTCGTCTGGCTTTTCAGTTTCGATCCAATTTAAGGCGACTCTTTCAAGCGAAATCTTGGTTCTTCCTCCTGCCTGCCCTAGCATCAACACGATGTCGACGCTGCTTTCAGCAAGTTTGTTTTCAAGCTCCACAGAGGCATTGGCAAATGACACCGGCAACAACAAAGTCTGGACAGGATATGAAACGGCAAAATCCTTCTTGATCCACTCAAGAAGGATTTCACTAGGATTTATTCTTTCTCCAAGGAACGGACGAAAACCCGTTACCAGAATCCTATTCAAAATTATTTCTCCACGTCATAAAGAATTCATTCTTATTCGTACCGTTCAATGGACCGCCTTGCACTCTGAATTCCACCTTCGTGTTAAATTCACGCGTCAAAGCTTGGGCTTCGGCGTCAGTGCGAGGCACACGTGCACCCATAGCTTTAAGGGATGACAGCGGTACCCAATATTCTTTTTTCGTCGTACATGAAGGATTGGCGGACCAGGGTCCTTCTTCAAAACACTTGTCGTGAGCTCGCCAATTGAACAACCGGAAAGTAACTTTAGCCTGCTCTGATTGAGAATAGAAATTCCACGTTTGACCAATATGCTCAAACTGAGCACCCATCTTTTTAAATCCCAATGTCCAAGGGAGCTGTTGCTTCGTATTATACTCGTCTACAAACTCCGGACTGTGATTCAAAACGAAAGTGCGCAATACAGCACCCGCCGCTTGGGCACCGTAAGCAGAAGAAAAGGCGCAGTGGTTACCGTATGTTAAATTCAAAACACCTACGTGCGGAGAGTTTTGATAGAAATCGTCATTTTCCATCACATAAGCATTAATCTTATTATTTACCACCATATCGTCTTTAGAAGCCCACACCAGCAAAGGCGTTTTTACTTCTTCTTTCCAATTCCAAAAGTTATTACTTTTAAAATAAGACTGCGGCGTGCTTGCAATACCTCGGCGTTGTAAAGAGGAAGACGCCAGCTCGCCAATATAATCGGCCATTGCATGACGGCTGCCAGGAATCTTGCTGTCGACAACAAGATCAGGAACATCCGTGATGTATTGACGAGCTTCCCTGAAATGATCGCGCGTCATGCTGGCGAATATGCGCCCCACAATTTGGCTGCCATAAAGTTTATCCAATGTCGGTCTTAAACTGATCACAGGACAAATCGCCGTCACAGAGTTATATACTTTACGGCCGTTTGAAAGCAGATACTTATCGTTGAATGCCGCGCCCATCACCGCCGCGTTTCCGCCTAAACTGATACCCATAAAATGAACACTCGAAATACGATCGCGATGCTCCCATTTCTCTTGCATCCATTTCCCGATTTCGATGGCTTCATACCCCTCAGACCAACCGCCCAATGTGACCGTCTTATTCAGATAAATGTAATCCATGCCCGTTTGATTCGCGAGCAAGAGCACATTAAATGGACTTTGATCAAAAAGATGCATCATATAGCTCTTCATCGAAGCCGTCGGACCTGCCGAGCAGAAAACGCCACACTTCACGATCACCAAAGGGCGTGGGCGCGGATCCTGCTTCAAAGCCAAAATCCCAGGAATGCGCGTTCCATTAGGAAGCTTCACAAGAAATTCTTTGATTTGCGGATGCGAAAGAAAAGGATACTGATATTTTGAAAACTTAAGAAGTCCCAAGATACCGGTTGTTGAGTTCTTCGTTAACTCACTTCCGCACTTCTTAAAATAGCTCTTAGCGGTTTTATAATACTGAGCCGTTGAAAGTTTTTTACCGACAACGCTATCTTCAAAACGGCGCGGATCACACTCTGGACTCATGTCCTTAGAGCTGAGACCATCTGGCACTTCCTCAAAGAAGCCCAGGTTTTTTGGTTGGTCTACACCCGCCTCTTTCGCCATTTCTTCGTAGAACTTGGACTCAAGATCTTGGTTGGGTGATACGCCCAGTGTTTGCGCTTGCACTACATTTACGAACAAAAAAGAACCGACAAACATACTGAAAGTCTGAAACGTCATTGCTGTTACCTCACGTACTTCATGAGGTCTATCGGACTAAATGTTAGGCTGGGTTTAGAAAAAACTCACTTTGTCTAATCCGTTTACAAATTCGGAAGACTTTCGGCGAGTCTGATTCACGATCTCAGAATGAGACAAATATTTCAAAGCTCCCCGTTGTAAGGAGCTGCTAAGAATGAAAAATGCCGCAAAACTTTTGCGGCATTTTTCGGAGTTTGTTCTAAGCGATTTTTTTAATTTGCGCGAGCTTATCTTTCAGCACGGAGTTTTCATGCTTCAAAGCATTTACCTCCGCAGCCAGTTGATTCATTTTGCGCTTTAAGAAATCAACTTCCTGCTGCGCGCCCGGATCCGTCGTTTCACCGATCGCATTTGGTCTCGGTTCTTTTTTCGTTACTTCGGAATCCATCACCGGTGGTGTGACGTAGCCACCGACACTTAACATCTCCTCGATGTTTTCAGGAACAAGCAACTCGGGATCGACCTTTTCCAGTTTCAATATACCTTGCGAAACAAAGCCGCGCACTTCCGAAAGAATTTTAGAAACGCACGTTCCCTTCTCCGCAGGAGTGGGATTCGACTCTGCCATCAAATCCGTAATTTTCCTTTTCGAAATCGGCGGCAGACAGCTTAGCAATTGCTCCACCTGTTCCGGCGGATTTCCATGCAACGCATTTGAAAGAGTCAGCGGTTGCACTCGAGAGAATATCTCTACGAGGTACTGACTCTCCCACGAGTAAACCCGATTGATGGTAAGAATTCTTTTTCTTAAAGCCTCTTCCCATGCAGGACTTTCCCCTGCGATGAGACTTAAAAACTGCTCACGCTTCGCATTCGGTGATGTTTCCAAGAGTTGAAGAAGTTGAAAGAAGCCGCCCTTTTTTTTGTATCTGTCTAACATGCCCATGGTGAACTTTATCGGAATCGACTTTCAGGACTAAAGGCGGAACGCGTTTTTTTTCACAAAACAAAAAAGATTGATGTTGCTGTCCAAGAGTTCCACATTTTATTAAAGATTTTTTCGCGCACGTCTCACTTCGAGAAAACTTATCGTTACATTCCTCGAAAAGAAACAGTTTCGCCCTCGGAAACAGACCCTACCACGAGTTTAAATAAAAAAAGCAAGGTTGTTCAACAACCTTGCTTTGGTATTTTGATTTGTTGTGACTTCTTACTGAAGCGAATCACATTTATAAGAAAGACTGACGCTTGTCCCTGGATTCAAATATTGAGTGAACTTCAACGTCTTACCAGACACCGTGTAAGAGACAGGACTTCCTGAAACCGTCACGACAAGGTCTGTCGGATTAGAACAGTTCAACACGATATCTTTGATACGATCCGTGATTTGCGAACGGATTTGTCCAAGCTGGCTCGTATAGTCTGAAGAACAGATGTCTGCAGCATTACCCCAGCCTTGATTTGTGAAGGAAAGGTACACATGCCCTACACTTCCACTCACCAATCCCGTTGTTGGCCCATAACCATCCAACGTCTGACTGTTTTGCTGATTCAAACAAGTTTGGTCTTTAACCACGATTGCATGCACGCTCAATGAGTTGAATTTATCCTCACCAAGTTTGCTCTTAATATTAGAAACCAAATAAGCGGGCTGATCCATTTGATCAAGAAGGTAGCCTTGATTTGCGTAAAGACCGCTTCTTTCATCCTCGTCCGCCAAGAAGATCACCGCCAAGTGAGCGTCGTTACGGATAAAATTCGAGGGGTTGCTGTTCACAACCATATTCGCAGCATAAACACCACGCTCGTCGCCCGAAGGACAGTTTTGAGCATACTGCTGTTGATATGCCGTTGAATTGATGGAGCTTGTGTTGCCTCCATTATTACGAATCCAGTTTGCAATAAACTTTTCACAAGACAAAGTTTCCGGTCTCTGAATAGTTTGATTGAACAAAGTGTATCTGTCCGTGTTGTTTGGCGTGATGAAGGGCGTTCCCTCTTTAAAATAAATAAGGTTGCCACCGCGTGAGCCTGAAACATCCGTCGTCGTCATCGCGATACGATAGTCGATCTTGCGACTGTCCAATTCAGAGATAAAATTCGCGAATCGAGGTGCCAAGCGCGCTTGTTCAAAAGACATCGATGCCGAGTTATCGTTGACGATAAGGATATCGACCTTCCCATAACCCGCCGTCGCGGAATAATTGAACGAGTACTTACCGTTCTGTACCACGCAGCCCGAGTCTTTACATTTACTGTCGTCCAAAGAGAACTTCACAGGGGAACATCCCACGTAAAGTCCTACCAAAAAGGACAATGCTGCTAGTCTTGTGAGTGTATTCATAGACACCTCTCTCACTTCTTTACTTCCAAGCTCAGTGCCAGAATCCTTGGCACACTCTAAGTCCTTGTTTTCATAAGGAATTGGCACCCTCGCCCCTGTCTCTGTCTGAGCCGTAAGGTTGTCGATCTCTTTGACAAGAGCCCCTCAAAGACACTTTTTTATGTGGAATTTCAGAGGTTTACGACTTTTTAGGGAACCTGGCCGGAAGGAGCGATTTTGGTCTCCCAGAGGAAAGCCTTTGAGGCTCCTTTATTTCTTTCCAATAATAACTAAGCGAGGTGAGAAATGGTTTATAAGCTTCTTGGTACGTTCATCATTGTGGCCGCTGGTATTTTAGCCTATCTAACTTTTCAAGACGAAATGGGAGGCAAGAAAGGCGCTAAAAATGCACAGCCGGAAGAGTCTTGTGTGCAACTGACTCCGGCGCAACAGCTTTCTAAAATGATCAACGACGATTTTCAAAGCTTGTCCCAACAAGGCGAGCTTCCCGCTCAGTGGAATTCCATAGCGACTGTAGAGATTCGCATGAATTCGGAACTCGCTCGCGCGATTCTCGGTAAAGAACGTCCACAAATCCAACGCGTGAAAGAGGGCACCTCTTATCTGGAGTTGGAGTTCATGGATCTTCCTGACGAAGAAAATCCCGGCGTGATTATTCAAGCCAGTCTCTTCGACATTAAATCGAAAAACAAAATTTTCGAAATCGGTCGTACTTACACGATGAATGATTTGAATCGAGTGACTCCTCCTGCGGTTGCCGAACAGGCTCCGGTACAAAAAGAAGCTGCTCCTTCTGCTTCGGCAAATCAAGCGACACCGCCAGCTACACAGAATAACCAAAGCGCACAACCTTCTTCATCACCGACTCAGAATCAACAAGGAACACCGCCAGCGGCGACTGCGACCCCACCTGCAGGCGCGCAAAAATAAGGAGAAAATATGAAAACTTTCATCGCTCTTCTTGCTTCCGCTTTTTTACTTTCAGCTTGCGCGACAACACCGTCGACAAAAAAGACGGAAGCCGCCGCGATGAAAGGTTTCGATGCGGAATTGACTCAGTATCAATACCCGTTTCCAGTGAAATATTTTGCATTCAAATCTCAAGAGCAAGATTTGAAAATGGCTTATATAGATATCCCGGCCGGAAGACCCTCTGACAAAGTTATCGTTCTTCTTCACGGAAAGAATTTTCCCGGCGCTTATTTTGAACAAGTCATATTGGGTCTGAACCAAGAAGGCTATCGTGTGATTGTTCCTGATCAAATCGGTTTCGGGAAATCTTCGAAGCCTGGATACTATCAATATAGCTTTCAGACACTTGCCCAAAACACTAAGAATCTTTTGCAAAGTTTAGGTGTTGAAAAATTTAATCTTCTGGGTCACTCGATGGGCGGAATGGTCGCGACTCGTTTTGCATTGATGTATCCCGAAAGCGTGACGAAACTTTTCTTAGTAAATCCTATCGGTCTTGAAGATTGGAAAACGATGACATCGTATAGAAATATCGATGAAGGATTTAAGGCGGAACTCGCGAGCTCACCTGAAAAAATCAAACAATACCAACTCGACAGTTATTACGATGGAAAATGGAAGTCTGAGTACGACAAGTGGTTGGAAATTCCAACAGGCTGGCTTGAAGGCCCCGACTATAAGTTGATCGCGTGGAATGCGGCTTTAACTTCAGACATGATTTTCACTCAACCGGTTTTTTATGAATTTAAAAATCTAAAAATGCCGACAGTATTAATCATCGGAGATCGCGACCGTACAGCCATCGGCAAAGCCTGGGCTTCTGATGAAATGAAAAAGAAAATGGGAAATTATCCTGTCATCAGCAAACAAGTCGCACAAATGATTCCAAAAGGAAAACTTGTGACACTGAAAGGCTTGGGTCACATGCCCTTCATCGAAGACTTCGAAGCTTTCTGGAAAGTATTAATAAAAAATCTATAGTAGATCAGATTCAGAGATTTAGATTTCTGTGTTTTGAAAACAAAAAAACCCGGATTACTTTCATATTTAATACTTCTGCCCGTGTACAAAAGAACGCGTCGTGCGCGCTCTTGAAACTTTAGGAGAAGAAGAACTTCAAGACATGATCAACAAAAACGACGACGCCGCCGTCACTTGCCAAATCTGCGGCCGCCCTTACACAGTCACCGTCGCAGAAATCGGCGAAATCAAAGGCCGCGTGCACAAAGAGTCTATGCACTAAACCCTTCGCGGATTGTGACGGCGCCTTAATATAAAGGATTTTTGTCTAGGGAAAGTGCGGCCACTGTTGTTTTCTTAAGCAAGACCTATAAACTGTTTTAAGATTATAAACCAAGTATGCATTAATCAAATTTCTGTTTTATGCGATAGTTCTCCTAATTCTCAGGAAGCAAGAGACAATTATAGGGCAACTTTTCTATCGAGATTGATCAAAGTTTTTTCGTTGGAAAAGAAATAAAGTTCTGAGGTTGGGATGCAAAAATATTGGATATTACTCATCACCGTTTCCTATATATCCCCCGTAGGAGCGCATCTCTCTGAAACTTATCGCATTTCGAAAGAATTCCATGATTCCGGCGAGTATCGAGCGAAAGAGCCGTTGAATTGGAAGTTAAAACCTGAGGATGTTCGGGAGATGAACTCCCTCGATACGAAATATTATAGAATTAAATATCCTAAATGCTTTAAACCGGAAGATGTAAGTGAGGAGGACAACGTGCAAATGTCTCCTCACATCACGTTTAACAGAACGGAAAAATGTCCCGGATATAGAGGGGAATGGGTGGAACTATTATCCGTCTATTGGTTAGATGGCCATTTTAAAAAAGCGAAGACAGCTGATGATCTTATACTTGGAAGAAGTGTTTATGAACAGAGAGGTTTAGTTAATAATTACCCCGCCGCTTATTTGGTTACTTTGGAGAGCATAACCAGAGATATGAAAATAGGCTACGAGGTGCAGCTTAATTATAATGTTCTGATTCTCTGCAAAGGAGATGTCTACGGCATTAGCGCGAGCGCTCTACAAGGCAAACAATCCCTGGATCTTATAAAGAGCAAAAAATTTGATTTTCCGGAAGACTTTAAGAAGATTGCATCCAGCTTTGAGTGCAAAGGCATTCCAGACTCCATGAAGGTTTTGAAAAAAAACGGGTAAGAAATAAAGAAAGAGGTGCTTGCATTTTTTGGGAATCTGACGACTTTGCGGAATGAGAAAGTTGGATGTTCAAGCGTGCTAAAGGAATCCCGCTATTTACAAAGAGGGTTTAAAAGAGTGAATGCAAAATATTGGATATTATTCTCCATAATTTTTTCCTGCAATAATGGATGGACCACTGTTTCAGATGAAATCGGACGTATAGTCAAAGAGTTTCGCAGCTCTGGTTCTGTCCGCGCGAAAGAGCCACTGAATTGGAAATTAACTCCCGACGATGTTCGTGCGATGAATTCCCTCGATACGAAGTATTACAAAATTAAATATCCTAAATGCCTTAAGCCGGAAGATGTAAGCGAGGAGGACAACGTCCAAATTTCTCCTCACATCACATTTAACAGAACGGAAAAATGTCCCGGGTATAAAGGTGAGTGGGTAGACTTGCTTGCCGTCTATTGGACCAGAGAGCATTACGAGAAAGCGAAAACTGCGGATGATCTGACGCTCGGGAATGCGATCTATGATCAAATAGGTACTGTTAATGGTTATCCCGCTGCGTATTCCATTATATTGGATAGCATTGTAAGAGACATGAAAATAGGCTACGAGGTGCAGCTTAGTTATATTGTTCTGATTCTTTGCAAAGGAGATGTCTACGCTATTAGCGCGAGCGCTTTGCAGGGCAAACAATCCCTGGATCTTATAAAGAGCGAAAAATTTGATTTTCCGGAAGACTTTAAGAAGATTGCATCCAGCTTTGAGTGCAAAGGCATTCCAGACTCCATGAAGGTTTTGAAAAAAACGGGTAAGAAATAAAGAAAGAGGTGCTTGCATTTTTTGGGAATCTGACGACTTTGCGGAATGAGAAAGTTGGATGTTCAAGCGTACTAAAGGAATCCCGCTATTTACAAAGAGGGTTTAAAAGAGTGAATGCAAAATACTGGGTATTATTCTTCCTAATTTTTTACGTACATAGTGGAAGCGCAACTGTTTCTGATGATATCAGTCGCATAATTAAAGAGTTTCGTGACTCTGGCTCTTTCCGCGCGAAAGAGCCGTTGAATTGGAAGTTAACTCCCGAGGATGTTCGTGAGATGAGTTCCCTTGACACGAAATATTACAGAATTAAATATCCTAAATGCTTTAAACCGGAAGACGAAAGTGAAGAAGATAATGTTCAAATCTCTCCTCACATCTCAATTGACAGAACAGACAAGTGTCCCGGGTACAAAGGCGAGTGGGTAGGCTGGCTTGCCGTGTATTGGACAAGAGGGAATTACAAGAACGCGAAAACTGCAGATGATTTGTCGCCGGGGAATGCAATCTATGATCAAAGGGGTACCGTGAATGGATATCCCGCTGCTTATTTCATCACATTGGACAGTATTGTAAGAGATATGAAAATAGGCTACGAGATACAGCTCAATTATTCAGTGAGAATTATTTGTCGTGGTGAAGTTTACGGTGTTGGAGCCAGAGCTCACCAAGGCAAACAATCCCTGGATCTTATAAAGAGCAAAAAATTTGATTTTCCGGAAGACTTTAAAAAGATTGCATCTAGCTTTGAGTGCAAAGGCATTCCAGACTCGATGAAGGTATCTAAAAAACCGGCTAAATAAAGAAAGCAATGAGACTGGGAGGATAACACTTAGGAATGCTCCGGCTTGTTGCAGTGTCTCGAATCGAGACGGTGCTTTGCCAAGAAAGTCACCGTCAAGGGGATAAACACCCGCCGGCGACCACCGCGTGTTTAGGGCGGGAGCGGGACTTGCTGTTTTCTGGGGTATGGACCCGAGTAGACTCAAAAAAATCAAATACTTGTCAAAGTCGCTTCTGGCGATTTTTATCGGTGCATGTGCGCTGGTGGCGGTATTGAGTTTTGGATTTGAGGTTCATAGCGCCAAAGCCTCCGTCGAAAAATACGTCGGTATTTGGGAAGACGACATCGCTCAAGCCAAGATCTTTCAAGGCGATCCCAGCCTGCAAAATAAAATTTTGGAGCAGCTTAAAGAAGTGCATACGGCTGTTGCGCAAACCGAAGTACAAAGTCCAGAGAAGCTTCAATGCCGTATTTTCACTGACGTTCCGATTACGTATAATTCACTTCCAAGTGGCAGTATGCGGGTGTGCTTCAGTTCTGCAGATCTTGCGCTGAAAGCTCTTCTGTCGCCCTTGTTTATGTTGGGCATCGTCTTAGGCATGATCTTCATTGGTTTTAGTTTGCGCCGCGAGTTTCAGAATCAGTTGCACGAGCAAAAGCTTGCTGCCGAGCTGGCACTGAATAAAGAAATCGCTTCGGTCTCTCGCCAAGTGGCGCACGATATTCGCGGTCCTTTAATGGCGTTGACGACTCTGAGTCAGCTTTCGCACGAAATGGGTTCAGATAAAAGAGAGCTTTTAAATTTGGCCGTCGCAAGAATCCGCGGTATCGCGGACGATTTGCTCAACAAAGGTCAAAAAGAAAAATCCACCGTGAGCTCAATGCGAACAAGCCAAGAGACAGACCTCACGCAGTTGTTGGAGTCGTTGCTTAAGGAATACCGTTTTGCAAATCCTAAAGTGAACTTCACATGGCACAAGCATATCCATTCAGAGAACGTGCCTGTCACGCTCGAAGCGCTGAAAGTTCAACGTGTCGTCAGCAACCTTATTAACAATTCTTTGGAAGCGCTTCCAGAAAAGGAAGCCTCTATCAATATCACTTTGATGGAGCGCCCAGAGCATTGGCTTTTGCAAATTATGGATAATGGCAGCGGCATCCCTGAAGACATCCTGCCGTCACTTGCACAAGAGGGTGTAAGTCATGGAAAAGAAAACGGACACGGTCTTGGACTTTACGACGCTCGTAAAACGGTAGAGTCTGTCGGTGGTGAACTGCAGATCCGCTCGCGTGTCGGTGTTGGAACTCAAGTCGTTCTTTTGTTCCCGAAGCTCAATAAAGAAATCGCTAAAAATCACGCGGCACTTTAAATCAATCGCTGCAGATTAGTTGTCGAGCTCAATCCCTAAAACATTTTCGATGGTTTTTTCGTAAACGTCTTTCTTGCGTATTTTCGGAGTTTCCTTTTTTCTAATTTGTCCTGCGGAGACAGGAAACGCGACAAAAAGATGCCGGGCTTCTTCATGGGCTTTCAACTCAAACGCAAACTCGGAGTCCTTGCATGTCGCATTGAGTTTCACTGGCAATTGCAATCCCGGAGCCGGGGAGACTTGTAATTCACTGACATTCAAAGTCGTGATCTTAATGCTCAGATTTTTTTCGTCCGGATTTTCGATATTTTCAATCGCACAGGGAAAGGTCACAAGAGTCGGACTTTTCGCTTGCACGAAAACTTCAGATTGAAACGGAGGCTCCTGCGGTGTTGAGTTTGCAAAATTCATACTTTGCACCAAAAGCCCCCACGGATTTTCCAAAGTTCTTTCGGAGTTAATCAAAGTCAGCATCACAGTCACATAAAGATCATTTCTTTTGGCGGATGTGTTTTTCGTGGCTCCATCCATCGTCTGCAAATGAACAAGGGCTTCATAAGCTCCGTTTTTAGTTTGGCGCAAAGACTGTATTTTCCCCAGTTGCGAAAAATTCTTTTGCTGAATTTTTGCGCGCAGGCGGCTGACTTCACGAACTCGCTCTTCACCTAAAGCCGGTGCCATTAAGAAAGCCAAAGACGTTTGTGACTGCCAGAAGTTATTCGAATCATAATTAAAGAAACGATCGAGATACTGGCGTAGAAAAGTCAGCTTCTCCATTTCGCCCAGTTGCAGATTCTGCAAAGACTCTTGCCCCACGTTCATTGTGACTGCGACAACCCGCGGATTGTTTTTCAGTTTCCAGTACAAGACCGTCACCGAGACCGCCCATACTAATGAAAAAATTAACAAAGCAGACAAAATCTTTGTTTTCATTATTCGCTTTTCTCAAGAGGCAGAATTTCAATCATCTGATCGCGGTGATAACGCTTATTCGGGCCTTCTTCCACCCACTGATCGATTTTGTAAAGTTTGATCTTCGCTTTGCCTTTTTGAAAATACTTTTTATCCGCAGAGCCTGTGGACTCTTTCAACAAAGTCGCAGGACCATTCTGAAAAAAATCCAGCTGCGCTTTCATCTTTTCGTTTTCCAAACGCATGACTTCCATATCTTTTTCATCGCTGAAATAATAATTGGCAGCAACGGCGGTCACAACGCCAAGAATACCGCCCCAGTAAAGCGCGTGCAGCTCGGGGCGCTCATCATCAGGAGCTGTAGCGGCGCCTACGACACCCCCCACACCGACGCCGAGAGCGGTCGCAGCCAAACGGCTTTTTTGATTTGTGGAACATGCAGAAAAAAGGAAGCCCAAACTCAGAAGCAATACTGAAAATTTCATATAGACAATTTTAAGTTTAAAACACGGGTGCTGGCAAACGATTGCTGACTGGCTTTAGGGCTGGAACTATTTCAATAAATGCTTATAGACGGGTAGGTACATGTCTTCTTGCGGGGAGACTTCCAGATCCGCTCGACGGGGAGAATCCGTAAAACTCACAGGCGCATTTTTAAGAATAGCGAGCGGGCATCTTTCCGCGGCTTCACCCATCATCAAAACTGCCGATGCGGCCAAGCTGTCGACGTGATTGATCTTGGTTGTTTTCAGCGCACGACCAAAGATGTCTTTTTCACCGACCATGTTACGCACAGGATGAAAACCTGCAAACGCCAACGCGACACCGACCACACCCAAGCGCAAGAAATTCGATTTAGAATCCGTGACAATCACACCGAACTCGCGAAGTCCCAGGCGGGCACAAATTTGACGGCGCAAATCTTCAGCCGACTTATAAGCATCTTTGGGATAAAGAATGTAATCGCCATGCTCCGAGTTTGATTCATCAATTCCTGCCGAAGGAATCAACAAGCCGTTTTTGATCGTGAGTTGTACATTATGTCCGATCTCGCCCAAATAATAATCAGCTTCTTTTTCGATCAAAGTTTTTTTGTCGATGGAACCAGCGGGAATAAGATTTCCCTCTGCAACGCTCAAGATTTTCGACGTAATGGCCAGAATGGATCGCTCCCCGAGTAGAGAACGATCCACATGCTTAAGAACGAACTCCACCACATCATCGCCATGATGAAAAACCGCCGTTTGAATGGGGGAGACCGTCAAAGAGTTCAACTATTAGCTCAACTTCTGGATGATCGCATCTGTGAAAGAAACCGTTGTTCCTTTACCGCCAAGGTCACCCGTACGAGCGTTCACGTCAGAAAGAGCGGCGATCAATGCTTTCATAATCGCATCCGCTTTCGCGCTTTCGCCGATGTGTTGAAGCATCATCACCGCCGATTGCAAAAGAGCCGTCGGGTTGGCTTTGTTTTGTCCTGCGATATCAGGAGCAGACCCGTGAACCGCTTCAAAGATCGCGGCTTTTTCACCGATGTTCGCGCCAGGCACAACACCCAAACCGCCGACAAGACCTGCACAAAGATCACTTAAAATATCTCCGTAAAGATTTTCAGTCACGATCACGTCGAATTGCTGTGGCTTTGTTACAAGCTGCATACAAGCATTATCGACGATCACATCTTTTGTAGTGATGGTTGGATATTGCCAGCCCACTTCTTGCGCGACTTTCAAGAAAAGACCGTCAGACATTTTCATGATATTCGCTTTGTGCACGATCGCCATGCGCTGCTTGCCGGTTTTTGCCGCCAAGTCGTAAGCGTAACGAGCAATACGCTCTGAACCTTTGCGTGTGATGCGCTTGATACTCTCTGCCGTGTTTTCATCAACCATGCGCTCGATACCGGCATAAAGGTCTTCGGTATTTTCGCGCACGATAGTCAAATCCACGTCGTTACAAACACATTGCACGCCTGGCAACGAGCGCACGGGACGAACATTCGCATAAAGATCGAACTTCTGTCGCATCGTCACGTTGATAGATTTATGACCGCCACCCACAGGAGTTGTCGTCGGGCCTTTGATCGCTAATTTTGTTTTATTGATAGAGTCCACTGTTGTTTGTGGAAGAAGATCGCCCAAATTGTGAAGGGCTGTTTCGCCTGCTTGATGCTCTTCGTATTCAAAAGGAGCTCTTACGTGTTTAAGTACACGGATCACCTGAGTCATGATTTCAGGGCCGATGCCATCACCGGGAATTACGGTCAGTTTCGTCATTGCGGGTCCTACTTTCTCACTTTTTTATGGCCCCTATTTAACACGCGCGGACTGGCAGGGGGAGCTTTTTTAAACTCCCTACCAGGGAAGGTAGGATGGGTGATGGGTTTTGTAGGCCGCGAGGTATCCCCGAGTGGGGTGGGGCCCGGATGGTGTTTCGGGCTCCTGCCCTCAACCCCTGACGGGGCTACGCTCAAAAATGCCATCCTGGCATTTTTGTCTCAAACTGAGACTTGCTAATTGAGTAAAGCAAGCGGCTTGCCAGCGCCTTCGGAGACATTTTGCACCACACTTTGCGGCGAGGGGGTGTTCAGAGGTTGTACACTAGAAACCCCAAATAATTTCAGAGGTTTAGAGAGAAATCGCGCGCCTGTCTGGTGGAAAGACAGACGATACTCAACGAAGCCGAAATTCCTTCCAAATCGCAACTGGACATCTAAAACGCTGTTAATTCAAATGTTTAGCTTCTGTTCTGTGCTCGGCAACAGATGGTCCTGTCTTTGTAATAGAAAGCAGTGTGGAGGTCGCTCTCATGTGGAAGTGGCTTGGGATCTTTGTGGTCCTAACATCAGTATTAACTATTCAAGCCTGCGCTCCGAAATCGCAAGAAGACTGCGGCTTCGTGCAAAACGTGTACGGCGAGCGCATTTCGTGGAAGAGCGATGTTCCTGTCACGATGCGAATTCACTCTTCCGTTCCTGACTCTATGGTTCCCGCAATTCTCTCAGCGGCGGATACGTGGGAGCGCACGGCCGGTCGCAAACTCTTTAATATTGTTCAATACCCTCGGGTGCAGGGCCCTCTGAATCCTCACAAAGACGGGGAGAACGTCATCTATCTTATGAATACATGGGAAGACAACCGGGCGTCAGAGCAAGGTCGCACGAGTGTTTACTGGATCGGTGACCTTATTAAGGAAGCGGATATTCGCCTGAATGGCGCTGACTTCGGATTTTATTGGAATAATTCAACTTTAACGCAGTCAATTCGTCGTCAGGGCTCGGCACCGGTAAATATCGAAGCTTTGGTCCTTCATGAAATGGGACACGTGCTTGGTCTGAAACATAAGGACGGAGCGGGTTCCGTGATGGCGACCTATTTGGCTGCCGGGGATGATCGCGTGAGAGTGGCTCTCACGGATGAACAATCCCTGCAGTGCGAGTATTAGCACTCAGCATTGTAAAAGTTCTATGTAAGTTTATTTAAGTTGTTGGAAAAGAAAAAAGGTTACTAGACTTTGAGTTCTGCGCTCGAGAAATCGAGCTAAAGGAGATCCCGATGAGAATCGTAAATTTCGAAAAAAACAACGGTGTAGAAGTAGCTTCTGATTATATGGGCTCGCTGTCGTCTTCGGAATCGTCTCCTATTACGCACAAGTCTTATCACGAAATGTCGGATGTTCCTGTGGTTGAGGCGGATGCTTTGGCACAGCTTCACCGCAATCTTGAAATGCTCACGGATCTTCAATCTCGTCTTTCTTTTGTGATGAGAGAAGTCCGCTATCTCATGAAGGTTTAATTTCCCGAATCTCGCCGAGCAGTTCTGCTCCACCCAAGGTGGAAAAGACATGAACTGCGAACGCATGTTAGATGACAGCCCTTTAAATACCCTATTAAATCTCCGTATGGGAAAAAACCTCGGAGAATTCCGAAAATTAATTGAGGATCACTTCGTCCAGTGGAAGCTTACGAAAACCGAAGCGGAGATTGGCCTTCTTATTCTGAAAGGAATGAGTTTGAAAGAGATCTCAATTCAACGAGGGACTTCGGAAACCACAACACGGCAACAAGCTTTGAGTTTGTATAAAAAGGCGTCCTTAGAGGGGCGCCATCAGTTGTCCGCTTTTTTTATTGAGCATTTGCTTGCCGAGTCTGCAGACTCTTAGGCTTTTTTGCTTAAGCGCGGAATCCCCTTGGGAATTCTATATTCAACCCAATCACCATCGCGCTCGCGAGTAAGGCCTTCTGTAATAACGGGTGTTTCGAAAGGAAACTCTTCACGGAATGTCTGATAGTTGGAGCTTGAAACGATTTTGCCGTTTTCTTCAATCTTATCTTTGAAAGAGCGTTGTCCCGTCACCGTCGCTTTGTCATTTTGGATCGACACCTTTACAGCGTCTTTTTCATGCTCGGGAACATAAGCGCGAAGAACGTAGAAATCGGAACTTTCACGCAAGTAGCTGCCGCGATCCTCAACTTTGTAGAAAGGATCTTGTTCTTTATTATCGTACTTCGCCGCGGCCTTCACGAAATCACGGCGTGTTTCCGCCATTTGTTTCACGTAGCGTTCGTTTTGAATATCGAGAGACTCGCGGTTGGCTTGTTCGTTTTTTTGATAGCGATCTTTAAAATGCTCTTGCTGCATTTTCAGCTGATTCTCGTTTGCTTTCTTTGAGTGCATGATGCGCTCAGAGTATTGCTGATTCAAACGTTGTTCTTTGCTGTCCCATTGGCGTTGTTGTTGCTCGTATTTTTTGGCTGAGCTTTCTGACAAACGGTTCAACTTTTGTTCTTGAGTTTCTTGCTCGCTGGCGATCATACGCTCGCCTTTGGCTTGCAGTTCACCGACTTCTTTTTCGTTGCGGGCACGCACTTTTTCCTGCACGTGTCGGCCACGCTCGATTTCGTTTCCTAGGACGGCATCGTTTTGTTCGCGCTGACGTTCCAGGCGTTTTTGGCTGAACTCATTGATCTGTGTCATGTCGCGGTTGTATTTCTGTTTGGCAGAGCGAATGTCTTCCGAACTGCGCGCACGAACTTCTTCGATACGAGATTCCGCATTGTTTTCTACTTCTTTGACTTTTTGACGAGCGCCTTCTTGCGCAAGGGCAACTTGCTTTTGTCTTTTCTCACGCGTTTCGTTGAGCTTGGTTTCGTAATTTTTTAACATCGCCGAGGATTTGGCGTTGTACGTTTCCGTCAGACGTTGACGCTCGGAAGAAGCTTCTTCCATTTGTTCTTTTTGTCTGTGCCGAATGTGATTGATGGCAGCTTCGTTTTGCTCGGCCAGAGTCGCTCTTTTGTCGCCATAATAGTCTTTAAGATCGGCGAGCTCCGCCTCGTTTTCTCTGACGTATTCTTTCTTTTTGCGCGCGTAATCCGCTTGAAGCTCGTTCAATTCTGCTTGTTGGGCTTTTCGCGTGGAAGAGTCAATAGACGACATAAAGCTAGTGTATCAAAAAGACACACCGGCCTTAAACATCACTCCTGTGGCGCGTTTGGAATCTGGCCTTTGGGGTTGGGGCAGTGAGGCTTGAAGTCATCCGTGCGCCCATAACAGCGCCAGGTATCGATGTAGGTAACCTCTTCATTGGGAGCCACGGGATAATAATAGCGATACTGAACGTGATCCAATGTGCTTTCCACCAGACGGAAGTCTTGGGAGGCCGGAGCGCGGGGATCCGCGGGTTTCTTTGAAATTTTCAGTAAAAACACTCGGTACTCGGCGTGCCCGCAGAGGGGAAGAAGAAAAAAGAAAGCCGATAAGAAAATCCGATATTTCACAAATCTCCCTATCGGCTTTGCGGTGGGAAACTTAATTCCAAACCTGAAGCTCTTGCTCAGAATACCATTCCCGCAAAGCATTGCAGTAATTATCGCTGACGGTGTCGATTTAAAACTCTAAGACTTCGACACATTTTTTTAAATGTGCTCGCGACAACCTAATGCAAGATGAATGTTATAAATTTCGCTCAATCTTTTGACAGTGCGGATGCCCAAAGGTTGTCGACATATTTTTCAGGGAGTACTTTTAAAGTCAAAGGAGCTTCTATGAAAGCAGTCGCATGTGTGTACGACGAAAAACAGGGACGAAGTCTTTTCAAGGAAATGACGGTCGAAAAGCTTCCCTTAGGCCCTTATGATCTGCGGGTGCAAGTGAAAGCTCTTTCCGTTAATCCCGTCGATTACAAACAAGCGCGCACGATCGATGCTAAAAATCCGGGACCCCGTGTTCTTGGTTGGGATGCAGCGGGAACAGTCGTTGAAATCGGCGAGCGCGTGAAAACATTTTTTCCGGGAATGGATGTGTTTTATGCAGGGGCTGTGAATCGACCCGGCACAAACTCGGAATTTCACGTCGTCGATGAGCGCCTTGTGGGGCGCATGCCGAAAAATCTTTCTTATCAGGAAGCGGCGGCCTTGCCACTGACGACGATCACCGCTTACGAATGCCTTTTCGAGAAAGTTCGGTTGGATCGCCAGGTTGAAAAGAAAATTCTTGTGATCGGCGGGGCGGGGGGTGTTGGCTCAATGGCTCTGCAGTTGATAAAGCAACTCACACGTTCGCAAGTGGCGGCCACAGCGGTTCGGCCCGAATCTGTGGCATGGGTTCGTGAAATGGGCGCGAATGAGGTGATCAGCTATAAAGAAGATTTCAAAACGCAGTTAGAGCAAAAAGGCTGGCCCGGCGTTGACGTGATTCTTTGTTTCAACGACACAGCCATGCATTATGATAACATGGCTCGCGCGATAAATCCTTTCGGGGAGATCTGTTCGATTGTCGATATGAATACGGCGGTCGACAGCAATCCCTTAAAAGCGAAGAGTGTCACCTTTCATTGGGAGTCGATGTTCACGCGATCTCTTTATCAATTGCCCGATATGATTGAACAGCATCGACTGCTTAATGAAGTGGCAGATTTAGTCGAGGCAGGAAAGATTCGTTCAACGAAGACCACGGAGCTGGGAGTTCTGAATGCGGAAAATCTCAGCGAAGCGCACCGGCTGCTGCAAACAAATACGATGATTGGGAAGATCACTTTAAAAGGCATTACGTAAAGGAAGACCGTGGAGCTTTATCGCCCCACGTATTCGTAACATAATGCAAACAAACTCTTCTCTCGAGTGCTAGTGACGATGCTCGTGGTTCGCACGCACTGTATTTTCCACAATGTGGAAATACGCGCGAACTAGCATTTGGTAGGATTCGGGATCTAGAGCTTGAAGATACGCCATCTTTTCGAAGTACGTTTTCTTCGCTATGAGTTCCGTCATCACGTCCTGGACTTTTTTCATCTTATCAAAGCTGTAAAAGTCCTTATCGTCTTTCACTTCCTTGAGAACATCCGCGATTGCTTTATTGTCAAAAAGAACATGAACACCCATGGCGGAATGAGAGAGCAACGCCTCCATTCTTTCCAAACTTGTCTCTTCTATATTGACCAAGATCGCCTCCTTGCGACGTCTTACTTCCGATGGTGAGGAATAATTCTTTCCGTTGCAAGACCAAAAGTAGGCCTTTGACGGGGCTCGTCGAGCGGCTTTCTTTCTAGTTGTTGGGTGTCGCGAATGACTCGATAATAAAAGTGAAGGAATACGAATTATATGGCGAAGACAAAATCCCGAGCAAAGAAGAAAACCCCCTCCTCCTCTGGCGAGAAGGAGCTCATCATCGTAGATGAAGCGGCGGGACTTATTTTTGAATCAGAGAAAGAGTTGTTTGGATATTTTCAAGAAGCCATCAATAAACTGGAATCTGAGTATCAATCTTTGCGTTCTGACGACGATTTTTCTGATGAAGAACAAATTGCCCGTGAAAACTACCTGGAAGCGACACTCGACGAACCGGATGAAGTATGGATGGATGACAAAACGATAGAAGACTATCCTTTGTATCATTTCATTCGCTCTTTTGAAGAAGGCGATGAAGCTTTCAAGTATGTCGCCGTAGCGTACGTTTCCCAAGAGGACGAATATCCGACGTTTGTATTTATTCACTATCCAACTAAAGACAGCCGCTTGTGGCAAAACAACCAGCGCGGCGAGTTGGTTTATGACAAGACTTACGAAGAAGTGTCTGGCGGCAGCATCGAAGGCGATGCTCTGGGCGAAGGCGATCCTTTGGCGATGGGACTTTATCTTGCCATGCTCAAAGTGCGCGGCGAAAAAGACATTCCGCAAGACAAGTTTCAAGAATTCGCAACTCTTCGCGAAGAAACCATCGAAAGTGCCGACGAGATTTGGCGCAAGAATGATCTCGACGGCAATGTGCTTGTCAGCTTCATCAAAGAATTTCCCGATCATGAGACAGTGAAGGATTTGACTTATATCGCGGTCACACAAGAAGACGAAGATTCCAATGTGCATTCGCTCTTATTCTCGTTTCCAACGACAGATCGCACACTGGTCGATCGCTACCGACAAGGCGAAAATCTACAAGCAGACGAAGTCAGCCAAGAATCAGCTCACTAAAAACAAAAAGCCCGGGAGACCGGGCTTTTCGTTTATCAGGGGTGGGGGCTTTTGTTTTTATTAGAAGCAGAAGTTATTAGCCATGCTTTGGAATTGTGCTGAAGAGAAGCCTTGGTTCGTGTAAGAAGCGAAAGGGTGCAAACCTTGAAGAGCTTGGGCGCGAGCGGAACCGTTTGACTCTACAGCGTAGTCCGCAGGGTTTGCGTAGAACATCGGCAAAAGAGCGTCGGTTTGTGTGATCGCTTTGTTTGTAGAAACGTCGTAGTTTGCAATTTTCAATACGTCGTATTCACCGTTAGCATCTTTAAGATCAACAAGGATGTTCACGCGGTTAAAGAATGTTTGTACGTCAGTGATACCAAGTGCAGATGCCGTTGTAACAACATCAGACCAGCGAAGAGTCGTTTTCCAGTCAGTCAACGCTTTGCCTGTTGATACGTCGATCAAGAAGAAGCGAAGAGCTGTGTTATCAAGATATGTAGAACCGCTTGAGTTTGCCAACCACTTCCACATAGTGATGTAAGAGTTGTCGTTTTTAAAGCTTGTAGGAAGAGCAGTCAGTCTCACGTAAACAAGGTCCATGCGAACAGAGTTTGAAGATTCAGTGTAAACTTTAAGTTTAGCTGAAACCTCACCGTTTGCTTGATTGCAATAAGCAAGAGGTTTGGAAGTTGAACCGCTTGTTGAAGGTACGCGGCTGGAAAGATCTGTTGAAGCCATTTGGTTGCTAGAACCACATGCAGTCAAGAAAGCGACTGCCGTCATTGTTAAGATCGTTGTGAAGATTTGTTTCGTATTTTTCATAAAGCCCCCTGATGCCAGACTATAAAGCAACGTCGGTGCCATATTTCACTCTGATACGAACTTAAAAATCTTGTGATTTCAGCAGTTTGGAAAAAGCGGCATTCTCACTCTGAGGCGGTCCCAGAGTGAGCCGTCAAACTTCTGGGATGGTGCCGCACAAGGGACGTCACTTTGTGCATATAAACACCTTGAAGAACGAAGGGGAGTGTCTCGAAATAGCTCTTCAGAGAGGTGATTTTATGAAAGCAAAGTGGGTCTTTCTTATTCTGAGTTTAGCGGTGGGAGTGAGTGCGGCTCAGAACAAATCTGCGCCAGCGAAACCCAACATGAAATCAGAGTACACGGCGACATTGAAGGAAATTAAAAGCGTCTTCGGCGCAGTTCCTACTTTTATGAAAGAGTTTCCACCCGAAGCTTTACCGGGAGCCTGGCAGGAATTCCGGGACGTGCAATTGAGTCCCGGTACGGAGTTGGACCCGAAAACGAAAGAACTGATTGGCTTAGCGGTTTCTTCGCAAATCCCGTGTCGTTATTGTATCTACTTTCATAAGAAGGCCGCGACCTTCAACGGCGCAAAACCGGAAGAAATTAAAATGGCAATCGCCGTCGCCGCGAGCACACGCAAATGGAGCACACATCTTTACGGCGCGCAGCTGGATCTGATGAAATTTAAAAACGACATCGATAAAATCATTGTCATGGCTAAGAACAAAACCGACAAAGTTCCGGAACCTGTTGTCGTGACGAATGCGGAAACAGCTATGGCCGACATGGAAAACACGTTAGGGTTCGTGCCGGAGTTCATGAAAGCATATTCGCAAGAAGGCTTGCCTGGCGCGTGGAAGGCGTTTAAAGGCATGGATATGAATCCGCAAACGGTGTTGACTCCAAAAACAAAAGATTTAATCAGTCTTGCCGTCTCAAGCCAAATTCCATGTCAGTACTGCATTTATGCGGACACCGAATTTGCCAAAGCAGACGGGGCGACACCGAATGAAATTTCTGAAGCGATCACCATGGCCGGCATCGTTCGTCATTGGAGTACGGTGCTGAACGGTCTTCGTCAGGATGAAAAAGCCTTTGAAAGAGAAATTGACCAGGCTTTTAGATATCTGGAGCGCTCTAAGCGAGTCTCCCCTAAAAAGATTTCGGCGCAATAAAAAAAGGGCGAGACTGTTGTCTCGCCCTTTTTAGATTAAACTTTCTTTGCGAACTGAACATCGAGAGAAATGGTTACGTCATCACCGACCAGAACTCCGCCGGCTTCAAGAGCCGCATTCCAGCTCAGACCGAAATCTTTGCGTTTTATTTTGGTCGTCGCCGAAATTCCGATTTTGATATTTCCATACGGGTCTTTCATTTCCTCAGAAGGACCTTCCACTTGAAGAGCCACCTCTTTCGTCACGCCGTGAATTGTTAAGTCGCCGGTGACTTTCAAGTCATCGCCGTCTTTTTCAACTTTTTTCGACTTAAATTGAATGGTCGGATACTTTTCGACATCAAAAAAGTCGGCGCTTTTTAAATGCGTGTCTCTTTGCGGTTCGCGAGTATTGATGCTTGAGGCATCAATAGTGGCTTCAATAGACGATTTTGTCACATCGGCAGGATCGTATTGCAAAACGCCTGAAAGCTTTTCGAAACCTCCGTGAACTTTCGCAATCATCATGTGTTTGATAGAGAAGTTCGCACTCGAGTGAGCTGTATCAATATTCCAAGTAGACATAGTATTCCTCCTCAGGAAAGTGTGTATCTATGCTCTTAGAATCGCCGAAAATTCACTGTTGCAGTAGAGGACATTATTGCAAATCATTGTTGCAAATATGTTCCCCCATGATTCAGGTGGCTTTTTAAGCCGCTTTGACGGATTTGATTTCCTTCTTTAGCTGCAAAAAGAGACGCTCTTCCAAACCGTCAATCATGCTAAGAAGTTTTTTGCGGTGAAGTCCCAGTCGCTTGCGAAGAGGATCGCTCATGGTCGTCACGATAAGACTGACTACAGTCAAACCAAGGCCGACGATGAATGTCGCGATATAAATGTCTTTGCGCGAAGGTTGAGGCGGAAAGAAACCGTAAAAACTTTTACCCAGTTTTTCACCAAGAAAGAAATTAGACGCGGCTTTGTCGCGCGCAAATTTCCTCGCGATGCGATCACCAAGACCGCCAATAGAAAGCGACTTGTCGCCAAAGAAAATCCAGCCGGTTCCCAATGTTGCCAAAGAACTCGCAAGGTCCGAGATCATCGTTTGACTTGAGCTGTACTTTTCAATTTCTTTTCGCACTTCCAGTTGGATCAGATCTCGAACCATGAATTCGTTTCGATCGAGGTATCCTTGCAGTGCTGGAGAATCGTTGAGCTTGCGCCATAAAGCGCCTTCTTTGTCGGCATCTAACAATTCGCGATAAATAAGATTTTCGATTTCCTTTTGATAGCGTGTTTTAAACCCTGACGGAATTTTTTCTAAAAAGGGTGTGGGCTTTGTCCAGCCCATTTTGTCGGAGGTCTCGATCAGTTTTTTAAGAGTCAAATAGGGGATTGACCACAAGGCATTCAGCGGATTTAAAAGGAGATCGGCTAAAAAGTGTTTCTTTTGCAGGTCGATACTTTCTTGTAAGGAAAAGTGCCGCTCGATAAAAGTATCAACAGCTTGGCGACGTTCGTCACAGTATTGAGAAATGCATTCGTCGAGAGCTCCCAGGGCCAGGGCTTTATTTTGCTCAGTCATGAAGGGCTTTTCCTTTGTGGATAAAGCCATTTTTCCAAAATTTTAAAACATGAAAAGAGAAATACCGAAGGCTGGACCTTTATAGAAGCAAAGTTCCTACGAAGGTCCCGATTTCTCGGCGGGCTCTTCCTCGCTTTCTTTTTCAAAGACAGGGCTGTAAGGACCCTTGAGCTCGCGGGACCACCAGGCGCCGGTTTCTCGCCATTCCTTAAAAGAGGAAAACTGGTAAGTGTAAAGTTGAATGCGAAGAAATTGCGGAGCTTTTCCCTGAAACGGATCTTTCGCAAAAAGAGAAAGCACATCCTGCGATTCCTGAAAAATCCGAGTCATTAGATTTTGCAGCCACAGATTTTCGTAAAAATTTTCCAGAGCCGCAAACCACATCTGCCAATCCAAGCGCGGCTGATGAGGAGCCACAATAGGCGGCATTTTTTTCGTCGAGACAGGTTTATAGCTAAATTCGTACTCCTTCCAGTGGACGCCGTCGTCACTGCCTTCAAGCACCAGTTCCGGACGCGTGCGGGTCATGACGGCGAAAAGACCATAGGGATTTGAGATACGAAACGGATACCAAAAGCGCATGTACGGTAAAAGAAAATCCAGAGACTTGCTTTTCTCCGACAAGGTTTTGAAAATCCAAAAAAGAGAAGCCGGGACAAGTAAAACAACCGGAACCATCGCAAGCCAAAATGGGATTGTCGTGTTTTCAACCCAATTGATCTTAAAGCCCCAGGTAGAATCGGGAAGCACAGCGAGGCTCAGCCCCAATGTGATGATATTAAAGAAGCAGTAGTTGCCGGTCAAAAAAATCAAAACTTGCAAAAGTACTAAGAACACGACAGCCGCCGTTTGCGCAGGCCCTGGGATAAAAATAAAAAATGGCGTCACCAGTTCGACAAAGAACATGAAAAGCGTACTGAGCTTTTGCACCGTGAGCGGCATTTTATTCATAAAGTATGCAAGGGGCGTCGGAAGAGGTTGAGTCCAATAGTGATAGGTGAGTGCGGTAAAGTCGCGCCAGCAGGTATCCTTGTGAGTCAGCTTTACAACGCCGGAAAGAAACATCAGTTTAAAAAGCAAAAGAAGCACTAAACCATAGACCATCGGATGAAGAAGGTGTGTGCCCAAAGGGAGCCATTCCCACTTCCAGGGAGCAAAAAACAATCCCAAAAATCCGAGCTCCAAAAGCAAACTGTCCCACTGATAACTTAAGAATATTTGTCCACAGCTGACGAATGATAAATAACAAAGAAAACAAACGGCGAACATGATGCTTTGGCTAAAACCAAGAAACGCCAGCGATGAAGCCATCATGCCGATAAAGCAAGTCGCTTTCAGCGTGAAGTCCGTCGAGGAAAACCAAAAAAACGAAGGTACGTGATAGAAGCGTTCGCCTTTAAGTTCTTTATCCAGAAGATTTAAAAGATGATCGATCGAAAGAATGCCTTGTTGGCCATAGAGTCCCAGCACTTGTGGAAGCAAAGACAAGAACGCGATGAAGTAGCTGATGCTTAAAGTTTTCGAAATGATCCAGCTTGAAATGTTGTAATCCATGACTTCTCACACTCTTCCGCAAAATAATTGGTAAGCTTCAGTCTCTCTCTTTTACCTTCTTACCCGAACAACATAAGGAGGTTCCAATGAAGTTTGTTCTAGCGCTTTTGGCTGCGGCGACTTTGCTCGCAAGTACAATGGCACATGCCACTGAAGAAATCACCAATATCTCTAACATTCAAGAGCCGTTTGTGATTGAACCGATCGAATACGGATTGCAGATCTCATGCCCGCCTATGCACGAAAGAGTCGTGAAATATTGCTGGTTGAATCCAAGCACAGGCGGCCGTCTGGTTCGTTGCGGTTATGTTTGCAAACCGATCCGCGGCGGGGGTGAACCTGAGCCCTCTATGTCATCCACAGCCCAAGAATAAAAAAGAAAAAGCCCTTCGTTTCGCGAAGGGCTTTTTAGTTTAAGCTTCTCCTAATTCCACCCATGTGATGCCGTCTCCACCGCTTTCCGGCGAACCGGCCTTCCACTTTTTGACATAAATAGAGCGCGACAAATAAGTGCGCACTGCTTTTTTCAAAGCCTCGGTGCCATGTCCGTGAATGACTTTCATGCGGTCTTCGCGCGCTTGAGCGGCTTTATCAAGAGCTATCTCAAGTTCCTGCAAAGCATCCTCAACGGTTTTGCCGCGCAAATCCAAAGTACGATCCTGGTCAGCAAGTGACACTGAAAAAGAAGAACTTTGGCGAACAAGCTGGGAAGTTGGATTCTGCGGTTTTCCCGGTGGGCGCAAATCCTGCCAGTTTAACTGCAGGCGCACAGAGCCGGAAAGAATCAAAACTTCGCCTTTGTTATTCGGCGTGCTTTGCACAATCCCATCTTGGTTCAGTGTTGGAACAAAGACTTTTGTTCCTGGTGGAAATTTCTTGGCGAAATCTTCCGCATTTTCCGGAGCTCCCGGTTGCGTGACAGGTTTTGCTTTCACGATTTCCGGTAGTTTGTATTTAATCTCCTGCAAAGCCGTGTGACGCTTAAACGTTTCCGTGACCTTCGCTTGAGCAATGGCCTCTTCTACTTTGCGCTCCGCCTTTTTAAGAGTTCTTTGCAGCCACTCTTCTTTGTCACGATTGAATTGCTCAAGAAGACCTTCGTACTTCTTTTTCATCTCAAGAGCTTTGTGGGTCTCTTTGCGCAGGTGATCCTGCAAAAGAGAGATATCGCTTTTCAGTTTTTCGATCTGTTCCAGACCTTCCAAGCGGGCCCGCGTCGCTGGAGCTAAAACTTCAAGAGCTCTTTGCACGATCGACTGCGCAACACCCACGCGTTTCGCCGTTTGAATAGCCAAAGAATCCCCGGGAATGCCGGCGATAAACTGATATGTCGGACGGCCTGTCTTTGGATCGTATTCAAGGCTTCCATTCAACACGCGGCTTGTCTCGTCCCATCCAGACTTGAGCGGACCCAAGTGCGATGTGATGACGGCGAAAACATCATTCGTGGAAAAGGCTTCGATAAAACTGCGCGCGAGGGCACTGCCTTCTTCCGGGTCCGTTGAACCGCAGATCTCATCGATCAGGATCAAATTCTCGCGTCCTTTGACGGAAGCCGCCTTACCAAGAATTTTTAAATGCGCGGCGAAGGTGCTGAGCTCTTCATCCACGCTTTGTGCATCTCCAATACCGATGAGAACGTTTTTGAAGAATGGAATCTTTGAAGTTTCGCTGGCGCAAATCGGGAGTCCACAACGCGCCATCTGTGCGGCAAGACCGATGGACTTGAGGAGGACGGTTTTACCGCCGGCATTAGGGCCGCTCAGTAAAAGAATGCTCTTCGTGCCTTCAAGAAGAACAGAGTTCGAAACAACGCTTTTGCCGGACAGTTGCAAAAGAGGATGGCGAACTTCGATCAGCTCCATACTGTCGGTTGAAAAATGAATCGGTTGCGCGTTCACGTGAGTAGCGAACTGCGCTTGCGAGAAACGCACGTCACACTCTTCCATCAAAACGCGCGTGCTTTCAATGTCGACGGCCTTCGAGGAAAGATAGCGCGAAAGATCCGTAAGAAGTCTTTCGATTTCATCTTCAATTTCAACTTCGATTTGACGAAGACGGTTGTTTGCAGGAATGACTTTTTCAGGCTCCATGAAGACCGTTTGTTTTGTCTGAGAAGAGCCATGAATGACGCCCGGCAGATGATGTTGCATTCCGGAGCGAACGGGCAGCACCCAACGTCCATCGCGAGTCGTGACGTACTTGTCTTGTAAAACGTTTTCCATCTGGTGATCTTTCACCAAACGATCCAGCGTGCTTTGTACTTCGCGTGCTAAGCGTTCTTTTTCTTTGAAAAGACGATACAGCGTTTCGCTGGCGTCAGAACGAATTTCTCCGCCCGGAGTCAGAATTTGGTCAATCGCGGAAACCGGCTCGTCGGCTTTCATGAGGCTTGCCGAGATTCTTTGCGCCCAATCGTTTTCGACCGTGTTAAGAGCTTCTTTCAGAGCCAAAGCCTCTAAGCAGAAACTGCGAACGTCTTTGATCTCTAAAGTTTTTAAGACCGCGTTCTTTTTAAGACGTGTGATCCAGGTGGAGTAAAGATCCAAACTTTGCATGTAGGGGCGCACGCCTTGGTTTAAAACTTCCGTGGCGTCGGCGATTTCTTTAAAGCTGGCGTAACACTCTTCTTGAGATGAAAGAGGTTTAGTCAGCATCACCGCTTCGCGGCCCGCTTCACTTGTTGCGTGTGAGCGGATTTTTTCTAAAATTTCGACCCAATCAAGAACGACGAGATCTTGCATGAAGAGCTCCTGTAATAACAACCGCTGCCAGAGCGAGAAGTATCAAAATCCAATCATAATGGCCCCAAGTAACATAGAAAGTAGTGGGGGCGTCTTTCAAATATTTTACCACGAACTGACCGCTCCATTCTTTGTGAAGCGGTGATTTATGTAGAACGTCACCATTCGCAAGAACGGCGGTGCTAATGCCCGTGTTTGTTGAACGCACCAGTGGGCGGCGCACTTCAATCGCGCGGGCCAAGGTCATATACAAATGTTGTTGTGGCTCAAAGGTTTGGCCGAACCAAGAGTCATTTGTCACGTTCACTAAAATCTCCGCACCCTTTTTAGAAAGGCCGCGCGTGAAAGCGGGGTAAAGACCTTCGTAACAAATTTGCCCGCCCCAATGAATGGTTTCACCACCGTGTTGCCAAGCCATCGCGTGCGGCCCGTCGCCTCTCCCAAAGTTCGAAACAAAAGGCAGAAGACTGAGAAGAAAAGGAAAACGTTCACTCAACGGCAAATACTCTCCGAAAGCGAGCAGCTCCGTTTTGCGATAAGGCTTGTCCAAATTGTTTGTGTTCGCATCGACTAAGAAAAGAGCGTTGTAAGTCGACTTATCCAGTTTTTCATCAGACTGAGGATCTTTAGAGTAGGCTCCGGTGATCAGCGGTTTTCCCAAAGGGCTGAGCCCCTCCGCCAAAAGTTGCGTGTGTTTTCGTCCCAAAAGATGCTGATCCAAGTAATCGGGGAATGCGGTTTCGGGCCAAATGAAAATGTCCGTTTGCGGAAATTTCTGGGCCGCATCGCGGGTCAGCTCGATGAACTTGTTGGTGATCGCCTCTTGGTAACCGCGGCCTTGTTCCGCATAAACTTTCTCAAGATTTCCGATGTTGGCTTGAACCACGGTCGCGCGAATCTCACGATCGAAGCGATTCCACTGCTGGCCATGCCAATAGCCAATGCCCACTAAAGCGGCAAAAGTCAGAGTGAGAAGACTTAATTGAGTTAAAGATTTTTTCACGTAACTTTGCTTAAGCCAAATCGCTCCCATCCACGCATTGAAAAGAAGAATGATCGTGGACAATCCCAAAAATCCGACGAGATCCGCAAGATGATAAATCGGGATTTTCACCCAGAAGAGAGTATAGCCAAGATGCCAGTCAAAAATCACCGGCCAAGCACGCTCCAGCAGGGAATGGAGGAGGGCTATTGTAAACAGACTTTGTGTCGCTGACAGCGAGAACTTCAAGCGCAGCCAGGCTCCAATGGCGATGGCCACAGGGATATACAAATGCATGAACGCACAAAAAAGCAGCAGGGCAAGAATGGAAACGGACCACGGTATTTGACCGAATTCGTGAGCGGTGTAGGCGATCCAGTGAAAGCCGATCAAGCTCAACACAAACTGAGTCACCCATCCTGCCCAGAAAGAATCTTTCACAGAACGATTTTCTTCAGTCACATAAAGCCACAAAGGCGTGTAGCAAAAGATCAAAGCCCATGGAGGAAAAGGAATGTAGCTTGTGCCGACTAAAATGCCCGAGAGAATCGCCCAACGAAAATCGTAGGCTTTATGCTTGAAAAATTGAAACCATCTCTTCATCATGGTATTAGTAACACAAAGAGTGAGTGAGTCCACGTGAAATTGAAGATCAGATGCCCGAGCTGCGTGAAATTATATGAAGTTGAGAGTGATGAAATTCACTCTGAAAATCCGCTTTTTGCGTGCATTTCTTGCGAGACACGATTCAGTTTCGAGTTTCCTCCTTCGGACCCCGCAAACATTCTTTGTTTTCCAGTGACAGTGGCGACTGCGGCAGCCGTTTCTAGTGCTGCTGAGCAGCAAGAGGCGGCGTCAGTGGCTGTCGAGCCTGGTGCACAGGAGATGAAATCCTGCCCTAAGTGTGGCGCTTTGAACGGTCGTCGCGCAAAAGAGTGTTACTCTTGCCACGTTCTTTTTGAAAAGCTCGAGGGTCTTCCCAAAGATCCCGCTCTCAAGGCACAACCGAGCTTGGTCAGAAAATGGAAAAATCTTTTGGATAATTTCGAAAATGACAGTCTTCATGACGAGTTTATCCGCGCTTGCCACGAGTTGGATGCTCTGCGCTTCGCGACGTTGAAGTATGAAGAGTTGAAGGCCGCTCAAGGCGGGGATCCTCTTTGTGATCAAATGATCGCAAGAATCAACAGCCTTATGATGGTTGGCTTGTCTCAAAAGCCGGTTGCAAAGACGGAAGCAGCCGCGCGCCCTAAGTGGCAAAAGTACATGTACTGGGGACCTTTCGGTCTCAGTGCGTTTCTGATTTTATTGGGAATGATCAATCTTGCTCACCGCAACCTGATCGGTGTTGGCGTCGCCTTGGCATTTATGGCGGCGGGACTGATCGTCATGATTCGCGGAAAGATCAGCCTGTCAGATTTTATAGATTAAACTAAAAACTTTCGGAGCCTTGTTTTGTGCCGAGTTTTGGGGTGCGGGTTTTGGTGCCCATGGCATCGATCAAAGAACGGCCGAAGTGGGACATTTCTTTCGCGGCGGTATCAACGCCGTCTTCACCTGTCGAATTTTTTTCGTTTGGATCGGCAGAGAAGTACTTCATGTTTTGGGTGTTCACTGCGATCACGCCGGAAGCGGAAACGCCCTGGTCTAGAATCGTCAGTGCTTTGTAGAGATTTAACTGACGGGACGTTCGTGTCTTTGAGGCCAGCTGTGTTTGCGCATCACCCGTTGCAAGAATGTATTTTTTAACACCTTCTGCATCGAAGGATTGTTTGTGCGCCATCACCAAAGCCGCGGCACCACTCACGAAAGCGGTCGCTTGCGAAGTTCCAGTCATATATCCATAAGAGTTTCCAGGAAGGCACGACAAAATATTTTGTCCAGGCGCTGCGATATCCACTGTCTCAACACCATAATTGGAAGACGCCAAAACTTGTGTTGAAGGATCGATCGCTGTCACAGAGATAATATTGCGAAGTTTGTAATCTGCAGGGTAGTAGTGATGCTGATCCGAGTTGGATCTTTCATTTCCCGCGGCCGCGACAAAAAGAACTCCTTTTTTCTCGGCTTCCGCAATGGCATCGTGCTCTTCTTGTGAAAACTCCGTACCACCACCGGAATAGTTGATAATGTGCGCGCCCATTTTCACGGCGTACTTAATAGAGGCGACCGTATTCTTTAAGTTGTCGGTGCCCGCTACTTTTGGATCATAGTATTTAAGAATCATCAGACTGACTTCAGGTGCGATGCCTGTAATACCTTTGCCGTTACCAGCTTGTGCTCCAATGATTCCGGCGATGTGAGTGCCGTGACCGTGATTGTCGTCGAGTTTGTTATTGTTCGAAACAAAGTTCCAACCGTAAACGTCATCAACAAAACCATTGCCGTCGTCATCAATACCGTTTGTCGCTTTGTCGCGACCTTGCGCATCTTTGCCGGTCTCGCCCGGATTGCGCCAAAGATTTCCCGCCATGTCTTCGTGTTTCACGTCAATGCCCGTGTCGATGACGGCAACGACGATATCACGACTCCCTTTGGTGACGGACCAAGCGCGAGCGGCATCGGATTTTTTCAAACCCCAAGCCTGGCTAATTGCGGGATCATTAAATAGAGCACTGGGTTCATCTTCAACTTTGTCTGTTTTCGATGTGATAAAAGAATTTTCAAAAAGACGGTTGTTGTCTTTCTTGCTGGAGCTTTGCGTACGAGAAGGGGAGTGTTCTTCAATGGAGAGAAGGTATAGTCCTAACCCGCCAAAAAACACTAAACCGACACAACCAGCTGCAATCCACAATTTGCGAGAAAACATGAAATGTCCCCTTTTCCATTAGGACTTATCGGTCTTTGAAATTTTATCTAAACCGGTCTCTGCGATAGTCGCGTATCAATCTGAGACAAAAAGCGGGATAATGAGAATGAAGTCGATAAAAGTTCTCAGCTTAAAGTGGAAACTCCTGCCTCCGAAGAGAAGAACATGAAAAAGTTTACCTTTATTTCATTGGTGGCGTTCCTCATGGCTTGCAGTCAAAAACCTGAAAGCGGTTCTTCCGATTTCAGCAGTTTGGATCAAGACGTGAGTTATCACAATCAAACAGAAAGTCTGACTCTTGATAAGGCGTTTTCTTACACTCGCGTTGATATGAAAGCGAATGGTGATTTCGCACAATCCGAAGCTGTTTGGGATGATGAGACAGGCGTCGGTACAAAATGTTCTTTGACGGGAACGTGGGCTATTCCCGTTCCCGATGCTCATTCCGCCGAAGGTAACGAGCTTGTTGCGACGATTACGCATGTTAATGGCGTGGCGTTGGGAACTCCGGTCGAGAAGCGCTACGACCTGCGTGAAGTCAGCTATGAAAGTCTGAAGTGGAAGCCAGAGACTGTGGAGGACGATGCGGATCTGGTTGATATGACAAACATCAATTACGCCACCTACCCCGAATACGATGCTCTCGATACCGGGGCTTTGGCGCCAGACACTTTCTGTGACCGTTAATTATACTTTTTAAGAGAAAGAAGCTCTTCGGGGAAAGCTGTTGGTTTTTCCTGATTGAGCAGTCTTTGATAGAACACGTAGTTGCGCATCACAAGCTTGATGTAAGCGCGTGTCTCTTCGTAAGGAACTTCTTCGATAAACTCTACAGAGTCGGGACGATAACGCGTTTTCAACCAGCCGCGAATAGCGCTGTCATTGGCGTTGTAACCCGATACTGCCAGAATAAACTGATTGTCATACTTCTTCATCAAGGACTTCAATTCAAAAGCCCCCAGTGGAATATTCACTTCAGGTTTAAAAAGATCCAGGGCTTCTTTATATTCAAGTGAATTCGACTTCGCGAGATTCTTCGCCACGCTCGGAAGAAGCTGCATCAAACCGAAGGCATCGACGGAACTGCGCGCTTCGGGATTAAATGCCGACTCCTGGCGAATGATGGAGTAAATAAATTCCTGCGGCGTTCCGCTTTTATTGGAGGCTTCAGAAATAATATCTGAAAAAGGCTGAGGGAAAAGCAAATCCGGATGGTCATTAAGCAAGCGGTCTTTCACTTCCGGCTGCAAATTTCCTAAAGCAGAGAACAGAGGAAGATAAAGACCTGTTCTCGCGTAACCAGAAGAAATGGCAAGCCAAGTTTCTTCCGAAGTGATGTTGCGTTTTTTAAGATCTTCGACGGCGCTGTTAAGAACTTTCTCTGCGAAAGGTTTTTCATTCACGGAAATAAGCCATTCCGTCGTAAGGCGAGTTTGGGGCGTTAATTCTTGAACACCTAAAAGACTGAGACCCGACAAGTCCTTTGTTTCTGTTTTTAGAGGTCCAAAATTCTGTTTCAACTCACGCACAGCGACCACGCCATAATATCCGAGAGGATCTTCTTTGATCAGCTCTTGCAACTCGTTATTTGCTTTATCCTTTAATCCCTGTTTGTCATAAGCGCGAGCCAACCAGAAGCGAGCCCGGGATTTATCAGCTGGATCCTTTACGGTGTCCTTCATTTGCTCGAAACTTGTTTGAGCTTCACTCCATTTTTCAAGCTTGTAGTAGTTCCAGGACTTCAACCACGAAATCTTATCGCGCAAACCGGCCAAGCTCACAGGTTGTTGGTAACTGGCCTCGAAATATTCAATGGCTTTAGTGAAATTGCCTTTCTCTTCTTCGATACGACCCAAGATGAAGTACACCTCATCCATGGGATAAGAACCGCGCAACAAACGGTGAGTTTCTTTAAGTACCTTCACGGCTTGCGACGTTTGATCCTCTGTCCATAGTGTTTTGGCGAAAAGAACCTGGGCATCATGATAGCGCGTGATAGCGCGACGGTCTTTTTTGTTTTTCTGGAATTGTTTCTTTGACCAATTCACAAGGTCCGCTGTCGCGTTGATATAGTCTGTGCGCTTTTGTGCCACCTTGTAAGTTTGGCGGATGTTTTTCAAAGTTTGGAAAGTATCATCCACCGAAGCTTCTTTGGAATTTAAGATCTGCTTGTAAGTTTTAAGGGCGTTGTCGAAATCGCGATGAAAGCGATAGTCTCCAGCAACACCGCTTAAATCTTTGTAAGTCGGAAGAGGATTCAGACGGGGAGAGTTCTTATACAGAAGGGCTTGAATCTCTGCCGTTTCTTCTTTGAGTTCTAATTTTTGCGCGATCAAAAGAGCCTTCATGTAGAAGTCTTCTTTGTTCTTCTTGTTGCTATCCGCTTTGGCTTTGTCGATGTAAGCCGCCAGATCGTCACGCAAGTCCGGCGTCTCGAGAGCTTTTTTCAATTTGATGTCGATAAAAAGATCGCGATACCACGGTGCTGCGCTTGCTGGCAGGTCCGCGAGGTTTTCGTTTTTAGCGCACACTTCATAAGCGCGCAAAAGAGCCAAGTCATGCAACGGGAAATTCGCGGCTGTGCTAAGAAGCTTAAAGCCTTCGCAAGATTGCGTCGGTGCGGATTCTTTTTTTGCCAGAGCCAGCGTATAAGTTTTCCACCAAAGAATATTATCTTCCTTCGATCCTACTTCGAGTTTCTCAAGTTCGGAAAGAGGCGCGTTTTTCCATTTGCTTTGAAAGCTCGCGATGGGAGGAGTCAGGCGCTTATCAATGCGCGTGTCGAAACGCGACGTTGTCGCGCAACCCATAAGAACAGAAAAAAATGAAAGTGTGATTATTATTCGGGGCATAGCCTTGATAGGCTACGCCCTTTTAGAGAAAAGAACAACTTACTAACGACTAGATGCGTGCGCGTTGCAAAGCTTCAATACGAACTTCGAGTGGCGGGTGAGTCATGAACAATTTTGCAAGACCACCTTTGTCGCGATTTGAAATCATCAACGTCGCCGTTTGCCCCTCTTCCGGAGGAATTGGCAGATCATAAACGGAGCGCAACTTTTGTAAAGCCGCTACCATGTTATCGCGGGAAGAGTACTTCGCTCCGCCAGCGTCCGCACGGAACTCACGACGGCGAGAGAAGTAGTTCACGACGATAGAGCCCAACAATGTGAAGGCGATGTCGCCCAGGATAGTTACGGCAAAGCGCACGATCTCCCGGTATCTTTCCTCGACGTTGGACGCAACCAAGTTGGCCAAAATACGAGAGAAAAACATCGCAAACGCGTTCACGATACCTTGGATCAAAGTCATTGTGACCATGTCACCGTTCGCGATATGCGCCACTTCGTGGGCCAAAACCCCTTCGACTTCTTTGTCATTCATTCTTTGCAAAAGCCCCGTAGACACGGCAACAAGCGAATTGCCTTTGGAAGGGCCTGTCGCAAAGGCGTTGATGTCGATGGATTCATAAACACCGACCTCTGGCATTTTTGGAAGTTGAGCGCGGCGAGCAAGTTCGTGAACTTTATTAACCAGCGCGCGAAGTTCTGGATTTGGATTGTTGGATTCAATGACTTTTACGCCATGGAACATTTTCGCCATCCACTTTGACATGAGCAAAGAGATGAATGCTCCACCCATACCCCAAACCAAACAGAACGCCATCAAGAATGGGATGTAAGAGTTAAGACCTGCGAGACCAAGGAATCGGCTCACAAGAGACCAAACGATACCAATAGTCACCATGACCAGAATGTTTGTGAGAACAAATAAACCGATACGTTTTAAAAATGCCATTTAAGTACACTCCTTCTAGAGTCACCATTAATAATGATAACTCTAAAAGGAATGTCAATGCCATCACATCACGTCGTGACGGGTTGTTTTTGATTCTTTTGGCCGGTGCCATTAGGGGTGGTGCTAAAATGGAACTTGAGGACGTCTTTTTCCAGTTCCACATTGACACGACCACCGTCAACCAAACGTCCAAAAAGAAGTTCGTCGACCAGAGCTTTTTTCAGATGTTCATCCACGCAGCGAGCTAAAGGACGAGCTCCGTAAACTTTGTCGTAGCCTTTTTTCATTAGCCACTTAATCACATCGCTCGAAACATTCAGTTCCACTTTTTTCTCGAGAAGAGTCATTTTCAACTCATCCACGAATTTCTGAGTGATTTTGAGAACCATATCTTCACTCAAATCGCGGAACGAGACCACCGCATCCAAACGGTTGATGAACTCTGGAGAAAACGCTTTTTTAATCGCGTCCATAGAAAGCGAACTGCGGTTTTCTTCGACCATGCTGATCGTGCCGCGCGATGTTTCCAAAGCGCCGGCATTGGATGTCATAACAAGGATCACGTTTTTGAAATCAGCAACCCGGCCGTTAGAGTCGGTGAGGCGACCCGCATCCATGACTTGCAACAAAACGTTGGTTACATCCGGATGCGCTTTCTCGATCTCGTCGAGCAGCAGAACGCCATAGGGATTTTTTGTCACGGCCTCTGTCAAAAGACCGCCTTCTTCGTAACCAACGTAGCCCGGAGGCGCGCCAACAAGGCGAGCGACCGCATGTTTCTCCATGTACTCAGACATGTCGAAGCGCTCAAAATGGACTCCCATAATTTGCGCGAGCTGACGGCAGACTTCGGTTTTACCGACACCGGTCGGGCCGGTGAAAAGGAAACTTCCGATCGGTTTGTTCGGTCGTCCCAAACCGCTACGCGCAAATTTAATATTTGCAACAAGGCGATCAATCGCATCGTCTTGACCGAAGATGAGAGCTTTGAGTTTCTTATCAAGATCTTTAAGTTGCGTTTTTTCACTCGAAGAAATGCTCGCGATAGGCAAGGCTGTCATTTTCGCAATGACTTCTTCAATCTCGGCAGAGTCGATTTTAATCTCTTCCGCATTTTCAAATTTCAAACGGAAGTGAGCTCCGGCCTCGTCCAAAACGTCGATCGCTTTGTCGGGAAGAAGTTTTCCATGAATATGTTTTTGCGAAAGTTCTACGGCCGAACGCAGAGCCTCGTCCGTGTATTTCACGTGATGGAAGTCTTCGTAAGAGCCGCGCAGACCTTTGAGGATTTTAATACAGTCTTCTTTTGAAGGCTCATTGACATCAATCTTTTGGAAACGACGGTTGAGCGCACGGTCTTTTTCAAAGTACTGACGATATTCACTGTGCGTGGTCGAACCAATACAGCTGACATCACCACTTGCAAGCGCCGGCTTCAAAAGATTGGAAGCGTCCATCGAGCCGCCGCTAGTGGCGCCCGCTCCGACGATCGTATGAATTTCGTCAATGAACAAGATAGAGTTCGGGCGTTTGCCGATCTCTTTCACGACCGCTTTAAGTCGGCCTTCGAAGTCACCGCGGAATTTTGTTCCCGCCAGCAAGCCTCCAAGATCCAGAGAGTAAATGACGGCGTTTTTTAATTTCTCGGGCACTTTTCCTTGCACGATTTTCTGCGCAAGGCCTTCCGCGATCGCCGTTTTACCAACACCGGGTTCGCCAATCAGAAGTGGATTGTTTTTTGTTCGGCGGCACAGGACCTGGATCGTGCGATCGATAATATCTTCGCGCCCGATCAAAGGATCGAGTTTGCCTTGCTTGGCGCGGTCATTGAGATTCACACAAAAACTTTCAAGCGGTGAGCCGCGTCCTTCCTCGTACGCTTCGCCTTGATAATCGGCGGCGCGAGGCGTGGAAGATCCTGCAGGAGGAATGTCATGCTCTTTACCGTCTTTAGTAATTCCGTGCGAGATGTAATTGATAATGTCAAATTGCGTGAGACCTTGTTTTGCCAAAGCAAAAGTCGCGTGTGAATCCTGTTCATAGAACAAAGATACAAGCAAACTTCCTTCGCTGATCTGATTTCGTCCTGCGCTTTTCATTTGAATCGCAGCCCGTTGAATCAGTCGATGGCAAGCCAAAGTGAACTCCGGTGTCCAAGAATCAAAGCCGCCGTAAGAAGACAATTGATCATCGGTGATTTGAGGAATTCCGACTTTAAGATGATCTTTGAGATCTTGTCTGAGTTTCTGCACGTTCACGGCGCAGGCTTCGAGAATTTCAACCATCACAGGAGATTCAGTGAGGACAAGTAGGATATGTTCGAGAGTCACAAACTCGTGGCGATGACGCTTGGCGAGTTCCGTAGCTTCCGCGAGCTTGCGCTCAAGTTCTCGGCTCATCATGCTTCCTCCTCCAGTGTACTCTTAAGGGGATACTGATTGAGTTGGCCGAATTGGTTCACTTGCATCACTTTCATCTCGGCAATCTCAAGACTGTAGACCCCAGCGACACCTGCACCCTTCTTATGTACATCTAACATGATTTGCGTCGCTTGCTCTTCTGTTTTCGCGAAAAAACGACGCAATACAAGAACGACAAAATCCATGGGAGTGTAATCATCATTGAGAAGAATCACTTTATACATCTTCGGAGTGTCTAGTTTTGGAACAATCTGGACGCCCGCTTCCCCTTCGGGATTCGAAAATGGATAGTTGCTGTTGTTATTATTGTTGTTGTCACCCATATGTTTATTCTACCTTATGCCTCAATTTGAGCACTCTTTCGTCTTTGACAAGTCTAGGGGAGAAACAAAAGCTGGTTTTTCGTCGAGGGAGAGTGTTCCGTCGAGTGAGTGTTACACCGAATACATTCTCGGTTCATATTAGAGACAGTACCTTGCAATTACCATTTACATTTGACACACTTATGTTGGTAAACAGAAAAAAAGAACCATGGAGGTCTTAATGTTTTCATCTAGAAATTCTCAACGAGGTTTCTCGCTTGTTGAGTTGATGGTTGTGGTGGCAATCATCGGTGTGTTGGCGTCGATCGCCGTTCCTGCTGTTAATAAATATCTTGCAAAGGCACGTCAGTCTGAAGCTAAAACTAATTTGTCTTCGCTATATACATCTGAAAAAGCTTTTTATGCTGAGTATACTGCTTATCACAGTATGTTCGGGGCTGTTGGTTTTTCTCCTGAAGGGAAATTGAGATATAATGTGGGCTTTTCAACTTCAACTGGTGATGCTGGTGCAGCGAATGGTTATCAGAATCAGCCAGTGGCTCCTGGTAACGTGCGAAACACCATGGCATATTGCACTCAAACTGGTACTATTGGAGCTACGGGATGTACAATTCTTCGTGGCGCCACAAATGCTTTGCCGGGAGCGCTACCTGGAACGGCTACGGTAACAGCTCCGGCTACAGGTTCAACATTCCGAGCAGAAGCTCTAGCTGTCATTCATACTAATGGCGGAAATGATCAGTGGTTTATTGATCACAACAAAGATTTACAAAACTACCGAAATGGTATTCCTTAAGGAATTATGGCTATCTATAAAAAAGATTGCGTAAAAGAAAAAATCCCAAGCGTAATACTTGGGATTTTTTCTTTTTTGTTAATTGTGTACTCAACATCACTGCCCAAGACACAGATAGAGACGAGGCGTCAGCTTATTGCGCCTCCGCCGATGCTCGAACGTTTCTCTTTTGGATTTTCGGAAATTGTGGCAGACAGCTTGTGGATTAGAACACTTCAAGACTTTGATTATTGTGACCAAGAAGTGGCTAAGAAAGTGTGCCGTAATAATTCTTGGTTGTACCAGATGCTAGATGCAATTACAAATTTATCTCCGCATTTTAGGATTCCCTATGCAGCTGGGGCATTGGCTTTAACTGTTTTAATAACGGACGTAGACGGTGCGACAAAAATATTTGATAAAGGTGTAAAAGCCTTTCCTAAAGATTGGCCGATTCTGTATCGAGCTGCCTACCATTATCTCTATGAAGTGAAGGACAAGAAGCGCGCTGCCGAACTGTTAATTCAGGCGGGGCAAAACGGAGCTCCCCAATGGGTGTTCACTCTTGCGGGTCGTCTTTATTCGGACTCCGGGCATCTCGAGTTGGCAGAATCACTGCTACAAGAAATGATCGCAACAAACCAAGACCCGGTTCTCATCAAGCGTCTTCAAGACAAAATCAACTCAATAAAATTCAAATAAAAAAGCTGATATTGATCGGTTCTCTTTTACGGTTTGTTGTTCAAGATTGCGCGACTTTGCGGGGTAGCAACAAACTTTAAACAAGTAGGTATTGATTTGAAATCTAGGTATTGATTGCGGAGAACAGTACATTTTTAATTCATAAATAAATCATTATTTATGGGGTGAAAATGCGGCTTATCTTCTTAAATACCAGTATTTTTTGTTTTTTATTTGGATATTCAAGTTTTTCTCGGTCTCAAACTTGTGAGGAAGGAAGGGCAGACACAATTAAAGCATTTAGTGAGGGATGCACTAGTCAGTGTTGGACTGCTCCAGGCTGGCAATCTTGTGCCACATATGAGCCGATGCAAATTACTCATGTCGATTCATCAACAGACCGTCTCTCATGCAAGGTCAAATATGTTGAGGATTCGTGGGATATAGTGAATGATCCTCCTTATCCTCCCTATCATAACGAGTGGGAGGATGAGCATATTCTTTTAGTTCCGAGATGTTTTATGGTACCTCCTGCCGAACCAATTAATCCGCCTCCGGGCGGGCCAGGTGGCCCTGGCGGTCCCCCTGGCGGATGTCCTGTCTCCGGATCGATAGTTCATATTGAAAGTCAGTCTTTGTCAGAAGAAATCCGAATAACGGGAGTGAAGGAGCCGCTCGTTTATAATTCAGTATTTCAGCCCGGACGAGAAGATGATTTCAGAATAAAGGTTAAGATATCTGGAGACACTCCGAGGGATTACATTCAATCTTTTTCAATTGAAACGAAACGAGATGGTGTTGTCGTAGATACGGCTTCATTCTCTAATACAACTCCGAATCAAACATATCAGTATGTCTGGAACGGTCTCGATGCAAGCAATACGTTTCCTGTTTTATCTGCGAAATTTCAGGTGCGTATGGTTGAAACGTCACCGGCGGGAAGTTTCCCCAATATATTCAATGTTTCGTTAGGTCACTTCAATGCCAGAGATATTGGGCTTGGAGGCTGGTTGCCAAAGAATTTTAGACTCTACGATCCATTTTTGAAACGAATTTATTTTGCCGAAGGTGGATTTAAGGATGTCGAAGCAAAACCCTATAGTGTATCTCAGCTTTATATCGCTTCGGCAGCAGGAAATGAAGTTTATATATTCGACTTAAACGGGAGACATTTATATACAAAGACTGCGCTTCTGGGTACCAACATTTACTCATTTAATTATGACAGTCAGGGACGTTTGATCTCGATTGCTGAACCATTTGGTAAAGTCACAACTTTTAACCGTGATTCCTCAGGCAACTTTAATTCAATTCAAGCACCCAGTGGTCAGTTAACTCTCGTTGGTCTTGATTCAAATGGCTATATCTCCTCCATAAAGAATCCACGCAACGAAATATATAGTATGAGTTATTATTCTTCAGGTGGCTTGCTGCACACATTTCAGAAGCCAAATGGTGAAATTAGTACGTTCGAATATGACCTCGGTGGTAAATTAACAAAAGACTCTCATTCTGGCGGATATTTTTTTGAATTAATTAAGAATATTAATTCTAGCTATGCGTTTGATATTTCCATGAATACGGCGTTGGGGCGCATGAGCCAAATACAAACAAGCTCGCTCCAAGATGGCAGCATTTCAAGGAATGTAAATAACTCGATGGGCACGGCTACGTCAGTTTCTTATACGCCACAAGGACCAAATCACAGTTTAAATGAAACGTCGTACGGAGTAACTCGAGCGGTGACATCGATCGAGGATGCACGCTTTGGAGGAATGGTTAGATTTCCCCAATCGGAAAGTGTATCCAAAGGAGGCGGTACTCGCACAATCGACCGTACACAAAGTGTTATGCTTGCGAATATGAACGATCCTTTCTCAATCACGAGCTGGCAGGAAACCTCGCAACTTTCAGGTGAAAACACCAAAATCACAACAGTATTCGATCCGCTTACGAAAAAGTTTACGGCCACGTCTTTCCTCGGAAAGGTAAAAGAGTGGGCGATAGATTCATATGAAAGAATTGTCTCGGCGAAACAAGGTAATTTGAATGCGGTTAATTTCATCTATACGAATGAAAACTTAACTTCGATCGTTAATGGAACACGAACGACAACTCTTGGTTACAATGCTTTGGGTCTTCTCGAAAGTATTACGAACCCTTTGAACCAAACGACCTCCTACGTTTACGATACGGCGAACAGAGTGGCGTCAAAGGTCTTGCCTGACAGTCGCGTGATCTCATTTATTTATGATGGTGTTGGAAACTTGACGGGAGTGACTCCGCCGGGGCGTCCTCTTCATGCGTTTTCTCTCAATGGCCATGGTTTAGTTGGAGCTTACGAGCCTCCAGTGCTATCTGGAGTCTCCCTCGTTAACACGACTTACACGTATAATCTCGACAAGCAACTCACTGCGATTGCGCGTCCCGATGGCGGTTTTGTTAATTATAATTTTAACGCCACGACGGGAGTTCTAGAGAACTATGAAACTCCTGATGGTTTTTATTATCAATATCTTGATACAACAGTGGGGCTTCCTTCCTCTGTTGAGACTCCGTTTGGAGTTAGTACGCAAATCACCTATATTGGAAGAGAGCCTGCTGGATACAACACATATATTTCCGGCAATAGTGTTGGCAGCTATTCTTCTATTTATGGCGCAGGTAATCGCAAGGACTCTGATACAGTCATGAATCCAATCGGTACAACATCGACGGTTACTTATTTGTACAACGATGACGAAGATCTTAAGAAGGCGGGAGACGTTAATCTCACTTATAACGTACCAGACGGTCAGTTGACTGGGACGACAATGGGAACGGGTACGACTGGTTTTTCGGATACATACACGTACAATACCTATGGTGAAATTGTTGGCTACCAAGCTAAACGAGGCACGACAGTTATCTATGATTTGACGTTGAATCGCGATGCCATGGGAAGAATTGACGGCAAAACCCAAACAATGAACGGAGCTACGGATAACTACGTTTATACCTTCGACAACTCAGGTCGGCTAAGTCAAACGGACAAGAATTCCGCTGTAGCCGCCACGTATACTTATGACACGAATAGTAACCGCAACGGTGGTACTATCGGCGCTCAGCCAACATCGGCAACATATGACGATCAAGATCGTTTGCTCACGTATAACACTTATTCTTTTACATATAATGCGAACGGAGATCTTGTCAGTAAGCTGAACAATACGACAAGCGCACTGACTCAGTATGTGTACGATGTTTTCGGTAATTTGACTCAAGTAACACTGCCAAATGGAACTGTGATTTCTTACGAGATCGATGGCCTTAACAGAAGAATCGGCAAAAAAGTAAACGGAGTCGTCCAAAAGCGTTGGATCTACATGGATCAATATCGAATCGCTGCGGAGTTAAACGCGGCAGGCGCGATCACAAAAAGATTCATCTACGGATCGAAAGCAAACATTCCTGATTACATGATCGCTTCAGGAGTAAAATACAGAATCATCTCTGACCACCTGGGCTCGCCAAGACTTGTAGTGAAACAATCCGATGGAGCGGTCATCCAAAGGATGGATCATGATGAGTTTGGTAGAGTTATCGTTGATACGAATCCTGGGTATTTGCCGTTTGGGTTTGCGGGTGGGGTTTATGATAACCAAACTAGTTTGGTGAGATTCGGTGCGAGGGATTTTGATCCGGAGATTGGAAGATGGACATTAAAGGACCCGATTCTCTTCAAGGGGCAAATGGTCAATCTTTATAGCTACGTTTTCAATGACCCAGTTAACTACTTTGATCAAAATGGAAGGCTTCCTTGGCTCGTTTCCGGTGCTGTAGGTGGCATTATCGGTGCGGTGGCTGGGGGTATTGGGGCGTATGCTACCAATCAAAGTATTCTGGCTGGAATTGCGATGGGAGGAGTTACGGGCTTTGCTGCCGGATCGGGTGGTGCTCTTTTGCTGAAAGCGGCAGCTATCATGGAAGTAGGGCTTGGAGGACAGATTCTATCGTCTGCGTTTGGAGCTGGGCAAGCGGCATTCACAAGTAATATCTTGAGCCAACACTTTTTCAATAATAAGGTTGACGTTAAGGCAGCAGCAGTAAGCGCGGGCTTATGCGCCATTGGAGGCGCGGGGGGACCAGCTTTAGGCAGTGGGTTATCGGGCGGCGGAGCTGCTGCCGTTGATATCGGGTTAGGAATAGCGACCCAGCCTTTAGACATTCTGAGTACAATTCTTATGAGTAAATAAAGTGTATATAACTAATAAACGGATTTTAAACATTATATGGCCTTTTGCTCTCGCTGGCGTTGCAGTGGGAGCATTTTTTATCTATATCGGCCATTGCGATATCAACCATGCAAAAAAACTAGATGCTGAGCAAGGAGGATTCGCATTAGTACTCATGGCATTATTCGGATTGTATCTCAAGTTTGCTCATGAAAAAGAGATCGACATTCAGGGTGACAGTATTACCCTTCGCAGCAGAGGAATCTTTCTTACACAAAAAGTTATGAGTGTGAAATTTAGCGATATAAGGGGAATTGAGCGAAACGATTTCAATACTCGTTTAGTGATTTTCACGAACAGTGGGCAAATAGTTTTGCCATCTTTAGACGATTTCTCCATGCCAGAGGATCTCGGTGATCAAAGAAAATTAGATTACTTAGAAGGTCTTCTTAGGAAAAAATTAAGTAAGTAATTTAGCATCACTCTAGAAAAACCGCTTTGCAGAAGCCATGAGTCGAAAATCTATTTGTAATGAAATTTTTCTTGCCGTGGTTTTCGTGTTTTTAGGATCGCATCTATCGCTACTTAAAAAGTTTCATGAGAACCCGCTGCCGAGAAGGAAAAAGTCTTCACCATGCCCTTCTTAAGCGCTCTAAACATCCTCTAAAGCTCAATTGAAATTTCATCTTCACTTCAAGAAAACCGTCAAAAATACATTTCGAAAACCCATGTTATGGTGCCTTTGTTCGCGATCAAAAGGAGTCAAAGTGGATTTCAAAAACATTTCAAATAATGAGCTCACGCAACGCCTAGAAAAATTGGTGCGTACCGAAAGGAAGATCACGCATCTTATTCTTCTGCACCTCAACGAAATTGAATCGCGCAAAATTTATGCGGAACTTGGCTACGATGGTATGTTTTCTTATCTTACAAAAAGCCTTGAGTCGAGCGCTTACCGACGGCTGCAGTCGGCGCGCCTCTTAAAACAAATTCCGTCTGTCGCGGAAAAGCTTGAAACCGGCGCCTTGAATTTGTCCCAACTGACGCAAGTTCAGAAATGCCTCAAAGAAGAAAAGCGAGCAACGGGTGCCGCCGTTTCTCCACTGCAAACTCAGAAGATTCTTCACGAGATTGAACATAAAAATACTTTTGAAACGCAAAAAGTTTTGGCGGTGGAATTTAACAAACCAGTCCAAGCACACGAATCTCTAAAGCCTCAGGCTGACGAAACGATTCGTTTGGAGATCACGCTCTCCAAGGAAGAATTTGAAGAACTCAAGAAAGCTAAGGAACTGCTTTCACATATTTGCCCACACGGTTCCTGGAGTGATGTCATCACGATGCTGGCTCAGAAATACAACAAGGCTAAACTAGGAAATAAAAGCGACGACAGTGTTACGCAGAGCTTCGCCGCTTCGAAGGCAGAATCGCGCAAAACAAAAAAATCCATTTCGCAGAATTTGAATAAGAACCCATCATCGCAATCCAAGCAATCCGAGCAAATCGCAAGAGGAGCCAACTCTCGACCGTACATTTCCATCAAAACAAAACGCGCTTTGCTCACGGCTGCGAATCATCGATGTCAGTACAAACATAAAAACGGCAAAACTTGTGGTTCCAACTACCAACTTCAGATGGATCACATCGTTCCCAAGGCGCTGGGTGGTTCGGATGATTCTAGCAATTTAAGAATTCTCTGTCGCACTCACAATAATCTTATGGCGGAAAAATTGGGGTTAAAAAGGAGGATATAAGCGTTTGTTGGTCGCCCTCCTGCTGCCGACGATACTCTTGAGAGTCTGACTCTTAAATTTCCACCCCTTAAGTCGGAAGAGACTTTGTTAACGAGTCCATTAGACGCCCCGCGCGACGAAATCGCGAGATCCTAACAAGCAACTTCGAAAGTAAGCGACAATTTTCCACGAACCCATTGACGGCTGCGGTTTTAACACCATATTTTGTCCTATCTGACAATTAGCGCACAACGTTAGGTTCGACAGAATATGAGCAAAAGAGACTACTACGAAATTCTGGGCGTCGCCCGCGATGCAGACCAAGATACGATCAAAAAAGCGTATCGCAAATTGGCCATGCAACTCCATCCTGATAAAAATCCGGGCAATAAAGAGGCGGAGGAAAAATTCAAAGAAGCCGCTGGCGCTTATGAGGTTCTCAGTGATCCACAAAAACGTGCGCAGTACGATCGTTTCGGTCACGACGCTTTCTCGGGCCGCGGTGGTGGAGCGGGCTTCCAGGATGTCGACGACATCTTTGCTCACTTCGGTGATATCTTTGGCGACTTTTTCGGTGGAGGCATGGGCGGTCAACGTCAGCGCCGTCAAAGCCGCAATGAGCCTCGTCGTGGATCAGATCTTCGCTACGTCACAGAAATCACTCTGAAAGACGTGATCACGGGTCTTGAAAAAGAAATCGAATTCGACACAGAGAAAAACTGCGACGAGTGTAAAGGCACCGGCGCAGAAAAAGGCTCGCAAGTTTCTACATGCGGAACATGCGGCGGCTCGGGCCAAGTGGTGCGCTCTCAAGGTTTCTTTGCGATGGCTTCGACATGTCCAACGTGTCACGGGCAAGGCACTGTGATCAAAAATCCGTGCAAGTCGTGCAAAGGCAAAGGCCGTCAACCTGAACACAGAAAAATCCGTCTTAACATTCCGGCGGGAGTCGACACAGGCACACGTCTGCGTGTTGCGACCGAAGGCGAAGGCGGTTACATGGGAGGTCCTCCGGGAGATCTCTATGTCGAAATCCGCGTAAAACAACATCCTCATTTTGAACGTCGTGGAGACGATCTGTTCGCGGAAGTTTCCATCCCGTACGTGCAAATGCTTTTGGGCGCGGAGGTCGAAGTACCGACAGTGATGGGTAAAGCAACGCTCGAAATTCCTCGCGGCGCTCACCCTGGCGACAACGTGAAACTTTCCGGAGAAGGTTTGCCTTCACTTCGCGGCAGCCGTCGCGGTGATATCTATTTCCATGTGAACGTGCAGTTCCCGGAAAAACTCCACAAGGATGAGGAAAAAGCGTTAAGAGAAATCGCGAAAGCACGCGGTTTAAAAGTCGCAGCGGAAGGCGGCGGTTTGTTCGGACGTAAAAAATAGGCGCTTGAAATTGAGGCCCCAGCGTTGAAGGGTTTGCGCCGGGGCCTGAGAGAGAGGGGCTGTTGTGAGGTCACATCATGCCCAAAGCTGCCCGATAACACGAGTTAAATGTCCGTAACATATTGATATTATTTGTTAAAATATTGTCATGTTTTTTTAAGTTGGGCACCTTGACGAATGCGAATGGAGCCCCACATTGAAAGTATCTAAAAGAGCTTAATAGGAGACTTGGTATGGGTAAAATTATTGGTATCGACTTAGGAACGACGAATTCATGCGTCGCGATTATGGAGGGCGGTGAGCCTAAAGTTCTCGTGAACGAAGAAGGCGCGCGTACCACTCCTTCCGTTGTCGCGTACACGAAAGACGGCGACCGTTTGGTGGGTCAAATTGCTAAACGTCAGGCTGTAACAAATCCTGAAAACACGATCTACTCTGCAAAACGTTTCATCGGTCGCAGATTCGAAGAAATTTCTGAAGAAATCAAACTTGTTCCTTACACTGTAGTTGCTAAAGGCAACGACTGTGCTTTCAAAGTTCAAGGCAAACAAGTTTCTCCGGAAGAGATCGGTGCAGCTGTTCTCGCGAAATTGAAAAAAGTGGCTGAAGACTACTTGGGTGAACCTGTAACGGAAGCCGTTGTGACTGTTCCTGCTTACTTCAACGATGCGCAAAGACAGGCGACAAAAGACGCCGGTCGTATCGCAGGTCTTGACGTAAAACGTATTATCAACGAACCGACAGCAGCAGCGCTTGCTTACGGTCTTGATAGAAAGAAAGACGAAAAGATCGCTATCTATGACTTCGGTGGAGGTACATTCGATATCTCTATCCTTGAAGTCGGTGACGGTGTTGTCGAAGTTCGTGCGACGAACGGGGACACTCACTTGGGTGGTGACAACTTCGATACAGTGATCTTGGAATGGTTGATTTCTGAATTCAAAAAAGATCAAGGTATTGATCTTAAGAATGACAAAATGGCTTTGCAGCGTCTGAAAGAGGCGGCTGAAAAAGCGAAGATCGAACTTTCTTCAACACAAGAAACAGAGATCAATTTGCCATTCATCACGGCTGACCAATCTGGTCCGAAACATTTGCAAACAAGACTTTCTCGCGCAAAGTTCGATCAGATGACGGAAGACCTTGTAAAACGCTCTATGGAGCCTTGCCGTAAGGCTTTGGCGGATGCGGGATTGAAAGCTTCTGAGATCGACGAAGTCGTTCTTGTGGGTGGTTCAACACGCATTCCTTCTATCCAAAAAGCAGTGAAAGACTTCTTCGGTAAAGAGCCAAACCGCACAGTGAATCCAGATGAAGTTGTGGCCGTTGGTGCCGCAGTTCAAGGTGGTGTCCTTGCGGGTGAAGTGAAAGACGTTCTTCTTCTTGACGTAACTCCGCTCAGCCTCGGTATCGAGACTTTGGGTGGCGTGATGACGACATTGATCGAGAGAAACACAGCGATTCCTACAAAGAAATCACAAGTGTTCTCGACAGCGGCAGACAACCAACCTGCGGTGGACATCCATGTCCTGCAAGGTGAGCGTAAGATGGCGACAGACAACAAAACTTTGGGACGCTTTGAGCTTGTTGGTATCCCACCAGCTCCGCGCGGTGTTCCTCAAGTCGAGGTGACTTTCGATATCGACGCCAATGGTATCTTGCACGTGAGTGCGAAAGACATGTCGTCTGGTAAGACTCAGCAAATCAAGATCACGGCGCAATCCGGTCTTTCTGAAGAAGAGATCAAGCGCGCAGTGAACGATGCTGAAGGTCACGCGGAAGAAGATAAGCGTAAAGCGGAAGCAGCAACGCAAAGAAACAACCTCGACAACTTGGTTTACCAAACTGAGAAGTTGATCAAAGATTCTGGCGCACAAATCCCAGAAGCTGAGGTGAAATCTGCGAATGAAGCGATCGCTGACGCGAAAAAAGTTCTTGAGAACAAAGGCTCTTCAGCTGATGAACTCAAAGCTTCTTTCGAAAAGTTGCAAGCTTTGACACACAAATTGACTTCTGAGCTTTATAAAAAGCAAGGAGCTCAAGGTGGCGATCAAGGCGCTGGCGGCGGACAGCAAGAGCCGTCTGAGCCGAACAAAGGCGGCGACGACGTGATCGATGCTGACTACAAAGACGTCAACTAAGACTGATTAAAATCTAAATACAAAAAAGCCGGGTTCGAAAGAATCCGGCTTTTTTATTTTCAGGATCTTGAATTAGGACTAGATGCGGCCAGCGCGAATATTCACTTTGATGCTGGGAATAAGCAGCTTCGGCGCGGCCAAAGTTTTGTCGCGCTCCGTTCTAAACTTCACAAACTCTTCTTTTTTCGTTGTGTCTTTCAGATGAATATTCTGTGTTTTTTCTTCTTTCACCGTCGTTTGAAATTTCAGATCGCGGCCTTGCGGTTGATAGTCGTGACCGACAAAGATGCGGGTGGAGTCAGGCAAAGAATAAATTTTATTTTCAATGGAATTGTAAAGATCTTCGGCGCTGCCCTTAGGAAAATCACAGCGGCCTGTGCCGGAGTCGGGCATAAAAATGGCATCTCCGGTGAAAAGCGCATCCTCAATCAGATAACAAGCGCAGGCCGGTGTGTGGCCGGGGGTGAACATGACTTTGAATTTTAACGATCCTGCTTGCAAGGTGTCGCCGTCTTTTAAAAGAACGTCGAACTCTTTTCCGTGCACGTCCAAGTCAGGCAGGTTCAAAACTTCTTTGAAGGCGGCTTGAACTTCCGTGATGCGCTCGCCGATGGCGACCTTGATGTTCGGATAATAGTTTTTAAAAAGTTGCGAGCTCGACAAGTGGTCGGCATGGGCATGAGTTTCCATCACGTAGTGCGGAGTAAGATGATTTTCGCGCAGATACGCGACGACGGCGTCCAAAGATTCGGTGGACCGTGTTTCTGACGTGAGATCGAAATTCCAAACTGGATCAATAACGACGGCATCTTTGGTTGCAGGATCCGCTACGACATAAGTAAGTGTCGAAGTCCCACGATCAAAAAAATGCTGAATCTGCAGAGCCATGGTTTTTCTCCTCGGAAGTGAGCGTCTTTAGTTTTAGGACAGCGTAGAATGAAGTCAACGAAATCATCGACGTGCGCTCTCAGGGTCGGTTAGTATATTTTTAAAAAGAGGTTTCCTATGCCAGATAATATATTATGGGCTTTGCTTGGCGGAGCGTTGATTGGATTCGCGTCTTCGCTGATGCTGGTGTTTAACGGACGCGTGACAGGTATCAGTGGCATTCTCAATGGATTTTTAGGATTTTCTTCTGGCGAAAAACTGTGGCGCGGACTTTTTATCGCGGGACTCGTGCTGGGCGGTTTTGCCATGAACCAATGGCGACCGGCTTTATTTGCAAACGCTACAAATCGCACGACGTGGATGATTGCGTTGGCGGGCGTGATCGTGGGTTTTGGAACTGTTCTGGGAAGTGGTTGTACAAGTGGCCATGGCGTCTGCGGAATATCGCGCTTTTCGGTGCGTTCTATCGTCGCTACATTGATCTTTATGATAGTGGGGATTGTAACCGCGACGGCTTTTAAATATTGGGCGGGATTTTGATATGCAAAAGTACGGACAGCTTTTTATCGCTTTTTTTGTTGGAGTGATTTTTTCTATCGGTCTTGCGATTGCGGGAATGACTCAACCGCAAAAAGTTATCGGCTTTTTGCAATGGGGGGAGGGTTGGGATCCATCGTTGCTCTTTGTGATGATGGCGGCAATCCCGGTTCATGCGTTGTCCTATTTGTGGATTCGCGGGAAAAGAAGTCCTCTTTTTGATTCTCAATGGCATATTCCAAAGGCGAAGGAGTTAAACAAACCTCTTATGGTAGGAAGCGCGCTTTTTGGATTTGGCTGGGCCCTAGGAGGCTATTGTCCCGGACCCGGTTTGTCCTCTTTAGGATCCGGAAATTTTCAAGCAGGCATTTTTGTCGCGGCGATGATTGTAGGGATGTCTCTACATCGTCTCTATCAGAGTCGTACCAAAATATAATCCTGCATCTGCGTGTAAACATTTGACCTCGTGACCTTAGGAGTTACGATTTAGTTACGAGGTTGTTATGCAGAAAGAACTTTATCCTGTCCCTGCGGACGTTGCGAAAAATGCATTGATCAACGAGGCAAAGTACAAAGAAATGTACGAACGCTCTGTCAAAGACCCCGAAGGTTTTTGGGCCGAGCAAGGCGAGCGTCTGCACTGGTTTAAGAAGTGGGATAAAGTCAAAGAAACCAGCTTTCACAAACCGGTGAGCATCAAGTGGTACCAGGGTGGAAAGCTGAATGTCTCTTACAACTGCATTGATCGCCATCTTAAGGACCGTGGCGACAAAGTCGCCCTTTTGTGGGAGCCGGATCTTCCCGAAATTCCCGTTAGAAAAATCACCTACAAAGAATTGCACCACGAAGTTTGCAAGCTTGCGAACGTGCTAAAAAAAATGGGCGTTAAAAAAGGCGACGTCGTGACGATCTATATGCCGATGATTCCTGAGACTGCTTATGCGATGCTCGCATGTGCGCGTATCGGTGCGGTTCACTCGGTTGTCTTCGGAGGTTTTGCTCCTGATTCCATCGCGGATCGTATGATTGACGGTCAATCACGTTTCGTCATCACAGCAGACGCGGGCTTTCGCGGCAGCAAGGTTATTCATCTTAAGGACAACGTCGACAAGGCGCTCGCAAAAGTATCTAATCTCGAAAGCGTTTTAGTTTTTAAGTACGCAGATCAAAACGTCGATATGCAAAGTGGCCGCGATATCTGGTATCACGATATTGTTAAAACCGTGAACGATCAGTGTGAAGCCGAGCCGATGGATGCGGAAGATCCTCTTTTCATTCTTTACACATCCGGTTCAACAGGAAAACCCAAAGGCGTGATGCACACGACAGGCGGCTATCTGGTTTATGCCAGTATGACTCACCAATATGTTTTCGACTATCGCGAAAACGATATTTACTGGTGCAGTGCTGACGTAGGGTGGGTCACAGGGCACAGTTATATTGTCTATGGCCCTCTAGCGAATGGTTCTACGTCTCTCTTTTTTGAAGGTGTTCCGAACTATCCAACGCCGGCGCGCTTCTGGGAAATTATTGATAAACATCATGTGACGATTTTCTATACTTCTCCGACGGCGATTCGTTCGTTGATGCGGGAAGGAGATGCCTTTGTTAAACAAACCTCTCGTAAAACATTGCGAGTTTTGGGTTCTGTGGGAGAGCCGATTAATCCCGAAGCTTGGTACTGGTATCACGATGTTGTGGGTGAGGGGCGATGTCCTATTGTCGATACCTGGTGGCAGACAGAGACAGGTGGTATTCTGATCACCGCGTTGCCGGGAGCTATCGCGACGAAGCCAGGTTCTGCGACCTTGCCATTTTTCGGAGTGCAACCGAAGCTTCTTTCCAACGAAGGACAAGAGATTCACGGAGCCGGTGAGGGTGTCTTGGTCATCGCGGATTCCTGGCCTGGACAAATGCGCTCGGTCTATCGCGATCACAAGCGTTTCGAAGAGACTTATTTTTCGACCTATGCCGGTTACTATTTTACAGGTGATGGATGTCGCCGCGATAAAGATGGATATTATTGGATCACCGGTCGCGTGGACGATGTTATCAATGTCTCGGGTCATCGTCTGGGAACGGCCGAGATTGAGTCAGCGTTAGTGGCACACGCTAAAGTCGCAGAGGCTGCTGTGGTGGGATATCCTCACGATATCAAAGGGCAAGGAATCTATGCCTTCGTCACTTTGAAGACGGGAGAAACGCCTTCTGAGGATCTGCGTAAAGAGCTGATCCAGACAGTTCGTAAGGAAATTGGCCCGATCGCCACGCCGGATTTGATCCAGTGGGCGCCCCGTTTGCCAAAGACAAGATCAGGTAAAATCATGCGCAGAATTTTGCGAAAAATCGCGGAAAATCAACCAGATCAGTTGGGGGACATCACCACTCTTTCAGAGCCGGGAGTCGTCCAAGAACTGGTAGACAATAGAATGAATCGATGATAATTTCGCCCCGCACAAATAGAGAGTCGAAAGCCTTTTAAAGGGAGTTTGAGATGAAGAAAACTCAGTTGATCACGTTGGTATTGATGGTTCTTGCAGCGGCATTCAGCCGTTTGATTCCTCATCCTTGGAACTTCACTGCGATCGGAGCGATGGCTCTTTTCGGTGGTGCGAACTTTCCTTCAAAAAAGCTTTCCCTGATTCTTCCTTTGGCGGCCTTGTTGGTCAGTGACTTTGTTTTGGGGTTCCACTCAACCATGCTTTTTGTTTATTTCGCATTTTCTTTGATCGTGATTTTGGGCTGGAATTTGCGTGAACAAAAATCAGTTTTCCGCGTTGGTACCTTTGCTCTTGTTTCGAGTTCTGTCTTCTTTTTGATCTCAAATTTGGGCGTCTGGTTGATGGAAGGTTTCTATGCGCCGACATGGGCTGGTCTGGTTCAGTGTTACGTTGCTGCGATCCCGTTCTTTGATAACCAGATCTATGGCGATCTTTTCTTCTCGGGAATTTTGTTTGGTGGCTATGAAGCTTTAAAACGCTGGGCCTTAAATCCAGTCGCGTCGCGCGTATAGTAAGTAGTAATGCCTTTGATGAAACGACGAAGAACACTTTAAAGTTTCATCTTTTAAAAATACGATATTCCTTTCTCAAAAAAATCCGATAAGCGGGGAACTCGATGAAATGGTGTCCCCGTGAGCAAAGCGCAGTTTACAATTCAAAATCTTCCTCAGCACCTCTTGCTTGAAATCAGTGGCATCATTGATGAGCATGTGGACTTTCCGGAGCTTGTTCTTGCCGAAAATCGTGACGTCTTGGTGGACCTTTCTCGTTTTGAAAGCATCAACTCTGTCGGAATCCGCTCTTGGATTGAATGGATCAGCAAACAGAAATTTCGCTGGATGTTTTTGCAGAAATGCCCGCGCGTTTTTATCGATCAGGTAAATAACGTGCATGGATTTCTTCCGGAAAACTCCGTGATTCTGTCTTTCTATGCGCCTTATTACTCCGAAGTGACGGACGAGGAAGCGCAGATTCTTTTCCGCCAGGGCGAGCATTTCAGTAAAGGGAAGATCATCGAAATGCCTTTTGTCTTAGACTCGGATTTGAATCGCATGTCTTTGGACGTGTTTCCCGAAAAATATTTACGCTTTTTGCCGCGTTTTACCCGTTAATGTGACTCGCTCATTGCAAGTATAAAGGCTTCTTTGGTACAAGCTTGGCATGGCATTAGACTCAATGGGCTCTTCGAAAATGAAACTCGGTTTGCATCGTCCTATCTTGGATGGAAGGGTGAACTTTCCTTTGTGTCTGGCGCCTATGGTGGGTTTGACTCACGTTGCTTTACGTGAGGTCATGCGCGCCTATCTCCCGCAAAATGCGTTTACGATTTGGCCGACAGAGATGCTCAACTCGCGCCGTATTCCCGCTGAAAATCTTGAAAAAACACCCGAGACTTTGCGAGCCGCCCATGAAACTGGTCTCGTTCCGCAAATTCTTGGCAACGAAGAAATCCCGATTGCAGAGAGCGTGAAAAGACTTGTCGAATGGGGAGCGGAAGCCATCGACATCAATATGGGTTGTCCCGTGCAAAAAGCCTTGAAGCACAACTACGGAGTCGCGTTGATGGGAGATCCTGCCTACGCCGCGGAAGTCGTGCGTATGACTGTCAAAAACTCAACGGTGCCTGTCAGTGTTAAGCTGCGTGCCGTGGGTAGCACTAAGGAATTTGACGAGCTTCTTTCATTTGTGACAGGGCTTCGCAACTCCGGAGCTGCGTGGGTGTGTTTGCATCCGCGAACAGCGGCGCAAAAACGCCGTGGTTCCGCAGACTGGGAACAAATCAAACAACTGCATGCGGCGGTTGATTTTCCTGTCATTGGCAATGGCGATATTCAAACGGCGGAAGACGCGATGTTGATGTTGCAAGAAACCGGCTGTGACATGGCGATGGCGGGTCGTGGTTTAGCCGCCCGTCCTTGGATGATGTGGCAGTTGGGTGAGGACCTGGGCTTTGCACCTCCCGCAGGGAAAGAGGGTATGAAAGCGCCGCGGACTCCGGAAGAGGAAGGTTCTGAATACGGTCGCTGCCTTTTGCATTTGATTGAATTATCCCGTCAGTATTTTGGCGAAGATCTGGCGATGCGTAAGGTGCGTTTTTACGTGCGCACAACCAGTGTATGGCTCGTGTTTGGAAATGCTCTTGTCGGTGTTTGTGCGAAAGCGAAAAATATCGATGAGATGATCGAAGGGGTTCGCAAATTCTTCGAGGGCCCTGTTGAGATGAGCCCTCGCACCGAATTAAGACAATAGATTAAGGAAAATGCGCCGGGCGTGGAGTACGATCGGGCTCGCCATAAGCAGAACGTCGGACTTCGTAGTTCTTATCAGAGCCCAAAGAATCGACTTCATAAAGGTCTTCTTAAAAATTATTTTCCTTCAAGCATCGGCGTCAGTTTGCCTTCGTCATCCAGAGCTTTTAGATCCGTGTAACCACCGATCAATTGCCCATTGATAAGAATGATAGGCACCGTTCTCCAGCCGGTTTCGTTTTTAATTCGGTCGATCTCTTCCTGTTTGTCAGTGAGATCAACAACGTCGTAAGCAATCCCTTTTCCCTCGAGGAAATTGATCGCACGATCACAATAAGGACACGGGTTCTTTTTATAGATAAGTACTTTAGCCATAATTCTTTTTGACATAGCCACCACACAGAGACAAGGATTCAAATGCGATGCTATGTTTACTCTGCCAATCCCCACATTCAGAAGCCTTTAAAGTCGAGAAGAAGCCTGAGCGCAGTTATTTTCATTGTGCAGAGTGCGATTTGATCTTTATGAACCCCGCAGAGCGTCTTGATCCTCAACAGGAAAAAGCGCGCTACGATCATCATGAAAACCAAGAAAGTGCGGGTTACGTGTCCTTCTTGGAACCTTTGGTGAACGAAATAGATAAGTATTTTAAAGCGGCGAATCTTGATCCTGCGCAATTGTCGGTGTTGGATTTTGGTTGCGGTCCGACGGCGGTCCTATCGAAACTCTTCGCGCAAAAAGGATATCGCGTTGCGAACTACGATCTTTACTACAATCCTAATCAGGAACTTTTAAAAAAACAGTATCATCTGATCACAAGCACGGAAGTGTGGGAGCATTTATACAACCCACGCGAAGAAATTGAACGGCAACTCAAGATGCTCAAGGCAGGCGGCCTTTTAGGAATTATGACCTCTGCCCACCGAGGCGAAGGCGCATTTCATGATTGGCACTACCGTCGCGATCTCACACACGTCGTTTTCTTTTCTGAAAAAACCATGCAGTGGTTGGCGGAGCACTTCAGGCTGCATGTGATCAAAGCCAAAAGCCCGTACTGGATCTTTCAAAAGCTTTACTGACAAATGCGCTCAAGGTTTGCGCGGAACTCGACCGGTTTTTTGAGGATTTTGATTTCGTCGAAAACGTTTTTGGCTTCGGCGTTTTTCAAAGACAAAGCTTTGAGCCATTGTTTTGTGCGCGAGACGGCGAAGTAGTCGTTGATATACAAGGTGCTTGCTTCAAAGAATTGCGGCAAAAGTGGTTTGGCTCTTTGCCAATTCATTTCTTCGACCGGTTCTTGTGACAGGCTTTGTTTGATTTGGCGGAAGATAAAAGGATTGCTCATCACGCCTCGGCCGATCATGTAGTCCTGGCAGTTCGTGACCTCTACGCAGCGATGAAAGTCTGCGACGTTCCAGATCTCGCCATTGGCGATGATTTTTGTATTCACTTTTTCTTTGATACGCGGGATCCATTCCCAATACGCCGGTGGTTTGTAACCGTCGGTTTTCGTGCGGCAGTGGATGGTGAGCCATGTGGCATTGGCTTGTTCTACGGCTTGCGCGATTTCGATACACTTCGTTGGATCATCAAAGCCTAAACGGATTTTTGCGGTGACGGGAATCTCCGCCGGAATGGCTTTGCGAACGGTGTCGACGATTGTAAACACGCGATCGCAGGATTTCAGCAATGAAGCTCCGCCATCGTGACGGTTCACCGTTTTTGCCGGGCAACCGAAGTTCAGATCAATCCCCAAAGCACCCAGTTTTACGGCTCGCTGTGCATTTAAAGCCAAAGGCTCGGCATGACCGCCAAGCAGTTGCACGAAAACAGGAGTGCCCCAGCGCGTGCGTGAACCGGTTTTAAGTTCAGGGCAGTTTTTATAAAAAACGCTCTCGGGATGCAGGCGATCGGTGACGCGCAAAAACTCGGTCACGCATTGATCAATGCCGCCGATACGAGTGAGCGTATCGCGCATCACCCAATCAACAACACCTTCCATCGGAGCCAAAAACAACTTCATGAAAACCTAGCCGCCCATTTTTTTGACGATGTCGAAATGTTTTTTATCGACCGGCTGAACAGAAAGACGCGAGCCTTTTTGCAGCACCACCATGTCGGCAAGTTTGTCGTTCTCGCGAAGGTCCGCAAGGCTCACAAGATTTTTGAATTTCTTGACGAACTCGACTTCGACGCAAAACCAGATCGGTTTTTCTTTCGTCGCTTTTTCATCGTAGTACTCGGATTTTTTATCAAACTGAGTTTTGTCGGCGGCAGCGGCTTTAGAAACACGGGCAAGACCTGCCACGCCCGGTGGCTCGGCATTGGAGTGATAGAACAAAACTTCGTCTCCGACTTGCATGTCTTTCATCATGAAGTTGCGGGCTTGATAATTGCGAACGCCTTCCCACCATGTCGTCTTGTCTTTGTGAAGTTGATCAATCGAAAAGACATCTGGTTCTGATTTCATGAGCCAGTATTTCATTTTGTTTTCTCCGCTTTGATTTTGCCGGATTTAAAGAACCACTCTCCCGCTTGTTTGCGGAAGGTGCTCACTTCGTGATGAATGTAGTCTTCATCGTCGACAGAGTAAAAAGCTTTGAACTCGACAATGCCTTTGGTTGCCTTTTCTTCGGCATGAACGATCTCGAGCTTAAGGAACTTCGCGCGCTCGGCCCACTCCTTGTTCGCGTCGTCATCGATAAGATCCAAAGTCTGAGGATCCGTCGTATCACGCAGGAACTGCATTTGATTTTTCGCAAAAGCGCTATAACGAGCTCGCATTAGAGCTTCGGCCGTGGGAGCCAAAGCTTTTCCTGAATGGTAAACACCACAACATTCTGTATATTTCTTTTCGGAACCGCAGGGACATTTCATGCGGGGCAAAATACCAGAACTCCCTCGAGAGAGGCAGTAAGGACTCTTATAAAATGCACTGCGCCAGGGGTGCCAGGGATTTATTTCACTGTTATCGTCTTAGGTGAGGTGAATTTATGGCAAAATGGGCTCTTATCACAGGGGCGACTGCAGGGATCGGCTGGGCGACAGCGCATGCCTTGGCAGAACATGGTTATTCGATTTTTGCGACGGGCCGTCGCTTGGACCGTCTCCAAGAACTGGGCAAACACATTCAACAGACTTTCCCGAACGTGGAATTCAAAATGGCGCAATTCGATCTTTCCGATCGTTTCGAGGTCAGTGAATTTTTGAAAGCGCATTATGCCGAACTCGCGCATTTGGATGTTCTCGTCAACAATGCGGGACTTGCGAAGGGTGTCGACAAAATGCAAGACGCTTCCCTGGATGACTGGGAAGACATGATCGACACGAACATCAAGGGCCTTCTTTTCATGACCCGCGGAGTGATCGGCCACATGGTTCGCAAAAATTCCGGGCACATCGTCAACCTGGGTTCTGTTGCGGGACGCTGGACTTATCCAGGTGGCGGAGTTTATTGCGCAACCAAGTTTGCCGTGCGAGCCCTTTCAGAGGGTTTGCGCATGGATCTTCTTGGCACGAACATTCGTGTGACGAATATCGAGCCCGGCATGGTGAACAGCGAATTTTCATTAGTTCGTTTGCGAGATCAAGCCAAGGCCGACAAAGTTTATGAAGGCATGACTCCGCTTCAGCCGAAGGATATTGCCGATACTATCGCGTGGTGCGTGGCGCGCCCTGCGCATGTCAACATTCAGGAGCTTGTCATTTATCCAACTGATCAAGCCCACGTAGGCCAAGTAGCACGCAAAGGTTAAGGTTTAACTCTGAGGAGGCCGTGATGGCACAAAATGGATTTCGCATCGAAAAAGACACCATGGGTGAAGTGAAAGTTCCCGCAGATAAATTCTGGGGAGCGCAAACACAAAGGTCCTCTGAAAACTTTCGTATCGGCGGAGATCACTTCCCACGCGAGATGATTCGCGCTCTGGGAATTCTTAAAAAATCGGCGGCACTGACGAACCAACGCCTTGGGCTTTTGGATGCAAAAAAAGCTGACATGATCGTGAAGGCGGCGGATGAGGTGATTTCAGGAAAACTCGATGCGCATTTTCCTTTGGTCGTGTGGCAGACAGGTTCGGGAACGCAAACAAACATGAATGCGAATGAAGTCATCGCCAATCGGGCGATGGATATGATGGGCCTTAAGCTTCCCAACAAAGAAATTCATCCCAATGATGACGTGAACAAGGGGCAAAGTTCAAACGACACGTTCCCGACCGCAATGCACATCGCAGTGGCGGAGCAGGTCCATCATCGTCTTTTGCCGATGATGGAGAAACTGTATAAAGCTTTGCACAAAAAACAGGATGAATTCAAAGACATCGTGAAAATCGGGCGCACTCACTTGATGGACGCCACACCGTTAACGCTGGGACAGGAATTTTCCGGTTATGCCACACAAATGAAACGCTCTTTGCAGCGCGTGCGGAACACACTTCCGCATCTGCATGAACTGGCATTGGGTGGAACAGCCGTGGGAACGGGACTCAATACGCATCCGCGGTTTGCGGTGGAAGCGGCCAAAGAAATCGCGAATGAAACGAAACTTCCCTTTGTCACTGCGGAAAACAAGTTTGAAGCTTTGGCTAGTCACGATGCCTTGGTGGAAGTCAGTGGCGCTTTGAACTCAGTGGCGGTGTCATTGATGAAAATCGCTAACGACATTCGTTTGCTGGGGTCGGGACCTCGCTGCGGGATCGGCGAGCTGCATCTTCCTGAAAACGAACCGGGCAGCTCTATTATGCCGGGGAAAGTGAATCCGACCCAGAGCGAAGCTATGACCATGGTCTGTGCGCAGGTAATGGGTAATCACGTCGCGGTCACTATTGGTGGCGCCACAGGACACTTTGAACTCAATGTGTTTAAACCTCTTATTGTTTTTAACGTGTTGAATTCAGTTCGCTTGTTAGCCGATGCCTGCGAATCGTTCACAGATCATTGCGTTTCCGGCATTGAGGCAAACACCAAACAGATTCAGAAGCATCTGGAGCAATCACTGATGCTCGTGACGGCTCTAAACCCTCACATTGGCTACGACAATGCCGCCAAAATCGCCAAAACTGCCCACAAAAATGGCACAACACTGCGCGAAGAAGCCATCAATCTTGGACTCCTTTCTGGCGAAGAATTTGATAAGATAGTAAAACCAGAAAAAATGATCGGCGCGCAATCGGCGGATGCCGGTAGAGTGTAGCGCCGGAGGCGCGGAACTAAAGGCGCGAGGCGCACAGAGTGGAAGGGCAAAGCCCCGGAACTGGAGTAGTATTTAATGAATCCGTTATTGGCAAAAGCGAGTTGGATGGACAGCGATGATATTCGTCCTTACGTTTTCGTTCGTCCTGAAAATCAAATCGCGCAGCCAGGTTCGGTTCATCGTCTCGACTGGTTTAAGAAAGAGCCGATTTTCAAAGATCCGCTCGACATCGCGGAAATCTCTTTTGCAGATCGTATTTACTCCATCGAAGAGCGTGCGTTTGGTCCGTCCAACATGGCAATGCCTCGTTGGGTTTTTTATGACTGCGCGGTGATGCCGGGTTTTGTGGCGGGTTTTGCCGCTCGTCCGCGGGCTCTTTCCAAAGAAGTACGCGAAGCTCTTGATCCTAAAAAATTTCCGGCGACGGGCTCTCCGATTAAAACCTCCAACGTCATGAAAGAAGTAACGTCTTTGGATGACATGGACTGGGTGCCTCTGTCTTTGTTCATCATTATCCCGACAATGCATCGCGGGGAGTGGGTGGCGCACAATCTTTGTTCTGTGAACTCACTATTGCCGCAAGGCCAAGGCTTTTATGGTCTTGGTTTCCTTTCGAAGGCCTTCGGTCTTTGGTATGCGAATGTGGGCCAGTGCTCTGGAATGACTCAGTGGGGCAGTCCAGCTTTAAAACTTCACTCGCATTATGGCCATTTAGAGGTGATTGGGGCTTATGCTCCGGTGCACTCTCATGCTAAAACTATTACTTACCGTGTTCAGGTCAATACAAACTGCTGGGAGCAGTTCTTTAGCAAGCAGCCGGATCTGGCGTTTCTAGAGAACTACGGGCCGACGCAGACATTTATTGATCCCAAGAGCGAAGAGAGTATGCTGAATTTCCAGCAGCGTATCGAACGCGGTGAGGGACCCTTCTATTTGAGTGCGAGTGAAATCGCGCAAAAGAAGTTGGACGAAAAATTAACGATTTATACTTTGAAACAACAATACTAGATAGGAAGAAATAATGTCGATGAATACTCTGCCCCCCGTCGCGAAATCTTTTTTTGCATTCTGTAAAAAATGTGATGCTGACAGATACCATGTCGTTTTGGCGCACACTTCGTCGACGTCTGCGAAAATCAAATGTGAAATTTGTGGTTCGCAAAAAACTTATTCTCTTCCAAAAGCGCAAACTCGCACGGGCAAGCCTTTGACGGGAGCTGCCGCGAAGAAGCGTGAACAAACGATGAACTCACGTAAATCCAGCCACCGCAATGAATACGAAATGTTGATGTCGAACGAATCGGCGCCAACAGCTTCGTACAATATGAAGGCGAAGTTCGAAAAGAACACAAAGTTGCAACATCCAAAGTTCGGCATGGGTTTTATCAAAGACGCTTTGTCTGACAAAATCGAAGTGGTTTTCGAAGACGAAGTAAGAACTTTGATCCACAATCGTCCGTAATATTTTCTGGGAAAAAGGGACCTAGTACCTTTTTTCCTTTCTTGGAATAGTGATTTTAAATGGAATGGCTTAAAGGGTTGAACCCCGAGCAACAAAAGGCCGTAAAACACAATTACGGCCCTTTGCTTATTTTAGCGGGCGCGGGTTCAGGCAAAACTACAGTTCTTGTTTCAAGAACGGGGCGTTTGATTTCTGAAAGAGTCGCACAGGCTCAGGAGATCTGCGTTTTGACGTTCACGAACAAGGCCGCGCGCGAACTCAAACATCGCGTGGGTGCCAAGCTGGGCAATACGGGTAAAGGTCTTTGGGCAGGGACGTTTCACTCGTTTGGTTTGCAGATTTTACGGCGTTTCCATAAGCACGCGGGTCTTTCTCCCTATTTCGGGATTGTCGATCAAACGGATTGCAATGCGATTTTGAAAGACCTGATCAAAGACGTTAAAAACTCCGGCAAAGATAAATTCGACGTCGATAAAATTCTAGCGATGATCAATGATCGTCGTACAGGACACGCGCCAAAAACAGAGGCTTTCGACGAGTATCACGAGATGGCCGAAGTGCTTGCGCCGAAATTCGCAAAGCGCCTCGAGCATTTAGGTGTCGTGGATTTTGAAGGGCTTTTGATTAAGCCGCTTCAGTTGTTTAAAGAAAACCCCGACATTCTTGAAAAAGTTCAAGGATCTTTCAGCCAGGTCATGGTCGACGAGTTTCAAGATACAAATCGTATGCAAATGGACTTGATCCATCAGATCGTCAAATCCCACAACAATCTGACCGTGGTGGGTGATGATGACCAATCGATTTACGGCTGGCGCGGCGCTGAGGTGAAAAACATTCTGAACTTCCCGCAAGAGTTTAAAAACTGTGAAGTGATTAAGCTCGAGCGGAACTATCGTTCCTCTGCGGAAATCTTGGCAGTGGCGAACGCCGCTATTTCCAAAAATAAAAATCGTCACGGTAAAATCTTGCGTTCCGAAGCCGCTCAGGACACGGGCGAATTGCCGGAACTGTTTGTCCTGGATCGTGAAGAGGACGAGTGTGAATTCGTTGTCTCTGAAATTTTGAATTTCCAGAGACAAGGTTATAAGTATAAAGACTTTGCGGTCCTTTATCGTTCGAACACGCAAGGTGGTTTGATCGAATCATCCTTGCGCCGAGCGAATATTCCTTATTCGATCACTGGCGGAACTTCTATTTTCGACCGCCGCGAGATCAAAGACATGATGGCTTATTTAAAGCAGGCTTTGGCTCCGAATGAAGTGTCGTTAAGACGTATCATCAATGTCCCTTCGCGAGGCATCGGCGATACGACGATTGAAAAACTCAGTGAGTTCGCTTTGAAAAAGAGAATCAATTTTGTCGACGCCTGCCGTTTCTGGAAAGAAGCGGAAGTGCAGGACAAAGCCGGGGAGTCCATCGACAACCTGATGAAGTTCATTGAAGATCTGCCAAAAAATATTTTGGATTTCCAAGTGGGCTCTACACCCGGTGCAAAGATGGTCGAAATCTTCCAGAACATCGGCTATCGCGAATACGTCTATGGAACCGCGGCAGATCCGACCAGTGCCGAGAAAAAATGGATGGTCGTTGAAATCTTCGGTCGCATTCTGGATTCTTACTTAGGCCGGCGTTCTTACGACGTGGAAAACATCAAGTCCTTCGTAGACTCGATGCTTTTGCGCGATGATATGGGCGAGGAAGAAGAAGAGCAGAACAAAGTGCAGCTCATGACCTTGCATGCATCCAAGGGACTTGAGTTCCCCGTAGTGGTGTTGGCAGGTCTTGAAGAAGATCTTCTGCCGCACAAAAACCTGGGCTCGGATATCGATGAAGAACGTCGTCTGTTTTATGTCGGTGTCACTCGCGCGAAGAAGCGCTTAGTGATGTCCCGTTGTCAACAACGTAAGAAAAACGGCGCGGTTCGTCCCGTGACGCCTTCACGATTCTTGCTTGAGATCCCCAAAGAACTTTACAAAGAGTATCCTCTCGGCGCCCGCCCGGTCGTGGGTCAAGAGCGTGATGATCTTGTCGCGAATTTCTTGTCGAAGCTCGACAGTCAATTAGGCACAAAAAAATAGCCTGTCTGAAACGACAGGCCTTTTCTTATTTCACCAGATTCTTAAAATCTTCCGGCAAGGGCGCCGTAAAAGTTTTGGCGGTGCTGCCGATGTTTAATGTCAACTTCGCGGCGTGCAGAAACATACGGTCGGTTTTGTAAATCTGTGCCATACGCTCATTGTATTTGGGATCGCCATAACGGCTGTCGCCGACAATCGCATGTTTTGCGAGGGCGGTGTGTTTGCGAATTTGGTGTTGGCGTCCGGTAAGAAGTTGCAGCTCTACCAAAGAAAAATACTGATTGGCCTGAAGGACGCGGTAAAGCGTGCGAGCTTCGACACGGTCTTTGCTAAGACCTTGCGGATTTTTTCGGCCTTCCGCTTTGTCGGAAATAGGGGATGACCATTCTTGCCATTGCTGCGAAACCGGCATAGCTCCGCGCAGAACGGCGTAATAGATTTTCTCGGTCTGGTGTTTTTGAAACTGTTCAGCCAGCTCTGCGGCCGTTTCCTGTTCCGTCGCGATCAAAAGCAATCCGCTGGTTTCTTTATCCAAACGGTGCACAGGATAAATATCGTGATAGCTTCCTTTGGGAAGTTGTTTTTTTAAAAGTTCGCGCACGTCGCCCGCTTCGTTATGAACGGAAACTCCGGGAGGCTTGTCGATCACAAGCCAGTTTTTCGACTTCTCAATAATAGGCAAGGCAGTCACGTTATTCACACTCTTTTAAAATAGCACGGACTTCATCGACGCCAAGGTCTTTGCTTGTGAGATCACTCTCAAAAATTTTTCTTTCTTTGCGAGAGACCGCCAATGAATGCACGGAGATTAACACGATCAAGTTGAAAAGAAATCCCATCCAGCTCAAAAACAGAAAACCCGCACCCATCAAAAAAAGATTCTTTTCGTAGGCATGAAGATCTCGTTCTTCTTTTCCCTCGGAATAAGGTTCTATGTCCGAGCGGGATTCGCGCCAAATCAAACCGACTTTTTGCAGGTTGTTTTGCAAGAGTCTGTAGGAAGGTGTTTTTACTTTTTTGCGATGCAGGCCTACTTGCAGGCCAGTGACAATGGCGGAGGGAATCCAACCTACGACATATGCCGCTGCCAATTCGGGAGCCATAACTGTCCTCTTTTCTGGCCTAAGAATAGGCCCGATTTTGATTCTTAGCAAGGACAGGCTAGGGACATTTGTGGTCGGGAGTCGCAACGGCAGAATAAGAAGTGCAGCGTTTTGTTGCTCGGAGGAGGGCCGTATGAACCCAGCCATTGATGAGTTCTTGATCTTCTTGGATCACGAGGACGACACGGACTATGGCGACTTTAAACGCGAAGTAGACGCTCATCTGCGCTATATGATCGAGTCCTTAAGACCTCTGACTCCCGAACAGATATGGCAACTGCGTAAGATTCGCGAGCAATTGCTTTGGTCTTATAAGGACAACATTGAAGAGATGCGCTCGCTTTTGAAGGAGGAAGTTTCTCATCTGGAAAACTTCACTCCGCCGGAATTATAATAACTCTGCGCGCCGTTCTTGCTCTCCCTGCCGGCTCTAGGTACGCTTTTGGCAAAGCGGAGGTCTTTTCTATGTCCATACTGGCGCAGCAAGAGTTTTGTATCACCCTCAGTGATTTGGCCTCTTTTATGGAAATTTCTCCGGCCGAAATAAAAAAGAAAATCGAAACGGTTTTGCAAAAGAAAGTGAAAACTCCTTGGCTGATGCCAGAGGAAGTTCGTCAGGTTCTTCTCGCAGAAGGATATAAGTATCCGCGCAAAGTTATTTCCATTCAAATGCTCAAGGGCGGCGTTGCGAAGACGACGTCGGTTCTGAATATGGGGCTTCGTGCGGCGATGTATGGTGCGCGTGTTTTATTTATTGATCTCGATCAACAGGCGAATTTGAGTTTCGCTTTGGGCGTGGAGGATGAAAGTCTTCCGGTTTGGGTCGACATCGTCGAAAAGCGCAAGTCTATCGAAGAGTGTGTGCGTTTCGTCGAACCGCATGTGGATTTGATTCCATCCAGCTTGAACAACTCCGTTTTGGACCGCGTTCTTCTGAATTCCAACCGCAACTGGGCGCAGGCGGTGAAGGCTCCACTTGAGAAAATCAAACATCGCTATGATCTGATTTTGATTGATACAGCTCCTGCCCTGAGTGCAATCAATACTGCGGTGACGGTGGCTTCCGATGAGGTGATTCTTCCGGTGAACCCTGATAAGTTCGCTTTCTTGGGGCTGCAAAAGAATTTGAGCGAGCTTGAAGATATCAAGCAGGATTTTGAGTTAAGTTTCGAGAGAAAAATTTTATTCACGAAATTCGACGGGCGCGAAAACACGAGTCATGAGCTTCTACAGAAGTGCATTGAATCTTTTGAGGATTCTTTGATGAAAGGCTATATTCGAACTTCTTCGGAAGTGAAGAACACCGTGCGTTCCGGCAAGAGTTTGTTTGCAGGCAAGTCTCCCGTAAAAGCCGACTATGATTTTGTCACACGTGAAATGTTAGGATTTGTTTAAGAGGTGCCTATGCCAGAAATTAAAAATTACGACGGAAAAAAGAAACACGGTCACAAAGGTGATCATCATAAAAAGCATGAAAAGCATCATGCCAAACACTCAGCGAATAAACGCCGTCCTCACCATGAGGAACCTCGCGAGGCCGACGAAATTATCACAGACGCTGAAGGCACGATTCTAGAAGCTGCCGATATTATGGAAGAAACGGATGCGATCAACACGGAAGCGCAAAACGAAGGTGTTAAAATAGACGAAGCTCCGATTCATGACTTCCATGCGGAAGCCAACATGGCGGAATCGAATATGGCGGAAGATGATAATTCTTTTGAAACGGAAGCGGAGAAACACGAGGAGAAAACTCATCTAGAGTTTTACGGCAGTGAATTGATCCGTCAAAAAGCTCCGAAAGTGATGGAGCTGGCTGATTCCGTAGCTGAAGAGTGGAAAAAAGACGGTCAGTTCGAGGGACTTCCTGTCGGAAATCCTTTGGCGCAAATCGCCGCAGCAAAAGCTTTACGTACGGCCAAAGATGTGGAAAAGAAGCTCGAGGAAAAAGGCGTTTTCGTAATGGCGAAGATGGGCCTTGATTACGTTAAATCGAAGATTGAAAAGAAACATTAATGTCCCGTGAAGCTCGTATCCGCGAAATTTTGACTCAGGCCCTTGCTCCGCTCCATTTGGAGGTCGAAAACGAGAGCCACATGCATTCCGTTCCCGCAAACAGCGAAACTCATTTCAAAGTTTTGGTGGTTTCCCCGCAGTTTGAGGGAAAGAGTCGTATTGATCGTCAGCGCCTCGTGAACGAGCTTTTAGCAACGGAGCTTCGTTCTGGGCTCCATGCGCTCACCCAGCGTGCTTTGACCCCGCAGGAATGGGATCAGCAACGCGCCAAAATGGCTTTTGAATCTCCAGAGTGTCTGGGTGGTTCAAAGCACGACAAAAAGTAGGAAAAAGGTACCTGGGACCTTTTTCCTCGTCTATTCACCGAATTCGTTTAATTTTGATTTGAGTTCGCCTAAGAGGCGTTTGACTTCAAGGAGCTGTTCTTCGTCAGGAGAGAGCTTGTTGGACATTTGCTCGCTGAGGACGTCCCAACTGTCAAGAGCCTGCTTGAGATCTTGATTCAAGTTCCCAAACAAAGATTTCCGCGAAGATTCTTTCTTTTCGGTCGTTGCCGAAGAATCCTGGGAATTGTTCTGTTGTCTCTCTATGATGCCGTCACTCATTCGTATCTAAAATTCTGCTTATTTTTTCTACCGAAAGCGCTTCATGCGCAGGGGCGATAGTGTGATAAATGGAACTCCATTTGACAAGTATTTTTAGCCTGGTAAAGATACTGTTTTTCAGGAGTGTGACATCATGTCTCAAGAGATTATCTACACAATGAAGGGCGTAAGTAAAGTATATCCTCCACAAAGATACGTGTTGAAGGATATTTATCTTTCTTACTTCTACGGAGCTAAGATCGGCGTTCTTGGTCTGAACGGTTCTGGCAAGTCGACTTTGCTTAGAATTATGGCAGGTGTGGATAAAGACTTCCTCGGTGAAGCTTTCCCATCGAAAACAATGAAAGTCGGTTACTTCGAGCAAGAACCGCAATTGGATGAAACTCTGACGGTGAAAGAAAATATCTTTGCCGGTATGGGGGAGCTTCCCAAACTCATGAAAGAGTACAATGCCATCAACGATAAATTCAGCGATCCTGACTTGGATCCGGATGAAATGAACAAGCTCATCGAAAAGCAGGGCGCGATCCAAGAAAAATTGGAAGCGTTGGGAGCTTGGGACGTTGATCAAAAGATTGAAATCGTGATGGACGCTCTTCGTTGTCCAGATGGTGATTTGCCTGTGACAAATCTTTCCGGTGGTGAAAGACGTCGTGTTGCTTTGGCAAGATTGATCATGTCAGAGCCGGATATTTTACTTCTGGACGAGCCGACGAATCATCTGGATGCTGAATCCGTGGCATGGTTGGAACAATATCTTTCAAAATTCCCGGGAACTGTTATCGCGGTGACGCATGACCGTTACTTCTTGGACAACGTGGCCGGCTGGATCCTGGAGTTGGATCGCGGTGAAGGTATTCCTTGGAAAGGAAACTACTCATCTTGGCTGGAACAAAAAGACAAGCGTATGGCAAATGAAGCCAAAGACCAAGCCCGCAAAGCAAAAACTTTGGAGCGTGAGTTGGAGTGGATTCGTCAGGGTGCTAAAGCTCGTCAGGCGAAGTCCAAAGCGCGTATTTCTAACTACGAAAATCTGATTAAAGAGGCGTCTCCAGAGAAAATCCAAGAGATGTCCATCTACATCCCACCGGGACCTCGTTTGGGGGATATCGTTGTTGAAGCCAAAGGCATCACAAAAGCTTACGATCACAAGGTTCTTTTGGACGACGTGAGCTTCACAATCCCGCGTGGTGCGATTGTCGGCGTTATCGGGCCGAACGGTGTCGGTAAATCGACGCTCTTCCGTATGATCACGGGTAAAGAGCAACCAGACAGCGGTTCTTTCAAAGTCGGTGAAACAGTGAAGATCGCTTATGTGGATCAAACGCGCGAAACGTTGGATCCGAACAAAACAATCTTTGAAGAGCTTTCGGGCGGCGCTGACGTGATCCAATTGGGATCGCGTGAGATCAATGCGCGTCAGTACGTTTCTTGGTTTAACTTCTCCGGTACGGATCAACAGAAAAAAGTCGGTCAGTTGTCGGGTGGGGAGAGAAACCGCGTGAACATGGCGAAGATCTTGAAGCAAGGTGCGAACTTATTGCTTCTCGATGAGCCGACGAATGATTTGGACGTGAACACAATGCGTGCCCTTGAAGAAGCGCTTCTCGAGTTCGGTGGATCTGCGGTCGTGATTTCGCATGATCGTTGGTTCTTGGACCGTGTGTGCACGCATATCATGGCGTTTGAGGGTGATTCTAAAATCGAATTCTTCCCAGGCAACTTCTCCGAATACGAAGAAGACCGCAAGAAACGTTTTGGCGAAAACGCAGGACCCAAACGCGTACGCTTCAAAATGGTTTAAAGAAAAAAGGTACCTTTTTCCGATAGAAAAAGAGCGGGGCGACCCGCTCTTTTTATTTTAGTGGCAAGTGAAGGCGACGTTGCCGACGAGGCCTTGCATGTGTTGCACGGACCAGACGCCCGTACTGGTGTCAAAGGCGACCGTAGCGTAGACGCTTCCGAGGTTGGTGTTCGTTGTAACAACAGCACCCGCCGGATCTCTTAGGTTAGTTCCCCAGCCTTTCCACTCGACATCGACAATATAGACGGTGGCACTCAATTTTCCGATCGTCATTCGGTAAGTTCCATTCCAAGTCGTATCGTAACCGTCAAAAAAATTGTTGGCGCTGGGACCTGCACCGCAACCGACTGTGTCTTTAAAGCGAGGACCTGCGGCTCTCCACGTGAAAGTTTCGTCTTGATGTGTATCCATATAAGAAGCTGTGAGAAAGGCCGGCATATTTGTCGTGCGAGTTGTACCATCCCATATCGATACGAGTTGGCCAAAGTTAGGTTGTTTGATCCCGCCGTTGACATGGAGTTTCGACGTTGGCGTCGTGACATCAACACCCACATTTCCTTCGCCGGTGACGGTAAGTTTTGAAACGTCATTAATAACGACATTCACAAGTTTCGTGTTTGCAGAAGCAAAGCCAGTATTGTCTTTTTGCAAAACGTAAATCCCGGTATTCCCAAACAAGTTGTCCGTACCACCGATGAAAGCGGCTGTCACATTCGTCAAACCATTAAAGGCTTTTTGTACTTCAAAGCGTTTGGTAGTGCTTGCCGCGCCAATCACGACGTTCCCCGAAGAATCAACAACCATGCGCTCCACACTGTTCGTTGCAATAGAAACTGGTTCAGGCTGAGTGGTCGTTAACGTCAATCCGTTAGCGGTGCCGAGTCCGTCACCGATATAACCGGATTGCGTTCCCACGGAATCCGTAAAACTGATGTAGTTGGTTCGAGCGACTTCAGCGTTGGTGTTGTCAGTGTCCCGCACCTCAAGGGTCGGAGTTCCACCCGCAACAATGGACGCCGTGGAGCGCGCGATACCATTTACATCCAACTTTATCCCTGTGCCCGGAGTCAGAGTACCGATACCCACGTTGCCGCTGCCGTTAATGACCATACGCTCGGCATTGTTGACGACAAAATCCATTCGCTGGTTAGAAAAAGTCGACGAGTTGACGTTGTACTTAATCGCGCCATGGGTGATCGTTCCGGTATCCCCAAAGTAAATAGAAGCTCTGTTTCCGTTTGTAGTATATAAATTAAGACCCACGCCGCCGATGGCTTCTTTTTCAAAGATAGCGACAGCATCCGTTGTTCCACCATTTGCAGAAAACGCTTCACCTTTGACATGCAGTTTTCCGCCAACGCCCATAGAACGAATGGCTCCGCCCGAAACATCCAGTTTCGCCCCGGGGGAGGTCGTACCAATACCGACGAATCCAGTGTTTCCGATTGTGACTGCCGTCGCGTTGTTTGTTTTAAACGCAAATTTTTGCGCGTCGTTAGTGCCGATCGTGATTGTCGCGCCAGTCGTGTTACCGCCATCGACGATATTTGTTCCCGAAGAGGGGAGAAGAGAGGAAGGAATTTTTCCAGTGCCGTCCAACTCAACAAGATTCCCGGCGGCTGTTCCAAAATTTTTAGTCGCTGCGGTTCCAAGTCCTGTTACTTGGGTGTTTGCAATGGCGATCGTCGTACATGCGAACGTGTCTGTAATCGCACTCCAAGTCAAAGTTTTGTCTGCGGTCGCACAAGAGGCCGGCATTTGCGCCGTTCCCGTCACTGTCGAGCGCAGTTGGCCAAAGCCGAAAAACTGCGGCACCCAGTCCGTGCCGTTATGAACAAAAGTGTGACCTGTTTGTGGTGTTGTCGTTGAAACATTCACGCCGCGAATTTTTTCAACGGTTGTGCTGTTCGTTCCTGCTATGGATGTGACATCGCCACTCAGATTCGGAATGTCCGTATTCGCCAGCGTTCCCCCTGCGGTGACAAGGCCTTTGGCGCTGACAGTGACTTTCGCGTAACTTCCTGCCGTGACTGAATCCGCCAAAGAAATGACGGGGGTGGCTCCTCCAGAGCTGACGACGGGAGCCGTTGCGGTCACGGAAGTGACGCTGCCGGAAGAAGGTGTCGACCAAGAAAGTACACCTGCACCATTCGTTGTAAGCACTTGACCGTTGCTTCCTGCAGAGTCAGGAAAACGCAACGTCAAATCCGTCGCAAGCGTTGTTGGAGCTTTCAGCTCGACATAGTTACTGCCTTGATAAACGCGCACGCCGTTGGAAGTTTGAATAAGGCCGCTGGTATTAATCGCTGTTGAGCCGCCGATAGTTCCCGAAGTGACCGCATCACCGGAAACTTTGCCTGCCGTTGAGATCGTTGCGAGTTTGCTGTCAGCAATCGCGGCGCCCGCTGCGATATCGGCATTAACGATGGTGCCGTCATCAATTTTAGAGGATGTGACCGCTCCATCGACGATCTTGTTTGTGGAAACAGTGTTGTCGTTTAAAGTCACGGTGGCAGTAGGACTTCCACTCGACGACACATCTCCGCTTAATCCCGTTAAAGCACCCGTGGTTCCTTGATCATCCGCCGGAGCCCATTGGGTGCCGTTGTACTTTAGAACTTTTCCGCTGGCGATGCCCGTCATATCGACAGCAACACCTTTGATTTTATCAACGCTTGTGGCGGTTTGCGCACCGGAAACATCGCCACTCAGATTGCCCGTAAAACCCGCGGCACTTCCTGCAATATTTCCTGTAACATTGCTTCCTGAAACGGAAGGGGCCGTACATTCAAAAGTCCCTGCTGGGGCGATATGGCGCAGGTACTCTCCGGCACCACAAAAAGGAAGGTCTGCTTTTGCCACGAAATCCGCAGCAGCATACGTTCCCAGTTTTTGCGCAGTCTGCGCCACCTTCGCATGTCCAGCAAATGGGACAGAGCGAATCTCACTGTCGGGTGTAATGAGCTTCCAGCCGGTGCCATCGTAAAATTGCACGCGCAACACGCGTTTATCGTCGGTGAGGGGAGTATAGACGCCACCGCCTTCACAGTTAAATGTCGTCGCGTTGTCAAAGCTGTCTAAGAGTTTAAAACCCGCAGCCGCTGGATAATTTTTCGTACCCGTACCGATCGGCACGTCAAAGACGCCGCCAGAGTTACGCATATCCACAGCACTTGAAGTTTCACGATAAAGCGCACAGCTTCCTGTCGGATTCATGATCGTAAATTCGAATTGAACGCCATTGACTTCAAGAGCATCGCCTTGCGCATTTTTTATTCGCCCTTGATAAGTGAGCGATCCCGGAGCGGCAAAAGCCAAAGAAGAATTTATGAGTATTAAAATGAATATGCCGATGACGTTCCGTTTTTTCATAAGGATTATATCGGCAGAAACAATCTTATTATTCAGTTCTTTACAGGAAAATCATGTCGATTTGAGAATATGTGAGGATCGCTGGTGAAATTAGGCCAAAGGTTGCGCCATTGGCAATTTTAACACCACCCGTGTTCCACGAGGTTTGCCGGACGTCGCAGTTTCATGCGATGTGATCTCAATCGTTCCGTTCATCATTTGTAGGTACTCTCGGACCAAAGGCATTCCGTATCCTGTGCCTTTTTCACCTTGTGTGCCTACACGTGTGGTTTGTGCGTTGATATTGAAAATCTGCCCCAGGATAGCTGTAGGAATCCCGATGCCATAATCTTGAATCTCAATGACGACCTCGCTGTCTATTGTATAGGCGCGAAGGTCAATGCGATCACCAGGGTGCGAGAATTTAATGGCATTGTTCACGAGATTGACCAGGACGACGTTGCTTAAGATCGTTTTTTCGCCGTTGATCAGCATTCGGTCGCGGGAAATATCCAAAGATAGTTTGATCCCTTTTTGCTGAGCCAGGCCCAGAGTGCTTTCATAGACCTCATGAAGAACCAAAGTTAGAGAAATCGGTTTTAACGGCAAAGCCGCTTTACCGTCTTTGACGGCTTTTAAATGGCGCACTTGGGCAAGCAGGTTGTTGATATCGTCTACGGCCTTCTCGATTTTTTCAAATTCAAGACTGCTGACGTTTTCCCGGTCTTCCTTGGCTTTCACAAGATTGTAGGTCATCGAAGACAAAGTGTTGGCGATATCGTGAATCAAGACACGCAGGAGGTTTTCGATATCGAGGTTCTTCTCCATCAGGCGTTTCATGAAGCGTTCTTCGCCCATGATATATTGATGCGTCGTAAAACAAGAGAAGATCAGAAAGGTCACAAGATTAAAAAGTTTCTCCCGGCCATAATTGCCATATTCGCCGATAACATTCGGCCCCAGGCTGTTGGCTTTCAAGTACCAAAAGAAAAGAATGATAGCGCCAACGATGACGTAACCGGTAACAGCTCCCTTCAGGCCTATTAAAATACCCAGCACCAACGGAATGGCGGCGAGCCAGAAGACACCGGGGGCGTCGCCGCCTCCAGACGTCCAAAGAAGGTAGGTGAGCATAAAGATCGCAACAGCCCCCAAAGTGGCGGCGGCATAAAGATAGCTTTTTGATAAACGTAAAACCAGGGGCGGGAGTATGGCGAATGCTAACCAGCCCGGGATGATCACAGGATTGTAGTCGTAAACTTTGTATTCGAAATTGTACTTGATGACATAGACGAGGCAGACGGCGATACCAATGAAGTAGATGACTTTGAAATAAGTCAGTCTTTTTTTGTAGGCATCCTCTGATGTAAATTCTAAGTCGTGCATTCAACGGTCTTTCGCTAGAACTTCTAAATACCTATCGGTTCTATACTAAAAGACACAAAGATATTTCACTAATGTAATTTTGTTTACTGTCTTAGATTGAAACAACCGATTGAAGAACTTCATACTGATGTTTGAGATTTACGAAATCTTGTGCGTTTCCGCCGTGGTCGGGGTGCAGAATCAGCGCAGCTTGGCGGAACGCTTTCTTAAGCTCGGTCGCCGTGAACCCTTCCGACAGATCGTGAATCCATGACTTCATGAACTCGTAAGCCTGGCGTTGGCTGGGGGAGAAACTGTGCGGTTTTCTTTGTGGACGAACTTTAGGGGCGGGATAATGTCCACGAGGTGTTTGCAACTCCACGCGACCGATTTGTCCAAGCAAATAAGCTAGATGGGCCGGGTCGGAGTTGAGGTGAGAAGCTTCATTTCCGAGGGAAGAAGCGGTGTTTTGACCCATTTTCTCTCGAAGAATTTGTTTGAAGCTTGCTTGAAAACTCATGCTTTTCCTATCGGTTTGCATGGCGGAAACCGCAGTCCAGAAGGGGTTTTCCGAGGGAAAACGGTCCTTCTGCCGAGGGAAAAAGGGCTGTTTCCCAGGGGAAAAGCCGATTTCTAGAGGGAAAAATGCAAAAAAATGCATGAACCCCTCATTTTTTTTTGGACAAACACCTGGACTTAGATACACACTAAGTCCATTCGTATAAACGAGACTAAAAACCTAACGGAGGAATTTAGAATGGCAAAAGCTAAGAAAGCTACTACGAAAAAAGCTGCAGCTAAGAAAGCTGCTCCAAAAAAAGCTGCTAAAAAAGCAGCTCCAAAGAAAGCCGCTGCTCCTAAAAAAGCTGCGAAAAAAGCTGCTCCAAAAGCAAAATCTGCTCGTAAACCAAACGCAGCATTCATGAAAGCGTTGACTCCATCTGCAGCTTTGGCAGCAGTTGTAGGCGCTTCTCCAATGCCACGTACTGAAGTTGTTAAAAAACTTTGGGCTTACATCAAGAAGAACAATCTTCAAGACACTAAGAACAGAAGAAACATCAACGCTGATGCAAAACTTAAAGAAGTTTTCGGCGGTAAAACGACTGTTTCTATGTTCGATATGACTAAGCTTGTTTCTAAGCACCTTAAGTAGTCTTAGAATCAGCCTTAAGCTGAACTAGATTCAAAAGCCCAGGGGAAACCTTGGGCTTTTTCTTTTTTAAAGGGATCTTGGTCCACGATCTCCCTATATCTGTCCTATCCAAGGACCAGCCTCTGTGTTATAAATCCCCTCTATGGGAATTAAGCCTCTTTCACTTGAAGAAATTAAGAAAATGACCGTCGCGTGCCGTATCGCTGCTGACACTCTCACTTACCTTGAGAAGTACATCAAGGTGGGTATGACGACGAACGAGATTGATCAGCTTTGTTATGATTTTATGGCATCCAAAGGAGCGAAATCCGCTTGTTTGGGTTATCACGGTTACCCGAAATACACCTGCACTTCGGTGAATGAAGTTGTTTGTCACGGAGTTCCCGACGACAAAACAATTTTGAAAGATGGCGACATTATCAACGTCGACGTGACAGCTTGGATTGACGGCTTTTTCGGGGATACTTCGCGAATGTACATGATCGGGAACGTTTCTGAGGAAGCTAAAGACCTTGTCGAAACAGCGCGCATGGCTCGCGATCGCGGTATCGAAGCTATTGCTCCTGGCGGTTGGACAGGGGATATTGGTTTTGAGACCAATAAACTTGTGACTCGCAAAGGTTACTCTGTTGTGCGCGAAATCGGCGGGCACGGTGTCGGCCGCACTTTCCATGACGAGCCTTTTGTTCCCGCGTTCGGTAAAAAAGGCAAAGGCGAGCGCTTGGTTCCCTTCCACTGCATTACGGTCGAACCGATGGTCAACCAAGGCACCGACGAAGTCGTGGAATTCGCCATTCCCGGCTCCAGCATCAAGTACTACCATACTGCGGATGGTCTATTATCCGCACAGTTTGAACATACCGTGCTTGTAACAGATACTGGTTACGAAATTTTGACTTTATCGTAACCGCCACGCGAGCAGAGTGCAGGGCCGCTAGGCCCGGAACTGAAGCAGTACTTAATTAGATTTTTAGACTTTATTACAAACCAAAGGATTAACTAATGTCTCTAACGACAACGAATGGAAAGTCCCTTATGAAGAAAAATGCAAAAGCCGCTTCTAAGACGGCAGCAAAAACTCCTGTTGTAGACTATGCAGTCTGCAAAGAAGCTATGGAGAACCCAGAAGTTTTCGCTAAATTGGCGAAATGGGGTCGTGAAGAAATCAAGATTGCTGAAACTGAAATGCCTGGTTTGATGGCTCTTCGTAAAGAGTTCGGCAAACAAAAGCCTTTGAAAGGCGCACGCATCTCTGGTTGCCTTCACATGACAATCCAAACAGCGGTTCTTATCGAAACGCTTGTTGAGCTTGGTGCGGAAATTCGTTGGTCTTCTTGCAACATCTTCTCTACGCAAGACCATGCAGCTGTTGCGATCGCAGCAGCGGGCATCCCGGTATTTGCTTGGAAAGGTTTGACAGAGCAAGAGTTCAACTGGTGTATCGAACAAACAATCGTGGGCTGGGGCAAAGAAGGCTTCAACATGATCTTGGACGACGGTGGTGATCTAACGAACATGATGCACGAGCCGCGTTTCGCAAAAGAGATGAAGAAAATCATCGGTATCTCTGAAGAGACAACAACAGGCGTTCACAATCTTGAAGTTCTTTTGAAAGCAGGCAAATTGAAAGTTCCTGCGATCAACATCAATGACTCTGTAACGAAGTCTAAATTCGACAACTTGTATGGCTGCCGCGAATCTCTAGCCGACGGTATCAAGCGTGCAACGGATGTGATGGTTGCGGGTAAAATCGTGGTTGTAGCTGGTTACGGCGACGTAGGTAAAGGTTCTGCTCACTCTATGCGTGGTTTGGGCGCGCGCGTTCTTATCACTGAGATCGATCCTATCTGTGCATTGCAAGCAGCAATGGAAGGTTTCGAAGTGACGACGATGGATGAAGCAGCGAAAGTCGCTGACATCTTCGTAACGGCAACGGGCTGTTGCGATATCATCACTGACAAACACTTCAACATGATGAAGAACAACGCCATCGTATGTAACATCGGTCACTTCGACATCGAAATCGACATGGCGTGGTTGAATAAGAACTCAAAAATCCGTGAAGTAAAACCACAAGTGGATATCCACACTTTGAAAAACGGAAAACAAATCATCGTTCTTGCAAAAGGCCGTTTGGTGAATTTGGGCTGTGCTACGGGCCACCCAAGCTTCGTTATGAGCAACTCATTCACGAACCAAGTTTTGGCGCAAATGGAACTTTTCAACAACCGTGATAAGTACGAAAACATCGCTGTGTATCGCTTGCCGAAACACCTTGATGAAAAAGTGGCGGCTCTTCACCTTGATAAACTCGGAGTGAAGTTGACGAAGCTTACTGGAAAGCAGGCGAAGTACTTGCACATGAGTCCGCAAGGGCCGTTCAAGCCGGAGCACTATCGTTACTAATCACCCGTTCTGCGGAGCGGTTTTAGGAGTGCTGTCTGCTAAACTCTCGGACAGTGTGAAGGCCATCCTGGCCTTCATCCTTTGGACTTCGCGAAAAATGGCCGTCATGGCCATTTTTTCCTCGCGCAAGGGAGCCGATCTTGGCTCCCTTTTCTTTTTCCTTACTCTTCTGATTGCCACGGCTGATCTTTCTTGGCGCTGCGGAACTCGGTTTAGCAGACAGCACTCCTAAAACCGCTCCGACAAGGTTCATTAGTAACGATAGGCTCCTCCGATTGAGCAGTCCTTGGGAATACGGCTTGGGTTTTCGATGAAGGTTCGGGTTTTTGTTTCATTGGGGGTTTGAGGGGATCGGGACCTTTGTATTAAAGTGGGGCGATGGCTTTAGAGTGGGGCTTTGGGGGCCGATAAGTTGTTAAGGATTTTTTATCAACTTGGACGTTCCTGGGGTTGGATGTGCAGATATTTTCTTATCTGTTTTTTTCAATAATTTTTTTGCCGCTGTTGAGTTGGGCGTCGCCGGCGTCTTTGACTTACCAAGGACGTATTCTTAAGACGGATGGAACTCCGCTTGAGTATAACAACGTTTCATTTCTTTTTCAGATTACGAATCCTTCTGGCAGTTGTGTGATTTATCAAGAGCAGATCACCGGTTATAGCATGGTTAATTCTGGGGGTGTGTTTGACGTGCCAATCGGGACGGGGACCGTGCAGTATCCTCTCGGTGGGGCTTCAAATGTTTTGAAGGCCTTTGATAATACGGCGACGTTTACTTGTGGAACTTGTTCGTTGGTCGCGGGAACTTACACTTGTGCTGATGGCTCTAGCACTTATGCGGCGTCGGTCGGGGATCTTCGTAAACTGCGTGTTTCTTTTTATGATGGAACGGGTTGGAAAGTGGTTTCGCCGGATTCTATCATTCGTTCCGTGCCTTTTGCCGGCTACTCTTATTCGTCGGAAAGACTTGGGACAAATGTTGCGAGTGACTTTCTTTTAAAGGCGGGATTGCCGACGTGTCCTGCAAATAGTTTTCTAACGTGGGATGGCTCCACATTTACCTGTGGTTCGGTCGCAGGAGCTAGTGGTGGTACTGTTACGAATGTCGCCACAGGCACGGGGCTTTCTGGGGGGCCGATCACTTCCACTGGTACGATCAGTCTCGCGAATACGAGCGTAACCCCCGGCTCTTATGGTTCGGCTAATCAAGTGCCTTCGTTTAGTGTCGATGCTCAAGGTCGTTTGACGGCCGCAGGTAATGTTGCGATCTCGTTGACGACAAGTGATATCTCGAATCTTTCTTCGACTCTTTCGAACTATGTGCTGCAATCGACGTTCAACGGTTATGTGGCTTCTGCAAATTGTGCTGCGAACCAGAGTATGTACTGGAATTCCGTTTCTGGAAGTTTTCAATGTCAGTCGATCTCTTTGAGTTGGGCTGGTATTACCTCGGGAAAACCTACGAGCTTAAGTGGTTATGGCATTACTGATGCGGTCGTAAATCTCGGAGGAAGTCCTTCGGTGCAAACGGGTCTAGATGCAAGCAAACCCGCAAGCCCGACCGCTGGAGCTCTCTATTTCGCAACAGATACCAATCGCATTTATCAATACAACTCCGGAGCTTGGAGTCTTATGGCATCTGCGGCGGGAAGTGGCGGTACGATTACAGCTCTTACTTCCGATGTCACGGCAAGTGGTTCTGGATCTGTGGCAGCCACGGTGAATTCTGTGGGCGGATCTTCCGCGGCGAATATTCGCTCGGCAGAGCTTGCGGCTAATGCGGCAACGAATCTGAATACTGCCAGCACCATCGTCAAACGCGATGGTTCCGGAAACTTCGCAGCCGGTGCCGTGAATGTTTCCTCCGTTATTTTTAGAGACACGGGAAGTAACACCGCGACCCTGCAGGCACCGACGACAATCGGCACAAGTTATTTTTTAAAACTTCCGACAGGCCAAGGTTCCGCGAATCAATTGTTAATAAATGACGGTGCGGGAAATTTGACATGGACAAGTCTGTCTTCGATGGGAGTGACGGGGCTTTCTGTGAACGCACCTCTTACAAACACAGGAACGGCCAGTGCGCCCGTACTTGGTATTCAGCAAGCAACAACGTCACAGTCAGGATATCTATCCAATACAGACTGGAATACTTTCAATAATAAACAAGGAACGTCTCTCACCTCGGCAAATATTTGGGTCGGAAATGGTTCCAACGTGGCCACCGCCGTCGCTCCGAGTGGAGACGTAACGATGACTAATGCCGGGGCCTTTACTGTTACCAAAGTGCGCGGCACCTCAGTCAGTGCGACAGCTCCCTCTTCGGCGGGACAGGTTCTTCGTTATGACGGAACCACGCAGTATGCTCCGGCTTTTTTACGTCTGGCAGATATTCGTGCGACAATCACTCCTTTCGGTGGAGCCTTTGCGAGTGCCGCATGTTCAGCAGGACAAAGTCTGTACTGGCAGTCCTCAACGGATACATTTCAGTGTCAGAATGTTGCCATCAATGACGGACAACTGACGTTTACGACCTCGCGTTCAGCAAATACATTTCTTGCGGGCCCGACAAGTGGCTCGGGGGCAGCAAGTTTCCGGACCCTTGCTTCTTCGGACCTACCGACGACGGGAGCGACGGGATCTTACATCAACGGAGGAAACTCTTTTGGTGTCGCTGCAAGTTTGGGAACGAACGACAATAATAGTTTAACCTTGGAAACGAACGGTTCGCCACGGATCACGGTTACAAATACGGGAGCGGTAGGTATCGGGACCACAAGCCCCACAGCCCTTTTAGAAGTGGAATCTGCGACGGCAAATTCGGGTCTGCGAGTGAATGCACCTTCCGGTTTTAATAGCTATGTTGATTTCTTTAACAATGGCTCGAAAAAAGGAAACATCTATTGGAATGGCACAAGCTCAACGTTCCAGATCAACGATATCGGTAATACCAATACCGTGATTAACGGCGCCGGTGGTTTTGTCGGAATCGGAACCTCAGGTCCGATCTCGCTTCTGCAAATCGGTGGAAATAATTATTCCACGACGTCGTGGACCACTCAGGGAGCTCAGCTTTACATTCCAGGTGTCACGATCACAGACACGACAGGTTCGGGAACCATCGCGAATCGCGCAATCACTTCTATTGGCACAAGCACCTTGGCGGCTTCGAATGCAGAAACCATCACGACAGCTTCGACGATGTATATTGCGAGCCCGCCAAGTGCAGGAACAAATGTCACGATTACAAATCCGCTTGCTTTGCAGATCGCGAATGGGAACAGTGCCTTTGGCGGCCGCGTAGGTATTGGCACGTTAAATCCAACACACAATCTTCACGTCGTGGGGAGCTTGAACGTTGAGAGTAATTCAGCGCAAGAAATCCGACTGCGAAATACAAATCTGACCTCTACAAATAAGTCGTGGCGAATTGTGCAGGATGCGGCTGCCAACTTCACGCGTTTTGCTAACGATGCGGATACTCTTAATTACATGTCTTTTCAAATGGACACGGGGAACGTGGGTATTGGCACTGTAACTCCCGGTGCGAAGTTGCACGTTGCAGGCAATATTCATCTTGGGGCGCAAAGTGGTGCTACGGACGATAATAGCGATTACGTTATTAAATCCAACGGCCAACTCGTTTTGCAGTCGAATCAGTCCGGTTTAGCGGATAATCAATACGTCCATTTGGTGCTTGATGCCGGAACAGCAACGAGTTCGGCAAGCAATGTCGTGATGAAAACAAATGGCAGCGAAAGAATGCGTGTCACCAACACCGGCGTCAGTATGGGAACAACCGCGCAAACGATCGCAGGTAAAACTCCGACGCTTGTAGTTTCGGCCAATGGCACGACACCCACGATCGCAAGTTATACGGCGACGACGAGTGCGATTAATCATATTATTTTTGCAAATCCTAATGGAGAAGTGGGATACGTAAATACCGACGGCAACACCACGATCTTTGGAACCGCTTCAGACCGTCGGCTAAAACAAAACATTCGCGATTTCGATCCAGCTTATGTCGATGACGTGATCTCGCGTTTACGTCCACGTCAGTGGGAGTGGAAATCCGACGACAAACATGGTGAAGGGTTTATCGCGCAAGAACTGGCTGAAGTAATTCCTGAAGCCGTTACGAAAGGCGATGAAAATCCTCAAGGCCAAAGAGGCGATGAAGGGTTTAAACTTTGGACGGTCGATTATAGTAAGATCACGCCATATCTGACGGCAGAGATTCACATCCTTCGCCAAAAAATTGCAGATCTTTTTGCCACACAGTCGCGGGAGATCGCGAGTGTGAAAAAAGAAAACGCGGAGCTCAAACAAGAAGTGCAACTGCTTAAGCAATACATTTGCGAAAAAGACCCTCAAGCCGCGATTTGCAAAAAATAGGTTTCACGGTGTAAGACTCTTATTCAAAGTTTCCTGAATGTATTTGTATTTTGCCGTGTCGCCTTTCAGTATTTTCCGCAGGCTTTTATTTATTTGCGGCATTAAAGAAGTATGTTTTTTGTGGGTCCACAGATAAGCATTGTATTCCCCAAAAGGTTTTTCCAAATGGTCGATTTTCTTTTGCAGTTCGGGCTGCGTTTCAAGAATGCTCTGAACGGTGCCTCGGGTGCCGATGTAGTAATCCACTCTTTTTGAGAGAAGCATGTTGATCCCCACAATAGAGTTGCTTACGCCGATGATATTGAGATCTCCGGCTTTCTCGCTTCTAAAGATAGCGGGATTGTTTAAAAGAGCGACGCCCTTCATGTCTTTCGTTACGATTTTTTTCTTAAAGCGTGGGTCGTCCACTCGAAAATAAACCCAGTTGTAAGTTTTAACATAAGGAATCTCTGTCGGAATAAGATTTTGAAATCGTTCTTTCAACGGCAGAGGACCAACAATGTAAAAATCCGCTTCGCCGCTATTTACCAAATGCAAACCGCGCTCCATAGGAGCTTCAATTGTTTTCACTTCGATCTTGCTGTCTTTCAGGACATCCGAAACGAACTTAACAAGATCGGTATAGGTTGGAATCTTTTGTGACTCTTCTAAAACAACGAGCGTAAGGACCTGTTTTGCATAAGCCGGAGAAACCGCCATCAACAGCGCCGAAATAATGAACGGCCCCAGTATTTTCATAGGTCTCCCCGTAATCTCTCCATATTTCTATGGTAAAAGAGAACCTCTTATTTAGAACAGTTATTTTGCGAGCTTAAACGGAACCTTCGAATAGAGTTTGCCGTTCACCATAATTTCTAGATAGTGCGTTCCCGGATAATAAACTCGCGTCGTCACGGGTTTGAAAGAGTGTTTCTTTTTAATGTTAAAAACTTCTTTCGCCTTCACGTCTTTGCTGGTCAATTTAAAGACTTTCGGACTCGTGTTGCCATTCGATTTTTTGTGATGAACGAGGTAATCGATCATAATCTTTCCGGGCTTGGAGCTTTCGACCTCAAACGAAAACTCCAGTTGATCACCAACTTTGACTGTCGATTTATTCAGCTTCAAGTTTTTGATTTTCACAGAGTTGTTCGAGTCATAACCCAAAATCTTTAAAGCCGCCGGGTTGCCTTTTTTAATCAATGTGCGCAAGGCATGGCGGATAATCCAGTCTATTTTCTCTTGGTGTTTCGCCGGAGTTTCTTTCAGCCATTTCGCCGCGGTTTTAATCGCGACATCCGGATGATCTTTTGAGATGTCGTTTAAATGATTGGCGACGGATTTGCGAACGTAAAGTTCCTCGTCGTATTTCAGTTTCTCAAGAAGTTCCAGAGTCGGTGAAGGGTCTTTAATAAAAGAGCGGAGCTGTTCGCCCCAAGGAAGGCGCGGACGAGAGCCTTCCGAAACCAAACGGCGCACATGGTGGCTTTCGTCTTTCGCCCATTTGTGCAGAGTTTTTAAAGTGCGCTCTTCTTCGTGAATTAAAAAGGGACGAATGGCAAACTCCGCCGTAAAAAGCTGTGTCAGTTCGTGCAGAGCTTTCATGGATTCGTCGAAGTCTGCAAGGCCGTAGCGGTGCACGTATTCCGTATAGGCCCAAAGATCGAAGCCTTTCAAAGGCGGCACGTCTGGATGAGGCTTGCGTGTGGAGTTTAAAAGAATGTTCAAAGATTTTTTGTAGTTCTCTGGCAAATGCTCTTTCAAAAAATCACAGATCAGCTTCATGCGCGGTTTCATCTCTAAAGCCGGCAGTTCTTTGCTGAGTTTCTGAAACTCTTTCGCTTCGAAAGCGGGATAGTGGTAAGAAATATGTTGTGCCATGCGAGCGACCAGCTCTGCATTGATCCAGTTCTTGAATGCGGATTCGGAAGTTTCAGTTTTCTTTTGCGGCATTTGGAATCTCGAAAGAAAAAAAGGCGAGTCATGAACTCGCCTGAATAAATTATTTATTGAAGGTCATTTTGTCACAGTAGTGACGAAGCTCTTGAATGCTCTCGCGGATGTCATCCAAGGCGCGGTGCTTGTTCGCTTTTTGGTAAACGTAGTTGAACTTGTTGTTAACGATGATTTTCCAAGAAGAAACGTCCAACATGCGATAGTGCAAGCGACTCGCAAGATCCGGCATATACTTATTAATGAAAAGACGATCTTGCATGATGGAGTTCCCCGCAAGCACCGGGCGATCTTTAGGATCAGGGAAGTGTTTCTTCACCATATCCACAAGCTTTGCCTCGACTTGATCGGGAGGCATTCCAAACGGGACCTTCGCTGTCAGGCCGGATTTTTTATGGTGTTCGGTATTCCAAGCATCCATATTCTCCAAGTAGACCTGCGGCTGTTTGACCACGGTTTCAAATGTATCGAGTTCGGCGAAATTCAAGTCGGTGACAATGGCAGCGACTTCGATGATCACTTCTTTTTCGACATCGAGACCTGTCATCTCCATATCGAGCCAAAAAAGTTTCGTCATGAGGAAATCCTATTCTAGGGTCTTTGACCCGGCAGACTTCCTATAATGATGGATTTGAGTGGGGGACACAAGGTTTAGCTTTTCTGTTGCCCCATGCCGGAGCGCAAAGCCTCTTCAACCGTGCGAATCAGCGTTCTTTCGTCCCAAGGTTTGTCAATAAAGGCATAGACGCCCAGGCGTTGCGCCTCTATGACCATTTCTTTTTGTCCATAGCCCGTATGGATGATGAAGGGAATATTCAGGCCGTTTTCGCGCATCCATTTTAAAACCTCAAGACCCGATTTCTTCGGCATCTTTTCATCCGAGAGAACCGCATCGAATTTCCGGGCTTTTAAGAGATCGATACCCTCAAGGCCGTTGGAGGCTTGGCAAATCTCTGAAGCGGACTCTTCCAGGAGAGCCATAAGCACTTCGCGCAATTCACTTTCATCGTCGATGATAAGCAATTTACCTTTAGAGAGAACCAGAGAATCATTCGCCATAACATTTTTATTATGACAAATTTTCGCGCCAACGTCACCGGCAAGCGCCGGTGGGCTGGTCAAATTATTTTTACTCAACAGTATTTTGTATGCCTGATGTGAGTCTATTTTATTTGGATTTTGAAGAGCCTGTGACTTTGTATTCACCAGCTTTAGAAATCGCTGCTTGGATTTGTTCCTGAGAAAAGTTGATACCTGCTTTTGGAGAGATCACGACTTTTCCAACACTCACTTCACATTTTTCTAGACCGTCCATTTTGCAAACTTGGGCTTGAATCGCTTTCGCGCAAGAACCGCAGTGCATGCCTTCAACGTTGTAAGTGATAGTTTCAGCCAAAGCTGTTTGAGAGATCAAAAGAGCGGCGAAAATAAGGGCCTTTTTCATGAAATTATCTCCTCAGAGTGTGTTAGGAACCACAGTATACCCCTTTTCAGGGATTTTCCAGCAATCTGGCTGCTTAAAAAGGGAGCATTAAACGCCATGCTAAAGTTATTTTGCAAAATATTGTTGAATTACGTCCCCAGTCTGGCTATAAAAGACCTTCCAAATCGATGTGGGGTGGTAGTTAAGTTGGTTATAACGTCCGCCTGTCACGCGGAAGGCCGCGGGTTCGAGTCCCGTCCACCCCGCCATTTTAAAATGGCCGACCCTACAAACGATGGAAATAAAAAGGAAGCCTTGAGCTTCCTTTTTTTATTTGTGGGCTCGATAGTACCAAATTCATTAGCTCCCGTTTTTCATCAGAATTCATAGAATTAAACAGCATCGGTGCCTTGGAAGCCATATCCATCAAGGGAATCAGGAGGTTTTGCGCACCCGTATCTTCGAGCTCTAAAGTTGTTAATTGCTTTTGGAGGGGCTATCGTTTCTTCCTGCCATTGTTTTGACTTCGATTCCCAAATATCTTTTGGAATTTTGCCATCCAGATAGCGGTCACAAGCTTCTGAAAGACGTTTTTCTACTTCCTTAAATCTGCGTTTGACTGTTAGGAGCTGGGCTTCTTTTATTTCCCTCGGTCTCGGTTTTACGAAGTTCTTCCTTCGTTCATTGCACTACCTCGGCGGAGAGTCTTATTTGCCTAAGTGCATTTTTAAACTCTTCTTCAAGGTACCCTTACGGCGATTTTTGACGAGTTCACAGACCCTTCGACCATTGGTGCATCTGTAATATGTGTAACGTCTTTTTTTGTTTCACCTGTATGAGCCGCCACAGTGAGCACATGTCATTAGATCCCTATATGTCAGGTCCCTTTTCGTAGATGTGGAGTTTTCGTTTAGCCCGTGACCCTTTGAACTTGGCCATAAAGGTCTTTAGATATGATCGGCTTATAATTGGCTTTGTAGGGCACACCTTTGCGAAAAAAATAGCGATAGTAAAAAGGGCTGCAATACTGAGTATAATTATAAAATACATGGATTTAAGTATAGGTTAGAGTATCTCTAATAACTCGATATTGTTTATAAAAATAAGTTATTTATAGTTATTAAAAGGTTACTCTATTTTAATAGGTGCATATGGAGCATGAAAATATCCTTACTGAAAGTGATGTTGAACAGAAGTTTCTATATAGAATTTTGGTAACTCCAAAGCCACTAGGGTTGGGCTTGAGCGCAACAGATATACGAACAAAGGCCGATATCAGAAAAATAGTAATTGGAAAAGGACAGAATCAAAAGCTTTACTACCCGGATTACGTCATAGTTATTGATGGCCTACCAGTACTAATTGTCGAGGCAAAAGCTCCTAAAGAAAATCTTGAAGAAGCATTGCGTGAGGCGCGTTTGTACGCGAGTGAGATCAATGCTTTATTTCCAAATAAGGTCAACCCTTGTGCAAGAATTATTGCCTCAAATGGAAATCAAACTATTGCATGTAAGTGGGACTCTAATGAAATTGATGTTGAATTCGGGTATTCCGATGTAGATGCGACTAATCCGGAATTCGCGAAGTTTGTCGAGTATTGCGAAAAGAGTATTCTTATTCGAGAGGTGACTAGTCTAAAAAAAGAGAGAAGAAAGGAGACTAAATTTCTAAAGCCAATACACCTACTAGGAGGGAGAACCGTTCAAAATGAATCAGTCGGTGAAAACTCATTTGGTGTGAATATTTCTCTCGAATATAAGTATCTATTTAACCCTGAAAATCTTGAAGAACGGGCTCTGATTGCGAAGAATGCCTATATAGCTTCGAAAAAGAAGCTTTCGCAGGTTGCACACATGGATAAGATCATCAGAAGTTCCGTGAAGCCAGTAAAAGACAATGAATCGGTTATAATTCAGGATACGGCGAAACCGTTAGAGTTTATTGATTTATTGAAAGATAAAAAAAGAATAAAAAATAATGTTTGTCTACTTGTTGGTAGTGTCGGATCTGGAAAAACTACTTTTACTGATTACTTGAGAGAAGTTGCCCTGCCTGAAGATGTTAGGAAAGAAACCTTTTGGGTGCATCTGAATTTAAACAATGCTCCGACCTCCCGTGATGTAATATATGAGTGGGTTATTGACGAGATTCTAAGCGTTATCAAAATGCAAAATACAAGCTTTGATTTTGATGAAGCTGAATTTGTCAAAAAAATATTCGCTCCTCAAATTCTGGCATTCGTCAAAGGGCCCGCGAGTCTTCTCAAAGATAGTAATCCGAATAAATACGATGAGATGTTTGTTGAGCATCTTGTTAGCTTGCAGCGAGATAAAAGATCTTTTTTAAAAGCCGTAATTAAATATTTTTATGTAGATAAAAACAAAATCCTAATGGTCGTGTTTGACAATTCTGATAAGCGAGATAGAGACACCCAGCTTTTGTTGTTTGAAGTGGCAAATTGGCTCAAGGAGTCTTTTGTTTGCACAATATTACTTCCTTTGAGGGACTCAACGTTTGACAATTTTAGAAAAACACCACCTTTAGATACGGTCATTAAAGATATGGTGTTCAGAATTGAGCCTCCCCTGTTAGATAAAGTAATATATGAAAGATTTAGATTTGCAATGAGGGAGATGGAGAAAGACAGCTCTGAATTTTACTATTCCCTCAGTAATGGAATGAGAGTTTCCTGCAATAGAACCGAAATTAAAAAGTATTTACAATGTATATTGACTTCATTGTTTCAAAATCAATTTTTTAAGAGACTCATTACTGGTATTGCAGGACGAGATATAAGAAAAGGGTTGGAAATATTTTTGGACTTTTGTAAGAGTGGACATATTTCAGAAGATGACATCTTGAAAATTCGACAGTCTAATGGAGATTTCACATTACCAAATCATATTATTTCTAGGATTTTTTTTAGAGGTACAAGAAGGTATTATAACGATGAAAATTCTATGGTAAAAAATATTTTTCATTCTTATGCTACCGACGAGATTCCAGATCCTTATATTCGCCATGAAATATTAATCTGGCTAAAGGATAAGTACAGTACACATGGTCCGAATAATATTAAGGGTTTTCATCCGGTTAAGAGTCTTGTGCGCGACATGCTTTCTAGGGGGCACTCCGAGAAACGAATTCTAGATGAGGTTGGAAGCCTAACAAAAGCGGCATGCATTCTTTCCGAGTCGACGTTAGATAGCATTGATGAAAACGATCTCGTATCAATTGCCCCATCGGGTTTCGTTCACCTAGAATTGTCGAGAAGTAATATTGATTATTTATCATCAATTGCTGAAGATTCTCTTTTTAGGGAGCTGGAGAAAGCTCAGAATATTGCCGATAATATGACTGGTAAAAAGCATCAACATATGTCGAAGTTTGCATCGATAGACAATGCTGAAAATTTAATTAAATACTTACAGGAATATAGGGAGTATTTTCTGTCAAATCCTGAGGCTTTCCTGCAATCAGAAGATCAGCAAAAAATATTTTTACTTGATGAGATTCATCAGTTCGTTCAGATGGTTAAAATGAAGGATTCAAGTTACAACGAATTGGAAAAATTGATAGAAAGTTATCCACCAGGATATCAGTGTTCCGCCCGTATATCTCATATTGTTAATTATGGAATATTCGTTGAGTTTGGCCTTCATGGTGTAGGATTTATACACCAATCTCAGACGCCAAATCCTGATTCTTTTTTGGCTTCAGATTACGAGATTGGCGATGAAGTCGCAGTTGAAGTCTTGAGCTTTAGGCGCGATCACAAGAGATTCCTTCTTAAAATATCGGATGCATAGATATCGGGTCGTGTGAGTAAATTGGTTCTAAACTCGTCCCATACGGCCCGCCATTTCAAAAGAAATGGCCGATCCCACAAAGCGATGGAAATTAAAAAGGAAGCCTTGGAGCTTCCTTTTTTTATTCCCTGAGGACGAATAGCTGCTCAGGTTTCCCGAATTATCTATCCATTTGCTCAATAGCTTTGCGTAACCACGCTCTTGATTTTGGTGAAGTCACATTCGTGTAGTAAGACTCGCTTGAGCAAGTGATGTCCGACATCGCAGCGACACCAAATAAAAGATATTCGCCATTATTGTTTCTCAGGAATGCCGGGCCGCCAGAATCGCCAGAACAAGCGGCTCCATTTTCACTTTGTGATAGGACGACGAGTTCATTCGACGTTTCAGTGCGGTACTTCACTTGCGCCGTTTTTAGTTGAGAGCCCTCGAGATAAGAAACCGCATAAAGCTTTCCTTCATCTTCAATAACAAAAGCTCCCAATGATTCATGACGACGGCGCTGTTGCTCGGTGATTTCTTCCGCATTCACGGCAATGGATCCGTATCCAGCAATATCAACGGCCGCGTCTTTTTTGAGGAGTTTCGAATTATCTAGAAGACGCACGGGTTGATATTGCTCCGGCAAGCCGCCCTCGAATTTTAACAGCGCCAAATCCCCTGTGTCGTTTTCAACCGTAGCCTCAGCACTTTCATCGTAGAGGTCATTGATGATCACTTTTGAAGCTAAGCGTGCTGATTTATGCAAAATAAATTTTTCGCCAGTTTCCGGATCGACAAGGCTGACATACATTCTTGGATCGCCCTCCATGATCGTTTCTGCAATGTTCAAGGTGAAATAGATTTGATTCTTGAACGCTACCTCATTCACACAATGGGCTGCCGTCAAAATCAAATCATGGCGGATGATTGTTCCCGTGCAGTTTCCGCTGTTAGCAATGATGGCAACAGTGTGTCTGCCGATGTCGGATTTATAAGATGTGATCTCTTCTCCGCCGACAATGCTGCTGGATGATGTCGGCTTCACCGATTCAGGGGTTTGCTGCTTTGAGCAGGAAGCAGTCACAAACAAGAGAGGCAAACTTAGAATGAGGGCGTTTGTTGGCGTCATTTTCATACTTACTCCGATTGCGTGGATCATAAAAGGTGAGCCGTCGATATGAAAGAGGCCGAAAGAACTTTTGAATTTACTTCTCTGAGATTGCCGCTTTTTGTGTTCTGCAAATAGAGGCGAACATCATCCTCTTTGCTACACCGTCAATTTCATCGACAGGCTTGAAATTTTTCATAACCTTCTTCTTCATTGACGAAGATAGAATGAACGCGCCTAAAACGTGACTCGTGCATTCCCATGTTTTCCAGGTAATTCCGCGAGTTTTGCGAGGGAGTATTAAGAGTCGGAAATTGTCTTAAGTGCAGCTAAGTAAACACCGAGATATTGAGGAATGCGTGCTCGTCTATGTCTCATTTTTACTCTAGTGGTATTTCTGGTTGGGTGCTCTTTGGAGGCTTCTCTCTTATCGTTGAATCATTCCACAGAGCCGAAGCTTTCCGCTTCAGGAAAGATGGCCATCTCTCCATCGCAACAAAATTCAGCGCAAGATCAAACAGGGCAATACAGTATTGAAGGAGTCGTCGGAGAAGTCACCACGACAGATCAAGCTCAATCCCACGACGGCGCCTATCGCGCTGAAGTGAATATTCGATTTCAGGTCATGTGAGGCACATCATGAAGATAAAATATGGCACGTTCTTGTTGACTCTCTTCATCGCTTCCGCCGCCACAGCCAATGGGCCTAAAACCGTGCATATTTCCGGTCGAATAATAGACAATATCAGCGATCAACCTTTAGCTTCATTGAGTGTTGATTTCACCGTGAAAGTTTTAAGTCCCGACAACTGCTTATTGTACGAAGAACAACATCTGGCAAAAGACCTTTCCACGACAGACGGAGTTTTTTCTCTCTCCGTTGGTTCAGGAGTCTCTGCCGTGAACGTTTACGCGTCGGCCGGCCAAGAGCAAACTCGCGAGAATCTACTCAAAGTATTTTCCAACTCGACAGCAACGATCAATAGCTTGCAGTCGGAAGATCAAGGCAGTGAATCCACGGTGTGCAGCGGGACGTACACTCCGGCGGCCAGTGACATTCGCAAAGTAAAAATTATTTTTAACACGGGAACCGGCGGGCCGCGCACGATTTTACCTTATCATCAAATCGGCACAGTGCCTTACGCTATGGTCGCGCAAGAGGCGAGCAAAGCCGGTGACTCTGAAAAGCTCGGAGGAGTGGCCGCCACTGATTATGCAAAACTAACAGACCTCGCGGCAGAAGTTCCAAATAATGAGTCCGACCCCACAGTGCAAAACTTTGCGAAGGCAGCGCTACCGACATGCGCAGCCGGCGAAGTTTTGAAAGCCAACGGAACCAGCTTTTCGTGTGTCACTGATACGGGAGGAGCCGTACCTCTTGCGACAACAACGTCGACAGGGATTGTGCAAATCGGTTCCGGTCTTGCGATTAATGGCTCAGGATTGCTCAGTGTCGGAGCTCTTCCCATTTCACAAACGACGGGTCTGCAAACAGCGTTGGACTCGCGACTTCAGATGAGTCAGCTTCTGCAATGCACGGCAGGCCAAGTCTTGATCTGGCAATCCGCGAGCGACACGTTTACGTGTGCAAATATCTCTATCACTGCCAGTCAGATATCTGACTTTAATACGGCTGTTGATGCGCGAATCAGTTCCGCAGAAAGTGGTGCTCCCAAATTGCCGCTAGCGGGCGGTACAATGACGGGTGATTTGAATATGGGCGGCAAGGATGTCTTGGCGACCGGTCATATCACCATGAGTGCTAACAAAACTTTGTTAGTCGGAAATCTTACACAAGTTCAAGAAAATGCGTTGGTGCTGACGGCAGCTCACAAAGGTTTAAGCTGGTACAACACGGATATGAAAGCGATGCGCTTTTATGATGGTGCGGTGAAAATCACAGTGGCGGCGAGCAGCTCCGCGTGCGCCGAGGGACAGATCCTTAAGTGGAACGACACTGCAAAAACGTGGGATTGTGCTGCCGATGCTTCGGGAACTTCGCCGGGGGACTCTAGCTACGCAAGCAAAGGGATTGTGAGTTTCGACACCAGTGCCGCGGTGTCAGGAATTTCAATCGCAGCAGGAATAGCCAGTGTGAATGCCGGCACAGGGGCCAATCAAATTGTGAAACTGGACGGCTCTGCAAAACTTCCGGGAGTGGATGGTTCTGCCCTGACAAATCTGAATGCTTCAAATATTTCTTCAGGAACGATCGCAACAAGCGTCTTGCCAACAACGGCCGTGAACAAAGGCGGAACGGGGTTGACGTCAGGGACCTCTGGTGGAGTTCCTTATTTTAACTCGGCAACGACAATGGCCTCGTCGGCGGTGCTTATTCAAAACGGAGTTGTGTTAGGCGGTGGCGCTGGGGCTGCGCCGTCGACAACAGCAGCAGGAACAGCCAATCAAATCTTGCGTATTCCCGCAGGCGGAGGCGCTCCCGCTTTTGGAGCTATTGATCTTTCTTCAGCGGCGGTCGTGGGAACTTCCGCGTTGAGTATAACTAACGGAGGAACAGGCGCAACAACCGCAGCGAATGCACGGACCGCTTTAGGTCTTGGAACTGCAGCGACGGCGACAACAGGAAGTGCTGCGGGAAATGTCCCAGTCTTGGGTGTGAGCGGAATGGTGGCGAACAAGATGTGTGTTTCCGACGGAACTGCAAGTGGTATCATCTGTAACACCAACATCCCCGGTACGAACTCACTGGTCGGTTCACTCACAATGCTGGGGGCGACGAACTGTGTTTGGCAGCATGCGAACACGACCTTCACAATCTTTGCGACTAACACCAATTGTAATGCCGCGACAGTGACGGGCTCAGCCTCAGCGCCGTCGGAGGGGAAAATCCCGGCGATCAAATTTGCGAACTTACCTGCAGGGGATTATGAGATTATTGTTTTTCTTTACTCCATGTATCCCTACGATGCTAACGTGTATTGTCGCTATCGTATTTGGGATGGAACGAATCACTCGGGAACCAGTGGTGTCTATGAAAGTGAAATCAGCAGCTTGCATGGATTCTTTCAATATGCCACGGACCAAACAAATATCACCTTCTATGTTCAAGCGGTCACAGATACGGCTACAAAAAATTGCAAAGCGGATATCAGCGTGCCCGGAGAAGACAAATTGCAGATTTGGGTCAAGAGGCTTTAGGGCTTCGTTGGGATTGCATAGCGAGAGTTAAACTCATTCACAATCTTCGCGTAAGTTCCATCAGCGATGATGGCTTGCAGGCCTTTTTCCAACACGGCGGCATACTTCGCACCGTCTTTGTGTTTCTTAGAAAAACTAAGATAAAGGTTTGTCGTGGAAATTACGCCCAGGGATTTGATCTTTGCCGCAAGGTCGGGACGTTCTTCAAAAAGGTAGGGCGCCGTCAGTCCCCACAAAATCGCATATTGCACGCGTCCGCTCGCCAATTTTTCGAGTTGGGATTTTTCCGTGGGTCCCGGTGAGTGAATGATTTTTGTATTGGCGATGAATTCAGTCGGATAAGTGTAGCCGTTGGTTGTGCCTACTACTTTTCCTTCGAGGTCTTTGAAGCTCAAGGTTCTTTGCGGCTCATGCACGCGTCCATACACCACCATATCCGCTTTAAAAAGCGGTGTTGTGTGAAAGATGAAACCATCTTGAGTTTCAATACTCATCACGGTGTCAAAGCAGCCGATGGCAGAGCCTTCGCTCACTTCATAAAGACATCGGGCAAAAGGCACGGGGCGGGTGATGACTGTGATGCCTTGAGTTTTGAAGGCCGCTCTTACGATATCAGGAGCAAGTCCCTGCACGTTTTTGTAGTCTTTGGTGGCTGAAGAGTAAGGAGCCCAATCATCTTCGCCATTAATGACGATGGTTTTTGCGACAGCAGATGAAAAATTCCAGAAGAATAACAGCGAGAGAAATAGTCGTAGCATCAAGATCTATTATCGCAAACTCCTCGAGAGCAACAAGTTAAAACTTTGAAGTGTTTAGCAAAAGTGTTTGCCTGGAAAATTTAAATCAAAAAAGTCCTGTGGACAGAATGTGGCGGAAACATCCCACGCCGCCACGAGTGTGATCAAGAGTTATTCAAAGTTGGAAACCTATTCCCGGTTCTATAGAGAATATCTTCGAGAATATCCAGAGTCTCTCCGGCGTAAAACCTTTATTGGCTTCAAATTTAACTGAGACCGGACTCCCTGTTGCCGCATAGGAGATCAGGATCTCGTGGGGAATTTGGGTCGACCAGCCAGATTCGTCTTCGGGCTGCGCGGCCCAATAGGAGAACCTGACTGTGGATTCACGTGTGACCAGGTGTCGGGTTTGAAAGCCAATTCCTTTTTCAGGACCGGGAAGCGGAAAGTGAAACGAAGAATCATTATTTTTGATAATAATAGCCTTCTTGTCTGCGCTTAAGCTCAGGGAGCATTTTTGTTTCTGCTCCTGATTGGTTGCCGGATCTTTGGTGACGCAACTTTCGTCGATGGATTTGTATTCGATCCAGCCGATCAGGTTCTTTAAATCTTTAGCACCATTGTCTTCGGCGGGGCTCGTTCGCAGCGCGGAACCTACGACTCTTTCGTCAAAGCCGAGACCGATAAGAGACACAAGAATTTCGTCTGAGTTTTTTTCTGAAGCGGAATCCATCAGCAGGTGTGTTGCTTCACGGATTTTGGGATAGTCAGCAGCTGTCAGGACCGAATACAGAGATTTCGGTTTAGCAGCGACAGTGACTGAGTCAGCACAGAATTGAGGCTCGGGGAAAAGATCTTTCACGCGCGTGCAGTAAGCTTTTTTCAAGGGCGCGAAATCTTCCGGATTTTTATCACCCATTTGACGTACTTTAGACAGCACATAGAGATCCATGATCGTCTCGTGGAAGATCAAATAGGCTTGCGTTTCTGGCGCCAGACTAGTGAAGGCCGTGGTGTCGATCCAGACTTCACCTTCTGTTTGAAAGGCATACTGTTCATAGTCCTTCGTTCTGAATTCCATCCCCATTTTTTCTGCATCAATGCGATTCAATTTCTGGGGTACAAAAATCCAAGTTTTCTTTTGCAGCACGTTCAGTAGGGACATGTTAAATGAGGAGGCTCTTTCCAGAATTTTGCTGATCTCAGTTTTCCAGATGCCAAGTGTTTCAAGTTTAGTGATGTACTGTTCGTACATTTTGGAATTAAATCCCGTGCCGCCGCCGCCATCGCCCGTGTTTCCACCGCCGCCGCTGGTTTCAGTAGGACCGGTGCTGGTGTGCTCATTGGGTTGACAGGCGACGATAAACGCCATGCCTCCGCAAAAAATCCACGGCATGAGGCTCAATAAGAATCTGCTTAGAGATGCTCGTACGGTCATATTCGACTCCTTCCGGTCTAAAGAGCAAGTGCCGTGCCTCGTCGTTGGTCCGAAAGTCTCAATTTGAAACAAGAACAAGGTCCTGATTTAGGCCTCGAAAACTCAAAAAACAGGTCGGGCTTTGTTTACTATTAGTAAACTGGGAACATGCTGGATATCTACAACTACGATGACTACAGGCTTTTCTTTAAAGATGTTCTTCAATCCCAAGAAAGGGTTGATAAGAAGTATCGGGGAAGACTGGTAGAGGCCATGCGAATGAGCACCTCGTTGTTCTCACAGATCTTGAAAGGTGAAAAAAATCTTTCCTCGGAACAGGGCTTGGAGGCCGCAGCCTTCTTCGGTTTCGGTGACAAAGAAACCGATGTATTTATGCTGATGATTGAGCTGGGACGGGCGGGTTCCGTCAAGCTGCAATCGCGTCTCAAGGGCAAGATTCAGGTGTTGCAGTCAGAGGCGAAATCCATCAGTGCCAGGGTTCCCAAAGATGTCGTATTGAGTGATGTGGAAAGAGCTACCTACTACTCCTCTTGGCTTTATACCGGTGTTAGGAATCTGCTGCCGACTCCTGCGGGAAAAGAGTTGAAAACCATCGCCGAAAAATTAGGTGTACCATTGGAAAAAGTGGACACTGCCATTCAGTTTTTAATCGAAGTGGGTTTGTGTGAAAGAAAGAACGGACAACTTTATTATAAGCAGGGATTTACTCACCTTGATTCAACCCATCCGATGATTTTAAGACATCACCAGAACTGGCGCCAAAGAGCCATTGCAAAGATGGACTTTTATAAAGATCCCCATGTCCACTATACAAGCCCCATGTCTTTGTCCGCCGAAGGGGCGCAGAAGATTCGGGATTACCTACGTGCAAACATTAAGGAAATCATCAATATCTCGCGCGAGGGGAATCCTGAGGTCGGTTATTGTCTTAACATAGACTGGTACGAATACTGACTTTACCAAAAGTAAACTGAAACCCCGCCGTTTTAACCAACCGGACTTCGCGGAATTCTCCCGGGTTCTGTAAAAAGCTTCTCATACGAAATGAATCGTGTGAGGAGTTTTTATGAAATTTTCCAAGTTGATCTTCGTGTTGTTGGTTCTGGCTCAGGCGCAAGCCTATGCAGGGCCGCTGTGTCTGAATGACCGCTACCGATTGAAATGGACAGCCGAATCTTTGGCTGAGCAACTGCAATCTCTTCAGGAACGCGCGAAGGCGGCGAAGCCTTTGTGGGCTCGTCTTCAGGGCGAAGACCTTCTGATTACGGAAGACACCCTTCTCGTGTTGCCTGAAAACCCATCGCAATATCCGGCACGGATTGGCAAGCTGACTGTTCGTAATAATGCCCAGATTTTTTATGCACAAAATGCGCGACTGGTTGTTGCGGAGGTCATGAAGTCCTCGCGAGTTCAATTGCTGGATGTGGCGGCATTGAACCTTTCAGCGGAAATAGATCGCACTCGTCAGATAGTTTCTTTGACAGAACTCAAAAACAATCCTGAACAAACGGAGCCCTTCAAAAAATGCACGTTGATGTCATGTGCTGGTGTTGCTGCAGCTAACGGAAGTCACGGTGGAGCGGGGGGCAATGGCCGTGATGCTGGAGGAAAAATAAAATGGGGAATTCCAAGATCCACACCCAGCTCTGAAGGCGGAGCAGGAGCTTCCGGAGGGGCTGGTGCGAATGGTCGCAATGGCGACAACGGTGCTCCAGGCGTTGCGGGGCTGAATGCTCATAAACTTTTTATGCAATTTGAAAGTGTGGACCTCTGCAGTGGTGTGGAAATTGTCGCTGCTGGCGGGATGGGGCTGGCGGGCCACAAAGGTCTCAATGCTCAAGATGGCGGACAGGGAGGCAATGGCGGCAAAGGCGGACGTGGCGGTGGAGCGAAGTGGGATCGCAAAGCGAGTCGTGGCGGTCGAGGCGGCGATGGTGGCGCCGGCGGCAACGGAGGTGACGGTGGCCATGGCGGTGATGGTGGCAAAGGTGGAGACGGAGGTTTAGTGGTCATCGTAGTGAAACCGCGGTTTCTGGATATGGTGAAAGTGAACGACAACATCAACGTAGTGGTCGCTGGTGGCAAAGGCGGACCAGGTGGCGCGAAAGGGCTTGCAGGCAAAGGTGGCCGTGGTGGCCTCGCTGGTGAAGGTGGTAATGGAGGAGATGGTTCTGTCTTCAGTCACGGTGGTAGCTCGGGTCTTGCCGGAGGGGGCGGAAAGCAAGGTCAGGATGGCAAGGACGGTCAAGAGGGGCGCCCCGGTGTTGAAGGACGCGAGGGACTTGTCACTAAGGCAGAGATTTATATTTCTAACGATGTTTCCATTGAGAGCTTTCAATTTTAGTAAGGAAAATGACTATGAAAAATATTTTTAAAAAATGGATCCCTTTTGCTGTGATCGTGACAATTGCAAATCCTGCCGGGGCACGAATTCTTGGCGATCCCTCGGAAAGAACCCGTGTGCTGCTTGAAGAACAAAAATTCCTTTGCAGTCAGGATGAAACTCTTGTGATTAATGGGGATGTTGAACTCAGTCGCAAGAATGAGGATCTTCGTAAAGCACCGTTAAATATCGATTTGATCTGCAAACGAATTGAATTCAGAAACGGCGGAAGAATTCTGACGCAATCAAATTTACAGATCGTCGCCAACTCTGTGGAGGGTTTCATGAATGTGGAAAGTATTCGCGGAATCAAAGGACGACAGGGCGAGTTCGCTTCCGCAGTGTTGGAAATTGCTAATGAGGGTTCCGATGGTGCCCGCGGTGGCAATGGCAGAGCTGGAAGCCTGACAGATGCGCCTGAAGATGGGGAGCGTGGTCAGCATGGCTACAACGGTATGGACGGGCGGGATGGCGACAACGGCGCTCCTGGCGAACCCGGGGGCCATGCTTCGGATATCGTCATCAAAATCAACAGAATCGAAGGGACTGTGGGGTTTCGCATTCGCGCTGTTGGTGGCGAAGGGGGCACTGGTGGTAAAGGTGGCCGGGGTCAGCAGGGTGGTAATGGTGGTGTTGGCGGCGAAGGTGGTCGCGGTGGTCACCAAAAATATGCCATTTGGAATCGCTCGGGTGACGGCGGAGATGGTGGTGATGGTGGTCACGGCGGCAACGGTGGTAACGGCGGAGCTGGTGGTGACGGAGGACGCGGAGGGAACGGCGGTAAGATCGCCTTGTACGTTGCGGAAATCTTTAACACGCTGGAACTGACAGGCGATGAGTTCGACAACCGTGGGGGGCCAGGTGGGCAACCGGGTATGGGCGGTGAAGGCGGCATCGGTGGTAAAGGCGGTGACGGAGGTAAAGGTGGCTCATCCGGTGCTGCCCTGGTGACCACTCGTTGCGAGGTCCCGCCTTGTGAAGGTGATAACGGTCGTCACGGTAAAAAGGGCCTTGATGGAAAGCCGGGACTGGCAGGTCCGCAGGGGCGCTTAGGACAGGATGGATTGGCCGGAGTCAAAATTCTAGATCCAAAATTCAAATTTGTGAAATCAGTGCCAGACGATTACTTCGATAAACTGCCTGAACTGGGAACAGAAAAGAATCTAAAAATATTCAGAATGAAACTTCCTTAAAGGAAGGGGATAAATTTATGAAAAAAATTATTTTGGCGATGTTGTTGTTAGCAGTGCAGACATTCGCTCAGACCATCAGTTATAGGGAAAATGGCTCCTTGAGGCTCGGGGCCGGGGTTGATATGGACCATCCCGATAAAGGCAAAGCCAATTGTGTTCAGAGTACTGACCGTGAATGGCTGGATGGAAATACGCCGATATCAACATCATTCGATCTTAGCATGATTGAATCGTCTAATGAGCTGGAAAGAAGAATGAATTTTGATGTTCAACTGAATGCGGCGGGAACAATCAAGGCCGTGAACATCGACAGTCAGAATTCTTATCGGGTCATTCATAAGTTCTTGGAAAACAAGAACAGTCTGAACTTTGCACTGACGGCCGAGTTTTCATATGGTCGCAAAGGTCTGACGGAAGAATCCCTGAAACCCGAGTATCAGACCCTGCTGGATAATGGCCAGTGGCAAGAGGTCTTAAGAAGATGCGGAACTCACTTTGTTTCGGAAGAGATCCACCGTTCTAAGGTGATCGTACTGATCCATGTGAAGAATTCTCGCACCGAGGATATCAAAGAGAAGATCTTGGATCTGAAAAATAAACTGAAAGTTCCCAAACTGAATTTCGGCGCGGATCTCAATGTTCAGTACAAAGAATTTATCCGCAAGCTGGATAAGATTGGCTCCGTGGAAGTCAAGGTGGTTTCTGTCGGTGGGCAGGGAGCGGATGCACTGGCTGTATTTGCCAACGAAATTGCGGTTGATGATTTGCAAAGCATTAAAAACGCCGCAGAGAAATACTTCAAAAGTTTTACGATCGAGAACTCTCCTGTTTTTGCCTACGTGGTAAAACCCTTGGATATTTTCGAGGGAGCAGAAAGTATCCGTCCAAAACAGAAAAAGTGGCAACAACTGAAGGCCATGGCGGACTGGCTCTTTGAGCACGACGAATTGCTGATGGAAATCAAAAATATGCAAACACGGGTCAGCAGAGCGCTTTATGCAGTTTATTTTGCGCCCAAGGTGTCGGCTCTTGAATCACTTATCGCTGACGTCCGCATGCGCGCGGAAGAGTGTTTGGATCGGTATAACTGTGCGAACCTTCCTGAGTTGGTTCCGTTTGCTGTTCACGTCCCGTCACGAGCTATAGGAGCTGTTTCTTTGAATACGCAGTGTGGGTATCTTCCGGTAAAAAAATCCCAAAGGCAGATTCTGAGTGATGTTCGGGTCGGACTGGATGTGGACTTGATGTATTCAAAAGATATCGAAAATATCGAGTTGTCTCGTTTGGATCAAAATGGCGAATTCCAAAATGTAAACTATGGACAAAATGAAGAGCTGACGATTGCCAATAATGTTCTGGAAGCCGAAGTAGGGCGGGTAAGAAGATATCAGTCTGTGAATGAGTTTTCAGCAAATCACGTCCTCTCAGAGAATGCGATCCAGTCAGCACATGACGGTGTTGGAAAAGCTCAGGATGTTTTCGATGCGGTCTACAATTCTATTTACATTATGAAGGTCAAGTTTAAGCAAGGGCAGGATCTGACCCAGATTTTGGGCACTCCTCCTATGAAAGAATGTGCCGTATCCAAATAGCGGTCACTAGGAGTTCCGCCATCTCCCGGCGGCAATTTAAGGTGGATCGTGGGTGGAAAACCATGGAAACATACCTTTTTTACAGGGCCTTCTTAGTCCTCTTGGCGTTTATAGGGGAGAGGCGTACATACATCGCTTTCAAAAAAGGAATAACATGAAAAAGTTGATGCTTGTTTTAGTGTCCGTATTGATGTTGGCGGGTTGTAATTCTGATAACGGGGCCTTGGTTGTTCACCAGGATTTTATTCTCAAAGCGGCAGACGGCTCCGATGTTGTTTTGAAGCAAGGACAGGAGTACCGCGTTTATATTACGCCATACTCTCTTTTCGGCTCGGACTTCTACGCGAACTTTTTCTCTGACGAGAACAACACATCTTCTGGGATCGTGAAGTTCGATTTCGTCGGTTTTAAGATGTTTCCTCTTAACGGCGACTTCGAAGTCGGTGGCGGAGAAATTCGCAATCACGATATCTCCATGCAAGGCAGAAGTGAATTTGTAGCTCAAGGCGCGACGATTTACGAAGAATACGAAGAGTGTGAAACACCCAAGCAAAAGCGCATCGTGAAGAATCAAACTCGCGAAGGTATCAGAAACGTTTACGTGCAGATTTTGAACGCATCAACGAATGAACTTTTGGCGGAGTTTTCTTACAGCAACAACTACACGGAAAGAACCGTTCTTTCTGAAGGTGAATGCCACTAATTCCGTTATTATCGCAGTTGCTGGGTCAGCTCTAAAAAGACGTCTATACTTGAAAGAGTCTCAGGGGAGCTAAAGTCCGATCCGGGCTTGCTCCCTGACCAGCGATGCGACATCCCTTCGATTTCCAAATACGTAGCAGAGCTGCCATCGTTAAAACGCACGGAATATCCTTGGGGGGATGTGATGTGTGTGACTCTAAAAGACTTATTGAATTTCTTGTCATCCAAAGCATCCAGATAATAAACCGACTGCGTAAAAGCGTTTCTTCCCATGAAGGTCGGAACGATTTTATCTTTCTTCCCATGAATATAAAACAGAGTTTTCAAACGGCGAGACGCGAGACCTTGATCGTGAGCCCCTGTTTGGGCGCAGGCTAAAGCGTCGCGAACCTGATCCCGGGCCGAAGCTAAAGTCATGCTTCCAGTCACGTTAAACGGCGCTCCCGAGTGAATCAAAGCTCCTTTAAAAATATCCGGAAAACAAAGAGCCAAGTGATTTGCAAACATGGCTCCTGAAGAAAAACCTCCGACAAAAACCCGGTCGGGATCGACTTCGCCGGAGTCGATATGCTTTTTCACTTCATCAATCACTTGCATGAATTCGCCATCGCGTTTTTGCATTTCTGACGAAGTGAAATTCCAGCACTTCAGAATATTCAACTTCGATTTCTGAAAGGGGGCGATAATCAGAGGATCCAGATGTTGGGTCTTGGCGACGACGTCGGTGATATCAACGAATTTTTCGGTCGTTTGTCGACACCCATGAAGCCATAAAAGAAGAGGCCTTTTGCCGCCCAGGTTGTACTCGGAGGCCGGTGTGCTTGTATTGTAATAAGAATAAGAAATCTCGGTGGCCGCGGCCGGGCGCGCAGCCAACAAGAGCAAGCAGCTCAAAAATAAAATGAAGAAAGACGAAAGTTTTAGAAGCATAGTTTCTTAAGCTTCCAAGGAGCAAAAACAAATCCAAACCAGCTCTTTTTATTTCGAGCTGATAAGAGTCACCCCGCCAAGAAATTGACGAAGAGACATTTCTTGAAAACGCTTTCCGCTTCAAGTGTTCGATATTCCTGAGCGATCAGCGAAGAACGTCTGATCTCTGTACACAGATTAGACAGTCCTATCAGCTTTATATGTTCCGGCGAGACCGTTGGAAAACGTCCTGTGAATTCGCTATAACAATCGCGAAATTTAAACATAATTTTAGGAGCCTTTATGAAAAAAGAGCTTATGGCGAGTGTTCTTACGTTAACGGCTGGCATGGCGACGACGTTGTCGTTTCCGCAAACGGCGCTGGCGAAATCCGTAGTTATTGAAAAAGAATTCGCAAAAAGTTTCCGTTTGATGGCAAAAAATCCTGTTCGTTATACGGCAGATGACGGCAAGGTGATCGTGGGCCGTATTTATTTGAGTCTTGAGCAAACACCGTTCACTCCTGATTACAACAATCAGTTGCGCGGAGAAATGACAGGCTCTTTCTATTTCGAAAGTGATGAATACACGAGCGAGTACAATGGCCGTCAGTATAAAACGATCGTTTCTTTGACGGGCGATGATGGCGAAGTTCTTTTGGATCGCACTCATAAATCGGCGACGGGGAATACGTATCAGCTTTATGGTTGCAACTCGACGCAAACAAGTTGCACGGCAGACACCTACGAGTTGACCATTGAGGCGGATAAGAAAGCCGATCTGAATTTGAAATTTGCAGACGAACTCCGTTTGGAAATTCTTGTCGAGTACGGCAACGGTCAATCCGAATGGACAAAACAAACTTGGCAAGTTCCCATGGTGGAAGTTTCTAAGTAAAAAATGAACACTGTCGTTGAACGTCTTTCAAGAAAGGTGAGCGATTCTGAATCTCAGCAGATTCGCGAGCAAACCCTCATTCTTGAAAGTCTTCGCGAAAAAACGGAAAGCCTTTCTTCGCAACAATGGGAAGAGGGCTTTTCTCGTTTAGCGCCTTATCGCCTGACATCTTCGGGCACTCTTAAAAAAGGCGATGTCGAGTCGTGGCAGCAAGCCAATCTCTATGCGGCTCAAAAAATTCAAGCGGAACAAGATCCGGCCTGGAACGATATTCTAAATCTGAATGCATTGTTACTAAAGGCCCCACAAGCAGAGATTCGCACGACATCGATTTATTTGGGTCCGCGCGAAGCCTGTCATCCGCATCTTTTGGCCGAAACGCTCGGGTATTTTTCCGAGCATATTCTGCCGTCGCAAAAACATGCAAACGCCTTGGTCGCCGCGGCCCTTTGCCAATACTGGTTGGTGAGCTTGCATCCTTTTATGGATGCTAACGGTCGCACCGCCGTGCTTCTTGCCGACTGGATTTTAGGTCGCAACGGTTATCTGCCCATGAGTTTTGCGACAAAGCTCGACGCCATTGTCGCGACTTTAGAAGACGACCGGGCTTCAGCAACGGCGGCGAACGCGATCTTGAAATTGCTTAAGAACGTGCAACGCAGTTATCGCTTGATTCTGGGCGAAGAAATCTAAGCACTATTTCTGATTTGGAAACCAGACTTTCAAATACGTATCTACAAAAGGCAGACTCGCTTCAATCGAAAGAATATTGGCAGAACCCAAAGTCTCGCGGGTAATAACCAAAGGATCAGAGACAAATCCGCTTTCGCTGGCGCCGGGCGTGAAAGCGCGATTGAGCTCATCAGCGACCTGCCATCCTTGTGCGTGAAGAGGTTCCGCGATCGAGGCGACTTGTTGCGAGACACCAGACCTGATGCGGCTTAGCGCTTTGGGTGAGCCGTCTCCGGCGGAGATGTTCACGATATCTTTACGGCCGATGGACTTTAACGGAAAGTTCATATGATCAAAATAGATGTCGTTGACCGCCAGACTATGTGTCCATTTCTTTCCATATTTTGCGTTCAAGGCTTGGACTGTCGCAGGAATTTTCTCGTGAGCTTCAGAAACAGCAATGTCGAGCACATCCAAAACGGTCGCGTTTTTGATTTTCTCTACCGCTTGCCTCATCGTTTCGGATTTTGTTCTTGCGATGCTAAACTGCGTGTCCGTAAAAATGATAACGCCGCGCCTTTTTGCGCCAAAATAGGAAACCAGCGCCGCTGCATTTTCAGCAACCGTCACGGGGTTCGTAGTGACGTTCGTAAAAAGATACTTTGATTTACCCGGCTTGTCGCCCGAATGCCAGCCGACGATTTTGATTCCGGCTTCTTGCGCCTCCTTGATGGAGTATTCAAAATTCTCGCTATCGAAGCCGCCAAGAACAATGCCGTGAACTTTATTGTTGATGGCATCTTGCAGATGTTTTTCAATCACCCTTTTGCTGCCCATGCCGTCTTTGATTTGCACTTTCCATTTTAAATGGCGGGCGGCCGATTGAAATCCTTCGCCTACGGTGGAGGCCCCTTCATTGCGCAGATCTGAGGCAATATAATCTACTTGTTTTTGCAAAACTCCGACGGGACCTTGGTGAGGTCCGTTCCATCGCGGCTTCGTAACTTCACTTAAAGGTCTGCGGTCGGCGAAAGCGAAAGGCGCTAAGAAAAGAATTAGGAGAGAATATCTTAGCCAGTGGTTTTTACGCAAAAAAGGACTCCTCAATGTTTATGATCACATTAAATTCTCTCTCGGGAAAGATGAGAATTTCAATAGCACCTTGTCGATATTCAATATGTGAATCGGCGAGCATTTTTCTGACACATCGACACCTTATTCAGGGTCGTCATATTTGTTTTGTGCCATAGAAAATTCCTGCAATGTCTTGACTGTAGCAGAAGGAAATTTTTTTAACAACCTGACCTCAAGAGTTTTGCGTTGCAATCAATTCTCGATTTAGTGTGTTTTTACTGAAGGAGTTTTTTATGAATCTCATTCGATCTTCCATTTTGACGGCCTCTCTTTTTCTTTCCTCTTTTTGCTGGGCCGCCTGGCAGACGGCAGAACAAATCACAAACACTCAATCGCTGGGAAGTTCCTGGGCGCAAAGTGTGACGGTGACCACGGAAGCTGTCCTGGTTGTCGGTTTTGTGACGGTTGAAAATGGATGGACAGTTCGCCGTTCGCTGGATGCGGGAAGAACATGGGAAACTGTCGGGCGTTTGCCTGAAGGTTATAAAAATGCGCGGGCTCTTTCTATTGTGTCTGATAATAATGACACTATTTACGTCTATGGTGTCGTTGGGGAAGCTCCCGGCCACCAAAATCCCTTCACGATCATTCGCCGCAGTGAAGACAATGGAACAACGTGGACGACGGTTTTGGAGCAAGACGGTGCCACGGCCGTCGACGAGAGATTTAAAAGAGTCGCTGTCGATTGGAATGGTATCGTCTATGCTATTGTCGACAACCACCAAGTACTTCGTTCCAGCGACGAGGGGGCGACATGGCGAACAGTGGACACCTTCCCGGGATTTGCTTACTCCGTTGTCGCAGGGAAATTTATTGGCGGCGTTGTCGTGGTTGGAGCCTCGGCAGCGACCTTACCGCAAATTCCCGAATGGCGCGTGCGCTATGCGGTCAATGGAGTCGATGATTGGCGGACGGTGGATTCCTTCAGATCAGACACGGGCGGGGAAGGGATTGCCATTCCCTACAGTGCGTGTTTTTCCGTGAAGGGGAAGATCGCTGTCGTTGGGACTGTGCTGACGCCGGCGAATGTCAGTCGGTGGCAAGTGCGTTTGGCTAACGTCGCGTCGCCCGATCAATGGAAGACGATTGACTCGTTTGTGCCGACGAACGGAGCCGACTCTTTTGGCAGCCAGCGCGCCAATGATTGCGCCTTCAATCTGCAAGAAGAAGTTTTTGTCACAGGTCGCTCGCTGGAAAATCAAAATGGAGCTTTAGTGCCTTTTTATCTTACACGCAAAGCTTCACTGGAAAGTAAAAACACAACCTTTAAAAATTCCGACAAAATCGCGAACAATGCTTTAAGCGGCGGATTGCAGGTCGGTGGTTGGGGTGTTGCTGTGAACGGTTGCGGCGATGTTTTTACCGCTGGCGAAGTCCGGGATCTTGCCCAGCCGACGCTCTCTGATTGGCTTGTGCGGGTTTTATACGCTCAGGAACCTTGCGGGAAAAATAAACCTACTGGGAACTAAAGATTTGCGGCCCGACAGAAGCGGGGACGCGCACGTCCTCGTTTCGAGCGCAGTTTGAATAGAAGAAACAAACTGCCAAATATAAAACGGAGCAAAAAAGAAAACCGCGAATTTTATTTTTAGACATCCATGACTCTCCCGAACGCATTTGGGATCTTAATTTATTTTTGCAAAGATCGGGAAGTTTCACTCTTAAAAAGAGCTTAAAGACTCACCTTGAGTCGAGGAAAAAGCCGGGGAATTAAGGACCAGAAAACAAAACAAGTGAAGACTGTTCGCTTTTGAAACAGGGAACTCTGACTAAGAGCCGTTCTGCCAGGGCCTTGCCATAAAGCGAAAACTTCAGTGTAGGCACAAGACTCTCAGACAGTTATTTCAACTCTACCTTGGCATTTTTAATCTGGGTAAGGTAGTTGCGCAAATCATTTTCCACACTTTGACGGGCGAGGGCTTTCGCTTTGCCTGCGGCCCATTGGCCATTTTTCACGATCTTCATAATCGTTTCATCAACTTCAATCGGATGACCGGCGCGAGTTAGGATAGCGCGGGTGTCGAGCACCGCTTTCGTGTAACGCTTAAGTTCGGCGACTTCCACGTCGTTAAGTTTCGCAAGATCAAGGGTCCAATCCATGCCGAGCACGCCCAGCTTCACTTTGTTTTTAAGGCTTTTATCGACGTTACTCATCTTCGCAACAATGGTGGCCAAAATAAAGTTGTGACGAGCCTGCAAGAGCTGCACAAGTTTCTCTTCAAAATTAAGAAGCTCATATGAGGAGTGCGACAATTCACTGACGGTGATTTTGCCGGCATCTAGCGCCGTTTTTTCGGCCAGAGCTTTCTCGATCAGTGACAGCATCGAGATGTGTTCAAGGCCTTTGGCATCCACGCGGTTTTTCTGTTTGTCATTTACTTCATGCATGGTGGTCGCTAAAGCCAAAAAGTTTTTCTCTTTATTATCCGACGTTGTGGGAGAGATAAAATCATTCGTGGGCGCATACTCGTGAATCTCACGGATGAATTCCCGTGCGGCTGAAACGGCGAGTTCTTCACGGCGCACATCATTGTCGAGACCTTGCATCGACCACAATTGAAATTCAAAAGCCCAATAGTATTTCACGCCCAAGGCCAATTTCTTTGGTATCTCGGTGGCTTCGCTCATTTGCTCTAAAAATTCTTTGCGAAGAATCGCGGCATTCCCTTGGCGAAGAGCATCGTAGAGTTCCGCCGTTTTTGAGTCGAGCGATTCGGACTTTTTATCAAGCTCGGTGGTTTTTTCTTCCATGCGTTTCGTGGTTTCGCTCATCTCGACAGTGGCTTTGTGCATATCATCGAGATTCTTTTTCATCTCACAGGCCGACACAAGACCGCCAGCACAAGCCAACAACACAAGGGATTTCAAACGAGAGTCCCGAAGCATAGAATCCTCCAAAAATTATTTGGAAAAAGACTCAGCAGAAAGAATGCCAGAAAAATGGAGTATGAACTCTATCAAGGGAGATATAGTGAGAGATATTCGATTCGCGGGTGTCGCGTTTCTAGACAGTCGGGAAAAACTTCCAAAAGCCGAATAGGCCTAAGCGGTGGCTTTTCGGGATTTCTTTCGCTGAAAGCCCGTCAACCATTCGGTGCCAAAATAAATGAAAGCGACCAGAGGAAAGAGGAAGCCCACCCACGAGGTTAAAACCCATCCTCCCTTAGCATAAGCCCAAGCTCCTGAGAAAGATCCCAAGGCTCCGCCGACGAAAATCGTCGCGACATAAAGTCCATTCAGACGGCTTCGATACTTCGCGCGTAAAGAGAAAATAGCTCTTTGACCAAGAACCAAATTGGCTGTGATACCCGCATCAAGCAGAATCGCCGCAAATACCAGAATAGCCAAAGAAAGCAAAGAACCCGGCGCAAAAAGATGTGTGATTAAAAAGGAAAGGGACGCCGAGATCATCGCAACAGCCGTCGCAGATCTGCTAAATCCTTTATCCGCTAATCTGCCTGCGAACGGAGCCGAGATCGCCCCCGCCACACCTGCAAGAGCGAAAAAGGCGATCGCCGTCTGACTTAATTGAAAATCAGGTCCCGCCAAATAAAGCGGAGCTGTCGTCCAAAACAAGCTAAATGCGCCAAACATGCACGCTTGATAAATCGCTCTTCTTCTTAAGACCGGCGTACGCACAAAGAGATGACCCATTGACGCCAACAAGCGCGGGTAAGGTGTATTGAGCGGAGCGGGCTCTCGCGCCGGAAGCATTTTGTAAAGAGCAATGGCCAAAATCACAAGAAGCAAACCCGACAAATAAAAAATCGCGTGCCACGAAAACAAATCCGCAAGAATGCTGGCAGCAGGACGTGACAACATAATTCCAAGCATAAGACCGCTCATCAGATTGCCGACAACGCGACCACGAATATTTTCCGGAGTCAGGTGTGCACTGTAAGGGACAATGATTTGCACACACGAAGCGCCAAGTCCCGTGACCAGCGCCGCTAAAAAATACGGAATGATGTCACTCACAAAGCCGAGTCCGACGACGCCGACAAAGGCGACGCCAATCATTGTAAGAATCAGTTTACGATTTTCAAAAAGGTCCCCGAGCGGAACAAGAAGCAAGACACCAAGTCCGTAACCCACTTGAGTCAACGTGACGATCAAACCCGAAGACGAGGCACTAAGGCCGATACTCTCACGAATCAAAGCGATCAAGGGCTGAGCATAATAAAGATTCGAGGCCAGAACCGCGACGGCAAAGCCAAGAAGAAAAACAAGATTTTTAGAGAGAACCGGCGCAGAAGAAGAAGGAGACTGTTCGTTCATAGAAACTCACAAACCGAGAAAGAAGGTTGTCTAAGAAGAACTTAAACCTTTCCTTCTGTCTCGGCAAGAGGAGAACTGCCTGCGAATTTAGTTCATATTTACGAGTGCCTGGTCGATCGCGCGCGCCAATTCCAAATTCTTTTTATTGGCCATCCAGCCTGAATTCATCGCACGCTCCTTCATTAAAGCGTCTTTGGCTTCGGGATCTTGCAGATAACTGAGGGCGCGCGTTGCAGCGTCTTTCATCTCTTGATCATCTGATTTCAACAACTTGAGAATATCGGGTATCGCGGGCGCCCCGGCTTTGCCCAGCGCTTGACTGCACCAGTCGCGAACGGAAGGCGTTTTATCATGCACACAAGCCGCTGCGGTTTGCAGTGCGACTTTTTCGTCACTCCATGTGGTTTCGGCAAAAGCGCGGGCTGCGACTTCTTTGGACGTCACTTGCGGAGTCAGTATTTCTTTTTGCAAAGCAATCAGGCCAGTTGAGCCCAGACAAGAAAGGGCTTTGACAGCGGGGTCTTCCGCTTCGCCGGTTTTAATCGCTTGCAGCACATTTGTGATTTGTTCCTCGCTAAGTTCGCGCGCTTTTTTCGGAAGCGAACAAATCATGCGCACGGCAAGGTCACGATGTTCATCATTGGCGGAAAGATTTTCGCTTACGAACTTGGTGACAAGGTCTTCGCGCTGAAGTTCAGACACAAGAAGCTCGGAAGCCAAAGCGCTGGTCTTAGGCGTATCCAGTAAAGTCGTAAGGCGTTTGCTGACCCAGGCCTTTTCGTCTTCACCAAGCTTCAGCATCACTAACGAGGATGCCTCAATCACAGGCAAAGGCTCGGCCGCGCTGATGCGTTTCACTAAAAGATAACCAATTTGTTTTACGTTGCTGACACCGAATTTCATCATTTGCTGAATCGCTTCTGCGCGAACAACGGCATGGGGGTGTTTCAGCATAATGTCAGCAAGCTTAGGCAAGCCGACGATCGATTTAATTTCCGCGCATCCCACGGCTTTGATAGCCCAGAAGACCGTGTCAGCGTCTCCTTGCGCCGTCAGTGTTCTTTGAATCAGTTTGTTCTTGTCGTTGCACGACGTGCCTGTCTGAACTGCCGCTTGCAATTCCAGAGCGGTCGGGTGCACAGCAGGAATGGATTCTTCGTTAGGACGCTCGGATTTCGCGGTCGCAGTGGCTTCGTTATTTTCTGACGCCGCATCTTGGGAAAAGACAAAATCAGGTCGGCTTTCGCGATATGCCGTCGCCACCGTACGTCCGACAAAAATCGCTGTGATAGGCACAATCAAGAAAATCGGCCAGCTTAGAACAAACGCTGAAACCCGGCTGAAGGCCACGCGTGAACACCATACAAGAATAGGGCCCATGACTCCGCGGATGGCAAAGAACAAACAGAGCAATGCAAAAAAAGGAATGACCGCCGCCTGCCAAATCACCGGAGCCCAATCTAGCTTACCGACACCATAGACAGTATAAGCAATGCCGATCGCGATCCCTGCTTGGAGAAACCACCACCAAGGATTCGTGCGCAGAGTGGCGGGAAGGGAGTGAGCGATCCAAATGCCCGCCTTGGTCAGCGTGCGGAAGTTCATATAAAGACAAACAAATGCGCCGGTGCCGATCATCCATAAATAATAGTCATGGACGAAGGGAAGAAAGTGAATAACGGTTCCATCCAACACCATGGCCGTTATAATAAGACAGAAAAATAGAAACCAAGGAAGCATCAAATAGCGAAGGGCATTGAATTTCATCTAGACTCCTCCCAAGGGATAAAAACCCCCTGAGGTTAGCACAAGACAAACTCATGCAAAGAAATTTGCACACTCACGCTGGACCAAAGAAAAGAAGAAAGTGAAAAAAGCGGTTATTCTTTAGCGGGCCCGCTCGGCGAGAATGCGCCCGCACTGGTCTAATAGAGTGGCGCGAATTCGGTCCCGGTGTTGAATAAATTCCGGCAGCTTTGTGGTCTGCACGATTTTATAAAGACTGATGGTGCGTGCAAGATCAATAAGTCGTTGTTTCTGGGGGCCGCGGGAAAGCGGAAACTTCGGAATCGTGATATTTTCCTGCGTCGCTGTTTGAACCGCCGTCACCCAGTCGATTTCAGTTTGGGTGAGATAAATTGTCGGGAAAAAAGAAACCGGCTCTTGTGAAGAGCTTTCCGCGGCTTTGATTTGTGTGTTAAGCCAGCGCAACTCTGCTTCTATTTTTTGAAATTCGCTGTCGTACTTTTTGCCGAAAAGTTTAAAGACCGTTTTTTTCCAAGCCGCGCAGAAGTCGTCAAAAGTTATATCTTGCGCTTTTTCAAACTGCGGAGGATTCGTAATATAGTGCAAAGTCTTCGTCAAAACATCCGTCCCGATGACGGCGCTATTGGACTTCATATTTAAACGCATCAAATGGTGCGCCCAACTGGCGATGTTAAGAACGGATCCATTGTTAACAAGCGCGGAACGAAAATCCAAATGGAAATTTTCAAAAACCGCCATGTGCATGGGGCGGTCTAAGTAGCGATCGAACGCACTTTTTTTGCGCTCATTTTTCGGAAGCATAAAAAAGTCATTCAAGCGTTCAGAGAATTTTTCAAACGTTTCATGCCACAAGCTTTCGCGTTGGCAGGTTTTGTAAAGCTGAAAGGCTTTTGTCGGCGTGGGCTCGGCCTCATCCAAAAGGGCGTTGATTTTTTCTTCCAATAAACGCGGAAACGAACTCCAAAGCTCTCTGATCATAGAGTTCAGTTTAACAGGTCCTTAAACAGAATTCTGATTTTCAGTTTTTGTCGAACTCTTCGACAGTTTCTATGCGGGCTCGATTTTACCAGTGAAGAGCGCGTGGATTTTCTCCCATTTCTCACAGGACGGAGCTTCGATTTTTAAAACTTCGCCGGTCCACGGGTGTTGCATCTCCACAGAAGTCGCTTTCAGGCAAAGACCCTTGATATCTAAATGATCACGAAAAAAACGGTTGTGATGAGAGTCGCCGTGCTCGATATCCCCAAGCAACGGGTGGGCGATACGATCAAAGTGACGTCGAATCTGATGCCAGCGGCCCGTAACAGGATGGACTTCCACCAAAGAGTAGCGCGAGGTCGGATACTTTTTCCCGACTGCGAAAGGAAGCTCAAGAGTCTGCAAAGTTTTATACTCCGTCTTCGCTGCAACGGGTTCCATTTCGCCTTCCACTTCCAGAGGAATGTCGATGGAGCCCGTGTTATCGGTAAACCCGCGCACCACAGCCTGATATGTTTTGTGCATCTGTCTTTCCATAAACAGGCGGCTCAGTTCACGTGTGGCGTTTCGTGATTTCGCCCAAAGCAAAACCCCGCTTGTCGGGGCGTCCAAGCGATGCACGGGGAACACATCCTGTTTCATCATTTTTTTTAGAAGATAAAGACAGATCTTTTCCTTCGGCACGGGATAGGGAGAAAGCTCTGGAGGGTGCACAAAGAAACCCGCGGGCTTGTCGATGGCAAAGAAATGTTCGTCTTCAAAAAGGATGTTCATGGACGGCATCTTAGGAAGAGCCGCGCTCGCGGTCAAGGCGGGCGAGGGTGGCGGGTTTACCTTTTTTCATGGCTGTCACGGCCTTCGCCGTTTGTGCGCTCTTCAGAGGGAGTTATATTCGAGAAGAGGAGGCATGGACTTTGTAAATACGGGGGCATCTGCATGTTTTCGTTTTTGAGGAGTGTCCCATGTTTAAGAAAATCTTAGCCGCTTCAGCCCTTGTGTTCTCGGTATCTACGGTGGCTCATGCCAACGAAGTGGTTGTGACTTGCCGCGGGTCAGTTCTTGCCGACATGTCCACGAGCGAAAACTACACGATCTCTATTACGGATTTTGGCGACGTTCTTGTTGAGGGCCAGTACAAAAATTCTCGCGGTCTTTTGATGCGTATCAACGTTGCGGAAGAAGTCGTAAAAAATGACGGCGAAGGCCTCGTTCTTATGACGGCAAAAAAACGTTTGGGTATGACTTATTCTAAGCAGGCTATCGAAGTGGACTACCGCACGGGCAAAGGGGAAGTGCGCGATTACCAAATGCTCAACAGCGCTCTTAAGGCAAAAGTCGTCTATCTTTCCCACTGTCAGCGTTAGTTTTATCGTGTGCGGGAACATGGTTTCCAATAGGTCCATGGTGTTTCGCATACGAAATGCCGTGCCGTTGACTGACAGCGTGCGCCGAATAAAAAATCTTTGTTTTGCAAATTCCCCGACCTAAGTAAGAATGGGGGCATGTCAAATAGGATTCTATTTTCCGTTTTGTGTGTGTTCCTTCTTTCCTCCAACTCCTCTCCAGCAGCGACTTTGCAGGAAGCTTATCAATCAGCTTTGCAAAAAAATGAGATTGTCGGTTTGCAGAATTCTCAGGTTACGCAGATCCGCGAGCAGGTGAAACAAGTGCGCGGCGGTTTGTATCCTCAGATCAACGCCAATGCGACATACTTGATTCAACCGCAGCCGTCCGATCCGATTGCGCGGCAATTCTTTCCAGACAGGCAGACGACCATCGCGCTGACAGCTAATCAGGTTTTATTCCGTGGCTTGCGAGAGTTTGCGGGTGTTCGCCAAGCGAAAGATCTTGAGCAATCGGCAGAGGAAAAACGCAACCAAGCCTTGGTCCTTCTTTATCAGGATGTCACAACGGCTTATCTGAATGTTCTGACTCTGGAGCAGGATCTTAAAAACGTGGAAGTGCAGATCAAAATTTACGACGAGCGCGTGAAAGAGCTGCGCGGTCGCGTCCGTCGCGGAGAATCCAATTCGACAGAAATTCTGACAGCTCAATCCAGTGAAGCCGCTTTGAAAGCGGAAGAACAAGTCCTGCGCGGAAATCTGAAAATGGCGCGCGAGACTTTCGGTTTTGTCACGGGTCTTCCCACGAATGAACCGTTGGTTGATCCTGATCTAGCTTCCAAGAAAAACCTGGCTCCCTTAGAAAGTTACTTAAAGTCCGCGGAAAACCGCTACGATATCAAATCCGCGGTGAAACTTTTTGAGGCCATGGAAGAAGAAGTGAAAATCGCCAAAGGCGCACACTGGCCTTCTTTGGATCTTACGGGAAATTATTATTTCAAACGACCTGAAGGGTTTAGTGAAGATTTAAATTGGGATTTGCAGTTCCGTTTGGTTTTGCCGCTATTTGAAGGTGGTTCGACTCAAGCAAAGGTGCGGGAAGCCGCCGCTAAAAGAATGGAAGCCGATTTGACTTTGGCGCGTTTGCGTCGTCAGGCCGAGCAAGAGATCCGCGCTTATCATGAAAACTATCAAGCGCGGATCAGTCAGGTCGAAGCTTTACAAAAAGCGGAAAGCCTTTCCGAGAAAAACTATCAAGTCTTGCAACGTGATTATCGTCGCGGACTGGCACGCAATATCGACGTGCAAATCGCTTTAACGGATTTCCGTATTGCCAGCCGCGCTTTGGATCAAGCGCGCTATGCTGCGCAACTCGATCTTGTCCGTCTGCAAATTGCATCTGCGGAAATCATCGCTCCGCAAGTGAAGGAAGATTAAAATGGTATTGTCAGATTTATCAATCCGCAGACCCGTGTTTGCGTGGATGTTGATGTTTGGTTTGATCGTCTTCGGTGCGATCAGCTTTATGCGTATGGGGGTGAGTGAACTTCCTGACGTGGATTTCCCGGTGATCTCACTGTCTGTGCGTTACGAAGGGGCGGCCCCTGAAGTCATGGAAGCGGACGTGATCGACCCGATCGAAGATGCCTTGATCAGTATTCAAGGTGTTAAGAATATCACTTCCGTCGCCCGCAACAGTACGGCGGATATCACAGTTGAATTCGACCTTGAACGAAATATCGACGTGGCCTTCCAGGACGTACAGGCGAAAATCTCGCAAATCCAAGGTGCCTTGCCACAGGATATGGATACGCCAACGGTGATGAAGATCAACCCGGAAGATTTCCCGATCATGTGGTTGTCGCTTTCAAGTTCCAAAATGCCTTTGGAAGAGATGATGGTTTTCGTGAAAGACGAAATCCGCGACCGTCTAACAACAGTTCCCGGCGTGGGAAATCTTTGGATGCCTGGTTATCTCGAGCCGAATCTGCGCGTATGGGTACGCAATGAAGATCTCCATAAATATGCGCTTTCCGCGGCGGACGTGACAAACACGTTGCGTGCGGAGCATGCGGAACCTCCGGCGGGTCGTTCTGAATTTGAAAAGACAGAGTACAGCCTGCGTACGCTCGGTGAAGCTAAAACAATTCCGCAGTTCAATAAAATTCTTATTAACACGCGCGGTGGCGGGCCGAACTACAGTCCTATCACTTTAGATAAAGTCGCGGATATTAAAGAGGGCATGGTCGACGTTGTGCAGTTTGCCCGCGCTAACGGCAAAGCGGCCGTCGGTTTGGGTGTTGTGAAACAGCGTGGCTCCAACGCGGTTTCTGTCGCGCACGCGGTGAAAGACCGTATTGCTGAAATTCAAAAAACGCTGCCCGAGGGAATGCAGATCGTCGTGAACTACGACGGAACCAAGTTCGTTGAAGAATCCGTTCACGAATTGGTTTTAACTTTGATCTTGGCCGCTATCTTGACATCTTTAGTGTGCTGGCTCTTCCTGGGGTCCTGGTCGTCAACGTTCAACGTTTTGTTGGCGATTCCGACTTCGGTTTTGGGAAGTTTCATCATTCTATACTTTGCCGGATTCACGCTGAATATCTTTACATTGATGGGTCTTTCTTTGGCGATTGGTATCGTTGTCGATGACGCCATCATGGTTCTGGAAAACATCATTCGTCATCTTGAGATGGGAAAAAGTAAAAAAGACGCCGCTTTGGTCGGCGCTCGCGAAATCACGTTCGCAGCAATGGCCGCGTCCGTGTCGCTTGTCGCGATCTTCTTACCCATCGCCTTTATGGAAGGATTGATCGGTCGTTTCTTATTCCAGTTCGGTGTCACGATGAGTGCGGCGGTGATGATTTCCTTGTTGGAAGCCCTGACTCTGACTCCGATGCGTGCGTCTCAGTTCGTAGAATCAGGCGAAAGAAAAACGCGTTTGGGCCGGGCGTTTGAGCACGGTTTTGAAAGAATGCGCCACTTCTATGAAAAAACCTTGGCGGTGTCCTTGCGCCATCGTTGGAAAGTAATTGGCGCCTCCTTCGTCTTCTTCCTTTTGAGTTTTAGTTCCGTCGCGTTTTTGCGCGGGGAGTTTCAGCCGGCGCAAGATCAAAGTTCGTTGATGATTCAAATCAGCAACCCGCCGAAGTCGGCGATTTCGTTCACCGATGAGAAAGTAAAAATCATCGAAGACTTCTTGTTGAAGCGCTCGGAAGTCGCATCGACCTTCGTTGCGGCCGGCGGTTTCACGGGCGGCGAGGCGAATAATGCCATCGTCTTTGTCGACATGAAACCAAAAGGTCAGCGCGGTAAAGATGCGCAAAAAGGTAAAGAACTCAGTCAGCAAGAATTCATTGAAGTTGTTCGTGAGTATTTGAATAAAGCGATTCCTGATTCCAAGCCTCAGGTGCAAGACCCGTCCACTCAAGGTTTCGGCGGCGGAGGAGGAAAAGGTTTTCCGGTGGAGTTCAGTATTCAAGGACCCGACTGGAACGAACTTGGAAAATTCTCTGAGCAGATCGTTGACGAGCTAAAAAAACAAAAAGTGATGACGGATGTCAGTTCGGATTACCAAGCGGGAGCTCCGGAAGTGCAGATCATCCCGAACCGTCAAAAAGCTTCGGATCGTGGTGTCAGCGTTATCGCCGTTGGTGAAGTCGTGAATGCAATGATGGGCGGAGTCGTTGTCGGCAGCTACGAAAAGGGCGGGCACCGCTACGACATTCGCGTGAAGATGAGTGAAAATGGCCGTGGCCCGCAAGAGCGTATCAAAGAACTTAAAGTGCGTAACAATCGCGGGGAGCTTGTGCCGATTGCCGAGGTCGTCGATATTAAGCAGGCGAATGTGGCTTCGACGATCTCTAGGAAAAATCGTCAAAGATCCATCGTGATCTATGGAAACGTCGGCGAGGGACTGAGTCAGCAGCAATCCGTGGAAAAAGCGCAAGAAGTGGCGCGCAAAATCTTACCGGAAGGCTATAAGGTTGAAATCTCAGGTTCCGCACAGGAATTTCAGCAAAGCTTCATCAGTTTGATCTTCGCTTTGGTTCTTGGATTTATCGTGGCCTATATGATTTTGGCTTCTCAGTTTAATAGCTTTATCGATCCAATCACGGTCTTTATGGCGTTGCCATTTAGCTTCTCGGGGGCTTTTCTCGCGCTCTTGATTGGCAATCAGTCACTGAATATTTTCAGTATGATTGGTTTGATTCTTTTGATGGGTATCGTAAAGAAGAACTCGATCTTGCTTGTGGATTTTACAAATCAAAGACGGGATTTGGAGCACGTGCACGTGAACAAAGCCTTGCTTGAAGCCTGCCCAACACGTCTTCGTCCGATTCTAATGACGTCGTTTGCAACTATTGCGGGAGCCGTCCCGGCGGCTCTGAGCTTGGGTCCGGGCGCGGAGGCCCGTCAGCCGATGGCCATTGCGGTGATCGGGGGCGTGTTTGTATCTACGTTCTTGACGTTGTATGTGGTGCCTTGTGTTTACAGCTTGTTCGCGTTCTTTGATCGTCGCGAAAAAAGTCTGGGGAAAGCACCAACAGAAACAGTGAAAGCCTAAGGGCTTTCGCTGTTATCTTAGCGAAGTTCTACTTTTCCAGATTCACTAAAGGGGATTGTCATAAAAGAAAGTTTGGCGTCCCCTTCGATGCGATAACCGATTTCCCCTGCCATCAGCGCGTTTCCTAAATGACTTAAGAGGCTGTCATACTTAAGTGGCAGCGGAATCTCGATATTGGCATCTTTTTTTGCGGGAACGTGAATGGGTTTTTCCGTTTTCGCTTCTGTCAATTCTTTGTCGGCGACGAAAATCTTGTAAGCGATTTCTTTGACGTTAATATCCTGGTTGTTGGGATTTTTCACGTTCACAACAAAAACCAAAGTAGTGCCGATGAAAGATGTATCTTTGGCAAAAACGCTTTGTAACTCCACTTCGGGCTTTTCCAAAAAGCGACTGGCGAAATGCGAACAAGAGGTTAAAAGAAAACATACAAGACCGAAGGATAAAACTTTTTTCATATCATAACGGTAACATAAGTTTTGTAATCTTGCATTTTTTTATAGCTCGATGAAACTCCACCACAAAAGAAATATCATGCTGATTCCCGCGTCGACTAAATAGATCTTCCAGATGACTCGGCGTAAGACGTAAATAATATCGACAGCAGAAAGCACCAAAAGATTTCCGATCGCCAGATACTGAAGTTCCCAGGAGATAAGGGCGCCGCGATAAGCTGCGAGCAGAAGAATGACGGCCGTGACGGTGATTAGAATGCCGACAGTCTTAACCAGCCAATGATCTGTTTTGGGGCCGGTGACTTTTTCAAAAGAGCGCATATGGACAAGAGGCCAAACTCCCGTCAGCAAATAGTACATTCCTTGTGTCAAAAGTAAGGCCTTGAGTAACAAGTGAGTCTCCTATTTATTTAAATGTCCTTAAAAATTAAATCCTTGGGTATGAGAGAGTCTGGATACTGTAAAGAATCAGAAGGAACTTTATTGATAAGAACCTGTGTTCGCATGATTCTGCCTTCATTCGATAAATCGGGGAGGCCTCCTATGGAAATTTATGAAGCGCTAAGAAAAGATCACGACACGATCAAGCAACTATTTCGCGACCTTTTAAGTCTGCGCGACGACGATACGAAAAATCGCAAAGCTTTGATCGAACAAATCCGCGACGAACTCATTCCTCATGCGCGCGCCGAAGAGACCGTTTTTTATAATTCTCTGCGAGAGCTGAAGCTGACGAAGGAACTTGCCGTTGACGGCTACCGGGAGCATATCGAGGCCGAAGCTTTGTTGCGTTTGATGCAGCTTCAAGACAAAGCCAACATGGATTGGAAGGCCACAGCAGCGAAACTGCAGCAAGCTCTTGAACATCATATTCAAGAGGAAGAAACGCGCTTCTTTGAAGCCGCCCGCAGCAACTTCACACGCGAAGAGGCAGAAATGTTTGCCGCCGCCTTTGAAAAACTTAAACCTAAAATTCGTGAACAAAGTATCATGGGAACAACGCTGGATATGGTTGCGAATATGATGCCACCGCGCTTTTCGGGGATCTTCAGAAACGGAAGCCCGCCTATTTAGATTTTTCGAGCAGCTCGTCCTGCGAAGCCAAGGTGATATTTTTAACCTTGGCTTTTGTTCTTTTGTGCAACTCCTCCGCGACGTAGCGGCGGTGGCAGTCATCTGCATTCGCTTCAAAACATAAAAGAGCCACTCGGTTTTTCGGTGTTCGCAGCATTTCCGCTATACTCTCCAGATCGTCGTCTTGTTTAGGCAGGATCTGTCTTTGATAATTTTTAAACATGTGTTCGCGCGTGATCTTGTGTTCTTTGGCTTCTTTGCGCCAGGCCGAAGGAACACCCAGACCGGGGAAATGACCGTAACCGATTTTATTTTTCTCTAGCGCTTCGGCGAGTTTTCTTTTCGAGAATCCTTTTTTGCGGCTGACGGGATTTTTGCGTACATCCACGACGACTTTGATTTTGTTCTTTTTCAGTCCGTCAATAAACTCTTCGAGAGTGCTGGCTTCGTATCCAATGGTGAATAATGTCATACCCGTATTTTAGAGGGAAAACGTCGTTCCGGGAGCAGGTTTGTTAAAATAACAAACCTACTTTACGATTTTGATCTGAAACTTTTGACCTTTGATGCGACCGTCGCGGAGTTTATCAAACGCCACTTTTGCCACATCCGCGGCGATCGCGACATAAGAGATCTTGTCATGGATTTCGATTTTCCCGACCTGTTCGGCGCTCAGTCCGCCGGAAGCCCCCGTGAGGGCTCCCAAGATGTCGCCGGGACGGAGTTTGTCTTTTCTGCCGCCGGAAATCGAGATGGTTTGCATCACGGCACCACGGAAGTTTTTATTAAGTCCGGTTTGATTTTTAAATCCTAGATTCTGTTTTTTGAATTTGCTGCCGGCAGCTTTTTCGAGCTCTAACAACTCCAGCGTATCTTGCGCTTCCGCCAGCGTGACAGCGACACCCTGTTTGCCTGCACGGCCGGTACGGCCGATACGATGAACGTAAGTTTCAGGTTTTGTCGGAAGATCAAAGTTTACGACAAGCTCAAGGTTCTCGATATCCAAACCGCGAGCCGCGACATCTGTCGCGACAAGAATACGATGACTGCCGTTGCGGAAAAGAGCCAAGGCGCGATCTCTTTCTTTTTGCTCCAGGTCGCCATGCAAGACAGAGTGAAGCACTTTGTTTTGCGTGAACTTTTCTGACAGGGAAGCTACGTCATTTTTCGTATTACAAAAAATCACTGTCGATTCGGAAGGATGTTGTTGCAATACGCGCATCAAAGTGCCGACTTTGTCTTCGGGCTTTGTTTCATAGACCCATTGTTCGATCGAAGATGTCGGACTTTCTTCTTCCTCGATGGTTACGCGCAATGGATTTTTTTGATATTTGCGACTTAAAGACTCGATACCGTCGGGGAACGTGGCAGAGAACAAAACGGTCTGACGCTCTTTCGGTGCGGCATTGAGGATCGACTTCATTTCGGAATCAAATCCCAGCTCTAACATTTTATCCGCTTCATCGAGGACAAGAACGTCTAAGTTTGCAAGGTCCATGCGACCGCGCTGAATGTGTTCAAGAATACGGCCCGGAGTTCCAACAACCAAATGCACGCCGTTTTCAAGTGCTTCGGCCTGAGGGCGGCTGGGCTGGCCTCCCACAAGTGGTAGAACTTGCAGTCCCTCAAGGCGTCGGCCTAGTTTGCGAATATCATTCACCACCTGTGTTGTGAGCTCGCGAGTGGGGCAGATCACAATGGCTTGGACCGAGCGATTTTGAAGATCCAGTTTGTGCAAAATAGGAAGGGCGAAAGCGGCGGTTTTGCCACTGCCGGTGCGAGATTGGCCGATAAAGTCTTTTCCTGCGAGTAAGTGAGGAATGCTTTCAGCTTGGATCGGCGTCATTTGCTCAAATCCAAGCTCTTGGACGACAGCCAGAAGCTCTGCAGAGAGGGGGAGGTTTAAGAATGAATTCATGACTTCTTTTACCAGAAATTACTCCACTTTACAGCGCTTTCTGCTAAAATGGCCTTTATGCCTTTTTTACCCTTGAGTTTAGTAAAAATATCTCAATGCCGAAATCTAAAGGACCTGGCGCCACTGGATCAGCAGGATTCTTTGCTGCAAGCCTTGGATATTCTGCACAAGGGACGTCTCAAAGGCCATAAAGTCGAAAAAGTCGACGAGTGCATTCATCTTGAGCTGTATTTTCATGACGAAGAGGTTTTCCCGGAAGCGGTCGTGAAGTTGCAAGAAACGCAACCTCAGGGCCCTTTGCATTTTGAGTGTTCGGGATGCAAAAAGAAAGAAGGCCAGCTTTGCACGCATCAGTGGGCTTCATGCGTATTGTTGTGGTGGGCTTTTGCGCAAGATGCTTCCTTCTTGCGTCGGTTGGACCCGCAAATCGCGTATTTCTGTCGCGACTTCCAGGAGCTTTATTTCAATAACAAAGCTTCAGAAGACAAAGATGCGGAAGCGCTTTACCCGGCAGATCTAAAACTGGAAGCCATCTGTATCAGTCTTGATGAAATGCCGACAGTGGGAGGCCTGTACCTCCAGGAAATTCTTCCCGAGGCCGCCCGCGAATACCGCGCGTTGGAAGTCCCTTATGAGGAAGACCCGCGCAATTCTTTCCTGTGGGATATGCCGCAGGTTTTTCGCCGTCCTGTAAATATCGAGTCGGCGGTTTATTGGTCCGATCTTAAAAAACAAAATCAGATTTCCAGTCTGGTGCGCTACTGCTTTAGTGACGGTGTCTCTATTAGCAGCCGCGATATTCTTCGTCATGCGTATCGTAACGTGGTGCCTCGCGAGTTGTTACCGACCTCCGCGCGTAAAGCATTTGCGGAGCCGGGGTGGCCGCTTTTACAAAGAAGCGAGCAAGGTTTCCTGAGCCGGGACCTCAGCGAAATCGAAGAGGTGATGCAGCAGTTGCTTTCGCGTATTGCGAAAAGGACGCCGCGTTCATTGGTGCCTTTCTTTTTACAGTCAGAAGTCGCTCCTGAAAGGGCGATGTTAATTGAAGATATTTCTTTTGAGGGGACCGAAGAGTTCGTGTGGGACGTGGCCTTTACTGGAGAAAGCACTCTGCACACGCAGGCGCAGCTTAGACCCACTTCGCGCCATAAAAAATTCACTTTCTTCCAAAGCTTCGCGGTCGACGTTGAAAGCAAATCCGTTGTCGTCTTTCCGTGGGCGCGGGAAAAAGAGCTCAACAAAGAATTCTTTGTCCGGGCGCAAGCACAAAAAGCCCCGGAAGATTTTACGGATTTATCTTTGGACGGGCATGATGAGGCGCGCGCTCTTTTAAAGTTCTTAAGATCGCGTCCGTTACCGATTCGAATCAAAGGTGGATCGCATTATTTAGAAACCAGAGCAAGTCTTCTGGAGCTGAACTTTTCAGATCGAGGCGTTTTTTTTCCGGAAAGAGTTTATATTCTGCCGGAAGGTAAAACTTTACGTCAAAAAGGCTGGAGCATTCCGACCGTATTGGTTCTTCGCACTTTAAGCGAAGGATTGTCCTCTCTTTTCAATATGGACGTGAAAGCATTAATCTCAAAAGCGGGTAAAAAACGCGACTGGGATCTGCGCTTGTTGAAACATCTGGGAATTCTTCAATACGTCACGTTTGAAGCTCTCTCGCACCATTTCGAAGGGAAGTTAAGTGACGCCCGCGCCTGTGATCCGGCGATGATTATTCCGACGTTGCACGAACGCATACAAGCGTTGCTGGTCAGCGGAGAAGGTTCGGTTCTTGAGCGCAATCTGCCATTGACGGAGCTTTGTTCGCGTCAGGCTTTAAGCTGTTTTGAAAACTACGTCGCAAAAATTTTAAAAATGGCAGGGGAGCCCCACTCGGTCTTTTCTGCGGAAGGGGAATTAATTTTCTCGGGCGCGATTGAGCGTGAGTTCCGCATGATCTATGAAATTCTACAGCACTTGGCTTTGTCGACGCAAGGTGCGTGCTTTAAAAAAGCGCGCACGCCGCTGCTGTCTCGTATGTGGGAAGGAGATATCTCTAAAGACGTTCTTCTGCAAAGCGGGAATTTTTTCTTTCCTGGTAACGGCAAAGAGCCTTTGGCGATCAGTCAGGTCCTTGTGTTGCTGCAAAATCTTAAAGGTGTTGGCCTTCGTTTGTTATTGCACGGGCAAAGTCTGATTGAGCTCAGTGAAGACGAATTCAAAGTCGATTTTCAACTTGTCAGTAACGTAGAACAAGGGATGCTCAATTGGTTTGAGCTCAACCCGCGATTTTTCCTGCAGGGTCAGGAAGTTGACGGCGGCTCGTTAAAAAATCTGGGCGGCGGTGGTGTTCTTGAATACAACGGTCGTTTTTACCTTGTGCCGAAAACTCAAATCCCGTCGCTGCGCCGTTTGGAGCATTTCTGGCTGAAGCTGCAACAAGGCAAGGGACCTTCTTCCGCAAAGAAGAAATGGTCCGATAAGGTTTATCAGGTTCCTAAAAGTCAAACTTTGGAGCTGCTCGCTTTGCGCGCTTCCGGTTATGCGATTCGTGGCGATGAAGAGTGGAAAAAACTTTGCGAATTCTATGATTCTTTAGGAACGTCGAAAAAACTTTTAGATATTCCGCCAACGATTCACGGTCGACTAAAACACTACCAGCATGAAGGTGTGCAGTGGCTGTATGATTTGTATCAATTGAAAATGGGCGCCTTGCTTGCTGATGACATGGGTCTTGGAAAAACGTTGCAAGCTTTAAGTTTTCTGGAGTACTTGCGCACGAAAGAACAACTAGGACAGGTCCTAATCGTTGTGCCTTCGTCATTGGTTTACAACTGGGAAAGCGAGCTTGAAAAGTTCACGCCCGATTTGCCGCTCGAAATTTTCACGACGAAAGAAGTCGACCGAATCGGCAAAAAACTGGAGAGCAAACAACCCATGGTGGTTGTGACCACTTATGGCCTCCTGATGGAAAACGATCAGTTTTTAAGTCAGTACAAGTGGAACGTCATCATTTTTGACGAAGCTCAGAATTTAAAAAACATCACGACGAAAAGAACCAGCTCGGCACGAATGCTTTCAGCGCGCTTTAAGATTTGTATGACGGGAACACCGATGGAAAACCATTATGGAGAGTTTTATTCTTTGATGGATCTAGTGGTGCCCGGATGTCTGGGGCGTTACGAGGATTTCCGCCGTCATTATGTCAATACCGAGATCGTTCTGGTCGAAGACGTCCAGGATTTAAAACTGCGCACAAAACCTTTGTTATTGCGAAGAACGAAAAAAGAAATTCTAGATCAGTTGCCGGAAAAACAGGAAACCAAGGTCAGTATCGCGTTTGAAGAAAGACAAAAAAAGATCTATCGCGACATCGCCATGGCCTATAACGAGAAAATCAAAGAGACCATGCGTGATTCCAGTGAAGGCGAAGTGCAGATTCAAATGCTGACGGCTCTTTTGCGTTTACGTCAGGCGTGTTCTGATCCGGGAGCTTTGCCGGAAGTAAAATACGAAAAAACACCGCCAAAAATCGAAGCCTTGATGGACTCCTTGCAAGAGATCATCGAATCCGGCGAAAGTGCGTTGGTGTTTACGCAGTTTATTCAAACTCTGGAGCGTGCAGAAAATTTGCTGCGTGCCGCGGGCATTCCCGTATTCACATTGCATGGCGGAGTTCCGACGAAACAACGGCAAAAACTTTTGCGCGAATTCGACGAACAAGGCGGCGGGGCGGTCATGATTATGACGCTTAAAACGGGCGGTGTGGGGCTGAATTTGACGAAGGCCAGTTACGTCTTCCATTTGGAGCCGTGGTGGAATCCTTCGGTAGAAAATCAGGCAACGGATCGTGCGCATCGCTTGGGACAAAAGAAAGCCGTTCAGGTGTTCCGCTATATCATGCACGAATCTTTGGAAGAAAAGATGGAGCTGCTAAAACTTCGCAAGAGTCAAAAGTTCCAGTCCCTTTTCGCCAATGCTGAATCTATTAAAGACATCGACACCGGCAGCGGAGCTCTTAGCAAAGACGACTTTGATTTCTTGCTCGGCCTTAAATAAGACCGAAGCGGTTTTTTATGCGCTCGATGGCATCGGCGTGGCCGCGCACCTTTAAGGTGACACCTTTTTCGTCATAAGATTCAGCAAGAACCCGCATCTTACCGCGAATCTCACCGATGACTCCTTGGATGTCGTAAGGAATGAAGATGTCCTGGTCGATCATCGCCGTTTCAAAATAGCTGATCAGTTTTAAACGCAAAGACGAAACATCTTCTTTGTTTCGTGTCGATAAAAAGACCGCTTCGGGATATTGCGCCTGCAAAGAAGCCAGCTCCTCGGGTGCCAAACGATCCACTTTGTTGAGGATCAAAAGATTTTGCGTATCGCTGACGCCGACTTCCGATAACACGGATTTTGTGACTTCCAATTGTGAACGGAATGTCGGGTCGGAAGAATCCACCACATACAAAAGCAACGACGCATTCAAGGCTTCATCCAAAGTCGATTTGAAGGACGCAACGAGATCGTGTGGAAGTTTTTTAATAAAGCCGACCGTATCAGATATCAAAATTTTCGGACGGGACTCGGGATAAAGCAAACGCACGGTCGTGTCGAGCGTAGCGAATAGTTTATCGGCAACAAGAACTTCACTGCCGGTCAAGGCCCGCATCAAAGACGATTTACCCGCATTGGTATAACCCACAAGAGCCACTGTGATTTCTTGACCACGACGCGCGCGACGCGTGTCATGCTCTTGCGAAATGGACGCCAATTCTTCTTTCAGTTCTTTGATACGATCGCGGATTTTACGACGATCCAACTCGATGCTGCTTTCGCCGGCACCTTTTCCGCCGATGCCTCCACCCTGACGATCTTCACCGCCGCCGGTTTCACGTAAACGAGGAGCCACGTAAGTTAAACGTGCAATTTCGACCTGCAGTTTCGCGGCTCGAGTGCGAGCGTGACGGCTGAAAATTTCGATGATCACACCGGTGCGATCTAAGACGGTGACGCCTAAGGCACTTTCTAGATTGCGCAGTTGGGACGGGGAAAGGTCACAGTCGAAGATAACGACTTCCGCTTTTTCTTTGGGAGCGGAAAGGGATTCCGTCAGATCTTCCTCTTCAGCTTCTTCTAGAATCTCGTCTGCAAAGTCTTCTTCATCTTCTTCAGGCTGATTGCTTTTGAATTTAAGAGCAGCTTTGTGTTTTTTCTTTACGACGAGAGGGCCCACGACACCGCTGCCGCCGGTCCACTCCGCCACTTCTTTCAATTTGCCGTCACCAAGAACTGTGGCGGTTTTCTGTGAACTGCGGCGTTGCGATGTTTGCCCGATAACATTGTAACCCAAAGTTGTCACAAGTCGGGCAAGTTCCGCCAAAGAACCTTGTGTCTCTTCGTCAGAAATTTTGGGAAGTTGGATGCCTATCAGCAAGGCATTCAGAGGTTTGGAATTGTTAAAAGCATCCATGACTTGGGAATACTCTGAATCCTTCTAAAGATCAAAGGTTAGTTGTCTCTTGTCAGCACGAGAACTCAAAAGCAGTGTGTTTTTTACGCGCTTGCATTGTGGACGGCAAGAACCGAGGCATAAATTCAAAGGCATTGGTGGAGGATGACATGAGAAATAGTCTTGTGCTGTTTTCATTCTTGCTGTCTTTTGCGGGAGAAGCGCAAGACAAGCACGCATCTGCCGTCTTATGGCCCCAAGACTTCAAGATTTCAGAAAAGCACACGGTGACGGTTTATCAGCCGCAAGTAGAAGCCATGTCCGACACTCAAATAAAAGCACGCTCGGCAATGCGTTTGACGGAAGACAAGAAAGATTTCTACGGAAGTTTTGCCGTGAATGCTATAGCCCTGATCAGCAAGGATACGGGAACTGTGGCTCTTAAGAATTTTCAGATCAGCGACTTGCGGATTCCAACGGCCAAAGTCGACCTAGAGAACATTCGGACGGAGCTCGAAAAGAAACTCAACGAAAAACCTCGCCTGGTTTCGTACAAGTTTTTGGTCGATAATTTGACAAATTCTAACGTCCAAGAAAAACACATATCGACAGCGGTCAGAAACACGCCTCCGGATTTTATCTTTGTGAAAGAGCCAAGTATCCTTATAAGGATATCGGGTGATCCCGTGTGGAGTCCCGCAAAAGGTGCCAAGGAAGTAGAACGCATTATCAATACAAGTGCTCTTATCATGCATGAACGCGGAAAAAATGAATACTATCTTTGGGCCTTAAACAAATGGTTTTCGTCGGGACAGGTGTTAGGTCCTTATAGCGTGGCAAAAAAAGGACCCTCGTCTAAATTTGTGATGATCAAAGATGATCTGGTGAAAGGGAAAAAAGTCGATCCCCTTGAAGGCAAACAGACGGATGGCAAGCCTCTTTATCCGGCGAACGTCACGCCGAATATTATTGTCACGACACGCCCCTCAGAGCTTTTACAGAGTATGGGAGATCCTCAGTACGCGGCTGTAGAGGGGACATCGCTTCTTTTCATGTCGAACTCGCCGAATTCAATTTTTTTGAATACAAAAAATCAAAACTACTACGTGCTTGTCGCAGGCAGATGGTTTCGTTCCACGACTCTTCAAGGTCCGTGGGACTACGTCAGGGGCAAAGAACTGCCTCAGGATTTTGCCAAAATTCCGGTGACAAGCCCGGTGGCGGAAGTTTTGGTTTCGGTGCCTGGAACACCTCAGGCAAAAGAAGCTTTGGTCGTCAGTCAGATTCCACAGACGGCCCAGGTAAAGCGAGACTTAAAACCCAAAGAAATTTCTTGCGACGGAGAAAAAAAATGGCAGGCGATTTCCGGTACGTCATTGCAATTTGCGAGCAATTGTAACACGCCCATTATTCAGCTGGGATCTTCGTTTTATGCCGTTCAAAATGGAGTGTGGTTTTCTTCAACTTCGGCCGAAGGACCGTGGGTTGTTGCTGTAGCTGTGCCGTCGGAAATTTATAAAATTCCGGTATCTTCTCCGATTTACTATGTCACTTTTGTGAAGGTCTATGGCTCGGCAGAGGACATGGTCACGGTGGGATACACGCCGGGTTATCATGGTACGTTTGTTTCCGCTGATGGCACGATCGTCTATGGAACAGGCTATGATTATACCTCTTACATCTCAAGCACTCAATGGTATCCAGCGCCGACCACTTATGGTTTTGGTGTGGGATATGGGTGGGGCTACGATGACGGATTTTTTATGGGTTTTGCGATGGGTTCTCTTATGTATCCGTGGGGCTGGGGATATTGTTGTTACGGCCCTACGTTCGTAAACGTCAACGTGACGAACACATATACTCAGTGGGGTAAGCACTCCGTTATCTCAGGGCCTGCCGGTCGCGGGATTACAACAAACACCGTCGGTCAAACGAAGTTTTATCGTGGCAACTATCGCGACAATCTCTATGCGAGTCACGAAGGCCAAGTGTATCGCAAAGCTGACGGCGGATGGCAAAGATATGTCGGTCCTGGGTCGTGGTCCAATGTCGATAAAGCCGGTGTCTCTGCGAATCTCGATAAAATTCACGAGGGTGCTAAAGAAGAACATCTGGCAAATCCCCCTACCGGAAGAAGCTTTAACATTGAAAGCAGACCGCATCTTAATGGAGGTGGTTTTCGTGCCGGAGGTTTTCACGGAGGCTTTCGCCGCTAACTTTTATTAAAGGAGTATCTATGAACTTGAAAGGGTTATTAGCCTTTTTTATTTTCTTCGGTTTACACGAGGTCCACGCAGCCACCGACTACGGTTTTGAAATAGGCGGGCGGCAGCAGGCCGGCGACGTGATTGGCTTGAATTTCTCCGCGAATTCACAGTGGGGTTTTCAAGGAGGGTTCTTTGCGAATATAGCCACAGAACAGGGACCCGCGCATTTTCGTACGGGGATTCTTTATACGCAAAGACCGCTGCAATCACACAACGATGTAACCGGAAATGAAATTGATTTCGATCTCGACTATTTGGACATTCCAATAGCTCTTCTCATACGGCCTTCTGAAAAATTTGGTGTTTACATGGGCTTCATCACCAGTATCAATCTTTCCAAATCGTGTTCGGGAGATCCCGCCTGTCAGGTTCTTGACGTAGATACGCCGAATTTTCCCGTTCTGTTTGGCTTTTTGTACAAGGCGACTCCGAAGTGGGGGCTGAATTTTTATATTGATGGAGGAAATGGTTACGTCGCCCGCGGCTTGGCAGACTACAAAGCGGTTGGATTAAACCTTTCATTCGCGCTTGATTAGAAAATTGTTTTTTCTTTTTATATGTACCCTTTGTATCGAAGCATGGGGGGCAGGGAAATTTGTTGGAAGACGATAAAAGTTTACCGTTTGATGACACGTCTTTCATTCGGGAAGTGCCTTTTTACAACTTGAGCATGTTCGGGCAAATGGGAGACTTGAGAGGCTATGAAACGGGAAAATACCGCGACAAGATGATGCGGCTTAGGTTTGCGCTTTCGAATTGCAGAAAAGAACCTGGTCGATTTTCGTTTCGATGCTGCTTATGGGGATAAGAAAATTAGTTATTACTTCAGCGTAGGACAGGCATTCTAATGAAAAACAAAATATTTTTTTTCGGGCTGCTCATGATGATGCCTTTTTTCGCAAAGGCACAAGAGACCGTCAGTTTTACCGTGCATCACTTTTATCAATCGGTTCGTGCCCTTGGCATGGGAGATGCTTTCGTTGCTATCAACAACGATGAAAGTTCTTTTTATTATAATCCGGCGTCTCTTTATTTTAGCGATCAAAAAAGTGTCAGCTTAAGCCTAGATCTTGGCGCGTCTCCCGACACCGTCGATTTTGTTAACGACATCAATGACATTCAGTCATCAAGTGGCAGTGAGACTGATAAACAGGGTGAATTGATTGATCTGCTTACACGCAACTACGGCAATACTTATACGGTGCGCACGAAACTTTTTGAAGTTTTATGGAACCGGGAAGATTGGGCCTTTGGTTTTATTCCGCTCGACACCACCGTAGAAGCAACTCTGCATCAACAAGTGGGACCTGCCGTCAATACCACTATTTTCGGAGACACCAGCATCACCGCGGCGAAAGGCGGGGAGTGGACAGGGTTGTTGCCGGGAACTCTCGGTTGGGGTGTTTCAGGAAAGATCGTCAATCGACTCTATTTTAGCGAAGCTGTCAGTGCCTCGGAGCTTGCGGCGAATGAAAATGTTATTTCGCGTGAAGATATTTCTGAAGGGTATACGTTCGATTTCGATGCAGGTCTTTTGTGGGCGTTGCCTGAATCCGAACAAGGTGCCACTGTGGGTTTAGTCATTCGCAATATCCTGAATCTGGGTTTTAAAAATTCATTCGGTCTTATTCAAACAGCCAACGAAATTGACCCGGAACCTTTGCATCGTGTTGTCGACGTCGGGTACAGCATGAATCTTCCAGCGTGGGGAGAGTGGCAGGGGCGTTGGGCTTTTGATGCGCGAGATATCGGTCATCCCAACATCAATTGGAAAAAGATGACACATCTTGGAGTCGAAATCGAAAGACCGTTTCTTGAAGAGTCGACGTTTGCCGTTCGTGCCGGATTCGGCGAACTTTTATGGAGCGCTGGCTTCACGGCTAGATTTGGATTTTTCTCGTGGGACTTTGCGACCTACGCGGAAAACGTCGGAACCTTGGAGATTGACCAGGATAGCCGTCTTTACATCACCAAATTCAAATTCATTTTTTAGAAAGCGCCGGTCTCCCATTGTGTAAGAAAATTGACCGCGACCACCGCAGGATCGCCTTCCGCACTTCTAAAGTGATTGCAAAGTTTTTCGTTCGGAACGTTGCCTTTCACCCGGCAGCTGTTCTGAGAAATGGCCAAGACATTTTCACCAATTTCCTTGATAGCCTCTAAATTGGCGGGATCGACGCTGGCTTTCATGGCGGCAATCGCGGTTTTCATATCAGCGGCTGTAGGGGGATTGTCTCTATCCCAAGTTAAGCCGCCCGCTTGGGCAATGGTTGTTGCGATGACACTCAAAGCGCCAAACAGACGAAGACTGCGCTGTTTTGAACGGAAGCAATCTTCATTCGTGTCTTTGGCGTACTCCCGATTGTCTTCAGGAGTGGGCTTACTTCCGAACGTAAAAATCGCCAGCAACGCCGCCATACCCTGGCTGGGATCATCGAGTTGCTGAAAGGAACGTCTGAATTTATCTCCACGGCCGAAGTCTTCAGAAATAAATCCGGCAGAGCAGCGCAAGACGTAAGAGTAGGGAGTATGAATATCACTAATCTCCGCAAGACACGCATGCGCTTCATCACGTCCGGCGTTGTCGAGGCAAAACTGTGTTTCACCTAATTTTTGCGGATCACCTTCTGTGCATGAACAAAGAACTAATGATAGTACAATCAGCCAGCGCATGGTCTTCTCCTTCAAGAGTATTGAAACTTAGATGGAGGTTCCTTCCAATATGTTCTTTCGCGAAAACGGAAAATTGTTTTTTTGCGGGGATTAGGGCCGGTATTTCCTTCGCGGCAAGAAGTGTGGAGTAATGAGCTTATGTCGAAAGTTGTCGGGAGGCCTATTGTGTTATTAGGAAAGACATTTCTTACCGTTGCGATCTGTATTCATTGCGCTCCGTGGATTGCTCAAGCCGCGGTCAGCTCAGATGATATGAATAAATCCAACAATCCGTTAGCTCCGATGGTAGGACTTAATCTGCATGACTATATAACGTCTTCTATTTTTGACACAGATGAAACTTCAAATAGTTTTAATCTGCGGGGCGCCTTGCCGCACCTTTTGGGCGGACACCCACAGCTAGCAAGGCTGACGGTGCCTTATCAAACTGTGCCTGAGGCGGGCGGAGATCAAGTCAGCGGGTTGGGAGATATAAACCTCTTTGACATCTTTCTTATGAAAGCAGGAAATCTGGAATTAGGTGTCGGTCCTTACTTTATTTTTCCCAGTGCTTCAGAGGACGAAACGGGGGCAGGCAAATGGCAACTCGGGGCATCGGGAGTTGTGATTGCGCCGCAGACGTGGGGCATGGTGGGTGCGCTTTTGACCTACCAGCACGACGTCGCGGGTGACGACGATCGACCTACGCAAAATATCGCAACTCTGCAGCCGCTAGTGATGCACAATCTGCCTCAGGCGTTTTACTTAAGATCGACAGGAATCTGGTATTTCAACTGGGAAACCGGCGACTATTATCTTCCGATTGGTTTAGGAGTCGGTAAAGTATGGAAACTGGAAAGTGGAATCACACTTAATCTTTTTGCAGAGCCGCAATGGACCGTGGCGCACGAAGGGGACGGAGTTCCTAACTATCAGACTTTTGTGGGTCTCAATTTTCAATTTCCGATAACAAGGTAAATCCAGCTGCTGAAAGACATGCACGCCAGGACTCGACGTGGCTCTCTTCCCTTGAAAAAATGAAAAATGGGAGGAAACCATATGCGTATATCAACATTGCTTCTGATAGCAGCGGCAGCCGCCGGAGTTTATGCTCTGGCTTCAAAACAAACTCAAAAAGGGCCTTCATCGCGAAGACGGCCTGAAAGACGCACTCTCGAAAACGATCGTGTGGATGAGACGTCGGATGATTCATTTCCCGCCAGTGATCCGCCTTCATGGAGTACCGGGACGTCTTCGTCGCGAGGCTTACCGCACTAACCCTCGGAAAATAAAAAACGGAATCCCTCAGGATTCCGTTTTTATTTTTTCTTTTTAGCAGATCTTAGTAACGAGAAGACTCGCGATAAGATTCTCTTTCATCATCGAAATCGCTGTCTTCATCAGAGTATTCGTTTTCATCGAAATCCTCGTCTTCGTCACGCTGCCAGTTGCCGCTAAGGCCGCGACGAGATCCCGCGCGCATTGTATCGTCGTCTTCGCCGGTTTCAAAATCTTCGTCATAGTTTTCGCTCCAATCACTGCGACCACGGCCTCCGCCACGGCTTGTGGAGCGCGATTCTTCGGAAGCGTATCTTCCGCCGCCGCGTGAAGAAGAACGATCTTCGTCGTAATAGTCTTCGCTGCGACTGCCTCTGCCGCCACGGCCACGCTCCTCAAGGTACTCGTCGCTATAGTAGTCGCCACGTCCTTGGCCGCCGTGCGAAGCTCTGCCGCCCATGGATGAAATGCGACGATGTTCGTCTTCTGACATAGAAGCAAATCCGCGGCCGCCACCGCGAGAACTTGAACGAGATGATGAACGATCTTCATCGTAATCGCGAGAAGAGCCACGGCCTCCTTGCGTCGAATAGCCTCGACCGCCACCACGAGAACTTGAACGCGATGAAGAACGATCTTCATCATAATCCTCGTAAGAAGATGATCCTCTTCCGCCGTGCGAAGCTCTGCCTCCCATAGCTGAAATACGACGATGTTCTTCTTCAGACATGCCGGCGAAACCACGGCCGCCGCCGGAAGATCTTGAGCCTCCTCTGGATGAAGAAGAAGCGGACATGCCGCCGCGTGAAGAGGATCTTGAACGAGAACCTGACGTACTAGAGCGGGATGATGAAGAACGACCTCTTCCACCGGAAGAGCTGCCTCTGCTGCTTGTAGATGATCGAGTTGCCATTGAAATGACCTCCTGTTGGTGACCGGCGGAACCGGTCTTGTTAATATCTTTTGGCTTTATTCTGCGACGGCTGAAGAATGAAATCTCTTTGTAAGTTGTTACTTTGCCTTGGTCCGTTAGGCCTGGGGTGTCACTTTTCTGCGGTGAAAGAAATAGGCGTAAGTATTTGTCAGAAAATAGGACACCAGCAAAAAGAAGAGTCCGCTAAAGAAAGCCTGCTTGATGCCAAAACTCTGCGTCAATTTTCCGACAGTCAGATGCATGACAATCAACATGAAAGAATCCATCGCCGTCATATATGAGATAGCGCTATCGAGATCCTCCGGAAACTCTGAAGATATAAAGGAGATCGACAGAGGATAAAACGGTGCGATAGCCAATCCTGTTAATGGCAGAAAAAGAGGATGGACAAAAAGACCTAAAACGATCAGCACCGCTGTACTCAAAAGAGAAATTGAAAGTTGTTGCCGGGTCGGGAGTGAAAACTTATAGGCCGCAAAGAACAACCGGCCTGCCAACATTCCAATAAAAAAATACGTGACGTAAAGACTTGCGGCCTCCAGAGAATAATTCATTTCCCGCCGCATGTAGAGGGCAAGACGGGAGGAAATCAAAACCTCTGCAGCGACATTGAAACTCACCATGCTCGCCAAAAAAATTTGCGGCAAGGCATGACGGTGCGAAGTGGGGGCGGGCGGCGGCGGCGTTTCATTTCTGTCTTCGTTATCGAAAAGAGGATGCTTCGCGCGCAGAGAATAAGAAAAAAGAAACAACGGCCCCAAGCCAGCTAGAAGAAAAGTCCAACGCCAGTTCGGAGTCGCCAGCGCCACAGCCGCAGCGGCGAGCGGCGCCAGAAAACTTGCCAAACCGTACATTGCATGAAGTCCCGACAGAAACTGTTGTTTGCGTTCTGCTGACGCAGCTAAGGGCACAAGGATGTTCGGGACAAGAGCCAAAATTCCCTGACTGATGCCGCTGATAAAACTAAACGTTAAGAAGAAAGCAAAGTTCCGTGAAAAAGCCATACCGGCTAAGGCCAGAATGGCGATGATAGCGGCGACTTGCAGGACATTTTTTCGGTCAAACTTGCGCAAAAAATGGCGTGCCAGATAACTGGCGGCAAAGCCCGATAAAGAACTCATTGCAAACATCCACGAGCCGACTGTGTCACTGACTTTGTAGTTCGCAAGAATCTCGGGGAAGAGAGGTCCCCGGATATTGTCCGTGAAGCCATAGACGAAAAGGCTCATATAAGAAAGAATGATATAAGGCCACGCTGTTGTTTTCATAGCGGAGGCAGTGGGCCCCGGTCTGGGGACGAGCCTTCTTCCGGTTTCCTGTATCCTTGCGGTGTGTTTTTATGCCAGTTCCAGGCATCGCGCACAATATCTTCGATTTTGGGGAACTGTCTTTTCCAACCAAGTTCTTTCTGAATTTTTTTACTGCTGGCGACAAGAACGGCGGGATCTCCGGCACGTCGGGGCTCGCGAGCGATCTTAAATTTTTTCTGAGTGACGTTTTCGCAGGCTTTGATCACATCCAAAACAGAAAAGCCGTTTTCACTGCCGACGTTGTAGGTACGTCTTTGTCCCGGCTGCAGCGACTGCAAAGCTAAAGTGTGGGCGCGAACAAGATCCATGATATGCACGTAATCACGCACGCACGTTCCATCCGGGGTCGGATAGTCGTCGCCATAAACTTTGACTTCCGGTTCTAAAGAATGTGCGGCCTTTAAAATACGGGGAATAAGATGACTTTCGGGTTCGTGATCTTCACCCATCGTACCGTCGGGGTGCGCTCCGGCGACGTTGAAATAGCGAAGCACCACGTAACTTAAATCATGGGCTTTGGCGAAATCTTCCATCATCATTTCACTCATCATTTTGCTGCGGCCGTACGGATTGATGGCCGCTAAAGGATGCGTTTCATCCAATGGCGTTTTCAACGGTTCGCCGTACACTGCGGCCGTTGACGAGAAGATAAGTTTTTTTACGCCCGCATCGTGCATGGCGTGCAGCAGATTTAAAGTGTTGCCGAAATTATTCTGATAATACTTGCGCGGATTTTCGACGCTTTCACCGACTTCGATGTGTGCGGCGAAATGCAGAACCGCTTCCGTGCCTTGAGTTTTGAAAGTTCTTTTTAAAAGTTCGAAGTTCGCCGTACTTCCATGCAAAAAGATCGCGCGCTTATCAATCGCTTCGTGATGTCCTTGCGAAAGATTGTCTAAAACCAAAACCTCATGTCCTTGATCCAGAAGTTCGCGCACGGCGTGACTTCCAATGTAACCAGCTCCGCCTGTAACCAAGACTTTCATAAAACCTCCTATATAGGACGTTGACTGAAGCGCGGCCACTCGGAGCTTTCTTTGTTCAGGCAGATTTCCGCCAAATCCAAAGATTCTCCGATCACCACGTGCATATCCAGATAGCGATAAGTTCCCAAGCGACCGATGAAGGTCACCTTGTCTTCGTGCTCAATAAGGCTGATATATTTTTCTAAGAGGGCGAGATCTTCTTTTAAGCGCAGGGGATAGTAAGGTGTGTCTTCAGGCCCAGCAAGGGCGCTGAATTCTTTAAAGCACACGGTTTTTTCATGAGTCTCCCAAGGGGCAAAATGTTTGTGTTCAGTGATGCGCGTAAACGGCACGTGTTCTTCGCAATAATTGATGACGGGATTACCTTGATAGTCTCCGTCTTGTTCGAAGCGTTCAAATTTTAAAGTGCGATAACGAAGCCGTCCCAGTTTAAAGCGGAAATATCCGTCGATAGGTCCGCTCCAAAAAATGTGTTTATAAAGGCTTTTGTCTTCCGGTTCGAGGCGTTTGTTGAGCTTCACCGTAATAGCCGGGTGATCCAGAATTTTTTCGACAATGCGAGTGTAGCCCTCGATGGGAATTCCCTGGTACTTTTGATTGTAGTAGTTATCGTCGTAATTAAAGCGAATGGGCAGTCTTTTCAGAATAGAGGCGGGGAGTTCTTTGGGATCCACGCCCCATTGTTTTTTTGTATATCCGTGAAAAAAGTTTTTATATAAATCCGGACCGAGAAATTTCAACGCTTGCTCTTCAAAATTTTGGGGATCGGAAATGGATTTGTCGGCAAGGCCTTCAATAAAAGCTTCTGCTTCTTTGGGCTTCAGCTGTTTTTTAAAAAACTGATTGATCGTCAGCAAATTGACGGGAAGAGAGTAAACGCCTTTTTCTGTAATCGCTTTGACGCGATTAACGAACGGTGCGAACTCGGACCATTGATTGACGTAATCCCAGACATCTTTGCGGCTGGTATTAAAAATATGCGGGCCATAGTGATGTATCATAATACCTGTGCCCGTGTCGCGCGTGGTGTGACAGTTCCCAGCAATGTGCGGGCGTTCGTCGAAAAGAGTGACTTGATATCGTCCGCTTTCGGCAAGTTTTCTTGCTAAAACGGCGCCGGCAAAACCTGTTCCTGCAATTCCTATTGTATCCACACTCATTCTCCTTAAATCATGACTTCGATTTGATGAAAGTAATTTTCCAAAGCGTGATCCAAAGACGGCAAAACTTTGACGCGTTCACTGAGTAAAGCGCTGTTCAGAGGCCGACGGGCGACGTGCTGAAATTCCGCGAAACTGCGCTTCACCAACAAACCTTGTTTGTGAGGCGCATGCCGGCGAACCGCCATTGTGGCAAAGTCGGACCAAGACACCTGATCGCCGTTGGCGACGTGGATAATCCCATTTTCGCGATCTAAAAGAAAATCCAAGGCGGCGTTTGCAAGGTGTGGAACATAAGTTGGAGAGATCTTCAGATCGTGCGCCACATAGAATTTTTTATTCTGTGAGATCGAACGGAGACATTGAGTCACGAAATTGGCGTCGTCCCAGGGACCAAAGAAAGAACTGGTGCGAATGACCAGAGCTTTGTCATAGGCGGCGAGCACTTTTTTCTCAGCCTCCGCCTTTGAGCGTCCATAGACATTAAGCGGTGCTATGTCGTGACTTTCCAGATACGGCTCTTTGTTTTCCCCGTTAAAAACCAGATCTGAAGAGAAAGTCATAAATTGAATTCCTAAAAGGGCACACTCTTCAGCAAGAAACTGCGGACCTTCAACATTTTGGCGGTAGCAGAGTTCCGCTTCGCTTTCAGCTTGGTCGACCTTGACGTAACCAGCGGCATTGATCACCGCCCACGGACGGAGTTCCTGCAAAACTTTGCGGATGTTGTGGCGATCAGTAATATCCAAATCTTTTCGTCCCAGAATATGAAAGGAAATATCGCGGGCGGCGCACGTGCGCGCAAAAGCCCGTGATAGAGTTCCTTGGCCTCCTGTGATTAAGAGCGGTCGTCCGGATTTTCGCAGGGGAGAGTGTAAAACATTTTCCGGCATCGCCATGATGATACGACGATTGTTTTTCCACCAGCCTTCGGTTTCCAACACCGGATGTTCGAAGGCGCCTTTGGTTCCCAACCCCGTCGTCATTTCAGACAGCAAGGTCGGGCGGGGATTTCCATTGGCGGAACGCAAGTCAAAAATTCCCGTTTCATAAAAACGATTGTCTTGGGTGCACAGCATGTTCCAGTCAAAACTGCCCAGCAGACTCCATGCCGTGACGGCCTGAATATCAACGCCTTCATTTTTGAGATCAACGGCGGCCTGCCAGACTTCGTGAAGCCAGCGCATTTGCGATTCGCGATAACCGCGAGCATGCACTTCCGTCACGGCAATAGGACGGTGATAACGGTTCCACACATCCTGCAAAACGTCTTTCACCGGCAGAGGTTGCGCCTGGCCCGTATCAATGGCACCGACGTCGACATAAGGTTCAAACTTGTTTCCGCCATGCAGAAACGAAGGATAAAGATCCACGCGATGATCCAGGAAGCGATTGCTTAAAAGATAATGATTGATACCAAGAATATCCGGCGGGCACGCATTATCTTGCAGCCACTTTAATTCGTCCGGGTGAAGAGACTGGGTCAGATAGTCATACATAGGATGATGTGTATTCACAAGACCGCTTAAAAGATCGAAACTGAGCCAACGCCGTTCATTGTCGAAATCGCGCTGATACGCAAGTTTTTCCGTACTTTGTGTTCGCCCCATGTCCTCTGTTTGAATCAATCGTGCGCGCGGATTGAGTCGGCGAATTTCCTGCATCGACAAAATCGTTGCTTTGCATTGATTAAAGAGCGCGCGAATAAATGCGCCGTCATTCGCCTGGTGCGGATACCAGTGACCGTACAGGCAACTGAAACGCGCCGTTGTCAAAATCTCATTCACGGGAGTGAAATCTTCAATCCATGGATATCTTTCGGCCACGTTGCGGGCGAAAAACGCCAACTTTTCGGGAAATTGCGGATCTAAAAGATTTGTGTGCATCGGCCCGCTGCCGTGATGAAGAAATCCCGCAATGGGCGTGAGATTGAGTCTTTCCAGATGCGCAGCTCGTTCATCCGTCCACCTCCAATCCCAAATATGCGGAAGGGGTTGCACCATTTCCCATAAAAAAGGATAACGAATGCGCTTCGCTCCCATTTGCGCAAAAAGCTGAAGATCCTCAATACGGGTAAGATGACCGTTCTTATAGAGTTGGTTGTGATATTGATCTCTAACCCGATTGAGAGTGCATTCGACACCTATCCACAATTGAAGATCTGTCACTCAAGAACTCCGTACATTTTTGAAAATTTCTGGTCGATCTTTTTTCTGTAAAGTTCGTATTCGAGTGCCGCCATTTTCCCCCAGGTTTCGTCCCAGGAAATATGTTGCAGAAACTCGTCATGGCGGGGCCAGTGCGTGCTTTTGTCAAAGGTCTGAAAAATATTTTCGGCGGCGGCAGTAAACGTGTCTGCATCATCGGCAATCGCAACCAATTTCTGAACGCCATAGGGATGAACGACGTCGCGAATTGACGTGGAAATGACAGGCAGTCCTGCCGCGAGGTATTCTGGCGTCTTTGTCGGGCTGATAAAGCGAGTCGCTTCATTTTTCGCAAACGGCATCAAAGCACAATTCCAGTTGGCAAGGTACGCGGGTAGTTCCGCATACTTCTTCATTCCTAAGTAATGAATGTTTGGCCGCTGCGGTAAAGTGGCCGGATCGATTTTCACGACCGGGCCGATCATGATGAATTGCCACTGGGGACGGCGCTCTGCCATTTTGGCAAGAAGATCAATATCCATACGCTCGTCGATCACTCCGACAAAACCCAGGCGCGGGAAAGGAATATCTTTTTGATCGTCGGGATCAGGCTGTTGCGTTCGCGCCTGTGCAAAATGAGCGGCGTCAATAGCGCTTGGAAAAGGATGTATATTGTTGTGACGGTCTTTTTTGGCTTCATAAAGTGAATGACCGCCTGTAAAAACCAGATCCGCTTTTTGCAAAAGTTCCGATTCCTGGTGAATCAAAGCTTGCGGCGCACCTTTGAATTTGGACAGCTCGTCCATACAGTCATAGATCGTGATTTCCGCATTGAGATGCGAAGAAAAATGCAAAGCCATTGGCGTGTAATACCAGGCACTGTAGTTTTCAATCATTTCGTCTTCAAGAAGACGGTCTAAGAGATTTTTTTGCGTCTGCATCTGCTGTTCATGCGTGAACGTTTCCGGCACACGCGCGGCTACAACGGTCACACCTTCTTGCGTTTGTCGCAGTTCTATTTTTGGATGTGTCACCTTGTCGAGATGGGGTTCTTCGATAAAGTACACCCGGCGGTGGGAAACAAAGCGGGACATAAGATGTTGCGGTCTTTGAAAGACGAAGTCCCAGCGAAGATGACAAAAAACGAGAAGATCCGAAGGCGCGCATGATACATTCATTGTGTTATCCTCCACATTTTTTAAAATCTCTGACTTGTTTGGTGTAATAGAAAATATGAAGTGACCCTATTGGACTTGCAAAAGAATGTGCGGCCCGGTGCTTAAAAACATGCTGCCGAAAACAGGGTCCTGTTATGTGATAGAGACATGTTGTCAATATCCGAAACCAACTTCGAAAACTATCCGCGCAAAAATTTTCAAAGAAAACACTGGTTGAATCTGAACGGTCTGTGGTCGTTCTCTTATGATGATGATCAGATTTTCAGTCATCCTTCGCAAATTCAAGATTGGCCTCACAAGATTGTGGTGCCGTATGCACCGGAGTCGCCCGCAAGCGGTATCGGGGATACCGGATTTCATACGCGGTACTGGTACCAGCGGAAGTTTCAATTGAAACGCACCGAAAATAAAGTTCTTCTGCATTTCGGAGCCGCCGATTATCAAACGCATGTGTGGGTGAACTCGCAGTATCTGGGCTCTCACGAGGGAGGCTACACGCCTTTTCATTTCGAAATCTCCGATTTTCTTTCCGACAGCGGAGAACAAGTCGTTTCCGTTTTAGTCGAAGACGATCCGCTCGATCTGCAAAAACCGCGCGGCAAGCAAGATTGGCAAAAAGAACCGCATAGCATCTGGTACCATCGCACCTCGGGTATTTGGCAAACCGTATGGTGCGAAGAAGTGGCGCATGTTTATATAGAAAAACTTCGGTTGGTTCCTCTCATTGAGCGCTGGGAAATTGGCTGCGAAGCCTTTATCGGGGGACCCAACATCTCGGGATTGCAACTTAAAGTGCGAATGGAATGTGACGGAAAACTTTTGGTGCAGGACACCTACGAGGTTGTCCATCGCGAAGTCCATCGTCGCATAGCTTTGTCGGATCCCGGGATTGACGACTTCCGCAACGAAATGTTGTGGAGTCCGGAAAAACCGACGCTCATCCAAGTGCATCTTGAACTGTGGAAAGAAAACGAGTTGCTTGATGAAGTAAAATCTTACACCGCTTTAAGAAGTGTGGGCTTTAATCGTGACCGTTTTTTGTTAAACGGACGCCCTTACTATCTAAGACTTGTCTTGGATCAGGGCTACTGGCCTGACACGTTTTTAACTCCGCCCAATTCGGCAGCTCTTAGAAAAGACGTGGAGCTGGTGAAAGCCGCCGGATTTAACGGCGTCAGAAAACATCAAAAAATCGAAGACCCGAATTTTTATTATTGGGCGGATGTTTTAGGTCTGGTGGTTTGGGCCGAGATGCCGAGTGCCTATCGATTCACGCACGATTCGGTGGAACGTCTTCTCAAAGAATGGACCGAAGTCATTGACCGGGACATGAGTCATCCAAGCATTATACTGTGGGTGCCTTTCAACGAGTCGTGGGGAGTGCCGGATCTGGCGGAAAAAGAAAGCCATCAACATTGCGTGCAGGCCCTCTATCATTTAACAAAAACCTTGGACCCGACGCGCCCTTGTATCGGTAACGACGGTTGGGAAAGTACGGCGACGGATCTTTTGGGAATTCACGACTATGACGATCAACCCGAACGTTTGATAAAAAAATACGGCAGCCACGAAAATATCGCCGATATGCTGACGCGCTATCGACCCGGCGGCCGCGTGATTACCGTTGAAGGTTATCCTCATGGCGGGAAGCCCATCATGATCACGGAATTCGGCGGTATTGCCTATGTCGACAAACCGGAAGGTACGACATGGGGTTACTCGGCCTCGGGGACTATTCAAGATCTGCGCAAACGTTATGAAAATCTGCTCGCGGCGATTTATCGTATCGAAACCTTCTGCGGCTTTTGTTATACGCAGTTCACTGATACGTTTCAGGAAGCTAACGGTCTTTTTCGTCCCGATAGAACGCCAAAATTTTCCGTCAACGCCATGGCAAGAGCCACGCGAGGCGGAGGTTACACAAGAGGTGAGTTGACATCCGTTCCACAGCCTCCACCTTTGCCCCCTCCAGAAAGTGAATTATAACATTCCAAGCAGACCTTCATCGCAGTGGAAGAATGAATCTTCGCAACCCCTGACCTTCGGGGGTTGTGGTTTTTAAGCCAAGGCTTACCTTGATAGACATCGGAGGTAGCTATGGAGAAAGAGAACCTCGTCCCCAAAGGGGAAACGCGGCAACGGCTTCTTGATGAAGAACTCTATACAGAGGAAGCGGTGACGATATTAGCCACTCCTCAAGAACTCTATCAATATTGGCGTGATCCTTCTCATTTCGTTCTATTTACCGATCAACTGCAATCTGTGACGGAGATTTCGGAAACGCGGTCTCACTGGGTTTGGAAAGCCTTGAAGGGACGCAAAACGATAGAGTGGGACAGTGAAATCGTTGAAGACATTCCCAACTCCGTCATTGCCTGGCGCGCGCATGGCGATCAAGACATTCAACATTCGGGACGGGTGGAATTCCAGGAATTGCCGTACGGACGGGGCACAACCGTTAAAGTGAAAATCGCCTATGATGCTCCAGCAGGAAAAATGCTTAATGTGCTTGAAAAATTATTGGGCGAAAGCCCGCACCGAAATTTGAAAATGAATTTGTTTAAACTTCGGGAGCTTTTCGAAGCGGGAGAAGTTCCGACCGTAGAGGGACAGCCTGCGGGTCATAACCGCGAACATGAAACCAAAACGGCACTTCATTAAGGAGGTCACAAATGAAAGCGGTCTGTTGGGAGGGAACAAAAAACGTGCAGGTGCAAACGGTACCTGATCCGCATATTCTGAATCCGCGCGATATTATCGTGAAAATCACCTCCACCGCCATCTGCGGATCCGATCTTCATCTTTATGACGGTGTTATACCCACCATGCAAAAAGGAGATATTCTGGGTCACGAGTTTATGGGAGAAGTCGTCGAGCTTGGGCCCAAAGTGAACAACTTGCGGGTCGGCGATAAAGTCGTCGTACCTTTTAACATATCTTGCGGGCACTGTTTCTTTTGCACGCGTAAAGAATTTTCCCTTTGCGATAACAGCAATCCCAAACCGGAGCTTGCCGAAAAAGTTTATGGACATGGAGGCGCGGGACTTTTCGGTTATTCGCACATGTACGGCGGTTATGCCGGAGGACAAGCGCAATATGCGCGCGTGCCTTTTGGTGATGTCGGACCGCTGGTTGTTCCGAAAGACATGGATGACGATAAATTACTTTTTTTAAGTGATATTTTTCCGACAGGTTATATGGCTGCAGTGAATTGCAATATTCAAATTGGTGACACCGTGGCCGTCTGGGGTTGTGGTCCTGTCGGCCTTTTCTCTATCGAAAGTGCTTATTTGTTGGGGGCGGATCGTGTGATCGCCATCGACAATGTTCCTGAAAGATTAAAAATGGCCCGGGATATTTGCAAAGCAGAAGTGCTCAACTACGATGAAGTCGATGTCTTAGAAGCGCTGAATCTTATGACGGGAGGTCGAGGACCTGACTCATGTATCGATGCTGTGGGAATGGAAGCACACGGTACCGACCTCTACAGTAAATATGAGGAAGCGAAGATGGGTGTAAAACTCGCCACCGATCGTCCCATCGCACTTCGCCAAGCGATTCAAGCCTGTCGTAAAGCCGGGCATGTTTCAATTCCCGGAGTGTACGGGGGACTGCTCGACAAAGTTCCGCTCGGAGCTGCCTTCGCGAAAGGTCTGACTCTAAAAATGGGACAAACGCACGTAAGAAAGTATATGGAAACTTTGTTGCAGCATATTCTAGACGGAAATATCGACCCGTCGTTTTTAATCACGCATCGGATAAATATTGAAGACGCACCAACTGCGTATAAAAGCTTTTTAAATAAAAGCGATGATTGTGTAAAAGTCGTCATTAAAAATCTTCATTAATGACGGCCTTTCACTTCGAAGATATCTCGATCTGCGACGGCAAATATCCTCTGTCCCGGCTGCTGGCGAACCACATAGCCTCCTGTCAGGCTGCCAAAGGCCGGGATTGTTAACGCATTTTTCTCTAAAACAAAACACGGAAGTTTTAAACGCAGCGGACCTTCATGAAGCTGAACCAACGGGTGCGTGTGTCCCTGGATTTGAAAAATTTTAGAGCGTGGATTTTTGTGGCCATGGGTCATCAGAAACGGACCGATTTGTATTTCTTCTTCCACCATATGAAACGGAAGACCGCGCAGGATTTCATGCGCGCCGTATTCGTGGTTTCCCAAGAGCAAAGTCCAATGAACATGGCCGTGAACCGCGAAGAACTCGCGAAAATCGCGCACGATAATTTCGCTCAGACTGAATTTATTGTGAATCCAATCCCCCAGGACGATGACTTTTTCAGCATGATAAGTTTGAATCAATTGACTGATGCGCAAAAGATCCTCCCGGTGCGTGCCTGATGGCAGGGGAACTCCGGCGGCTTGGTAACTTTCCGCTTTTCCCAAATGCACGTCCGAAAGGCCCAATAAGTGCTGGGCCGGCCAGAAGAATGCTTTTTCAGGAAGAAGTTCAATGTCTTCGTTCGCGACCGTGATCTTCATTTTTCTTTTCCCAGGTTTTTTTAAGACGAGCGATCTTCGCCTCAAGACTTTCATTTGAAAGATTGCCAATCGCGATATTTTCAACCACCAAAGGGAACGCGAGTGGTGAAGGCGTTTCCAAAGAAATCCATTTTACGTTGAGCGTGCGCAGGCGTTGCAAAGTTTTGCGCATACGTCCGCTTTCTAAAGAATTCGCCAGAACTTCTTCGAAGCTTTGTTTGATCAAAAGATTATGAGGTTCGTGTTTTTTGAAAACTTCATAAAGAAGGGACGAACTGATTTGCATTTGCCGTCCGGTTTTAGGCGAACCGGGAAATCCCGTGAAGACGAGTCCCGCAATCTGGGCAATCTCCCGAAACTGTCTTTGACTGAGCTGTCCAATCTGCAAAGACTGACCGATTTCTTCAATAAGGTTGTCATCGGAAAAAAAGTCGTCATCGAAAAGACTTTCAAAGTCATAATCCGCAGGGCCCGTGATTTCAAATCCATAGTCGTTAACAGCAAACGAAAATGTCGTGGGCCTGCGACGCGCAAAACGATACCCCCACAGTTGCGCCAGACCCTCGTGCACCGAGCGTCCCTCGAAAGGATAGACAAAGATATGTTCCCCTTGTTTGGAACTCCATTTTTCCATCAGAAGAAGGTCCGCTCCCGGAAGAATCGAGAGCTCTTTCTGAGTTCCCAAAAGAGGAGACAAGAGCCGATCCAAACCAGGATGTTTTTCGGTAAGAACTTCGCGAAACGCCTGCCCCAAAGTTTCTGAGATCGGAAAACGCCCGCCATCCCAGGAGGGCACCACGTTCGTAGGCATTTTGCTGGCGCGGACATACGCCGTCATATCTTTGAGCAAAACAAATTCCAGCTTCTTCCCCGCAAACTGAAAGACATCACCTTTTTTAAGTTTAGAAATAAAATTTTCTTCGACAGAGCCAATACGGCTGCGATTGGTATAAGAGACCTGCACTGATTCCCGAGAGACAATAGTGCCAATACTCATACGATGCTGGTACGCCACCTTCGGAGAAGCGGGACGATACTTCCCTTCGTCTTCCTCATAGACAAGTTTATGAAATTGCGGATACGCCTGCAGAGTTTCACCTCCTTGGGTCAGAAACTGCCGGCACCATTTCAATTCTTCTTGAGTGATCTCAGAAAACGAATAAGTTTCTTTGAGTGCAAGCCACAGCTCATCCATGCGCAGTCCCGGGCCGCACGCTAACGTCATCATGTGCTGTAAAAGCACGTCGATCGGCTTACGCAAAGGCCGGCGCGGTTCGACGTGTTTTAGTTTTAGCGCTTTTTTAACGGCTTCAAGTTCGAGGATCTCCCAGGAATTCGTCGGCACAAAAAGCAGGCGGCTTTTTCCTCCAGGACGATGCGCAGAGCGGCCAGCTCTTTGAATCATGCGTGCGACCATTTTGGGGCTGCCAATTTGTACGACGCGTTCGACCGGTTGAAAGTCCACGCCCAGGTCCAGCGAGGACGTGCTCACCACCCATTTTAAAGCGCCGTTTTTAACGCCTTCTTCGACGGCTTCACGTTCTTCACGATCCAGCGAACTATGATGAAGCGCCATGACGGGTGCCATGTGCGGAGCCATTTGCAACATCACTTCATACCAGCGCTCGGCCTGCGAGCGTGTGTTCGTAAAAATCAACGTGGAGACTTCGGGATCAAGTTCTTCGATCAAGGCTTCTTTTAAAGCAAATCCCAAATGCCCAGCCCAAGGAAAGCGGTCGATCTTTTTGGGAAGCAGACAATCTAAAACCAGATTGCGATCCGAACTGCCAGAAATAATGCGCGCTTCTTGTCCTCGGCCGACGGCGACCTTCGCGGCTTCATCCAGATTTCCAACGGAAGCCGACAGAGCCCACGTTTGCAGATCGGGATTAAGGGAGCGTAAATAAGAAAGCGACAGTTCACATAGACTGCCGCGCTTACTTGCCATGAGTTCATGCCACTCATCCAGAATCACGACTTGCAGATTTTTGAAAAACTCATCAGCCTCGGTTTGCGAAATTAAAACGGCCAAGGATTCCGGAGTTGTTAAGAGAAGGTCTCCGGGATTATTCAGTTGTTTTTTCTTGTGCGCCGCTGAGGTGTCTCCGGTACGGGTGTCTATTTTGAGCGGCCATTTTTCCTGCAAGATCGGTTCATGCAAAGCCGCCGAAAGGTCGCGCGTCAGGGCGCGCAGGGGAGTCAGATACAGAATCTTCAGTCCCTTCTGCGGCTTTGCTAAGATTTTCGCAAAAGGTCCCATAACGGCGGCATAGGTTTTTCCTGAGCCGGTCGGAATGTGCAAGAGACCCGATTCACCGTTCAAATACGCGCTCCAAGCCTCCTCTTGAAACGGAAAAGCTTTCCATCCCCGGTGGTGGAAGAATTTATGAATGGGTTTAAGTTCCTTCATTTTTCTTTACTCCCGCGAGAAGTTCCTTGGCGGTCTCAAGAGTGTCGGCGTCTTCCGGTTTTTTATCGCGACGCCAGCGTAAAATTCGCGGAAAGCGCACGGCGATACCCGATTTGTGACGGGTCGACGGACTGATGCCTTCGAAACCGATTTCAAAAACATGGGCGGGTTCGACGGCACGAACGGGGCCGAATTTTTCTTTGGTGTGCCGCCGGATCCACGCGTCGAGTTCGTCAATTTCGCTTTGATCCAAGCCGGAGTAAGCCTTGGCGAAGGGAATGAGCTCTTCCTCGTCGTTCCAAAGGGCGAAGGTATAATCCGTATAAAGATTGGATCGTCGTCCCGTGCCGGACTGCGCATACAAGAGCACGGCATCTAAAGTCAGCGGGTCGACTTTGTATTTCCACCAGTTGCCGGTTTTTCTTCCCACGGAATAAGTTCCTTCCCAGAGTTTGATCATCAAGCCTTCCGCATTTTTTTCACGGGCTTTTTTGCGCAACTCATCCAGTTCAGAAAGGGACGAGACCGTCACTAATGGAGAAAAACGAACGCGTTGATCATCGAGATTCTCAATCACTTGCAATAAAAACTTTTTTCGTTCCCGCAAGGGTTCAGGACGGATGTCTTTGCCTTTAAACTCAAGGCAATCATAGGCAAAAAATCCCGCAGGTTTTTCTTCCAACAATGCCGCAGCCACTTTTTTTCGACCCAGTCTTTTTTGCAGATCCTGAAACGGGAAAATGGTTCCGTTTTTATAAATTAAAATTTCGCCGTCTATGACTGTCCCTTCGGGAAGTCGCATGAAGATTTCGGCGAGGTCGGGAAAACTGTGCGTGATCTGTTCTTCACCGCGGGACCAAATCCATACTTTGTCTTCGCGACGAATGACTTGCGCGCGAATGCCGTCATACTTCCATTCAATACACCAGTTTTCGGGAGCAAAATCTTTTTCACTTCTTTCGTTCCATGGATGGGCCAAACAAAAAGGATAAGGCTGACTATAAGTGATTTCTGTCGCTTCCGTGGAAATCAGTTTTTGAAAAGTCTCTGCCCCCGCTTGAATATTGCCTGTCAGGCGATGCGCCACTTGGTCGGTAGAAATCTGATAGACTTCGGCGACGGCGCGGATAACCAGTTTCTCGCTGACGCCAACGCGAAAGGCCCCGGTGATAAGTTTGTTAAGAATAAAAACTTCCTGATAGGTGAGCTGGCGCCACCACTTTAAAAGTTTTTCCGCCTGAAGATTTTCGTTTTCAAGCTGAGCGAGCGCGGGAATTTCTTTCTCCATCCACGTCGTCAAAGATTTGTCACTGCGACCGGAAGTTTCACGGCACAAATTCAGAGAGTGGGCCAGCAGGCTGAGCGTTTCTGCCGTGTCACCCACATGATCGTAGCTTTCGTCAAAAAGCCAAGCTGGGTATTGCGTGGAGTTGAGAAACATTTGCACAAGATTTCTTCCGGTCAGAATGCGTTTTGAAAGACGCCCGGTCAAAACCAAGATGGTCCACATGGAATCCTCTGGCTCTGCGTTTGCAAAATACTTTTTAAGCGCTTCGACTTTCTCGTTCGTCGATGTGGTCGAGTCTAAATCGTCGAAAAGTTTTGCGAATGCCTTCATGACGCTTCCTCTTCAGCCTCGTACTCCGTCTGAAAGAGGCGCACGGTTTTACCTTGTTCCTCAAGATAACGGGCCAGCACATCCGTGCGCCCGTGTGTAAGAAAAATAGTCGAAGCCCCGGTTTCAGAAATAGTCTGATTCAGTTCGTTCCAGTCGGCGTGATCGGAAAGAGCAAACCCTTTTTCGTAACCTTTGCGACGGCGGGTTCCTCGCACCTGCATCCAGCCCGAAGCAAAGGCCGTTTGCGGTTCTTTAAATCTTTTCATCCACGGAGATCTGTGCGCGGAAGGCGGCGCCAGAATCAGTTCGCCTTTAAATCCATAAGATTTGTCATGTTCAAAAATCGAGCGCGTTCGCAGCATGGGAATTCCAGCCTGACGATATATATGTGTCATCTGCTCCATGGCGCCATGAATGTAAACCGGTTTGTCGGTGAACCGCATGAGCTCTGCAAGAACTCTTTGCGCTTTTCCTAAAGCATAACAAAAAAGCAGCGACGGACGGTCGGGGTCTTCTTTCCACCAGTCATAAATTTTTCGGGCGGTGACTTCGCCCGCATCCCACTTATAGACAGGCAGGGCGAAGGTGGCTTCCGAGATAAAAGTGTCGCAGCTTAAAGGCTCAAACGCATCACAGCTCGGGTCGTCAGTTCTTTTGTAATCTCCCGAAGCGACCCACACTTTTCCCCGGTGCTCGATTCGTACTTGGGCTGACCCCAGGATGTGTCCCGCCGGATGAAAAGACACCCACGTGGAGCCCAGTTTGAACTTTTCACTCCATTTTTTTTCAACGATCGGCAGAGTTTCGCCTAAACGTAAGCGCAGAAGGGGAGCACAGCGATCCGTGGCATAATAAACTTTACATCCCCAACGGGCATGGTCCGAGTGCGCGTGTGTAATTACAGCTTGAGGTACAGGGCGCCATGGGTCGATATAAAAATCGCCGGGCTCGCAATACAGGCCTTCATTGGTCACACGAATCAAGTCCATAGGAAGATCTTAGCACTGAGCTTACTGCCGAGAGTATAAAAGCCCTTGTGACTTTTCACAGCGAAGTGTATCGTGCGCAAAAAGGGGCATTTCTTCGTGGTGCAAATTGGAAAGTTCAATCGTCTTAAAGTTGTAAAACATGTCGACTATGGCGTCTTCTTGGAAGGCGGCGAGGATGGAGAAATTCTTCTGCCTTTGCGCTATATGCCCGAGCAGTGCGAAGTCGGCGACGAGGTGGACGTTTTTATTTGTTACGATTCTGAAGATCGTCTTTTGGCAACCACTGAACTTCCTTTCGCTCAAGTCGGTGACTTTGCCAAACTTCGCGTGAAAGCTATTGAACGCGTCGGAGCTTTTCTTGATTGGGGTTTAAGTAAAGATCTTTTTCTTCCGTACAGCGAGCAAACGCGCGAACTTCGCGTCGGTCAGTATGTTATCGTGCACGTGTATCTTGATAAGAGTGATCGTATTTCTGCCTCCATGCGTTTAGACCGTTTTATCGAAAAAGACGGCGCTGAATACAAAGAGGAAGAAAAGGTTCAGCTTTTTATCGCAGCGAAAACCGACTTGGGATACAAAGCCATTATCAATGGCCGGCATTGGGGTGTCTTATATAATAACGAAGTTTTTCAGGACTTGGATTACGGCCAAAAAGTCGACGGCTATATTAAGAAAATCCGACCCGATGGAAAGATAGATCTCACTTTGCAAAAAGCCGGGCACAAAGCTGCCAGTGAAGACATTGGCCCTTTGATATTAAGCCTCTTGAAAGAAAAAGGCGGATTTCTGGCCGTCAACGACAAGACCTCGGCAGAGACTATTTATGATCTGTTCGGTGTCAGTAAAAAGAAATACAAGATCGCGCTGGGTGGCTTGTACAAGCAGCGCCTGATCACCGTGGACGACGATGGCATTCGTCTTGTAAAATCCTAGAAATTGTAATTTAGCAATAGGACTTAAAAAGATCCTTGGTTCGAGGGAAAATAAACCCAGCAAGGATTTTTTATGACTAGAAAGAACCTTTTCTTTCTTGTGATTGCCTTCGTGGTCGGAGTTTCCGTCTGGATCTTTTATGTTAATAAAGGACTCTGGGAAACGCAAAAAGCTATTGTGCAACAAAGCACACCGTCACGTCGGCCCGCGACGGCCGCGCAGATAAGAATGGCAGAAAACACTTCCGCTCGCGCCCGTCTGCAAGTTGAAACACAAAACCTGCGCGAGCGCCTTGATGTCGAGCGCACGCGATTAGAAGCGCAACGCAGTCTTTTACAAGAGCTGCAAAGCCAACAAACCGCCGCGGCCTCTGAAACTCCGACCCCTCAGTATCGCACGCAAATTGAAGAAGGCCGGGACGAAATTCAAACTGTGATAGAACAATTACGCTCTTACGATCAGCTCGAGGCGGAGATCAATCGCCGCGCTCAAGAAGCCTTGCGTGAACAAAGCAGTGCGGCCCAGTTGGCGCGGGATGAACTGGACAATAATATTCGTCTGCAAGAGGAGCAAATCAAACAAACGAAGGAAGATCTATTTAACGCCGATAATAATCGCTTTTACGTCAATGAACGCGAAGCCCGGATGGCAGAGCTCAATGCCCGCTTGGATCAACAAAACCAGCAATTACAGGCGATGCGTGATCAACGTCTACAATTATCCGCGACGGTTTTAGAAAGCACTCAAAACGTGCAAGCGCAGAAAGAGGCCGAGTTGCGAGAGCTCAATGAAAATCGCAGTCAGATGCGCGAAGAAGTTCGCACTATTCGTGAAGAGATGGGAAAAATGCAAGAAGCCCAAGGCGAAAGCCTGATGAGTGAAATGTCGATGCGCACTCAGATTCAAGATGCGCAAAGAGCCTTTAACAATCAATCCAAGCAAGTCGAACAGTTGGAAGCCAATCTAAAACAAAAAGAACAAGAGCTCAATCTTTTGCGCTAGTGCTGTTTTTTGTAGGTGGCGACCAATTCTGTTTCCGCCAGCACGTGTCCTTTCATCGCCTTTAAAAGATCCGGTTTGGAAATTTTCTTTTGCTCAGGCAAGACAGTGTCTAAAGCGTAAAGTTTATGATGATAATGATGGCGGCCGATAGGAGGGCAGGGACCTCTGTAACCGACGGCCTTCCAATCATTCACGCCTTCACTGGCGCCGGGCGGGAAATCGCGGGCTCCTTCTGGAAGAGAATTTAAATTCGCCGGAATATTATAGACTACCCAATGCACCCATGTCATTTTCGGCGCCTCTGGATCTGGAGCATCGGGATCGTCGACGATCAGTGCGAAACTTTTTGTGCCTTCCGGAGCCCCTTTCCATTTCAGGGGTGGGGAAATATCCGCGCCTTCGCAGGTGTACTGCTTCGGAATTTCTGAATTGTTTTTAAAGGCGGATGATTCCAGCGTAAACGAAGCCATAGTGTCCTCCGTGAGTTTATGGTGCCAAGGGTTTTCGCTTTCGGCTAAATGTTCTTTTGCATTTGCTCGCTTTGCGGTTGCGACCCGCCGAAAACTTTTTTTCAATAAAGGCCTTTGGAGGAGTCTATGAAAATTTTGGCACTCGTTGGCGGTATCAGTAAGGGATCTATTAACAAGAAACTTTATCGTGCGTTGAAAGCGATGGCTCCTCAGGGCATGGAGATCGAAGATTTTGACATAGCAAGTTTGCCGTTTTTTACGCAGGACATGGAAAATGATCCGCCCGATGTCGTTAAAAAATACAAAGAACGCATTAAACAGGCCGAAGCCGTTTTGTTTGTCAGTCCGGAATACAATCGCAGTTTTCCCGGAGTTCTTAAGAACGCCATCGATTGGGGTTCCCGGCCTTATGGTCAAAATCTTTGGAATCACAAGCCTGCTGGAGTCATCGGCGCCAGCATCGGCAATATCGGAACGTTCGGTGCGCAACACCACTTGCGACAAGTCCTGGCGTATTTGAACATGAATGTGATGGGACAACCGGAATGTTATCTCAACGTTTCAAAAGCCTTTAATGATCAAGGAGAATTGACAGACGAAAATGTTAAAAAACTTCTGCAACAATATTGGGAGGCATATTCCAATTGGATCAAAAAAGAGAAACGCTGATCACTGCGGTTTTTTAAGCGCGACCTTTGCGGCGAGTTTTAAGTCTTCGATCAATTGTTCGCGCTTCTGCTCTGTATCTTCGCTGCGAATACTGCGCAAAATCGCGGAAGGGTGCCACGACACAATCACCGGGGAACCATAAGCCTCTTGTTCCATGACTTTACCGCGCTCTTTAGTAATGGCAGTGGCTTTACCTAAGACGGAAAGCGCCGCCGTCGCTCCCAGAGCGATAATCACGTCAGGTTTGATTTTGCCAAGCTCGGCTTCCAGCCAGGGTTTGCATGCTTTGACTTCACCGGCGCTCGGTTTTTTATGCAATCTGATTTTTCCCTGCGGTGTCCATTTGAAATGTTTAACGGCGTTGGTGACATAAACCGTGTTGCGTGGAATGCCGGCCTTCTCCAGACAGTAATCCAGCATTGAGCCTGCGGGCCCGACAAAAGGTTCGCCAGCTAAATCCTCTTTGTCTCCGGGTTGTTCGCCGATAATCACAATCTTTGAGCGCGAAGATCCTTCGCCAAAGACGACATGGGTTGCTGTTTTGTACAGAGGGCAGGCGTGGCAATCTTCAGCGGCTTCCTTGAGATCCTTCAAGCTTCCTTTTCCGGGAACAGGTGCGGGAGGATATCCTTTCAGCGCCAAAATTTCACCTCACAGTTGGCTCTCCGGAATGAAGAGACTTAAAAAGCCCACGCCCATGCGACGCCAGATACTGACCTCGGGTTCCGAGTCGAACTGTTTTTCTTTGCCGTCTTCCAGTGTGGTCCAAAGAATTTTTCCTTTTTTTTCGTCCCAAGACAATTTGTAAGATATCTCTGCCAAGTGCTCGTGCAATTCCAAAGCAAACTGCTTGGCCATATCGGAAGAGTAAATAATCACACCCACTTCGCTGTTAAGATCCATAGAGCGGGGATCTAAATTCAAAGATCCAACAAGAACCTTGTCAGCGTCCAAAACGTACACCTTGCCATGCAATCCCGAAACGGACCCCGGCGACCACGAGCCTTTGCGTTTTCTTGTCGTATTCCGCGCTTTCAATTCGTACAACTGCACACCCGCGCGCAACAAATCTTCACGGTACTTTTTGTATCCGGCAAAAACAGTTCCCACATCATTCGATGCTAAAGAGTTTGTCAGGATCGTGTACTTGACTCCGCGCTTAAGTCCTTCTTTGATCTGTTCAAGACCTTTTTCCCCGGGAATGAAATAGGGGGAAATCAAAATAGCTTCTTTCTGTACGACACCCAACAACTGTTGAATCTGCGATGCTAAATGTGGCGGTGCTTTTTTGTCAGGATCTACCTTGTCGGGAGAGTCATAAAGCAAATCGCTTTTCGCCCACGTAAGCGGAATATGTCCGTGCTTGAAGGCCTTCAGCAAGTGGGTGTTTTGCAAAGCCGCATAGTAGGGCGAGCTTTCCAGATGAGTGAGTTCGGTTTGTAAACGCTCCCGGAGCTGCTTTAATGTAAAGTCCGGTTGATCTTTGTTGAGCGTGGAAATGCTGTAAGCCAATTCATGATTCCAATAAAGATCGAACGAGGCGGAAAGCTCCTTGACTACTGGGCCCAGGCACCACGTATCGAAGTCACCAAAGTTCATTTCTTTCGAAGCAGTGAAATACTCGTCGCCGATGTTTCGTCCGCCAATAATCCCGACTTGGTTGTCGGCGATGAAGGCCTTGTTATGCATGCGGCGGTTTAACTGTGAAAAGCGATTGACGTTAAAGATTTTCCATTTGCGGTAGGCAAAAGGATTAAACATGCGTACTTCGATATTGGGATGGGAATCTAAAACTTTTAAAGGATCGTCAAAGCCGCTTCCATGCAAATCATCAAGCAGCAGGCGCACACGCACTCCGCGATCGGCCGCTTGCAGAACTTCGTACATCAGAAGCTGACCACTCTGATCGCCATGCCAAATATAGTATTGCAGGTCGAGACTTTTTTCCGCTTCACGTACTGAGGCAATGCGTGCGACCAAAGCTTCGGGGCCTTCCGCCAAGGCGTAAAAACCGGACTGACCAGGATGCTCAGCCAGTCGAGGCAACAGGCGTTTTCCTAAAGGAGTGCTGTCGGTATCGGTCAATGTCATTGTCACAGGCCTCGAATCTTGTTTTGGCAAGCTAGAGCAACTCGCAATTAAGAGTCCGATAAGAACAACGCTGAGTTTATGCATTCTCTCTATGATTTATTATTTAGGCCGGGTCTGACAAGAATAATAAAAAAAGGGAGTCTGTTTCCAGGCTCCCTTTTTTATTTTGTGCGAATTAACTTAGTTGCCGCAAACTTGATCGAGTGTCACACGATCTTTGCCAGGATTAAAGATGCGGCCAAGTTTGCCGCGAATTCCGCCGGAACTGCGGCGTTCAATTTCACACTTTTCAATCGCGGTGAATTGATCACTGACAGTTAAACGGTGCAAGCTGATGCGCAGGTTTGCAACCGAAGTCGCTGCCTTCACTCTGTTCACGACAGAGTTCGTCAGCGCATTTCCGGCTTCAAGAACGTGCAAAAGATCCGTGATGCCTTCTTTGTATCTCATCACTTCCGCGTTGTAGACTTGGTTCAAGTTCGTTTCAGCTTGTACCGCCGCTGCATACTGGCGTTGCGCTTCTTGCAAAGAACCCAACGTCGATTCAATCAACTGCGCTTGTTCCAATTTCAATTCTTGTTTGCGCAAACGCAGCTGTTTAATGTTGAGGTTGCTCAATTCCAAAGCCGGGAAGTAACCAAAACCAAAACTTACAGAGCCAGACTGAGTCACGGAGCTGAAAGACCCCCCGGAAACAGGGCGAGTCATTCCTAAAGAGCTGCCAGAAAGAAAACTGAAAGCCTTGCTCCACTTATTGTACTCAGCTGCTGTGATCAAAGAGTTCATTTGCGCGGTTTCAGGAGATTTGTCATGCACGCGATCCAAAACGACTTGTGGCGCTAACCCTTCAATTTCAGAAGACGCGACTTTCGCATCTTCAAAAATGATCTCTTGGTTTAACTCAAGAGCAAGCATCTCGCGAACAGACGCTTTTTCGCGCTTGATCAACTCGTCCACTTGTGAAACCTGCACCAACGCCAACTCGGCCTGAGCTTGCGCTTGCAAGTATTCTTCTTTGCTGATGATGCCTTCTTCGGCAGGCAGACGAAGATACTCTTCGATCGACTTGTAGTTTTCGTACTGCTTTTGAAGAGCGTTACGCAATTGAATGTCGCCTATCACTGTCAAATACAAAGAATACGCGGAAGCATAAGTGTTTAACTGCGCGATGTAGTAGGAAGTTCCTTGAGCGCGCAAAAGGTGCGTGTTTTCCTTCAAGTCCATCCAGTTGCTAGGCATTAAGAAGGGAAGAAGGAAGTTCACAGACGTCAGCATGAAGCTCGGACCGCTTGAAATCACAGAGCCCAAATTCACAGATGGTAAAAGAGATCCACGGGCTTGGCTTACACGGGCTTTGGCTTGGTGAACTTCATTCAAGGCAATCGCGATGTCGATATTGCGAGAAAGAAGAAGTGTGCGCAAAGATGTCGGATTGATTCGAACAGGCCCTGATTGTTGCTGTTTTTTGGGAGCTGCAAACGCCGATGTCGATACCAAGAAGGCCGTAAGAACCACGGTCAATAATTTCATAAAAAAACCCTCCCCCATTGATGCGATCTAAAGAGTTATTAGGAGGAGGGAAACTTGTCAAACAGGTCTTTATACGGACTCCAAAATAGCGGTGACGCCCATACCTCCCGCGGTGCAGATCGAAATCAACCCTCGCCCCGGAGGACCGCCTTTTTCGTGCAGCATTTTCGCAAGTGTCGCGACGATGCGGGCTCCTGTTGCACCAAAGGGATGACCTAAAGCCACGCTGCCGCCTTTTAAATTCATTTTACTGCGATCTAAAGGGCCCAAAGCTTTGTCTCGGCCCAGAACCCGCTTGCAGTATTCATCGGATTCCCACGCTTTCAGGGTGCAGAGGACTTGCCCTGCAAAAGCTTCATGGATTTCAAAAAAATCGAAGTCGTCAAAGGTCAAACGGTTGCGCTCAAGCATTTGGCTCACCGCGATTGTCGGCGCCATCAAAAGACCCTCGCCCGCGACGAAATTAACTGCCGCCACTTGGCAGTCCACGAAGCGCGCCCACATCGGAAGGTTGTGTTTCTTCGCGCCTTCTTCGCTTGTCAAAATAACAGCAGAGGCACCATCCGTCAGGGGACTTGAGTTGCCCGCCGTCAAAGTTCCGATATCTGATTTTTCAAAAGCGGGCTTGAGCTTTGCGAGTTTATCCAAGGAAGTGTCGGGACGAATAGTACCGTCTTTCGTGAGACCATGAAATTCAAACACCAGGTCTTTGTAAAAACCGTCTTCATAGGCCTTGACGGCATTTTGATGACTCTTCAGTGCCAGCGCATCTTGTTCTTGGCGCGGGATTTTCCATTCCTGCACCATTTTTTCGGTATGCTCGCCCATGGAGAGTTTTGTGCGCGGCTCCACCACGGCGGGCATCTGCGGTTTGAGATCCGCTAAGCGCAGAGTCGCCAGAATTTTGGCTTTTTCAAAACTGTCTTTGGCGGCGTTGAGTTCGACAAATTTATGCGCAAGACTTTTTGACATCATGATGGGGAGATCGCTGTTGGTGTCCACACCTCCCGCAATGCCAAATTCAATTTGGTGCGCAGCCACTTTCATCGCCATATGGTTGGCCGCCTCCAAACTTGTTCCGCAAGCGCGTTGCAAATTATACCCCGGCGTATGCGGATGGAGTCCCGAGCTGAGAACACACTCACGCGTGAAGTTCCAGTCGGAAGAACTTTGCATGACGCCGCCACACGCGACATCACCTGCGATCTGTCCTTCGAGTTTGTATTTATGAACCAATGTTTTCAGAGTCGTCGTCATCAACTCTGTGGAAGTGACATCCATATACGTGGTCATGGATTTCACGAAAGGAGTGCGCAGCCCTCCTGAAACAAAAACAGGCCGTGTACGCATAGAGAACCTCGCGGTTAAAAGTTAACGTGCAAATACGATCTTCATTCTGCTTTCCGCCTCTGTCCAGTTATGAAGCGTTTTTTGCGTTTCAGCGTGGGATAGCAGAATGAGAAAACTTTAATGAACTCCCATTTATGTTAAAATGGATGGTAATTTATATTCGATTTCTAGGAGTTGTACGTTGGAAGAACAGAAGTCGTTTCACTATAATTTTAATCAGAAGAACAATATGCTGGTGATCTCTTTGATCGGAGAAATCACTCCGCAAGTCATTCCGTCGCTCGAGGCCTGCCGACAAGAACTTTTAGCAAAAAGTGAAGTCAGTCGCGTGGTGCTCTACTTCCAGGATGTGGAAACGATCAGCATGGATGCCATTCCGATTCTTGCGCAAATACAAAGGGAGATTCGCTCGAAACCGGCGGATTTACGTTTGTGTTCTCTCAAAGAAAGTCTGCGGGAAAAATTGGTGCGCATGGGCGTCGTGCGGGGACTTGAAGTGGCTGATGATTTAAAGACGGCGCTTTTGTCATTTGGCCGTGCGGCTTAAAACTAAAAAGGAGCGTTGCCGCTCCTTTTGTCTTTACTTACAAACACTCAGTCTGCTGATGGCTGCTTTCACCTTTTTAAATTTTTGTGACTTGGCTTGCGGGCGTAAAACATCCCAGTAAGAGTTTCTGCTGAAAAGAGAATCTCTTTTTGCCAATTGCTGGTTGAGCATCGAAAGACCGCAGCGGAAAGTGCCTTCAGCCGTTTTACCGTCACCGCGGCGGCAATTCTTTGCGTAAACCTGTTCGCGACCATCGTGAAGCTGCAAAAGACCGACAAGGCGACCGTTAGGACCTTGTGCTCTTTCCGTTTTATCACAAGAGCTTTCCAAGTGTGCCATCGCATTGAGGACCATAACCCAGACAAGCTCTTTCGAGTTATCGTTCAAAGTCGGATATGCCGGGCACACGGCTGTGAGATCGGCCGCGCCTTTATAAAGTTCTTCGTAACGGGAGCGGTGCATTTCATCGATAATGATTTTACCCCAACGTCCATAGTTGTCGCCATCGGCGAAGTTTTCGCACTTGTCGGCAAAGTCCATGCGTTCATTGATTTTAAAGATATCTTCAACGGAAGCGTCAGCGGTTACTGTGTCGCGGAGTTCGCGCAACTGTTGTTGTGTGCGATTTGTCGATGATGAACACTCGATGCAGGCAGAGCCTTCTATACGTGAGGCACTTTTATGAGCCTTGGCTTGCGCCCAAGAAAAAGTCATAAGAAGTGCGTAAGTCAGTAATAGTGTTTTCATAAGCATCTCCACTTGCAATGACAATAAAGCAACGAAGATGCCAAAGGGGAGGACGTGAGAACACCGCAAAATAGAAATGGGAAGGTATCAAACCTTCCCATTGTCTATCTGTCTAACAGGGTTGTGCCGAAAATACGGCTTGTATCACTCTGAGACGACTAGTCTTTGAAACGACGTTTTGGACCGCGGAATCTTTTGATGCCGCTGTGGTCACGACGTTCCGTGCGTTCGCCGCCACGTTCGGAACGCTCGCTGCGTTCACTGCGCTCGGGACGATCGCTGCTCGCGCGTTGCGGGCGATAACCCGTCACTTCGCTGCGCGCGGGACGGTCGTCGCGATTCGCGAAACGAGCCTTCGGAGTGTCCGAAGTTTCGCCACGAGGCGCTCTGTCTCTGTCGCCACCTTCTGATGAACGAGCGCGATAGCCACCGCCATCACGACGGCCGCCGAAAGAACGGCGCGGACCACGGTCGCTGCGCTCACCACGGTCACTGCGATCGCCGTCACGACGATTGCGAGTGAAACGATTCTCGTTAGGATCACGCGGAAGCAATTCACGAGGAATGCGATCGCCCATGTAATCCAACATGATGTCTTTTTTCACGAACACGTTGGGGAAGTAAGCCACGATAAAGCGAGCCAAAAGCTCTTCTTTCGAGAACTTCGTAAGATCAATGTCTTCGCTTTGAATAAGATCTTGGATCAAATCACCAGCCAATTGCAACTCTGGAGATTCTGTCTCCATTGTGCTTACGCGGTCTAAGACGTCTTTGATTTTAAGACCGGCAACTTCGTCAGCGGAAGGCACAACGCCTTTAGTAAGAACCGCTTTCGTCGTGATCATCACACGGCGAAGAAGATTCAATTGCTCTGGGTTCACCAAAGTAATGGCAGTTCCTTTTTGATTGTTACGGCCTGTACGACCGATACGGTGAACGTAAGACTCGACATCCCAAGGAAGAGAGTGGTTCACCACGTGAGTCAAATCTTTGATATCCAAACCGCGCGCGGCAACGTCCGTTGCCACGATCACTTTCACTTGGCGCGCTTTAAATTTTTTCAAAGTCGCTTCACGCTCTGCCTGGCTCTTATCGCCGTGCAAAGAATCCGCCGGGAATCCACGCTGAGTCAATACGTCAGCAAGCTCTGCCACTTCCATTTTCGTTTGGCAGAAGATGATGCCGTAGAATTCGGGAAGAGTTTGCAAAAGACGACCGATGACTTCCGTTTTGTAGGAGTTTTTCACCGTGTAGTAGATTTGTTCGATTGTGTCCGCTGTACCGACAGACTTATTCACTTGAACCGTTTCAGGGCTTTCAAGGTAAAGGTCAGCCAAACGGCGAACTTCGTTGCTCATCGTTGCAGAGAAAAGCCAAGTACGGCAAGCCGCACGTTGCGAATCGCTTTCTTCCGGCTGAGTCGCTTTGAGAATTGTTTCTAGGTCTTCTTTGAAGCCCATAGAAAGCATTTCGTCCGCTTCATCCAAAACAACGGTTTTTACTTTTTGCAGTTTGATGATTTTCTGATCAAGGAAATCCACCAAGCGGCCTGGAGTTGCGACCACGATGTGGGCGCCTTTTTTGATGCCTTCGATTTGTGTGCGGTAGCTGGCGCCACCATAAATCGTCACAACACGAAGACCTTTTTTCTTACCAAGCAAAGTCAATTGCTCAGCCACTTGCAGAGCCAACTCACGTGTTGGGCTCATCACCAGAGCTTGCGTGTCTTTGCTTGTGCCGTCGATGTTTTCGACGAGAGGAATGCCGAATGCGGCAGTTTTACCAGTTCCAGTTGAAGCAAGGCCGATAAAATCTTGAGCTCCTGCGAGCAAAAGAGGCAAAGCTTGGCGTTGGATAGGAGTAGGCGTCGTAAAGCCCATGTCCTGCATAGCCGCCAATACGGGCGCGCTGAGGCCAAAGCTTTCGAAGTTATCGAGCGTTGTCAATGGAGTCATTAAAGGGAACCTTTCAGAAAAAGAGTGGCTCAAGATAAACGATGTCGAGGGTAAAAGCTCGCTATTTTTTGGCTTTAGCTCGACTATGAACTATTTGCACCCTCGCATATTCTCTAGTGTGTCTTAAGCGCTATAGACGCTCTCACATTCTGCTGAAAAAGGCGACAAAGAGCTGGGTTTCCGAAGCCTTCGAGGGAAAGACCGGGGATTTCCGTGTAGACTCATGAGCTGAATTCAAGATATACAGGGACACATGATTCACTTATCGAATATCAGCAAACAGCAGGGTAATAAGATTCTCTATCGCAACGGCTCTTTTCAGATCAATGCGGGAGAGAAAATCGGTCTTGTCGGTCCTAACGGCGCCGGTAAAACCACGATCTTTCGTATCATCATGGGCGAAGAGGGCATCGACGGGGGCACCGTTTCTAAATCCGATCGCACCGTGATCGGCTATTTCTCGCAAAACATCGAAGACATGAGAGGCCGTTCCGCTTTAGAGGAAGTGAAGTCCGCTGTCGGCAATATCGGCGACATGCAAACGCGCATGCAAGAGTGCGAAGTGAAGCTCGCGGATCCGGAACTGGATGCGGATGAGATGACCAAAATCCTGGAAGAGTACGGGGAGCTGCAAGCAGAGTTTGAGCGCTTGGGCGGTTACGATCTTGAATCTCGCGCGGCGGAAATTTTGACGGGTTTAGGTATTGGGCCTGACGATTACCATCGTCCCACCGAAAGTTTTTCGGGCGGTTGGAAAATGCGTATTGCTTTGGCGAAAATTCTTGCTTTGAATCCCGAAGTTTTGCTGATGGACGAACCGACGAATCACTTGGACGTCGAATCGATCGTATGGCTTGAAGAGTGGCTCGTGAACTATAAAGGCGCCATCCTTATGACAAGCCATGACCGTGACTTCATGAATCGCCTGGTTTCCAAAATCGTCGAGATTGCCAATAAAACTATCACCGTGTACGGCGGCAATTACGATTTCTATGAAAGAGAACGCGACATCCGCAAAGAGCAGTTGATTGCAGCGGCCAAACGCCAGGAAGACATGCTTGCGAAAGAAGAAGAATTCATCGCGCGTTTCGCAGCCCGCGCTTCGCATGCGGCGCAAGTGCAATCACGTGTAAAGAAATTGGAAAAAATCGATCGCATCGAAATTCCGCCTGAAGAGGACGAGATCAAGTTCGAATGGCCGGTTCCACCGCGTGGCGGGGAAGAAGTCGTGAAGTTTGAAAACCTCGCAAAAATCTGGAAGCGCGATGACGGCAAAGAAAAGCTGGTCTTTTCGGGCGCCAATGCCTTGGTGAAACGCATGGACCGTATTGCTCTTGTGGGAGTGAACGGTGCCGGGAAGTCCACGCTTCTAAAAATCATCGCAGGTCACGCAGACCCGACCGAAGGTAAAATGACTTTGGGGGCTTCGATCAATGTGGGTTACTTCAGTCAAAACTCTTTGGACGTTCTGGATCCTAAAGCCACGATTCTGGACGAAGTCCACTCTCGCATCCCGAATGCGGGCATGGGTTTTGTGCGCAGCTTATTGGGAGCGTTTAAATTCTCTGGCGAAGAGGCAGAGAAAAAAATCTCCATTCTTTCCGGCGGTGAAAAATCCCGCGTTGTTTTAGCGACGATCCTGGCGCAACCAGTGAATCTTTTGATTCTCGATGAGCCGACGAATCACTTGGATATCAAATCCCGCGAAGTCTTGTTGGAGGCGATAAAAAACTTCCCAGGCACCGTTATCATCGTAAGCCATGACAGACACTTCTTGCGCGCTATCACGACACGTGTCTTTGAGGTGGATAAAAATCAAATCCGCATCTACGAAGGCGACTACGAATACTATCATCACAAAAAGAAACAGGAGCAGATGGCTTAATGAGCGGCTCCTTGGATCTGCGAAGTTTTAAGATTCCTTTGGGGAAATTAGCCCCTCAGGAATCTTTTCGCACGCGCCAAGGGGACGTTTTATCTTACCGTCTTTATCCCGCTTGGTCCGAAGATCTGATCATCCTCTATCACGGGGTGGGAAGTGACAGCCGTTACATGTGTGTCTTAGCCTCCGCTTTGGCGGCGGCGGGATTAGGCACTGTGGTGACGCCGGATTTTCGTGGGCATGGAATCTCTTTGCCTCTCTCTGATAAAATAAAACCCGCGCAGTTAGAAATCGATCTGGAAGAGCTGATCATTCACCTGCGTATGCAAAGAGCCGTCAGTCGCATCACTTTAGCGGGGCACTCTTTAGGGGGCGGTTTTGTTTTGCGGGTGGCTGTTTCGGATATTCGAACTCAGTTTGCAAACTTCGTGGCGTTAGCGCCGCATCTGCCATTGTCATTTCATTCTTTCCAAGAAGGTTTTGGCGGTTGGATCTCGCTGACAGAAGAAGGCGGCTTTCGCGTGAATATGCCGGAAAATTTTCGCTCGGGCCAAGAAAAGCTTTCTTACAGTCCCGAGTTCCTGGCAGCCGTGCAGGCGCCTGAAGATCTTGTTGCTCGCTTGCAAAGCCTTCGTCCTGCGCTCAAAGTTCTGACGGGGACGGATGAAGAAGTGGCGCGCCCGGAAGTGCATCGTCAGATCTTCACCGAGGCCGGAGTTCCCGTTGAAATTCTTCCGGGCTTGAATCATCTCACTCTCGTCTCAAAACCAGATGCCGTGGTGTCTCGTTTTTAGTTGGATAGATTAAATCCTTTCGCCGTCGTCATAAACCTTGCATATTCCATCAAGAAACCGTCTGGTCCTGCCGAAGAGTTCTACAGAATAACCAAGATTGAACGTAGGTGGTAAGGTTATGAATACAGAGCTCGGAGCTTTCGCGCTTCGACAGATCCTCGCGGGTACGGCCGTGATGGGTCCCATATTGATACTCGCAGGCCTTAGTTATTATCTCTTCAAACAAGATCGGAGAAGCGTCATTGTTTATCTCACGCTGGGTGTGGCGTTCTCGCTGATCGGCGGTGTGTGTCTTTATGTGGAGTTTAAGGGCGAAGAGGTGAAGGCTGTAGAAACCGCCGGGAAGCTCTTAGGAGAGCCTCCTCCTGTGTCGGCGGCCACGCCCGCGCAGAAATAAAACTATTTCGTTTTTACTTCCAGCCAGACGTCCTCGTAAAGTTTGTTGTTGTCGCCTAAGTCTTGGATGCGCTCAAGCTTTTGCAGCGTTTTTAACTCGGGAAAAAGAGCTTTGTTGTTTTGCAAGTCTTTGGGCAAAAGGGCTTGTGTGTTCTTAAGAACCGGCCCGCTCAAAGTTGTTTTCACTTTCGCCAGCTCCGCCTCTTCACTTAAAAGAAAATTGATAAGTTTATGAGCCGCCTCGATGTGTTTTGCGCCTTTGATAATGACAAGATTATCGATCGCCATCGTGCTGCCTTCTGCGGGAATCAAATATTCAATACGGCCGGGGGCTTTCGCAGCCGCCTGTAAAGCATCGGAAGAGTACGCTTGCGCCGCCACCACTTCCTTGTTGTTCAAAATGTCGATCGTGTCAGAAGCAAACATTTTGATGTTCTTTTTAGCCGCCAGCAAAGTCGCCTTGGCTTTTGCGAGTTCTTCTGGTTTCACGGTGTTAACGCTATAACCGTGCATTTTAAGAGCCGCGCCTGTCGTTTCACGGACATCGTCAAGCAGCGCGAATTTGCCTTTAAGCTGCGGATTATCGAGAAGATCCTTCCAGCCCGTCACCGTCCCTTTAAAGACATCGCGGTTTACGGCGATTCCCGAAGTTGTCCAGGTATAAGGCATGGAAAACTGATTTTCGGGATCAAAGCTTTGTTTTAGGAAATCGGCGGAAACCAAATCACGGTTCGGAAGAAGCTCGGCCTTCAAAGGTTCCAGCAAACTCATCTTGCGCATGATATCGACCATGTAATCAGACGGAACGGCGACATCAATACCGGAAGCCCCCATCTGAACTTTAGCGAGAAGCTCTTCATTTGAGGAATAGTTTGAAATGTTGAGTTTGATTCCCGTTTGTTTCTCAAACTGAGCCTGTAATTCAGGAGACAAGTAGTTGCCCCAAATCGACAGATTTACTTCCTGAGCTGTCTCTGCCGTTTGTTTTTTCGTGCAGGCCGTGAGAAGCGCACAAAGAATCATTCCAGCGATCAATATTCTCGACATTGTTTCAATTCCTTCTTATTGTTGAAGAATGTTAGAGATTCTGAATATAGGCAAAAGTTTTTCCAGTCAAACAGCCTTGAAGGGAATCAACCTTTCGATCGGCGAGGGAGAGTTTTTCTCTTTACTCGGTCCCAGCGGCTGCGGGAAAACCACTCTGCTTAGAATCATTGCCGGTCTCGAAAAAGCCTGCGAGGGAAAAATTCTCTTTAATGGGCAACGCATCGACACACTTCCGGCGCAACAACGCCCCTTCAACATGGTTTTTCAGCGTTACGCTCTTTTTCCGCATATGACGGTCGGCGAGAACATCGCTTACGGTCTGAAGCTTAAAAAGCTTCATCGCGATCACATTGAAGCGAAGGTCGCCGAGGTCTTGGCTTTGGTCGACATGGCCGAGTTTCGCGATCGCAAGCCTGAAACTCTTTCCGGCGGGCAAAGTCAGCGAGTTGCCGTGGCGCGCGCGCTGGTGAATGAGCCCAAAGTGCTTTTGCTGGATGAGCCCCTGTCCGCGTTGGACCAGCGTATGCGCGAGCACATGCAAAAAGAATTGCGGGCTTTACAACGCAAACTTGGCTTAACGTTTATTTGTGTGACCCATGACCAGGAAGAAGCCCTGGCTCTTTCCGATCGTATTGGCATCATGAATCACGGTGTGTTGGAGCATGTGAGCTCTCCGCGCGAAATCTATGAAAACCCCGAAACTATTTTCGCCGCACAGTTTGTCGAGGCGACAACCTGTCTCAAAGGGGAGCTGGTGGAGATCAGTGAGGATCTTGCGACGATTCGCTTAGGGGACGGCAGTCTGATCAAAGGCAAATTCAATTTACCGCCGGAACAAGCGCGCATCGGTATGAGCCTCGAAGCCTATGTTCGTAAAGCTATGGTCTTTGGGGACCGCCCTCGATGAAGTTTAAAGATTATCTGCTGTTGCCAGCCTTGCTGTGGTTTTTAAGTTTTATTTTAGCGCCTGTTCTTATCGTTGCGGCAGTGAGCTTTGCTACCCGCGGAACTTATGGTGGTATCGAGTGGCTTTTTAGCTTTAAAAATTATGGGCGCGTTTTTTCCGAAGCCTATGCCGGAATTCTTTTTGAAAGTTTAAAGCTGTCATTGTTAACGACGATTCTTTGTTTGTTTCTCGGAGTTCTTGTTGCGTGGTCGATGGCGACGGCTCCGGCGCGGTGGCGTCCGTTTTATGTGATGGCTTTGGCTTTGCCATTTTTGACCAATCTGATTATTCGTATCTATGCGATTCGAGTTTTTGTCGGAGTCGAAGGCCCCTTACAGTCGGCGCTTTCGTGGAGCGGAATTGAGTTTGACCCTTATGCACTGACGCAAAACAAAGCTCTTGTTGTATACGGAATGGTGACGACCTATTTGCCGTACATGGTTTTTCCTTTGTACGGAGCCTTCGAAAAATTCGACTATCAGCTTGTCGAAGCTGCACAGGATTTGGGGGCCGGTGCGTGGAAAATTCTATTCACCGTAATTTTGCCGAATTTGAAAAAAGCTTTGTGGAGCGGATCCTTGCTGGTGTTTATTCCGGCCCTTGGCGAATACGTGATTCCGGATCTTCTTGGCGGCGCGAAGACCATGCTTTACGGAAACCTTATCACCGAACAGTTTTTAAAATCGCGGGACTGGCCTTTGGGGTCAGCTCTCTCGGTGGTGATGATGGTGATTTTACTGGCGATTGTTTTTGTCATGCAAAAGCGCGGGAGCAAAGCATGAAGCCCGTCGAAAGAAGTCGCCCGGCGGCCCCTTTGTTCGCGCGATGTGTGCATTGGATCCTTTTGTTTTTCCTTTATCTGCCGATCGCCGTGATGATTCTCGGTGCGCTGGTGGTGAAAGAAGCAGGCGGTACTTCTTTCAGTTTGCGGTGGTTTGCGGAAGTTCTCTCTGAGAGCGCGTGGATGCAAAGTCTTCTTAACAGCGTGCTGGTCGCGGGTGCCGCTAGTTTTTTGGCGACGCTTTTGGGGACGGCCGCGGCTATGGGGCTGCGTTCGAACGAAAAGACTTGGCGATATGCTGTGAGCGCCTTGTCTTTGACGTCGTTGGTTTTTCCGGAAATAGTTTTTGCTCTTTCGCTGCTGTCTTTGTTCTTTCTGATAAAAATGGAACTGAGTTTGTGGACGGTTATCATCGCGCATGTCAGTTTTTCTATTTCGTATGTGATGATGACAGTGGGAGCCCGCTTGACCGCTTTGGATGTTTCTTATGAAGATGCGGCTCGTGATTTGGGTGCGAGTTCTTGGCAGATTCAGACGTCCATTCTTTTGCCGCTATTGAAACCTGCGATCTCGGCGGGATTTATTCTAAGCTTTTTACTTTCGTTCGACGATTTCTTAATCACGTACTTTGTTAACGGAGCCGGGCAGGATACGCTGCCGGTGAAGCTTTACACCGCAATGAAAATGGGGGTCAGCCCCAAGCTGAATGCTTTGTCGAGCTTGATGTTTTTAATGACTTTGTTGATCACTATTTTCTTCTTCCGTTCTTCCTCTTTCCGTGTTCTCTTTGAAGGAAGCCGGAGGAAAAATGGATCGAGTGCAGAAGAAAAAAATCTTTAGTTGGGCTCTTTACGATTGGGCCAATAGCGCTTACTCCACAACAGTCATGGCCGGTTTTTTTCCCATCTTTTTTAAGATGTACTGGAGTCACGGAACGGATTCCATCGTTACAACCGCGCGCTTAGGGACAGCGATTTCTGTTTCCAGTTTGTTTGTCGCGCTTTTGAGTCCCACTCTTGGCGTCATCGCCGATATGAACGGCTACAAAAAACTTTTCTGCATGATCTTCACATTGCTCGGTGTATTGTCGTGTGCCTGGATGGGCTTTATTCCGGCAGGGGACTGGTGGAGTGCCATCTGGGCCTACGGTCTTGCGATGATGGCTTTTAATGCCGCAAGCGTTTTCTATGATTCTCTTCTGCCTTATGTGGCGGAAGGCAAGATGATGGATTACGCATCTTCCTTGGGTTATGCCATGGGTTACTTAGGTGGAGGCGTTCTTTTTCTTATCAATGTCTTGATGTACTTGTTTCCTGCAAGCTTCGGCATCGCCGACGGGCCGGCCGCGATTAAAATTTCTTTTTTAACGGTGGCGGTATGGTGGCTGGTATTTTCTTTTCCTCTGGCGAAAAATGTTCCTGAGCCTGCCGCAGACGGCACTTCTAAAAATATTTTTCTGCTGACTCAACAAAGTTTTGCGACACTGAAGAAAACTCTGCGCGAGCTTTATCTTGAAAAAAATCTTCTTATCTACATGATCTCTTACTGGCTTTACATCGACGGCGTGTACACGGTGATGACGATGGCCGTGGATTATGGCGTCTCTATTGGGCTTGAGTCGAAAGACCTCATTGCGGCGCTTTTGATCACGCAGTTTATTGGTTTTCCGTGTGCTTATTATTTTGGAACAGTGACAAAACGTTGGGGCGCACGCAAACCGATTTTGGTGTGCATCGCGATTTACGCGCTCACGGTGATTGCGGCGACGTGGATGTCCCAGGCGTGGCATTTCTATCTTTTAGCGACGATTATCGGGATGGTGCAAGGGGGCGTGCAGTCTTTGAGTCGTTCTCTTTTTGGCCGAATGAGCCCGAAAGAAAAAAGCGGAGAGTACTTTGGACTTTTCAATCTCGTGGGGCGTTTTGCGTCGATTTTGGGACCGCTCGTGGTCGCTGTCGGTGTGACGGTGACAGGGAATTCACGCTTGGGAATGATGGGGCTTTTGGTTTTATTTATCTCGGGCGGCGCGCTTTTGGCTTTGGTTAAAGAGCCCGCTCTTAAGACGGAATAATGAATCTTTTCTAAGATAAATCCAGCCTTAAGGGAAAGTCGGAAAGAAGTAGTGGACTTTGCCCAGGGAAAGAGACATAAACCCTCAATATGACTTACAATCCTCGCGATCATTATTTCAAAAAAGCTAAACAAGAAAACTTCGCGGCGCGCTCCGTTTTTAAGCTCGAAGAGATCGACAAGAAGTACAAATTGTTTAAGCCCGGCCAGACGATTTTGGATTTGGGTGCTTCCCCAGGTTCGTGGTCGCAATATGCCTCAAGAATGGCGGGCGAAAAAGGGCGTGTGTTAGGCGTGGATTTAAGCCCGGTCACAGTCAGTTTAAAAAACGCCGTTTTCATTCAAGCGGATTTGCGCGATTTAAATTTGGAAGAGATTTTTAAAGAGCACGGATTCGAACCCCCTTTTGATCTTGTACTTTCAGACATGGCGCCGAAGACGACCGGCATTCGTTTGACAGACCAGGCGCGCTCTATGGAACTTTGTGAACTGGCTTTAGATGTCGCTCGTCGTTTTCTAAAAAAAGACGGCCACTTTGTTTGCAAACTTTTTCACAGTGATGACTTCGGTAAACTTCGCGACGAAATCAAAAAGTCTTTTACAAAGTTTGAAGCTGTTCGTCCGGATTCAACTCGCAAAATTTCTAAAGAGATCTTTCTTATCGGTATCAAGAAAAAATGATTTCTATCGTTTTCGAAAATTCTCATTTCGTTGTTTGCGATAAAAAAAGCGGCGTGCTTTCCACACCCAGCCGCTTTGAAGACAACGATGCGAGAGAATGTCTTGGTACACAACTTCAAGAACAACTTAAAATACAAATCTATCCTGTACATCGTTTGGACTTCGAAGTTTCCGGCCTTGTGATGTATGCAAAGAATGCGGACGCTCATCGCAAAGCCAATTCCTGGTTTGAGAAAAAACAGGTGCAGAAAACTTATCGCGCGCTCACAACAGGACAGAGCTTTTCTCATATTCCAGCGAACGTTCCAAATCCTCGCTTAGCAATTGACTTGCATTTACAACAATCGTTCGAATGGAGATGCAAAATTTTGCGCGGAAAAAAACGCGCCTTTGAGAGTGCGCAAGGTAAGGACAGTCTGACACTGGCGAAGTATTTAGGTGTGAACTCCAAGGGATACCAAATATGGGATTTGCAGCCTGTGACAGGGCGTTCGCATCAGTTAAGATTCGATTTAAGCCGTCATGGCTTTCCTATTGTCGGCGATAAGCTTTACGGCTCATCCGAACGGAGTAGTGACGAAAACAGCATCGCTCTTCGCGCTTATAAAATCGATTTTTCTCAAGCGCCAGGAGCCGCAGCTCTAGGGCTTCCCACGGTGATCGACGTAACAGCTCTTTGACTTTGCGAACCGTCATATATGAGTTCTCATATAAATTTGCAGTTGCTTGTTAAGATTGAATCGTACTAAATGAGGTTTATGAACAAGTCCTCGTTTTCTGGTTATCGTTCTGAAGTGAATGAAGTTATGGACTACATTCGCCATATTTTTAAAGCTCTACGCGTGTCTTCAAGCCAATTCGAAAAACAAATCGGTTTAAGTGCTGCACAGATTTTTGTTTTAAAAAAATTAAAAGAAGAACCAGGTCTTTCCATCAATGATCTCTCGGCGAGAACTACGACTCATCAGAGCTCGGTTTCTGTTGTCGTCAAAAAATTGGAAGAGCAAGGCTTAGTTCTCCGCGCGATTTCCAAAGAGGACTCCCGTCGCGTGATCGTATCTTTGACGGAAGAAGGACTTAAAAAGCTCGGTGAAATTCCGCGCACGATTCAGGAAGAAATGATCGACTCTTTGCAGGGAATGTCTCCGGAAAAAACGGCGGCGCTGGCTATGCTGATGAAAGAGTTCGTGCACCAGGCGGGAATTATCGAGAATGCTTCCGCGCCCATGTTCGAAGAAGAAAAAGTCTAAATCTCTCTTTTAATTTGATCCAAGTAAGTTTTGATGAAAGCGATGCGATGTTCGCCTTCCTGTCTTGCGGTCGGCGTGTTGAGATGATCGACCAGCTTAAAAAGCTTTTGAAAAAAGTGATCTAAACCGTAGTTCTTATCGTCAAGATTTCGAGATTCGGCCCAGGGATCCTCTTCGGCGTAAAAAGGTCGGCTCATTAAAGACGACGTGGCAAAACAGCGAGCGATACCGATAGCACCAAGGCTGTCGAGGCGATCGGCGTCTTGGACGATCTTTGCCTCGAGTGTTTCCGCTTTGATCTCGGCGCTGTAGCTGTGCGCTTCAATAGCATGACGAATACGCTCGTAATAAGCCTCGGGATAGCCGACAGACTTCAGGTACTCAATGGCGGCTTCGGCTGAAAGTTGCGAAGCATAGGGGCGACGTGGATCGTTTTTTGGAACGTTGATGTAATCATGAAAGAACGCCGCCGGCATCACGACGGCCCAGTCAGCATTTTCCGCCAGACACAAAGTCTTTGCCGTGTTCACGACCCGCATGACGTGCAGATAATCGTGCGAGGGATCCGAATGAGGATACAGCACGCGAGCTTTATTGCTAAAAAGCTCAAACCATTTTTTATCCTCAAAAGTACTGACGGTTTTTTCTTGTTCCATGTTGGTTATTTTAAGCTAGGGCGTTCGCACTCTCACCATAGGACCGGAGAGTTTGTCAAAAAACGCCGTCAAAGCCTGATCAGAATAGGCGTCGACGTGGTCAAATGTCACGTAGCCATAGCCTTCATTGCCCCATGTCGGGCCCCACGAATTTTTGAACATAAAAAGACGGCGTTCATCATCATAGCCGACTAATAAAACGGCATGCCCGCCGCAGGGAATTTGGCCCGAGTCGCATTGAGCATTGATGGCGTCGTTGTATGTGAAAGTGCCTTTTTTATCGTCGACGTGCGGAATCGCGACTTTCAAAGTGATCACGACCGGTCTTTTCTGATCGAGCTCCGCCATCACAAGAGTCGACCACGGACGATTCACCCACATCTTCGTGAGTTGTTTAAATTTGAGGCTGCGATACTCAATCACAGGCACGGATTTTTTCTTCAGGTTGTAAAAATCCATTTGCTCCGCAGACAGAGGTTTTGTGAAATCAGGGCTGCTATTTTGATAGGGAAGAACTGCTTCCGGGTAAACGATCAAGTTGTCGGCGAAACTTTTCATTAAATCATAGGTGTTGCCAAACTCGACTTCGGGACGCCAAGGGTTTAAAACTTTGTGGCGAAAGATTTCGAACTCTTCCGAGATATCGTATTCCTGGCCAAAGTGAGCTTTGATCGCGCCTTCAACAAGCGCCGTCGTTGCGAAATAAGCGCAAGTGTCGCGACGTCCCTGTTCTTTTGCGGGAGTTTGAAAAGCGCGCAGATCGACTTGTTTTGCAAATGCCGTTTCGGCAAAAAAAGAGCCCCAAAGTCCAAGACTGAAGACGCTGACGAACATTGTTTTTTTCATGGAAGGAAACCCCGGTTAATTAAAAAGCTTTACAGACAATCTTTCCGTGAAGGCCTCGAGTGCGGAGCTGTACTCGCCTAAATCTTTGACGAGTGTGTGCGCGTGAACTTTCGAAGGCTCTACGAATTCATTGTGCATGGGGCGAACTTGCAATTCGAATTGCTTGCGCACTCCTTCAGGCGTGCGACCGCGTTCATGAACGTCGCGAGCCAGACGGCGCGCGAAACGCAAAGATTCCGGAGTATCAAAGAACACGGCTTCGTCCAACTCCGCGCGGACTTCCGGAGAATTCAAAATTAAAATGCCGTCGACCAGGATGATTTTTTTGGGTTCGCCGCGAATGGTTTCTTTGCGGCGGGAATGTGTGTGAAAATCGTAAATGGGAATTTGAATGGTCTGACCTTGTTTCAGCTGGCGCAGACCTTGCGCTAATAAAGAAAAATCCAAGCTGCTAGGGTGATCAAAATTGACAGAGCCTCCGTCGCCATCGAAGCGCGCGGATTGATCGATGTAATAGTTGTCCTGATAGACGATCAAACAATTCTCGGCGCCCAGGATTCTTTGCAGTTCCAGGGCGAAATGAGTTTTTCCTGATCCACTCCCACCGGCGACACCGATTACATGGGGCTTTATCATGAGCACCTACTTCGTTTGAAAGAGTCTGTCTCCCGCATCGCCGAGTCCCGGGACTAAGTAGCCCACCTCGTTGATCTCACTTTCGATGTTGAGAGTGTAGACCTCCACATCGGGATGAAAGTGTTCAATTCTTTCCAGACCCAGCTGGCTCGCAAGAATACTGATCACTTTGATATTCCCGACCCCGTAGCTTTTGAGGCGGTCTATCGCTGCGATGATCGTATCGGCTGTCGCGATCAAAGGGTCACAGAGCAAAATATCTTTCCCTTTTACATCATGAGGCATCTTAAAATAATACTCGACCGTGTTATTTATAAATTTGTCACGGTAGATTCCAATAAATCCAGTGCTGGCAAACGGAATCATCGATAAAGCGGCATCCAGCATTCCGTTCCCGGCTCGCATTATCGATACAACGACGGGGGGATCGACGATCCGCTCGGCCATAGCTTTGGCAATGGGGGTTTCAATGGCGACTTGATCCAGGCGTTTCCAGTCGCGCATGGCTTCGTAAATAAGGATTTTGGATACTTCCTTCACAATCTCCCGAAACTCGTGGGAATACGTGTTCTTATCGCGCAAATAACCGAGCTTGTGTTTAAGTAAGGGGTGTTGAATGACTCGAACTTGTTTCACTTTTAAATCTCCTTTTAAAAAACGGTGCCGTCGCTCTCAATTTTCAGAGGCGGCGAGGAATCAGCTCGTAAAGAGCGGGCGGCTTTTCGCCCGGCAGCCCACGTGCCGCCCTCAAGAACTTTTGCCAAAGGGAACTCCGCGGGGGTTTTACCCAGCCTGACCCGGACCTCATCGCCGATACGATCCAAGAGGGAGACCGTGAGGCCGCGCCACTCGACAATCAACTCAGAATCCGGAAAGTGTTTAAAGCTGGAGAGGTCTTCGTTTTTCAATGAGATCACACCGCGGTCCAAAAGAAGGCCGCCGTTGCGATATTCCGCCAAGCCGGTGAGCTTTTCGATTTCGATAACTTCAAAGCCGGCTTCTTGCAGAGGCTCTACCAATGAGTAAGTCATCCACTGAGAAAGTTTGTGAAAAGCGGCAAGTCCGCCCGGCACTTTTCCGTACGACCAGATGTCGCCCAGATTGACGCCGGAAATTTTCACGCGACCAGGCCAGATGTCTCCCATGCCGTCGAGGACCGCACGTAAAAGCTGGGGGCCTGTAACTTTGCGACCGTATTTCTTGTAAAGGTAATCGACCATTCCTCCGGGGCGTTCGCCGACAAACATGTCTTTCTTGTATTCGATCGTTGCGCCGAGGTTGTGCAGCAGATGCATTCTGCCGTCAATGCCCACTAAAGGATTTCCTTCATTGACTTGAAAGGCGGCGGAAAGTTGAGCGGCAGAAAGATGCTGCAGGCCTTTCGCCGTTGCTTGCAAAGGTTTTTGGGAATCGTCGGAAAAAGCGCCGCTAAGGAAAAGATAAAAGCTGGCGACAGCTAAGCCTTCCGAACGGGAAAACACATTGCCTGTCGTATATTCTTTGTAGCACCAGTCATTGCCGGCACCCGCATCCAAAAGGACTGACGTGATGATCAGATCAAACTTCGTGCGCGCTTTTTCGATAGGATCCATATAAACCATACGCTCTTCAAGAGTTTTGATCCGATCCGTCCCGCCGATGCGGAAGTGTCCCCAGCGCGAGTGCAGAGGAATGTTTAAGTCGGGATAATTTTCGTGAATGACTTCGACAACGTAGTCCACCATGGGCGCAAAACGATCAGGATGATAACGAAAATGCGTTTGTCCCTCTTGCGTGAGTTCGAAGATCTTTTCGGAACTCTGGCGGATGGCTGAAGGAGAAAGCAGAAAATCTAAATCCTTGAGGGTGTAGTTGATATTATTCATCGATCGGTCTTCCTTTCACGCTTTGAACTTCTTCAAGAGTTTTCATGATGCCCGGATTGAAATATCCCGCGGCCTTTTTTGCTTCGATCTCGACTTGCGCGTCTGCGGGAATAAGCTCGGCAGGAATGCAAATGCGGTTTACAACTTCAATGCCGCTTTTAACGATGGCGTCGTATTTCATGTTCGACATCGAATGCAGATTGTGAATTTTCGTGATGCCAAAGAAATGTAAAACATCCGGCATGAGTTCCTGAAAACGCGCATCTTCAACGCCGGCGACACACTCGGTGCGATGGAAATAAGTCGCCGCGGAGTCTCCGCCTTCCTGACGTTTTCTGGCGTTATAAACCAGGAATTTTGTGACTTCACCCAAAGCGCGGCCTTCTTTGCGGTAGTAGGCGATAACACCGACACCACCTCGTTGCGCGGTTCGCGCGGCGTCTTCGATTCCATAAATCAAATAGGGACGGCATGTGCAAATATCCGAACCAAAAACATCCGATCCATTGCACTCATCGTGCACGCGACAGGTGAGTTCGACATTGCGATTGGAAAGATCTTGAAGATCGCCGAAAACGTAAACCGTCGTGCTGCCGATCGGCGGCAACATCACTTTAAGATCGGGGCGGGTGACAAGTTCGGGGAACATGCCTCCGGTTTCTTGAAAAAGAATTTTGCGAAGTTCTCCTTCGTCGACGCGCAGGCGTTTTGCGATGCCGGGTAAATACCATACGGGCTCAAAGGCGATCTTCGTGACTTTGATATCGCGGTTGGCGTTAATAATTTTGCCGTCAACCTTCAGACGACCGCGTTCGATGGCGTCGTGAATCTCTGGAATTTGCAAATGCGCTTGAGTGACGGCAATCGTCGGGCGCACGTCGTAACCCTCGTCATAAAACTTTTTAAAATGAATGGGGACGTCAAAGCCCCACGGATCGATGGAAACGATTTTTTCGGAATCGAACCACGACGGGTAAGGTCCGATCTTCACGGGGCTTTGCGTGTTATGAAGATCCGGTTTATGGCGTGTCGAGTATTTTCCCTGCGCGATGGACAGGGCGCGATAAACTGCATAACTTCCGCTATGCGTGCCGATGGCATTTCTTTTTTTGGTGTCCGTCAAAGAGGCGACGATGGGCCCCCTTTGCATCGGTTCTTTGGCGCCCCAGTGCACCGGTAAACTGTCTTTAAAAACATGGGTCGAATGCGATGTTAAAACGACGTGCGACGCTTTTTTCATAGTCTTCACCATTTGTCCTTGAAAATTAAGACATCCAATTGCTGTCTTCTTGTTTTTCCCATTTGATTGTTACTTTTTTGACGTTGGACCAAAAATCGAGAGACTGGGCTCCTGTGATATCTCCGTGACCGAATTTGGAGGCGTTGACACCGCCAAAAGAAAAGGGCTCGCGCGGTACAGGAACACCGACATTGACGCCGACCATTCCTGCCGAAGCTCGCGAAATCACTTTTTCCGCTAAACCGCCGTTCGCGGTGAAAACAGAACAGGCATTGCCGTAAGGAATGCTGTTTTCGATCGTCATCGCCTGCGAAATGTCTTCACAGCGAATGATACAAAGAACGGGACCGAATAACTCTACTTTCGCGATCGCGCTTGCGGGCTTTACGTAGTCAATGATGGTCGGTCCGATCCAGTTGCCTTTTTCAAGCCCCGCGGGCGGGGGTGTTTTTCGACCATCTAAAAGAATTTTTGCGCCTTCTTTTTCGGCTTGGTTGATCGCTTCACGCAAAAATTCCACTTGGGAGGCCGTGATGATGGCTCCCATGTCTTTGCCTAAAGTTAGGGACCGGGCTTTTTCAACAATCTTCTGAATGTGTGGCGTAACATCCCCCACGGCAAGAAGAACCGACGCCGCCATACAACGTTGACCGGCACATCCTGTGAAAGAGTCACTGATTCCCGGGCCCGCTAAATCCGGAGAAGCATCGGGGAGAAGAACGATGTGGTTCTTTGCTCCGCCCAAAGCAAGAACGCGTTTAAACTTTTGTGTGCCTCGTTCGTACACGGCACGTGCGGCTCTGGTGGATCCGACGAAGCCAATGGCTTTTACCAGTGGATGATCGACAATGGCCTCGACGGTTTCAACTCCGCCGTGCAAGACCTGAAAGAGCCCATCGGGCAATCCTGCTTCTTTCAAGCTATCGGCGATTTTCATTGAGGTCAGCGGAGTTTTTTCAGAAGGTTTCCAAACGTAGGCATTTCCCAAAGTGAGTGCGATGGGAATAGTCCAAAGAGGAACCATGGCAGGAAAATTAAACGGCGTGATGCCTGCGACAACGCCCAGAGGTTCACGGCGGTATTCGCAGCTTACACCGCGAGAGACTTCCATTTTTCCGCCGACGTCCATATTCTGCAATGAAAGCGCGTACTCCAGAACTTCAATGCCTTTGAGAAGACCGGCTTTGCCTTCAGCGAAAGTTTTTCCCGATTCGGAGCTTTTGAGGTGCGCGATCTCATCAAGGTCGCGCAATAAAATCTGCCGAAATAGAAACATGACTTTACTGCGTTCTTTAATTGGTAAAAGCGCCCAGCTTTCTTGCGCCTTGGCGGCTTGCTTGACCGCAGTGTCCACTTCTCCGGCCGTTGTCGCGTGAACTTCACCGATTAAATCTCCGTTGTAGGGACTGCGAACTTCGATCTTTGGCCCGGAGGCTTTTTGAAAATTTCCATTTACATAGTTAAGACATTGAATAACGGAGGTGGGTATTTTTACGCTCATAGATTTTTCCTTCACGCTTTCTAGAAGGAAAAAATACTATGCTCAGCAACAGGTGTTTTACCAATTACAAGGAGCTAATCTGGTTCCGGATTCACGATGATGTTTTCTTTGTAAGGTCGCGGCTCCCAAAGTTCAATTTTATTGCCTTCAGGATCAAACACCCAGGCGACAATTCCATAGGATGTCTCTTCGATGTGGTCATCGATGCGGACACCTTTTTCCGCTAACGAAGTCAGAAACTGCGCCAAGTTCGGAACTTGAAAGTTCATAATGGACGGTGACGATGAAAAAGCGACTTTAAAATCTGCGGAGAGATGGTCCGAAGAAATCAAGAAACCGTCGCCGCTTTCGTTGCGAGCGAAACCGAAATTTTCTTCATACCATCTGTAAAGTTTGTCGGGGTTTTGCGCTTTGATAAAAACGCCCCCTAATCCATTTACTTTCATGGCTCTATTGTGCGCGGGTTGCGAAGCCGTGCAAGTTAATGATTTGCAGGAGAGCGCAGAACTTTACACCAGTCGGGATGTTTTTTGGTGCCGCCGTCGTAAGCGTAAGCCAGATTGTTCTTTAGCAGAATATCTTTCAACGATTGTCCATCCACAATGACATCGGCAAGGATGCGAAAGTATTTATCGCGCTGAACGTTGTGCAACTCGACGGATTTGGCTTTTTTTAAAGTGGCGGAAACCAGGTTGCGTGCGATACGACCGGCGTTTTTCTCGCACTGATTTTTTGTTTTTATTTCAGGCGTATCAATGCCTGAAACGCGCACGGAAATATTTTTACCTATTAATGCAGGAACATGCGGAATATTAACCGTTAAGGTGTCACCGTCATAGTTGTTCACCACTTCAACGCAGCGAAAAACTTTTTCATCGTGACGGCAAGAGGCCTCTTTGCCAAAAGCTTGGAAGCAGGAAACGAACACAAGTAAGCAGACGCTGACACCGAGATGTTTAAACATGAACTCAGTGTAATAGTTTTCCTTAGAAGTTAGAAGCCTGAAGTGTGGAAATGCGCGAGGCAGAACGGATTTTCTTCGCGAACTGACGGTCTTTGATCGCATTCTTTTCCAGGACAATCTTCATATCTTCCGGGGACCACTTTTTCTCGGAACGCAGCATGAGAGAGGCGGCAAGGCCGCTCACCCAGGCGGTGGCTTGAGACGTTCCCGTCATCAAACCGTACTTTCCACCGGGCAAAGAGGAGTAAATGTTTTTCCCCGGCGCTACGATATCGACGGAGTTTGCGCCGAAGTTGCTGCTTGCAAGCAGACGTTTTTGCGAATCCATCGCTGCCACTGAAATAATATTGCTGAGCTTATATCCTGCGGGATAATAACCGAAACGATCGGTATTTCGTCCCTCATTACCAGCAGCAGCGACGAAGAGAATTCCTTTCTTCTGGGCATCGCGAATCGCCGCCTCTTCCATGGCACTTCGTTCGTCGCCGCCGCCGGAGTAATTAATAATGTCAGCCCCCATTTTTGTGGCATAGCGAATGGCTTTCACCGTCGCCAGTAAATTGTCTTCACTCGATTTCGAAGAATCATAATATTTCAAGATCATGAATTTCAGACGCTCGGAGCGGGCCTTCTGCAGAATAATTCCGGCAACGTGGGTGCCATGGCCGTGATTGTCTGAAAGATCATTCGTATTTGAAGAAAAGTTCCATCCATGGAGGTCATCGGCATATCCATTGCCATCGTCATCATATAAATTCATTTTTTCGCGCGGATTTTCCCACAGGTGCTCGCGAATCAACGGGTGATGGACGTCCACGCCGGTGTCAATGATCGCCACCACGATGTCGCGGTCTTTTGCAAAAGCGTTGATCGTGAATACAAGAAGTAAAAAGAGAACAAAAAGTTTTGGGAAAAGTGTTTGTGTCTTCATGACAGAGACACAAAGCAACGGTGATACCAGCTTCTTCAGCGCGTGTGATGAAGCTGAGCCGAAAATCGTTTCAAACTGTTCAGAAATTTCTAAACATAAAAAAAGCCCGAACGTCTGTTCAGGCTTTTCTGGTCACCAGAAGCTACTAGGCAGGTGTCAAATAATTAGACACTCCCTAAGCGACACGTTTGATTTGCGGACTCTTCGCCAGAGTGAACTTGTTACGGCCCGTTTGTTTGGATTCATACAAGGCTTCGTCAGCCCGTTTGTACCAGCTATCCGCTGTTTCACCCGGAGTGATTTCGGCAATCCCCATAGAGATGGTAAAACGAATTTCCAATTTATCCTGAACAAAAACTTCCTTGCGGATGCGGTTCATGGCTTCTTCCGCCATCTTAATGGCAGAGTCCACGTTGCAACCGGGGAGGATCACGGCAAATTCTTCACCGCCGAGGCGGGCGATAAAGTCCTCTTCCCGCGAGAAGCTTTCATTTAAAAGACGCACACATTCTTTAAGAACGAAGTCCCCGATATCGTGTCCGTAGGCATCGTTGATCTTTTTAAAGAAGTCGATGTCTAAAAGAATCAAAGTCATCGGATCTTTGTCGATTTCGTGCAATTGCAGATAGCGACGCACTTGCTCGTCGTAACTGCGGCGGTTGTGTGCGCCGGTCATGTGGTCGCGACGCATAGTTTGATTGGCTTCCATCAACTGCTTCTTCACGGTCGTCAGGTTCTTTTTGATGGACTCCATGCGTTTCGAGCGACGCTCGTTTTTCGTACTTTGATGTTTTAAATAGAAGTTGATGAACTCACGGGATTTCGCGCGGAGTTCCTCGATAGAGTTCGACTCTACGGCTTCACGCAGCTGTTCAAGGCTTTGATTAATATCGCCTTGGGACGCTTCTTCGACGTGAGCTTCCTCGCTGAGATGATCGGCAAAGTCCCAGATAATACGCTTAAAATCGTCAAAAGTATTTTGCACGTAGGTGTATTCATCAATGCGATAGCTGGAAATAAATTGGCGCAGGCGGAAGAGCGTCTTTTCCGTCGCCTCCGTGTCGGGCTGAACAAGCTCTTTCGCAAAAGTATCGAGCTTTGCGCGCACTTTTCGAACCGAGTGATTCTGGATTTCGAAAAGATGTTTATTGTAAATATCCAGTATATAAAGCAAAGTCGCGCGATCTTCAGTCAGAACCGGTCCCTGTGCATCCTTTCCATTAGATGAGGTGCCCCAGTCCATATCAAATTGCTCAACGAGTTTTTTCACCCACGTTTTCAACTGTCGCCTCCTGGCTATTTTCTCATTTTCTCATCGGAATTTCGCCGGCTCCAGTGAAGGTGGCAATCGTGTCATAATGAGACGTTTAACAAAAAATTCATCGTGTTGTTCTGTGGAATTCGGGCCGCAGTGTTGTTTTTATACATAGGAACTGGACCCCAACTGCGAAGGTGAAGGTCTTTTCCTATGATGGAGTTTTCAAGGAGTTTTAAGATGGCTACGAGTGCAAAAGTCAGCGGCCCCAACTTCGCGCAAGGAATTTCCGAGGACAGTCTTCTTGATGGCGAAACAATGCTTGGCCACGTTGGTGATGAACCTGTTTTACTTGTTCGCCAAGAAGGAGAATATTTCGCAATCGGGGCCGTATGCACCCACTATGGCGGGCCCTTGGAAAAAGGCACAATCACGGGCAGGGAAGTACGTTGTCCCTGGCACCATTCCTGTTTTGATATCCGCACGGGGGAAGCGTTGAAGGCTCCCGCTCTTAACCCTGTCGCCGCCTGGCATGTGGAAGTTTGTGAAAACAAGGTCTATGTCACCGATAAAAAAGCCCCCGTTATCAAACCGCGTTTCGGGACGGAGTTTCACCGTCACGTGATTATCGGTGCCGGGGCCGCCGGGATTTCAGCGGCCGTCATGTTACGGCGTCAGGGATTTCAAGGCACGATTACGGTGGTGAGCGAAGACAAAGCCTTGCCTTACGATCGCCCCAACTTATCGAAAGACTTTATGGCTGGGAATGCCCCGGAAGAATGGATTCCTCTTTATCCGCCAGAGTTTTATCGCGAGAATAAAATTCATCTGGAACTTGGAGTTGTAGCCGAGAAAATAGATGCTCATCGCAAACACATTCTCTTGTCGAATGGGAAAAGTCTTCTTTATGACAAATGCCTGATCGCGACCGGAGGACATCCTGTAAAACCGCCGATTCCCGGGATCGACAAAGATCATATTTATTTTTTAAGGACTCTGCAGGATTGCCGGCGTATTATTGCTCGCACATCGTGGGCTGTGCGCGTAGTGATTATCGGAGCCGGATTTATCGGTCTTGAAGTGGCGGCGTCTTTACGCATGCGAAATATGGAAGTGCACGTTGTTGCTCCAGAGTCGATGCCCTTAATGGGGGTCGTCGGTGTCCATGTCGGAAGTTTTTTAAAAAAGCTGCATGAGGAACACGGAGTGCACTTTCATCTCGGCTATCACGTGAAGGAAATCCGCGATCGCAGTGTTGTTCTGGATAACGGTCAAAGCCTTGACTGCGATTTCGTCGTCGTGGGCACGGGCATTCGTCCCAACACGTCATTGGCAGAACAAGCCGGTTTAAAAACGGATCATGGAGTTTTAGTGAATGAATATCTAGAGACAAGCTCCTCGGGTATTTTCGCTGCGGGAGACATCGCCAAATGGCCTGATCCGCGCAGTCAGCGACTGATTCGTGTCGAACATTGGGAGGTGGCGGAACGGCAAGGGCAAGTGGCGGCGTTAAACATGCTTGGAGACCGAGTTAAATTTGACGACGTGCCATTCTTCTGGACAACCCATTATGACGTGTCCCTGGGATATATTGGCTTTTCGGACCGCTTTGATCGCATGGATGTGATCGGTGACATTGATAAAAGAGATTTTGCCGTCGCTTACTATGAAGATCAAAGAGTCGCGGCTTTGTTGACGGTGGGGCGTGATCTTGAAAACCTGCAAGTAGAAGAGGCGCTAGAGCATCTTGATGACAAACGTGTGCATGAAATATTTCGGGAGTACGAAAGAAGAGCTTTCATGCAGCACAGGGAACGGCCTAACTATACAGAGCCAAGTCCTTAGGGCCCTTCTTCACGTACCAGCTTGTTGATCCATGCATTGGGAAAGAAGCTGGAATATCCCAGTTTGTTTTCACAGACGTCCGTTGCTGAAACGAGGGGACGCCACTCCTCCGTTCTTTCAGAACGCACTGGGAGCATGAAGTCCACTTGCACGATTTCCGGGTCGTGTTTGACCCACGCACAGATATTTTCCGTAAGGCGCCAGTACACCATCGCATCACAACGAGTTCTCGTCATCAGCCACGGCGGTTGCAAAGGCAATTGCTCTTGGCTTTGGTTCTTTTTCCAGAGAGTCAAATGCGGCTGGCACTGCACGCGCCCATCGTACATAATCATGGCGTACATGCGACCCTCGCCCGTCAAAGCCGCGTCGCCTGGAATTAAATATTGCGGAAGCTGCAAACCGATAAATAGCACTGTTAAAACGACGCTGATCTTGCTGGCAAAGACACGGCGGAAAGTTTCTTTAAAACCTAAAGGCGGCTGGGCCGGCCGCGTGATAAGCAGAACACCCAAAAGAAGCAACATCACCGAGGGGTAAAAGAAACGCGTTAAATGCCACGAGTACAAGTGAAAAATAACGAGCTGAACAAATAGAAAATAAAACCAACGTTCTTTTTTGGCGAAGAGAAGAAAAATCAATCCAAGTTCGAGAACCAGCACATACCACACACCCACGCGTGTAAGGAGCGGCGGCAAAAGAGTGTCGTTGATCGCGGCCCCACTGAGCCAATTCATATCAAGCTTCAAAAGTCCTGCGGTGAAATAAATCAAAAAAAACACAACGGGCAGGGCCAGAACTCTTTGCGGCACCAAGAGGAAGCACAGAGTGATTACGGTTGGAAGATAGTGATAGTTTCCGGTCAGGCGGTAGTCCTGCAAAATGATTGCGACCTTGAATAAAGTCAGCGCCCAAAGCAGAACGACGCCCCAACGAAATTTCTTAAAGGCCCAGCAACCGATAGCAATTACAGCGATAAGTCCGTAAGCCGAAAGCAGGATATTCAGAACTTGTTCTGAGGGTTTGAATTTCTCACAGGCTGAAAATATCGGCCAGCACACCGAAGGTGTCGAAGGGGATAAAATCCAGTGCAGGGGACGCTCGCTCAACCAGAAAAACAAAGTGAGCAAGTGCTCGGCGCAAAGAATGGCTCCGACCAAAAACAGTTGCGGAAATTTTTTAAGTTCTTGCAGAAGGGAATTCATAGATCCTCCTGCATTCCAAGGTTGCGGGCTGTTTCTTTGCTGAAGGGAAGTTTGGTTTTTGTATTGAACTTCGCGCCTTCAAGGCGAGCGCCATATAAAAGTGCCTGGGACAGATCACTACCTTTGAGATTTGTGTCGCGCAGATCAGCGAAACTTAAGTGCGCGTGACTGAGATTCTTATTAGAAAGGTCCTGACCTTTTAGAACAACAAAAGGAGCAAAAAGTTTTTCCTGCAAGATAATCTCAGAAGCGGGGAACGCCGGAACAACTCCAGGGTTAAGAATCGGAATGGCAGGAGTGAAACTTTGTTCTTTTGTGGGGAACTGCAAGTGATTGAATTTAGGCCTTTGAAAAAGAAGCTGACCCCAAGGGGTCAGCTGACTTACTAAAACGAGAAGAATGATAGAGAAATAATAGAGGCCCAGTTTCTTCATTCTTTAGAAGCCGTCTCCGTCGCCATCGCAGCCGACATTTTCGACAGCGCCGACGTTGTTAATACCGCCGTTAAGGCATTGGTAAAGCGATGTGATACCGCAAGATGGTGATGCCAGATAAACTTGCCCGTGCTGGTAACCACCGCAAGAAACCCCTGCAGCAACAGCCACGTTATTCACTGCTGTAATACGACCTTGAGCATCGACGTAGAATTGCGGAACGTATTGACCGTTACCATACCACCCAGCTCCAACACCTGTGTTCGAAAGGCTGAGTGAGACGTCACCAGCTCCGCCGCCGCCCCAAAGACCCGTACCTGCCCAAACCGCCGTGATGTCACCACCCGAGTTGTTATCGGCTTGCGGCACCCATTGACCGCCATCCCACTTAAGAACTTGGCCGACACCAGGGCCCACGTTAGCAACATAGCGTCCTTGGATTCTTTGTACAGACGTAGAACTTTGTCCGCCAGTCACATCTCCTGAAAGAGCGCCGTAAAAGCCCGCCGCATTTCCAGGAATATTGCCAGTCACCTTAGCGCCAGAGACAGACGCGATTTTTGCGTCGGTCACGTTGCCGTCAGCGATTTTGGCCGTCGTCACGTTTGCATCCGCAATTTTTGCCGTTGTCACTGCCAAGTTTGCGATCTTAGAAGTTGTTACATTCGAATCAAGAATTTTTGCCGTCGTGACGGCGTTGTCGGCAATCTTTGCCGTGGTCACATTGCCATCGGCAATTTTAGCAGTTGTCACGTTGCTGTCAGCGATCTTCGCTGTCGTCACATTACCGTCGGCGATTTTAGCCGTCGTCACGTTACTGTCTGCGATCTTTGCCGTCGTGACATTGGCGTCAGCGATTTTATCCGTAGTGACGTTGCCATCAGCAATCTTCGACGTCGTAATATTGGCATCCAAGATTTTCGCTGTTGTCACGGCATTATTAGCTAAATCCGCAGTGACGATTGTGCCATCCAGGATTTTTACTGAGGTGATCGCTGAATCGACAATCTTGTTGGTGCTGATCGCGCCATTGGCGATCTTATTAAATGTAATCGCACCATCGGCAATTTTTGAAGTGGTGACGGAGTTGTTCATCAGCTTATCTGATGTGACGGCCTCATCGCCTAATTTCGTAGTCGTGATCGCGTTATCGGCGATTTTACCACCTGTCACGGCGCCATTTGAAATATCCGCTGTTGTAATCGAACCATCGACAATCTTATCAGAACCAACACTGGAATTATTCGCAGTCGTTACATCCTGCCATTGGCCGCCGACAGAAACTTGCACGGTTTGTGTCGTTTCATCATATCTCATCAAACCGTCGCGGGCCGGTGTTGCGGAACCATCCGACGAAGGAATACCGATCGTTCCCGTCGCCGGCGCGCTCGTTGACGGATTCAACATAGAAACCAATCCATCAAAGTTTGCAGGCAGTAAAAGACTTTCGAGTTTTTCCTGCGTGATGTTTGCAGACTTCATCAGGAAGTCCGCGGCCTTTTTGCCTTCCAAGGCAACGGCATTTTCAGCTTCAAGCGAGTAAGGCACAGAACGCAGATTAAAGTCAGGAGACAGTGCAACTGTCTCACTGCCGACAGTAAAGCTTACGCGCACTTTACGGCTGTCACCAGCTTGCGGAGCATAACTATTATAAGAACTCGCACACTTTGTGAGTCCTGTGATCGCACCGGAATTTTTTAAGACTTTGTTTAAAGGAAGACTGTGGCCTACGGCAACGGAAGTCGCACCGGCTTCATTCGCGCCAATTACAAAGTTGATCATCCCTTTACTATTGGTCATGTTCACCGTGCGATTTTCTTCAAAAAGCACACAGGCTTCAGGACCGGGCGAAAGAACTTTGATATTAAAAGAGACGCTGCTGTCTTCTAACGGCAAACCGTCGGGCTGAATAATCCGACCTTGAACCGTGAGGCCTTGGGGAACTTCCGTAAACGAAACCTGCGCACTCGCAGTACTCGCCACGGCAAGAAGAGCTGTCATCACAACACTATGAAGAGCTATTTTTCTTTTTGTGCCTACCATAAGTCGTTCCTTTTTTAACAATACGTTCCGGGAAAAAGGGGACACTTTTTAATTTCTGATACCTATCTTATCGGGTAATTCCCCGAAAAAATTTACGGGTACACCGCCTGATTGCGAGAAATTACTCTTATTGTCTCTGGTTGAAACACCCGCAAGACCTACTAACGCGAGGAAGCCTGTATATTCGCGCGGCAGTTCGCGGAGAGCTCGGCCATCTTTTTCTTCAAACAGGGAAAGTAATGTCTCAGCTTGGGATCACAAAATCTTTGAATGTCAGAACCGCATGCTTTTCTAAATGTATCTTGAGCTGCGCGAAGCTGCCCAAAGCAGGCGCCCGAAAGTTCTTGTTTCTTAGCGCGCAGACAAGCCATCGGGTGTTCAGACATATACTGATTTTCCAAACAAAGTTTTTCATAATCATCACCGCAGGCGGGCACGGCTTTTAATAAAGTATGTTTCGCCTCTTCAGGCTTGATCGGCTTTCTGGCGTCATACTCAGAATCGTACTCTTTCGGTGTCAGGTATTTTGCCAAAAGAGCGTTCGCCTCCGCCGGTGTTCCTGTCTTTTGCTGTGGTGGCGCCGCAGGAGGTGGCGGTGGAGGTGGAATTTGCGGCTGTCCTTTATATAAGACAGGCGTCTTCGCCATTGCAACCGGCGAGGGCGGCTGTTGTGAGGAAACTGTGTTTTCAACGGCGCTCGGTTCTTTTTGAAACAAGCGCACGGCAATAAACGCGGATGTCATCGACACCGCGACGGTGAATATACCAAAAAGAAGCACGTTCCGGAAATTCATGACATCTTTATCGGTCCTTTACTGAAATTCTAAAGAAGATGTCGGTTTGGGCCGATAAAGCTCATATTAAACGGAGGCAAGCATGTACCGGTACGTTTTGGCTGTGCTCTCTATAACATCAGTCTTTATATTAACAGGTTGCGGTCTGGAAGCTTCGTTGGAGAGCTTAGGTCTCACGAGTCCTAAACTTCCCCCAGGTATTGAACTTCCCAAACGACCCGTGACTGGTGTGGTCACTGATGTGAGCAAATCAGATTTTAAAAATACGGAAATCGTCGTGGGCCAACATGGTCTGGCAGACGGCACAACGGAACTTTTTGTCGTCATTCGCTTGATGAACTCTGACAATACAGTGATTCAAGGATATCGACCTGACTACTCGATCACCAAAGGCACAGGTGTGATAGAAACCGATTGCAGCGTGAGCGACAGTTTCGGCGTTTCAATATGTTCGTTGCGCTCGCATGATGCCGGTATTAAAACGATGGAGCTCAATAACATCGCCGACCATCATGTAGAAACAGACTTGGTGTTCGACGCTCCAACAAAAGAACAAACCGTCGTGGACAATTCCGGCGGAGACGTTGGCGAAGCAACAAGTCCTTCGGGCTGGAAAATGACAGCGACGGTAGGAACGCAATTCGATAAAGCTTCGGCGGAAGGCAACGGCTATAAATTTAAAGCAGGGCCTTTAAGTTCTATTGAGTAAAAACCAAAAGGCCGTTGTCGACGGTCGATAATAAAAGATGATTCTTATAGTAAATAGGGGAGGCGGAAAAAGAACTCCCCATTTCTATTTTCTGAAGGACCTGACCGGAATTTAAGTCCTGCACGCACAACGCCGTTTCCGCGCAAAGGAAAAGAACAACCTCTTGATTTGCATACTGCAAGATCAGTGGACTTGCTTGCGCGCGTGATTCTTTGTTTGCAATCGGCGCCGACCAGAGGGTGCTTCCGGTTTTTCTGTCGACAACAAAATTTCTGCGATAGCCGGTAACGGCGATCTTTTGACCGTCGGCACTCAGCGATGGACAACTCATGGCCCCGTCATCTAAAGCCACTTTCCATTTTTGGACGCCCGAGTTCGCATCCAGTGCATAAAGATATCCGTCCCAGGAAACGAAGAAGGCTTGATCATCATAAATACTTGCCGCGCACTTAATATCATCCTTCGTGGCAAAGGACCAAAGCGGTTCCCCGTTGGTGCGGGCGAAGGCTTTCATTTCCCCGGTGTTGGATCCCATCAAAAGACTTTTGCCATCGCTGCTCAACGCCGGAGATGCATGCGGGTGATTGCCGATAAAGGGGGACGTCCACAACCACGCTCCAGTTCGAGCATCGAGCGCAAGTAAAAATCCATCAGGATCACCAAGTTCTATCCCGACGTAAAGAACACCTTCGTGCATGAATGGGGATGAACCGACGGTGATTCCGGCTTTGGTGATCCAGCGAATCTCGCCGTTTTCTTTATTGAAGGCATAGATGTAACCGGCGTAATCTCCGACATAGACAGTGTCTTGATCGGTGAGCGGTGTCGAGTGAAAACCCTTCGCACTGACTTCATCATAAAATTGCCAACGCAAACGGCCTTCCCAATCGTAAGCCCGCAAGAATCCGGTGTCGTCGGCGATATAAAATCCGCTTTCATCCGCAGCCGGGGAACTTTTGCTGGCGCGATGAATACCGGTATTTAGATTTTCAACTTTCCATTTCAACTGAAAATTCTTAAACAGAGGTGCAGAGCTTTGCTCCCAGCCTTGACGTTGCGACCCTCCACGATACGTCGAGAGCGGCGAGCGCGTGGAAAGCTCGCTGACGGCGTATTCAATCGTCGCGCCTTGGATGGGATGCTGGAGTTTTACAAAGCTAAGATCCGGTTCTAAAAGCGGCAGCGTTTTCAATTCAGCGCGCACCAGAAAAGCGACAACAATAAGACAGTAGACGGCGAACAGAGCTTTTATTTTCATAAAACCTCCGCCCATGGCAAGGCACGGGGATCTTTGCTGCAGACGTCTTTGATAAATAATCTGGTTGTGAACTTATCCGCCGTTGTTCTGCGCGACTGCAACCAGAAATCAAATTTTTCAGAGGAGTCTCGGCAGACGTTGTTAATTTGCGCAAGGAAAATAAGCGGATCGCACTGAGTCCGAACGGAAGGCGCTTTGATAAACGGATTGTAGACTTCCATGGCTCTGGCCTGATGACGGATCAACAAGGTTTCGCATTCTACGCGGGCATCAAGCATATTCAAAGATAAAATGCGGGGCGCCCCACTGGTTGCGGGATCTCCGGCAATCGCTGTGGGAATGATTTGCAAAAGTAATAAAACCGCGCATGCGATCGAAACGCTTTTCTTTTGCAAAGTTCCCCCGGACAGAACCGCGTCCCAGGATTCTTTGTAAAGCGGAATGAGCACGAAGATTCCCAAGAGCAAAAACATTGTCAAGGGATAGAAGTATCCGACGATGTGCCAGGAAAAAATATGAAATAAAACAAACTGAGCCAGCACCGACCAGCGAATCCATCTGTTGGCGGAAAATAGGCCAAACACCAAGATGCACTCCAAGACCACTGCATAAAGCAAACTCAGATGCTGTAAAACCGGGGGAAGGAAGCTGGGAGTGATCAGAGCGACTCCAGAAAGCCACTCCGGATCGAATTTCAAAATGCCAGCGCCCCAATAAAAAATGCCCAGGAAGAAAGGGATGATGATTTTCTTGTGCGGTAAAAACAAGAAGGCCACATGCGCGAAGAAACTCATGTAGTGATAATTTCCCATCAAGCCATAGGACAGAGACGTGAAAAAGATTTTCACAGCCAGTAAAAGAATTAACGCGATAAAACCCCAGCGGCTTTTATTAAAAAAGAACAGACCTGCGCCAACAACTCCCAAGAGAGCATAGATTTGTAAGAAGTTGGCGGCGGAAATCGTGTTTGCAAAACGAAGCTCGTTACAAAAAGGAGCCAGGGGCCAGCAAAGGGGCGTACCGATTTCAGAAGCCTTCACGACAAGATCCAAAGAACGATCCATCCAGAAGTACGCGCTTAAAACATGTGTGAGGCTTAAAAGACCGCCATAAACCTGCAGAGCTCTCGAAGACAGAATTTCTCTCATTGCGACTCCTGCAGGACAATCACACGGATGTTCCATTTTTTAATTTTTTCAGGATCCAGTTTTGCCGCACTTCGCGCATCCATAGAACAGTTCTGAAAACGGCTCGACACAAAATCAGCGCGGCTCAGGTCAACATTTATAAAGTGCACATTCTTGAAAACGCTCGAAACAAACCGAGATCCGTCGAGCTTGCTGTTACGAAATTCCACATTGTCCAAAAGACAATGGGAGCATTTGAAACCGGAAAGATTGCTGTCTTTAAACTCGACGTCCAGGATTTCAACGCGTGAACCGCGAACACCTTGAAGCTGCGAACGAAGCCATTTTGTATTGCGTAGAGACACTTGAAACCAAGTCCCTTCAAGAAAAGTGCTGTCTTTAAAAGTGGCGTTAATAATTTGCGCCATCGCTAAGGGCTTCTCTTTGAAATCGAATCTTTCATGGATCTGGCCGCTGAGAGGGGATGGGCTTAAAGACGCTCCTAAAGTCGTCGGCGGAGCGAACAAGAGGCTAGAGAAAAGTCCAAAATAAACAAGAATTCTCATAATGAAACAATCATGACAGTTTTTTAAGTCCAGAACAATCCAGATTTTCTGTGTAATTCCGATAAGTAGAACGTGATGCTTGTACGTCTATCTTTGTATATCACAATTCTCGCTCTTACCGGGTGTATGAACGCCCGGCTCGATGTCTTTAGTTCTGATCTTAGAAGCACGGCTGCGCTGAATCCAGCATATAAATCTTCCGATGTCATTCCGGTACGCTGGCAAACGGCGAGTGGAAACATGTCTCCTGATTTTCTGCGCTTGGAATACTCCGACGACGGAGGAATGACTTGGACAACAGTAGAGTCGAGCTTATCAAATACGGGCTCTTACGATTGGAACGTGTCGGCTTTGACTGAACAAAGTTATAAAGTGCGACTTGTTGCGGTTATTCGCGGCACGGAAGAGATCGTGGATCTTGGAAGTTTCATTATTGATGACCAGACTCCTGTGATTGGTGCCAATCAAACTATTTCCGTAACTGAAGATACGGTGCAAAATTTTACGTTGAATACGCCGACGGAAAATGACCAGTTTCACATTGTCTTCATGACGACGCCGACAAAGGGAACTCTTACGGGATGTATTGCGAATTCGGCGGTCCTGAATTGTACATACACTCCGGATGCAGATAATGAAACGGATGATTCTTTCACCTATAAAATAGTCGACCGTGCCGGCAACGAATCTGTTGTGGCGACGGTGACTTTAGACATTCAGCCTGTGAATGACGTGCCTGTGATCAATACGCTGGCGTGTGCGTCTTCAGTCGGAGAGAACATTCTTTATTCGTGCACGATTGCGGCAACGGATATCGACTTACCTTCGCCCTTGACCCTGGCTTATTATCTTGATGCCACGACGACGTGCGGAGGCTGGCTGTCAATCAACTCTTCAACCGGAGAAGTCAGCGGGACCCCCACAGCGGCTGAAGTGGGTACTACATGTAATGTCGACGTTTACGCTGAAGACAATGTCGGTGGTCAGAGTGCACGCTTCTCATGGAGTATTTCGATCACCAACTCTCCGCCAATCATTAATGTCACGGGAGCTCCTTTTAGTATTTCCGAAGATGCGGCTTTGGCTGTTGTTATTCCTGATGCTAATATCTCTTCTATCGAAGAAGGTGGCGGCAGTGTTTATAGTTTGGTGGCGCCGACAGTCGCGGGCGACAAGTGTGAAGATCATGCGATGGCTCCGGCTGCGACAAATCTGACTATCGATGCGACAACGGGTGCTATCAGCTTTAGGCCGGCGGCTGACTATCAGGGAACATGTCAGATTCGTATTGCTCTGACAGATACGTTCCCATCCACGGGTTATGCAGATATTGCGATCACTGTGAATAACGTGCAGGACGTTCCTGTCGTATCCAGCAGTCTTGCGCCTTGTTCGGCAACGGCGACGGAAGATGTTGCGTATACTTGCACGATTCCTGTGACAGATCCTGATCCAGAAAATTTAACGGTGACAAGAGACGCTGCGGACACGTGTGCGTGGATCACCGCAACTCCGTCTGCCGACGGACGAAGTGTGGCAATCTCGGGAACGCCTGTGAATGCGAATTTCGGTCCGTGCACTTTAGCGATCAAGGCGACAGATACTTTGGCTGCTTCCGATACCGAGTCTTTGGTTATCTCTGTGGTGAATGCAGCACCGACTTTGACGATCGGTGTTCCTGATGAGTTGACGGAAGATGATCCCGCGTTTGCCAGCGCCAGTGTTGAAGTCTTGGCGGATGCGGATGTGACTTCGCTTGACGAAGGTGATGGAACTTACGCGCTTGTTTTCACAGGTCTATCGGGCACGGCGTGTAATGACGCTTCTGTTGTGGCGACTCCGGCAACGGATATCACGATCAATGCGACGACGGGCGCTGTTAGCATTAAACCCTTGGCACAATATTTCGGAAGCTGTTTTGCGAAAATCAGTTTCGATGACGGCAACGGTGAACCGAACTCGGTGCTGGAACAAGAAATCGAGATTATCGTAAACCCTGTCAACGATGCGCCAGCGATTACCGCGATTCCGACAAGTCACGAGATTCTTTTGAATCCTTCGGGCACGACAAATTCAAATTTCGATTTGACAGTTGACGTGGGGCCGCCGAATGAAAATGCCCAGAATTTAAATTTGGTTTGTACAAATTCAAATCCATCGCGGTTGACGGTCGATTGTTCACAATTACGCACAGGTGATGGAACAATGACGGTGTATTTGACTGCGACGGCAGGGCTTGACACAAGTGCGGTTGTTACGGTGAAAGTTCAAGATGACGCCGGTGGTACGTACGAGTCGACGGTAGCGACCGTCAACGTTACGATGACGGATGCCGTTGTGTTGCCTGCGATTGCCTCAGATGAAGCGAACTATAATATTTATGCGACGGCGAATGCGCAATATGGCGCGGCCGTTGCTGGATCGACTCGTACTTTCGTGGTCACTGTCAACAGTGGCGCCAAAGTCTATAGTACAAATCCTGCTCTGCCGGCGATGGAGACTGGAACTCTTGCCACGGGAGCGCGCGTTCGTTTAATCAACAACGGTCAAATTATTGGCGCAGCAGGAGCGGGCGGGAGTGCCGCGACGGGAGCGCCAGGCTCTTTACGTCAAGGGCAAACAGGCGGAACCGCGTTTAAAATTTCGAGCATGTTGGCGAATGTTACGATTCTCAACAATGGCGTGATCTATGGTGGTGGCGGCGGCGGCGGACGCGGTGGAACTAACAACTCCGACGCGGGAGCGGGCGGTGCCGGAGGCGTGGGTGAAGGCGCCTTCTCGACGGCGCAAAACGGAGCGGCCGGTGTCGGTGGAATTCTTGGTGGTGGCAGCGCGAGCAGTACAGCTGCGGGAAATACAGAGACGGGCGACTATGCTCCTTCTAATGGTGTTGCGATAATTAACGGAAGCGCAGGCCAAGGTGGTAGCACATGTTTTGTCGGCTCCGCTTTGGGTAATAATCCAGGTGAGGCTAAATTCGGCCGCGGAGGATTCGGTGCAGGCTTCGGCGGTGGTGCCGGTGGCTGTGCGGTTCAGTATGGCGGCGGCGGCGGCGGCGGTTATTTTGGTGGTGGCGGTGGAGCCGGCGGTTTAGCTGATAATAACGATGCGGGAAATTTAAATACAGACACGAACGGATACAACGGAGGACACGGTGGGGCCGCTATTGAAGTCCCCAACTCAGTCACTGATCCGAGCGGTATCAATATCGTGATTACTCCTGGCGGAGGCAGTCAGATCGCGGGAGTTGTCTGGAATGATATTTCTGGATTTTATTTAACGACGATTTCGAATGACTCGGATGTCGACAGTCGCAGTATGGGGTTCTCTCCGACGGGCGCACAAGATGTCAATGCTCCCGCCGGTCTGGTTCTGTGGAACAACGGCCGCGGCAAAGCATACCGCTAATTACATTTTCAAATGCAATTGTCCTAAAGCCTGATCAAGATTTTTAAAGAACAAGCTCAGGCTTTCTTCATAAGCTTTCGTAATGTCCGTGCCCATTTTAAATCCAAAAGGATGGCGGAGTTCATAACAACCGCTGGCTTCGGCATTGAGTTTCGCTTTCTTGGGAATAATCAAAGAACCGGAAATACGCACGCAGCCCTCTTTAAACTTATTCATTTGCGTGTCGTGAATGGAAACAACTAAAGAGTTTGCACCCGATGCTTGAACCGTGATTTTCTCTTTGGCCAGGGCTTCAGTGATAGCTTTATTCAGTTCCGCACGCAGTTCTTCCGAGTTGTTTTTAAACTCTGGTTTGCGCTCGTCGATAATACTTAAAGAAAGAGTCCGTCGCTCCAGTCCACTAAAGGGCGGCACCTGAATTTTTGCAGCATCCACTGCGGGAACATCTTTGATGGATTTGCCTGTCATCGCACAAGCGGAAAGAAGAAGACACGAAAGTAAAAGAGAAAGTCTCATGCTGGTTTCCTTAAGAGTGTTTTCCTAAAGTATGCAGTAAGACCTTCTCTTTTGTAAATAGTCATTAATGAGACGCGCTAGTGCTGTGCAATGACGGATGAAAATCGATATCCAGAGTGATTTCCATATTCAACGCTTTTGAAACGGGACAGTTTTTCTTAGCATCCTGCGCGATCGCTTCAAAAGTTTTGGCGTCGACATCGGGAACCTGTGCGCGCAGTTTCAATTTTGAAGAAGTGATTTCAAAACCTTCGCCTTTTTTTGTGAGGGACACCGTTGCGGAGGTTTCAAGGCTGTCAGCGATAAAGCCTTTTTTTGCTAACGCTCCGGCAAGAGCCATAGTGAAGCACCCGGCATGAGCCGCACCGATCAACTCTTCCGGATTTGTACCGGGAGTATTTTCAAATCGTGTGGCAAATGAGTATGGTGTGCTTTTAATTGCGCCACTTTCTGTCGAAAGTTCGCCTCGGCCATTTTGTAAATTTCCTCTCCAGATTGCAGTCGCTCTTCTATCCATAGTTCCTCCTGTGAACGGCAATTGTATGACGGCATCCTGGAACAAGAAAGACCGCCGCAAAAATACAAAGATGCAAACTTACATCTAGGGAAAGAACTCGGAGTCGTAATAACCTGGCTTAAGAATCGGAGGACAATATGAAAGTGATGACATTGATGTTGGCATTGCTATTGGTTCCCGCGCTAGGATTTGCCAAAGGGACCAGTCAGACGTCGCAAACAGGCAGTACGATGAATAAGGCCAGCGATGAAGCCGCCTCCATGGAAAAAGACGCCATGGACAGCTCTCGTAAAACGGCCATGGACCAGGGGAAAACGGAAAAAGACACCGCGTTGACCCGCACGATTCGCGAGCGCATTAACGCCGATAAATCTTTATCAACGCGAGCGAAAAATATCACCATTATTACAAATAATGGAAAGGTGCTGCTGAAAGGAACCGTCGCGTCTGATCAGGAGCAAGCGAAAGTAGAAGAAATTGCGAAGAAAACCGCGGGCGCACAAACCGTGACGAATCAAACTGATGTAGCAACGGAATAAAACGGAGGAACACATGCCAAAACAAGGAAGAAAAGTTGTTTTTGGAATTTTCCAAAACAGAATGAGTCTTGAAAACTGTGTCAACAATTTGAAGGCGGAAGGATTTCGTCCTGAAGACGTTTCGGTGTTGATGCCGGATAAAGGCGACACCAAAACTTTCGCTCATGAAAAAGGAACGAAAGCTCCAGAAGGTGCGGCCATTGGAGGCGGCACAGGAGCGGTGCTTGGTGGCACATTGGGATGGCTTGTCGGAGTTGGAGCCGTGGCAACGATCCCAGCTTTGGGACCTTTGGTCGCGGCCGGACCGATCATGAGTGCGCTTGCCGGGCTTGGTGCCGGAGCCGCCGTCGGCGGAGTCGCGGGTGCTTTAGCGGGCATCGGTATTCCTGAATACGAAGCCAAAAGATATGAAAAGATGGTCAAGGACGGCGGTATTCTTCTCTCTGTTCACGTGGATGACGAAGAGTGGGAAGATAAGGCTGAAAGAGTTCTTGAAAATGCTGGCGCCAAAGATATTTCTAACTCACGCGAGGTGAGTCAGAAATCGGCTGGCAGCAAGACGGATCGCTATCATCATCCCTAGTTAGACTTGGGCTGAAGAGAGCGAAGGAGGCGGCCAGGAGTCCTGGTCGCTTTTTTTTAATGTCTTAAGGGTCATCCGGAATCGTTTTTGTGACCGGGACGAAATTGACGTTAAGTAAAAACACTTCCTTTTTAGAGACGTTGGCTCGTCCCAGATACTCCTCGCACTCGCGAACAAACGAAAGAGATTTGGCCAGGATATAATCTCTATCCTCTTCCGAGGCCGCCACAAGCAAATAACCACACGAAATCTTCTCTAAAGGTAAACTGCTTACGGAATTACCAACAATTTTGAGAAATTCGTTGTGAGTTCGAAGCATAGATTCACGGCTGCTGTCGTCGGCGAACTTAATCTGGTTACTATGGGTAGGAATGAGTTTGTTAAACTGATTTCGTTTAATGGCTTCGATCTTAAGCAAATCTTCAAGGGCTTGCGTCGTCTCTGCAATTGAAATTCCCAGTCTTTTTGCTATCCAAGCCGGGTCTTCACAAAAGTTCTCGGTCTGCATAAGCTCCAAAATGGCGATGTGAAACCAGCTTGATAGTGGCGCTCTCAAAGCCGAAGTGTCCACGTGAAATGTCGAGAAGCTGGTGTAATTTTGATTGTCCAAAAGTTGAAGCAGTTCTTCGTTTTGGGCGAAGGCAGCTTTTAGTTTCGCCATAGTCTTCGCCGAGATTCGTCTTTTTCCTTTGAGAATTTCATTGAGAGTTGTGCTAGTCAGGCCGATTTGATTTGCGAAGGCCCTTTGGGAGAAGCGGGGGTTTTTTTGTTTCTTGTGTTCAATAATACGAGCAAGAAACTCTTTAATGTCATACTGAAGTATTTTACCAACGTTGCTCATCTTAGACTTTCTGAAAATTCAAATCGATAGTCAGAAAATTTTTTTACAATCTTTCAATGTGGTTTACTAGAGTAGAAAAAATTTTGTGTTCTGATTTAATCAGAACACCTCTCGAGTCAGTGTTATCGATCCTGTCTATAGTAAGGAATTTCAATAACTGATCTAAGTCCCTTCTTGGCCATAATTGATGCAATCACGTGTCGAAGACCCATGATGTTTTTTCCGCCGGCTCCGATAAGTCGGCTAATGGCTTCTTTGCTACAGTCGACAACAAAAACCGTTGTTTTTTCTCCTACAGAAAATCGAACACTGACACTTTGAGGGTCATCCACCATTCTCTTAATGATGCCTTCCAAAAGAGTTCTTGTTTCTTCTCGCAATTCAGTGGATGGATCCGCGTTTCTTTTGTGGAAGACAGGTATAACTTTCGCCTCTGACATGGAATTCTCCAGTATATGAGTATTAATTTAGTATTACTCTCGGACGAAATTGATTCTTAGAAAAGGTTATTAAAGTAAAGGTACTGTGGCAAAGCGAACAAAACGTTCTGCTCAAATTAGAATCACGGGCGTCATAATTCTCGAATTACTGTTCTATTTTTCAGAACATCTCTAAGCAAGGCATGACTTTTTCTGAATTGAGATGTTCTGAAAAAACAGAACAGTAAAAAATCTCATAAAGATTCCGGGTCTCGCTCTCCTTCTTATTTGTCCGCTAAAATATTTATACAGGGGGGTGTTTACGGATTTGCATTCTCCTGACAAGCACATCTTACTTCGGTTTTTTCTGATCGTTTAAAAGGGGACTTGAGTGGAAGGACTATCGGACGTATTGGATCTAGATATAAGAGAGTTTCTGCAAAATTTGATTCTTTTAAAACAAAAACGAAATCCAAGATTTTCCCAAAGAGCTTTCGCTCATCAGCTAGGTTTTTCGCCGTCGAGTTTGAACGAAATTATCAAAGGTAAGCGGGGGCTTTCCAAGAAAAGCCGCGAAAAACTAAAAGCGGGTTTGGCTGGAGACAAAGATTTTGAACAGTATCTTTTAGAGCATCGTAAAGACCTCATTGAAATGTGGCATCTTCGCGTGTTTTTAGAGTTGGTCGGAACGGAAGGTTTTCACGAAGACCTCAAATGGATTTCAAGAAGACTCGGTGTTACGGAAGACCAGGCGGCCATCATGTTGGACGAATTGCTCCGTGATAGAAAAGTGCAAAGAAATTCTGCCGGAAAATTAGTGGCCGTTGCCTCGCGGGCATTTTCACCACTCGCGGAGGTGGCTCCCGAATCCGAACAAAAAACACAAGACGAAATCGCAAAGCTTTCACAAGTAGTTAAAGAGGTTCCATCACAGGACTGTTTCTTTGGCACCGTCGTCGTTGCGATAGATCCCAAAGACTTTGAATACATTCGAGCGAAGATGGTCGATGTTATGAAAGAACATCAAAGTTTCCTTAATCGCGACGGGGTGAAGCGACAAGAGGTGTATCAGCTCAGCTTTGGTTGTGTACCGCTCACAAAAAAGGTTTCCGGAGAGGCCTAAGGAAATATACTTCCAGTAAGAGCGTTGGCAGGGAATGCGATCAAAAGCTCGCATGTGTCCTATATATTAGATTTGGTGATCGCTTTTCTCTGGTTCTTTAAAATGGGAACAGATAATGGTCTTAGAATAAAAAGTCTACTTCCTCCACTCACTGAGTTTATTAAAATAAGTTTAGGCCTCTATATCCCTGCTATACGATGAGGCCTGAGGGGTTATGGTAAAACGAGGTGAGCTGTATGATCTGGATATCCGGGACTGTCTTGAAAATCTGATAAAGGTCAAAAAAAAGCGCAACCCAAGGTTTTCCCAGCGTGCTTTTGCAAATCTGTTGGGGTTTTCAGTTTCGACATTTAACGAAATCCTTAAAGGCAAGCGTCGCATTTCGCGCAAGAGTATCGAAAAGATCGAAAAGGGCTTGTTCGACGATCAAGACTTAAGAGCGTATATCTCTGAATGCACTAAGGCTTCATTTTTGAGATGCTCTGCAAGTGATGGACAAGGAGTTCTTGCTACGACGCAGTTCTTTGAAACGTTGGTCTTAGCTATGGATCCATCGGAGTTTGAACTGATCCGCTCCCGAATTATGAATATAATAGAAGAATCTAAGGACTTTTTGCATAGGGATGAAGCGAAACGCCAGGACGTGTATCTGCTGAGCTTTGGATGCGGTCCTTTAACAAACAAAAAGGCTGCTTAAAAATATATCGGGTCGCGATAAAATTTTTCTTTAAACGATATTGCAAACTTTCTTAAGCTTTCCTCATTGAGATCGTCGAGGGGAGGAAAAGCCTTTTGAATGAAGAGATGTCGCTCGTCTTCCCTCAGAGTTCTTTTGAGTGAGATGCAAAGTTGCTGATTCTTTTTGTCCTTGCATAAAAATTCTTGCAGACGTTTCTTGAAAAATGAAACCTCGATGTCATAAACAGGAATCCCAGCAATATACGGGTACTTAAAAAGCAGATTTCGGAATGACAGCAAACTGAGTGATTCAGATTCTCTTGTTAGAAATTGCAGGCGTCCCGCAATAGAATAAAAGAAAGAAAATGGCAGAGTTCCTTCGTCCATTCTTTTAATGGCGTCTATAAATACCAGATTTTCAGATTTCCGCTTAAGAGACATGTAATATGCGTAATAGTAATTCGTAAGCTTGAGAGTCATTTTATATGATATTTCGGCGTGGTAAAGCTGATCCAGCTCTTGTTTAAGGCGATGTGAATCGGCGAAGTGCAGCTGATAAATTTGCGCTGTTTTAAACATTTGCTCAAAAGACTCTCGAGCCTCATGAGCTGCCATTTTATCCAAGATCATGTTTCTTTTCAGTGAATCGGCTTCAAGATAAAAAATTTCATTTAAATGTATGAAGTCCAATCGGCGTTCAGCAAAGTCTTCAGTGATTGTTATTTCGGAATCCTCTTGGGATTCCTCTTCAGAGGAGAAAGTCTCCAGTGATTGCTCCAGCTCAATATTGAGTACTTGCGCACACCCTGGATTCATTTCCGGCGTCTTCATATATTCGTCTTTAATAAACAACAGGCTTTCAGGAGTTTCAGTGCCGATTTTATTCGAACAAAGAGTAAAGAGCAGCCGGCGCGCCTTTGCCGCGACAGTAGACGATTCAGGGCTCTCTTTTAAAATTTTTTTTAGAAGTTCGAAGCCAGATCGGTAGTCATGCCATTTGTTTATACAAGTACTTGCGGAAAATAGCAGATGCCATTGACGGGATTCCAGATGGCTACCAAGATTTTCGTTAAATAGGTCCGGAGTGTTGCAGGGACCTAAACGGGAGTATCCCGAAAAATCAGCTGTCATGTAGAGAAGCATTTCCGATTTCATTTTCGTGGCGATTTTGGGAGATGAGACTTTTATATCCATCGTGCATTGCGGGTCGTTTTTACTGTAACATAAAAAATCCTGAAATCCATAGAAGGTAGGATACACGATGTATCTGTAATCCCGCCAATTCAAGACGCGTTGTTTTTGCAAGATGATCGCGGGAAGATGCGAATCTTGAATATAAAGAGTGTCATGTTTTTCATCGTAGGAAAGCATAGGGGCCAGATCCGTCAGCGGTGTCGTAACGAATTGAAGGTTGAAGGTGCGAAACGGCCATAATCCGGTTTCAGAGTAGTACATTTTTTCGCTCTGTGAGGCTGTTTTTAAAAGTTCCAAAACGGACGTACCATCACCCCGTTCCGAAACGGACGAAGCGGGGATTTTCAAGTAATCTAATAAAGTAGGAGCAACATCAATCAAACCCACGTTTTGTAGAATTGGCCGTCCCTGCCACTGCGGAAAGCTCATATGAAGAACGGCTTTTTCAGAATCGGCGCCAAAAAGAAAACTTCCACCATGCTCCGGTTTTTTTTCATAAGGATATGTGCTTGCGGGATTCCAAAAGTTTTCCCCGTGATCGGAAAGGAGTATGACGACGGAGTTATCAAGAAAACCTTGCTTGTCGAGAGCTGCGAATACCGGATTTAGATATTCCTCGACGAGCATATCGATACCTTTTGTATAAATATGCGAATTGTGTTTTGAGCGGGCATTCCACTGTCCCGCCGACATCTGTTCAAGAGTTAAAAACTTGGAGGTGTACGAAAACGGAATTTGCGTGACTTGATCTAAATTATCCTGAGGGTAATGCGGATAAGGGAAGATGCCAGGCCAGTGAACCGAGCAGGTATGCAGATAGAGAAGCTGGCTTTCTGATTGCTGTGCCACTTTCGAGATTTCATCTAAGGTTTTCTTTGTAAAATTGTTTACGTGATAGGCATATGGAAAAGACGTGTTGTCTTTGATCTCAGGTAAAAACAAATGGCCTAAAGGATTATTAAAAAGAGCAAAGATGGTCTTACTTTTAAAAAAAGTTGAAATGAAAACATTTGCGACCGAGTAGACGGGGGCTTTAATCGTATCGATGGCTCGCCCTGGACGGTGGTTGCTATACTCCATAACGTCCATCAACATAGTCGTTTGAAATCCTGCATTCTTCAGATCCAAAATAGCTCCCTGATCCAGAATGTTTTTTCCGGAGGGCGCGGGATGCGACAGATTCGTTCTGATGTGGAGATTGTGCGGGGATTTGCCCGTTAAGATAGAGGTCATTGCAACATGCGTCTGTGGCAAAGGAGAAATGGCATTCTGAAAATGAAAACTCTTTTGCAAATACTTTCTGAACGACGAATTAATTTTGGCGTGAGCCGGAAAATTGACATCCCCGCGAATGGAGTCCGTCGTAATTACGATGATGTGGGGATGCGATGTCTGTTTCAGGCTCGTAGATCCCGCTTGAAGGACCGCCTCGGTTTTTGCGTCATTGCTATAATTTAGTACAGCGAAAAAAGCGCAGATAAGAGGTATCGTGAAGTAGGCTTTTCGAGAACGGGATTGAGCCAGAATGATGGCCTTATAAACCAAGAAAAGTCCCAGCAAGTTTGCAAAGGCCATAGGAAGCCATGGATGTTTAAAAATTCTAACGGCTACAATCGCAGTTTGAATTGTAGAGAATTCATCGAAAATTTGTGGCGTGCGCAGGGTGAGAAAAATAAAAACATAGATATACAGCGAAATATAAACCCCAAGCCTCTTTTTAAAATCGAAAACATAAACATACAGCTCTGAGAGGGCTCCTAATAGACAATGCAGAACGAAGACGCGAATAAAAAAATAAATAACGATGAGATGAATCGTAAAGCCGGTGTCGGCAAGAAGGCCACGGAAGCGAACGATGTCTTTAACTCTGTAAAACAGATAAATCACGTCGAGCATTTCGAGCGAAAATGTTATCGTCGCAAAAAGAAGAACAGATTGAAGACGGGAAATATTCAATTTAACGGTCATCCTGTTGCCTATCGGCAGTACCTGCAGTTGCTCAAGTATCAATATGGGAAGCTTCGCAGGGGAGGGCAGATTGTGTTCTATATTATCCAGAACAAAATAGGACGGTCCTCACAGTCCTATTTTAGGAGATCTGCGTTCTGAATTATTCAGAACAATAATTTATCCGGGGACTCTTCTCGCAAACCGAAAATCTGTCGAAGAAACAATATCATTGTTAGTCGATAATAGAGAGGGGAACTATGAATGATCGAGGGTTTTCACTCGTACAGGCACTTGTGGTTCTTGGAGTGATGAGCTTGATCAATCTCGGCACCATTACAGTGATGCAGAGAAACAACCGCACCAATCATGAAATCAACATGAAAGCCAATGTCTTGGCAATGCGCCAGAATATCGTGGCACTTATAGGAAATCAAAACTCTTGGGCACAAACTTATGCCGTGAATTTCAGTATGATGTGTCGCTCCCCAGGGCAAACGTATTGCAATCCGAACTCAACGCAAGTCACACCTATTAAACTTATGGATTCAGGAGGAAATGTCGTTGTCGATACAGTTCCGACAGCGGGCTTTACATTGCAAGGAGAACCCTGCAATCAGTATTCGCCCACGGGAAACGACGCTTGTCCGCTGCGGGTTGAGGTTTTTTGGCGCGCAGGGTGTACGCCAGCCACTTGTTCGAATGCGGTCGTCGCTTCAGGACGGATTCTCGCTGAAGAGTTCGTTTCGCTTAGATTCACGTACTCGCCGTCTTCTTCGGAGAGAAAGTTTTCCTTTAATTCGTTAAATTATAATCTTGTGGAACAAAGCAGGATGCGTCTGCAAAACAATGCATCTCCGTCAGTTATCTGTGGAGATCAAGGCAAGATTTACGTGGGCACGGGACGAACATTCCGAGGTTACTCTTCCGATTCTCTAGGCTGTATTGATTACGCCGCGTTTTTTGGTGATAAGGGCGACACGGGAGCTATGGGGCCTACGGGACCTATGGGCCCAATGGGGCCGATGGGACCGGCGGGGGCAAGTGTTACATGTCCATAAAGAACCGATCTGGATTTTCTTTAGTCGAATCGCTTGTGGGACTTTTTATTTTAACGGTTTCCGCTGGGATTATGCTGAGTATCGCCAAGCTGCAGTTTTACAGTCAGAAAGAAAACGTGGATTATGCTTCCATAGTTTCTTTGCGCGAATCTATTATTGCGACAGTAGCCAGCCAAGAAGCGTGGGATAAAACCAAATCTCTGAATCCGGGAATGGCTTGTTCCCTGACTTTTCCTTCCACATGCGCTGACAATCAAATCCGTGAAGTAAATATTTACCGCAGTGATGGCAGCTTGTATGTCGGCAGTTCAAATCCAAGATATGGTTTTACGGCTGACGGGAAACCTTGCGCGACTTACGGCTCTGCGAATTCTCCCTGCCAAATCAAGGCGCGTGTTTTCTGGAAGAATGTTTGCGTAGCCACATCCGCGCAAGGCTGCCGATACCCGAGTGATCAGCTGAGTGTTTTATTTTATTCAAGACACGAGAGCTTTAAAAAATATGCGGACGCACAATTTCGCTTACGCCGTTTTGATGTTTTATCAATGAACCGACACAGTTTCGGCGTCAATAATTCACCCGTTGCGAGCTGCTTGGCAAAAGGTCCTTACATATTCATTGGATTTGGGAAAACCTTTAATGCTCCCAGCGGAGGCGTTGCCAGAGCAGACGCCGATGGTTGCGTGAACATCAGCTTTTTTAAAGGGGCAAGGGGAGATACGGGACCACGAGGACCGATGGGACCGAGAGGACCGCAAGGACCGCCGGGCCCTCCGGGTGTGATATACACGGTGGCGGGTCCACCTTCACCTCCACCATGTACTGCGTTTGGTTGTCCACCGGCACCGACGCCAGTTCCGACACCAACACCAACTCCAACGCGACCGCCTGGTAAATGGATTTGCCCCGGTAACGATCAGAATAATCCCAACGAATGGCTTCCATATCCTGAAGATATGCGCCTTTTCCCCTCTCTTTATAGTCAAATTTGTGGCGGAGGACTCGGGGGAGGCGAAGGTGGTGATGGCGGCGCTGGTGGCGGAGCCGGAAGTTAAGACACGCTAGTGTTAAGTAAGCGTTCGGGATTTCGTTCTGGATTATTCAGAACGCTATTTTGCCAAATTATTCAAATGCTCGACTTCAGTGACCGATACGTTAGTACAGGGGGAAGTTATGCAGATTTTCAAAAAGTCTAAGGCGTTGCTTTTTTCTTCACTCATATCCTCAGGCGTTCTTGTAACGGTTGTGGCTTTTCAAAACTGCTCGCCTCCTATGCAATTTGCACTTCCCGAAGAACAACTGGAACCTGTCGGCGCCATTGATCCCGAACAAATCGCTTCGACATGTTCTTTTAATGGTGTGATTTATCAGGAAGGGCAAACTGTCATTGCCTACGAAACCTCATCGGGAACTGCCTGTCGATCTGAGATCAGAGTTTGTACAAATGGGGCTTTTACCGGCTCGTATCGTTTTGCATCTTGTACTCCCGGATCGTTAAAGAGCTGTCTTTTTAACGGACAAACTATTCTGCATTCCCAGTCTGTCGTTGCCTATCAAAACTCCACCGTTCCCTATGGTGGGAGCTGTGCATTTGAACAACGCCGATGTCAAGACGGCGTTTTATCAGGATCGTACGCATACGGTTCTTGTGCCATCGGTGGGGCGGCTAGTTGCTTGTTTAATGGCGCGACAATTAAGCACGGAAGTACGGTAACAGCGTTTCAATCTTCATCTGCGCCTTTCGGAAACTCATGTAGGTCCGAAGTGCGCAGCTGTAATAACGGTTTGTTGACGGGAACTTATTCCTATTCTTCTTGTAGCGTGGGGCAGGCAAGCAGTTGTCTCTTCAACGGAGCAACCATTCCTCATGGGCAAACTGTAACAGCCTATTTAACGGCCACGGTTGCATCAGGCAGTTCGTGTTCTTCGCAAGTGCGGTCTTGTAACAATGGAGTTTTAAGCGGCTCTTATGGATATTCTAATTGTGCTCCTGCACCGGCGCCAACTCCGCAAGCGCCTACGTTTAGTTGCAATAAAACTGCGTGGACTTGCGGTGAACCCATCATCTGTACAGCGTCAGGCTCTGACAGTAATTTGAAGACGTGTGATTACGCGACTGGAAATTGTTATCCTCTTATGGGAAGACCGGATTGGACTTACTTGGGTAACGGTAAATTTTCTTACTATAAAATCAATACCAATTCTGGCGGTTACTTCGAGTCTGTCTCATGGGGAGCGTTGGATTCAAATGGACTTCGTTCCTCTCAAGTGAACGGAACTATCAAAACATGCATGCCGAGATTTAGTTGCAGCAAATCCTATTATGCCTGCGGAGAAACCGTCTCCTGCTCGGCTTCTTTTGAAGGCGATAGCGGTTTGCAAGTTTGTGCGCCGGGAGTTGGGTGCTTCTCTGCCTTGGGACGTGAAAACTGGAGTTATCAAGGAAACGGATCGTTTTATTATTCGATGGTTAATAACAACTTGAACACTTCGGATGCGACAATTTATTGGTATTCCAGAAACTCTCAAGGATATGATTCTCCAACAACAGTTGTACGTTTTGGAGCATGCAAATAATGCCATCTCATTTCCCGCTCTAGCCGTTCTAAATCAAACGGAACGGATAGAGCGGAGACCATATATAGATCTCAGTTTGTTCCTCCGAAAAGCCATTTGAAGGAGGAGTCGTGAAAAATCAAAAAGGTTTCAGCGTCGTGGGAGTTTTTTTAAGGAAGGGGGGGGTTGGTTATTTTGGCGCCCCCGGGGGGGCGGCGAGAAAAAAAAAAATTTAAAAAAAAAAAATCACGCACTACTTCGTCGTCTTTTTTTGATTTTTCGACGATGTATTCGCGACGCTCCTTTTCATAAGAAGCGTCGTAAGCTTTCTTAGCAGCCGCATCAGCTTTTGCCTCAGGGCCGTCTTCGCTCATTTTTTCTTCTTTTTTCGTCTTTTTATATGCTTCAAGATTGCGGAGCTTTTGATTCTCCCACTGCTCTTCTTCCTCGAGATAGGCGCGTTCGCCCTTCTGGCGAGCGGTTTCGAACTGATTTTGTTCTTTATGATGCCCAGCAAAACCGGAAAGACGCTCCTCTTCGGCATTCTTGGCAGAAACCGTTGTGCTTACAAGAAGAACAAAAATAATAAGATTCAGACGACGCGGAAGAATCATTCTGGCCCCAGTCTATCAGGGCTCTTAATTTTTTTTGAGCAAACAAAAAAGATGCTCGACCTTTGTCTATTTCCTGAATAACTTAAATCCTTGCATCTAAGGAGCCCCATGGACGCTTTGCAAAATATTGGAATTTTCGCGGCACAAACCTTCATCATTTTGTTCGCTATTTTAGCTGTGATCATTGTTATCGCCCTCATCGCATCACGAGCGGCAGGCCCGAAAACGGAGATTCAAGTCGAACTTCTGCACAAAAGATACAAGGAATTTCGTAATCTTCTTAAGTCACAAACGATGACTAAGAACGAACGCAAAGAGCTCAAGAAAAAACTTAAAGAAGAACATAAAGCTCAAGAGACACAACCACGAGATCACGAGAAAAAAATCTTCGTCCTCGACTTTGAGGGCGACATCAAAGCATCTGCGGTTGAAAATCTGCGTGAAGAAGTGACAGCTGTTCTTACCATTGCCACACCGGAAGACGAAGTTGTCGTTCGTGTGGAAAGTCCCGGAGGCGTGGTGCACGGCTACGGTCTTGCGGCTTCACAACTTCTGCGTATCCGCGAAAAACAAATTCCTCTTACGGTTTGCATCGATAAAGTCGCGGCCAGCGGCGGTTATTTGATGTCCTGTACGGCTAATAAAATCCTGAGCGCACCTTTTGCGATCGTCGGGTCCATTGGTGTTGTGGCCCAGGTTCCTAACTTCAACCGTCTTCTAAAACGTCATGACGTGGAATACAAAGAGTACACGGCGGGCGAATACAAACGCACAGTCAGCTTGCTTGGCGAAATCACGGAAAAAGGCGAAGAAAAATTTAAACAACAACTTGAAGAAACTCACGTTTTGTTTAAGAGCTTCGTTCAAAAATTCCGTCCAAATATGAATATGAGCGAAATCGCAACCGGCGAGTACTGGTACGGCGATCAGGCTTTGACGAAGGGCTTAGTCGATGAAATTCGCACCAGCGACGACTACCTCATGGCTCTTTCCGAGAAACACCAAATAGTTAAAGTAAAATTCGAACAACATGAGAGTTTAAGTGATAAACTCACGGGAATTATCGGAAAGGCTTTTCACAAAGGAAGCCTCTCTATTTTGCAAGAACTTGAAACGCGTCGCTTTCTTTAAGCAGAGGAATTCTTAAGTGCAAAATCAAACCGTTCTTGAAGTTAAAAATCTTGAAACGACTTTCTCCTCCAAAGCCGGGCCCGTCCGCGCGGTCAACAACATCAGTTATAAAATTGATCGCGGGCAAACTTTGGGAATCGTCGGAGAATCAGGCTGCGGTAAATCCGTCACCTCTTACTCCTTGATGCGCTTAATTGAAAAGCCGGGCAAAATCAGCGGCGGCCAGGTCCTGCTGAACGGCCGTGATATTTTGAAACTCGCGGAATCAGAAATGGAAGAAGTCCGCGGCGGCGAAATGGCGATGATCTTCCAGGAACCTATGACCGCACTCAATCCTGTTTTAACCATCGGCTATCAGATGGATGAACAGATTATGAAACACAAAAAATGCTCCCCGAAAGAATCCCGCGAGCGCGCGATCGAAATGCTTCGTCTGGTTGGCATTCCATCTCCGGAAGAGCGTTATGAGTCCTACCCGCACCAGCTTTCGGGCGGTATGCGCCAAAGAGCCATGATTGCAATGGCTCTTTCCTGTGATCCGACCTTCCTGATTGCCGATGAGCCGACGACAGCTTTGGACGTGACGATCCAAGCGCAAATTTTGGAGCTCATCCAAAACCTGCAAGAAAAATTCAACATGACAGTGCAGTTCATCACCCACGACTTGGGAGTGATCTCTGAGATCTCCGACCGCGTGATGGTCATGTACGGCGGACAAACTTGTGAACAAGCCGACACGCAAGAACTTTTCCTGAACCCTCGCCACCCTTATACGGCGGCCTTGATTGCGTCTCGCCCTAAATTTGGCGAACGCGTGAAACGTTTAACGACGATCGAAGGCAGCGTGCCCGCTCCGTTTGAACTGCCCAAGGGCTGTCCTTTCGTCAATCGCTGCACACGTGTAAAAAGCGAATGCGCCAGTGCGAAGCCGCCTTTAGTTGAAATTAAATCAGGTCACACCGTGGCTTGCTTCAATCCTCTTTAAGAGTCCGGGGAGTTAGAAATGAACGAAATCATTCTTGAAGCAAAGAATATTAAAAAGCACTTCCCGATTAAGAAAGGCCTTCTTCTACGCGAAGTCGCGAGCGTCAAAGCCGTCGACGATGTTTCCTTGGTTGTGCGCAAAGGGGAAACTCTGGGTCTTGTGGGCGAATCCGGCTGTGGCAAATCAACTTTGGGCCGCACCTTGATTCGACTTTATGAACCCACGGGCGGCAGCATTCAATTTGATGGACAGGATTTCTTGTCTTTGAAAGGCGATGCTCTTCGCAAGAAACGCAAAAACATTCAAATGATCTTCCAAGATCCTTATGCCTCTTTGGATCCGCGTATGACCGTGGGCCAAATCATTCGTCAACCGATGGATATTCACGGCGTCGGCACGATGGCCGAGCGCAATCAACGTGTTCTTGAGTTGATTGAACTCGTGGGCCTTAGAAAAGCTCACGTGAACCGCTATGCCCACGAATTTTCCGGCGGACAAAGACAGCGTATCAGTATCGCGCGCGCTATTGCCCTGAATCCGGAATTGATTATTTGTGACGAGCCTGTCAGCGCTTTGGACGTTTCGATTCAAGCGCAAATCTTGAATCTGTTGAAAGATCTGCAAGAAAAACTCAAGCTCACGTATGTCTTCATCTCTCACGATCTTTCCGTGATTGAACACACGTGCGACCGTATCGCCGTGATGTACTTGGGAAAAATCGTTGAAATCGCCGAGCGTGACGAACTCTTTAAAAATCCGCAACACCCCTACACTCAAGCATTGATCGGCGCGATTCCTCGTGTTGGCCAAGGCAAAAAGAAAATGAAAAAGTCTTTGAGTGGAGAAGTTCCAAGCCCGATCAATCCGCCATCGGGTTGCGCGTTTCATCCGCGCTGCCCGCACAAAATGGACGTGTGTGCGCAACAAGTTCCGTCGTTGACGGGAGAAGGCGCCCACAAAAAAGCGTGCTGGTTGACGGCGACACCCTCTTTAGGAAATGAAGCTTAATTAACAAGGAGAATGTATGTTGAACAAAATTGCAAAAGGACTTTTGCTAGCGGCAAGTGTGGGCTTGAGTGCTCAAGCTGTAGCTGCTCCTAGCAACAACGAGCTCAAAATCGGTATCTCTCAGGAGTTCGAAACGCTGAACCCTATCATTATGACGATGTCCGCGTCTGCTTACATGCATCGCATGACCGGTCGTTCTCTTGTGGTGCTTACACCAGAAGGCAAATGGGTGACTCAGCTTGCGAAAGAAATTCCCTCTTTGGACAAAGGCACTGCTAAAATCATCGAAGACGGCGGCAAGAAAAAAATCGTCGCTCACTGGGAAATCCTTGAAGGCGCGAAATGGGGTGACGGAAAACCTGTCATTTGCCAAGACTTCATCACAGCTCATAAAATCGCAACAAGCCCGACCGTAAGCGTGGGTGAAAAAGAAACTTGGACGCAAGTTGAAAAGATCGACATTGATGCCAAGAATCCAAAAAAATGTACTTTCAAATACGACAAAGCAAAATGGGACTTCTATCAATTGGCGCAATTTTACCCAGTGCCAACACATCTTGAAGCCGCTGTTTTTGAAAAGTACGCGAAACAAAAAGAGGGTTACGAAAAGAACTCTAACTACGTTCGCAACCCGACAAACCCAGGTCTTTACAATGGCCCTTACGTGATCACTGACGTGAAATTGGGTTCACACGTTTCTTTCGCTTTGAATCCGCATTTCTACGGCAAACCTGCTGCGATCAAAAAAATCATCGTGAAGCTGATTCCAAATACAGGAACTTTGGAAGCGAACTTGCGCTCAGGCACGATCGACATGATCTCTGTATTGGGTCTTGATTTCGACCAAGCTTTGGCTTTCGATAAGAAAACAAAAGCGGAAAATCTTCCCTACGTTGTTCACTTCGTTCCTTCTGTAACTTACGAACACATTGATCTTAAATTGGACAATCCGATTTTGAAGGATGTTCGCGTACGTAAAGCTCTTCTTTACTCCATCAATCGCGATGACTTGGTAAAAGCTCTTTTTGAGGGCAAACAACAAGTCGCGATCCACAACGTTTCTCCGAAAGACCCTTGGTTTACGGCAGATCCTAAAGTTGTGACGACTTACCGCTACTCTAAGCGTGAAGCAGGAAAACTTTTGGATGAAGCTGGCTGGAAAATGGGCGCTGATGGTTACCGCGCGAAAGATGGCAAGCGTCTTTCTTTGGTATTCCAAACAACGGCGGGCAACAAAACTCGTGAGCTTGTTCAGGTTTATTTGCAAAATCAGTGGAAGCAAGCCGGCATCGAAGTTCTTGTTAAGAACGAACCAGCCCGTGTTTTCTTCGGCGAAACTATGACGAAAAGAAAATTCGACGGCTTGGCGCTTTTTGCGTGGGTTTCTTCTCCAGAAAACAGCCCGCGCTCGACAGTCTCATCTAAAGCAATTCCTAATACCAATAACGGTTGGTCCGGCCAAAACTTCCACGGTTGGAACAACGCAAACGTTGATAAAAACTTGGATGCTTTGGACGTCGAGTTCAATGCGAAGAAACGCACAGAACTTGTTCATGACATCTTGAAGGCTTACACAGCGGAAGTTCCGGTTCTTCCTCTTTACTACCGCTCTGACATCTCTGTAACTCCGAAGAATTTGAAGAATTACAAAATGTCCGGCCACCAGTTCTACGAAACAAACAACGTCGAAGACTGGGTTTTGAACTAATTTAGCGGGAAGATAGGGAAAAAGGTACCAGGTACCTTTTTCCCTGCTGACACCTCCTTCCCCGATTTTAAGGAGTCATCAATGACTACATTTATTACTCGTCGCATTTTGCAAACACTCGCGGTGATAGTGATCCTGTCCTACGTGTGCTTTTATCTTATGAGCTTAATGCCGGGCGATCCTGTCGACATGATGGTTGCTTCAAATCCTAAGATCACAGCAGAAGACGTGGCTCGTCTGAAATCCCTTTACGGTTTGGACCAGCCCGTTTACAAACGTTACTTCAACTGGGTGACATCCATCGGTCAGGGCGATTTGGGTTACAGCCGTACGTATCGCGTTCCGGTGCAAGAGCTTATGGGGCCTCGTTTATGGAACACGTTCTTGTTGTCAGCCGTTTCTTTGACGTTATCAATTCTGATTGCAATTCCTTTGGGTGTGCTTTCGGCATTAAAACCGGGAAGTAAAATTGATTACTTCGCGAACTTCTTCTCGTTTGCCGGGATCTCGATTCCCTCCTTCTGGCTTGCGATTGTTTTGATTATTATTTTCGCGGTGAAATTCCCCATTCTGCCTGCCGGCGGAACTCAAACGATCGGCCTTGAGAATCCGGGATTCTGGGCGGATCTTATGGATCGCTCGAAATATTTAATCCTCCCCGTTCTGAGTCTTTCGATTCAGCAGATCGGGCGTTTCTCGCGCTTTACTCGTTCAGCAATGCTCGAAGCTATGCGCAATGATTTCATTCGCACCGCGCGCGCAAAAGGTTTAGCCCGCAGTATCGTCATTTGGAAGCACGGCTTCCGTAATGCACTTATTCCTCTTATTACGATTTTGGCGTTGAGCTTCTCGGGTTTGTTCTCGGGAGCCATTTTGACAGAGACCGTTTTCGCTTACCAAGGTGTTGGTAAACTTGTTTACGACTCTATCATCGGTAATGACTACAACGTGGCGATGATCTCGTTCGTGATCTCTGTAAGTATGGTTCTTTTAATGAATCTTGTGGCGGATATTCTTTATGGATTCGCGGATCCAAGAATTTCTTATCAATAGGTCGGCGGAGTAAGTTATGAGCAGCAACGAAATCACAATGAACGACGTGCAAATTAGCGAATCCGTCCTTTCCGCAAAAGAAAGAGCGGAACTGGAAAAAGCGCAACCCATGTGGAAGATGGTGCTAAGCCAGTTCCTCGAGCACAAGCTTGCTGTCGTCGGCAGCATCATTATCACGCTTTTTATTTTGATCTCTGTTTTCGCAGGACAGATTCAAAGCTTCACAGGACTTGATCCCGACGCCCAAAACGTCGCAAACCGTTATCTGGCGCCGATGACGACAGCTCAAGTCGGACAAGACGTGCGTGAAACCGAAGTCGAACGATTCATCACAAACAATCCCGAAATCGCCGATAAAGTTCAAAAGGCATTGATCGAAAAAGGTATCGTCACAGTCGCCGAGGCCGATGCGATCTATGAACTCGCAGCTCGCGAAGTGAAAGAGTCCGTCGCAGCTTTGCGTTCTTTGCAAATCGCCGAAGCGGGCTCGCTGATTTCTCTTTTTTCCGAGTTTGAAACATTCCATCTCTTCGGTACCGACGAATTAGGTCGTGACGTCTTCATTCGTCTTGTTTATGGAACACGCGTGTCGATGGGCGTTGGTGTTCTTGTCGCTATTGCGTCCGCGCTGATTGGTCTTTTGATCGGCTCCCTCGCGGGCTTCTATGGCGGATTGATCGATACGGTTTTGATGCGGGTGACGGATTCACTTTTGTCATTACCGACAATTCCTATTTTGATCGTGATGGCCGCTATTGATATGACAAAACTTCCACTTCTTAAAGCGGTTGTCAGCACGTCTAATGAGAGCATCTTTAAAATGGTGATCATTCTTTGCATGTTCTCCTGGATGACTGTAGCGCGCTTGGTTCGCGGCAGTATCTTATCCATCCGTGAAAGAGAGTTCGTCCTTGCCGCTCGAACGCTAGGCGCGAAGGATAGCACGATCATCGTTCGTCATATGTTCCCGAACGTGATTGCGCCGATGCTGGTGTCGATCACTTTGGGCGTGGGCGAGTCTATTTTGTTTGAAGCGGCTCTTAGCTTCCTGGGCCTTGGCATCATGCCACCCACACCAAGCTGGGGTAACATGCTGAACAACGCCCAAGAGCTTATTTATCAAGCTCCTTTCTTAGCGATCCTTCCCGGAGTTTTGATCTTGATGACGACAATGAGTTTTAACTATTTGGGTGACGGCCTTCAGGATGCGATCGACCCTAAAGCTCTTCGTCGTTAATTCTTATTATGGGGTCTTATTATGGGGCCGTCGTCCACGGCCCTTTGGCTCTCTTCTTGTAAAACTCGTTCAAATCTTTTCGACCCGATTTCAACGCCGCGGGTTCCAACCACGACTCGACCACTTTGTGATACTCCTCGGTCGACGCTAATTCCTGCATGACTTTGTCGACGGCTTTAATAATCTTTCGCCCCCACTCATTTTTCGTGCAGGCGACATAATAAACAAACGACGGAGCTTCCTCTTTAAGAGTGATACTTAGCAGAGGTTTTTCCGGAAAAACTTCTTCATTAAAGGAACGCACGACAACTGGGAACTCCACCGTGTAATCGTAACGACCTTTGTGAATCATCTTAAGAACAGGCCAATAGCCTTCGCCAAACTTTCCGTAAAAGTGATTTTCTTTAAGCAGGCTTTCGTTGTCGTGAATAATCTTATCCAACAAAGGACCGTAAGAACGATCCTTCACAATCACGGCTTTCCATTTCCGGTTATGCAAAACATCCTGCAAAGATGTGAAAGACCCCAATTCGTCAAGCATTTGTGGTCGACTGGTAACGAGAACATATCGATGCGGCAGTGAAAAAGCCAAGGCGGTAAAGTAGGCCAGCTTTTCTCTTTCTGCGGTTTTTAGCATCGCGCCTCCGCAGACATTTTTTCCCTCGCGCCAAAGATCGACAATACGGGCAGAGTCCGACTTCACGTCTTCAAACGCATAGCCCGGCATTTTGTTCTGCAACAATCTTTTGAGTCGATCGATAGTTCCCTCTCCGGCGTAGGGTCCTTTCACAATGTAATAAGGCGGCCACTCTGTGATGGCCCATGGAATAACAGCCGGTTTCGGTTCGGCAGCCGCAGGCCTCAAAGAACCGCCCAGCATTCCTAAAAAAGCCAGGCCTAGAATGAAAAAAGCGGCGGTTCGGGGTTTCATTTTTCGCCTCTCAATCTTCTTTAAGTTTATTCCTCTTAATCCCTCATCCTTGCCATGTATTTTGTCTTCTTTTATAAGGCGCCGCTTTGCCGACAAATGTCTGTTCATCCCTGTAAAAATGACCTGGGCCCCAGGGCCTAAAGTCCTCATTTCTTGCAGCAGAGGCGGCACGAATCTTGTTAATTGCATGGGGTGAAATGGGGTTCGTATGAAAACTATTCTTTCATTTTTTGCGACTATTTTATTTGCTGCTAACGCTTTCACTCAGACATCAGCAGAACTCACTTGCCGTGCGCAAGCGAAAGAGATTGCTCTTCAGACCTATTCTTCCTGTGTTACGGAAGCCCGTAACAACCAGGTCGAGGAGATTCGTAAGAATTATCAAAAAGAACTTTCGGATCTGAAGGCGAAATATGACAAAGAACTCAAAAAAATGGGCGGTGGCGGAGCTAAAAAAGCCGTCAAAAACGGTGCTCCTACAGTCCGTGAAGTTCAAGCGCCTAAAGCCGTTAAAGGTATCGCGAAACAGCTTCCTGGCCGTGGCTCCGTAAATACGGAAGCGGCTCCTATTCAAGTGGTTTCTGAAGGCACCAAAGTGGTTGCTGTCGGAACAGAGGATGTCGCTGAAGGTCTTGAAAAAGAAGCCGCTGAGGCGGACCAAGTCGAAATTATCGAAATGCCGGTGGAATAACCCAGTCCGGCGTTGATTTTCCTCCCAGTCGGGTCTAAAAAGTGTAGACTGTTTTAAATTTCTGGGAGGAACCCCCATGGGTGAGTTTAGCCTTACACACATTCTACTTCTTGCTATTATCGCGTTGATTTTTTTCGGTCCAAGCCGTCTGCCTCAGTTGGGTCAAGGTTTGGGTAAAGCCATCCGCGGCTTCAAACAAGGTCTTAATGAAATCGACGTGGATCCAAAAGATATCCGCGATCACCAACAAGTCAGTCACAATCAGCAACAAACAACGACTCAATCGCAAAAACAAAACGAAACACAGCGTTCGTAGTTTTTCGCAGGTGGCTTTTAAGAATCTTGAGAGCCACCCAGAGTATCGCTGATAATACTAAGCGCTCCCGCTTCTAAGTAAGCCAGCGCTTTTTCTTTATTGTTCACAGTCCACAACGCGACGGGCACTTTTCTTTTCATCCATCTCTTTACTTCGTTCACACTGACAAACTCATGATCCAAGTGCAGGGCGTGCACACGCACATACGGAGCCAGCCACAAGTGGCGCAGATAGATTTTATTCTCCGGATCTTCGGGGTCTTTGGAGGCTAACAGCGCTCGCGGAACCTGCGGCAAGTGGTAGCTCAATCTCCACAAAGCCAAAGGATTAAAACTTGAAAACAAAACGCGATCTTCCGCTTTGTGTTTAAGAATCAACTCTGCGACTTTTTGTTCAAGACGCCCATCTAAAATAGCGGACGTTTTTATTTCTATATTGATTTTAGGAGGCACTTCTTTGGAAGTAAGAACTTCCTCTAAAGTGGGAGCTTTCGCTCTTTCTTTGATTTCAGCAGCGGTGACTTCAAAAACAAACTTTGCCGAATTGCCCAGACGTCGAAGATCTTTATCGTGAAAGACAACGGGAATAAGATCTTTAGAAAGACGAACATCAAGCTCCACCATCTCAAGACCTTTTTGTGCCGCTGCTTTAAAAGCGTCCATGGTGTTTTCTTTAGCGCCGCCCTTCCAGAAGCCGCGGTGTCCTTGATAACGCGGCGGTTTCATCGCGTGCGCCGGCCACGGCAACGCTTTCCAGGAGAAGTGTTTGTAGAGGACAAAGCCGACAACAACAAACGTCGTGATTCCAACGAACATCATCTTCTCGCTTTCGAGGAACCTTCCTCAACAAACGACGGTTTTTCCCGAGTGCCGTCAATGGACCATCTGCGATGATTTTTTCCTTCACGAATCATCACGTGTCCTTTCAGACGACCTTGTTCATCCCAAGAGCCCTCTGTCAGAAGACGTCCCGTTTTTCCCACCTGTCCTTGGAAGGTTTTCCAGGAAAGAAGTTTTAAACTTTTTGATTGGAATTTTCCCGTCACATCATGAAGCGACAACTGTCCTTGATGCCACCACGCCGGCTCCGTCACTTTGCGAAGAATTTCCGCGCCCGGAGACGCCGCATTCACAACCATTTTGCGAACTTGCGTATTAAGTACTACTTCACCGTGCGACCAATCGACCGACGCTTTCGATTTTGTGAACTGCATTCCCTCTACGTTCATCGCATCCACACGGATAAGACCCTTCATGAAACTCGTCTGCCCTTGCGACATCTTGACGTCGCCGTCAATACTGATAACGCCGATGTCACCTCCGTCCGTCATGAGTTTTTGGACGGAAGAGGCCAGCGATAATTCATCCACGCGCATTTTTACATCGACATCGCGGAAATCGCGATCCGCTTTCACGCGCACGTTTCCTAAGAAGAGGCCTCCGCGCGGCTCAACTCGTTTGACTTGAAAATCCCAGGTGTCACCATCCAAAGAAATGTCACCGACCATCAGGTCAATTGTTTGCAATTCTCTTTGGCCTTTGTTGGAAAAAACAAATTCCAGACCCGAGTGCTCGCCCGTCATACGCATTTTTTTATCGGAAACGATCTCGGCCCGGCCGGTGAAAAGGCCGAGATGCCCCAACATGCTGGTGTCTTTCGGTCGATTGAGTAAAACCAGAAGTTTATCGATATCCAACTTCTTCACGTCGATCTTCATCGGTTGATACGCGAAAGGATCCAACGACATGATATTCACTGTATCAACACGCATCTCTCCCAAATCACCCTCCAAACGGAGATCGCGAACTTCTAATGGGGCCTTGCGAATCTTGTCGATATCACTCACCATGCGCGCTTTGGACGACAGCCATACCTGACGGCCATTAAGATCTTTTGAAGCCAGGTCGTACTTCTGAAGAATCGCCAGGATTTGACTCAAAGGAATGTGTTTGAGATCGGTCTCTATCGCAAGCAGACGCTCATCGATCGTGTAGTTGGCGATAACACTGTAATGACCTTCTCGCCAGTTTCCGAAAAAATGAGTTTGCACGGTTTTTTCCGGAGAGTCTTTGTATTGCACGAAAAGATTTGCGTGCGAAAGATAATCTCCGACTTGCGCGTCTTTCAAAAAATTGCTCTTCGCCGTGACTTCAATCACTTTTGGCTCAAAAGATTTTACTTTGACGGAAAAATTCAAAAGCTCCGAGGAAAACTGCGGATATTTTTCGCTGCGAATGTGCAGCTTTTGCACAAACACCGACGAAACATCGTTTTGATATTTCTGCGACTTTTCTGAAGGTGACAGCGTCACCAACGGTTGTGGCGTTGCGGGCGAAACGGCGATTTCGGCATTTTTTTCTTCACCGTCGCAATCCGTAGGGGCTTCCCGCAAAGTGAGGTTCACATTATTGGCTTCAATGGCTTGCACAGGTCCTCGCCCGCGAAGCAATCCCCATAAAGAAAGAGGCAGACGAAACTCATCCACTTCAAGAACGGGCGCACCCCAACATTTTTTTTGCGACTCCATTTTGACATTGGAAATGATCACGGCAAAACGCGGAAGGATGCCGTCATTAAGACTGAATTGAGCCGAACCAAATGTGACTTTAATGTCTTTATGAATGTGGCTTGCGGCTTTTTCAATTCGCGAAGCCACTCGCGACGGAGACAATAAAGACTTCGTCGTATAGCCTAAGAAAAAAGCCAGAATCAGCCCGCTCATAAGCACGGCCATACCAGGTTGTTCAGCAATAAGATGTCGATCTGAGGAAGAAGAGCGTCTGCGCGAGTCCATGACCTATTCTCACAGGTTCAGCCATGGACCGACAATGTCTTTTACAGAAAAATTACTTGTACTCGAAAGAAAGGATTTCGAACTCTTTGTCGCCTTTAGGGCTTTGTACAGTCACCGTGTCATCGGACTTTTTGCCGATAAGGGCACGCGCCAAAGGAGACAAGATTGAAATCATGCCTTTTTTAACGTCCGCTTCATCCACGCCGACGATTTGATAACTGAACTCTTCTTCAGTTTCCGTGTCGACGATTTTCACATAAGCACCGAAAACGATGCGGTCTGCTTTGATCAGAGATGTATCAACGACTTCAGCACCGGCCAATTTGCCTTGAATTTCAGCAATTCTGCCTTCAATCATCGCCTGGCGCTCTTTTGCAGACTCATATTCCGCATTTTCAGAGATATCGCCTTGCGCACGGGCTTCTTCGATTGCACGGATCACAGAGGGTCTTTCTTCTAACAAAAGCTTCTTAAGCTCTGCTTCAAGCATCGCTTTTCCGCGAATTGTCATAGGAAGTTTATCAGTTGTAGGAATAGCCATTTCAGCTCCGTTGTTAGAAGGACACCTGTTTTACAGGATTCCGCCCCAGTTATCAACGCAATGTAATGCGCCGCACCTTAGGCTGGCATCCAATACCTTTTTCGGATGCGTGGCATTACAATTACGTTATGGGCGCGAAGAAAAAGACCGAAATTATTTGCCGCTGCAATAACGTCAGCCGGAAAACCATCGAGGAAGCCATCCTCAATGGCGCTCAGACGTTGAATGAAATCTTCGATAGCACCTCGGCGGGGGTTGGCCCCTGTGGCGGCTCGTGCCGCAGAAAATTAGGCCCTCTTTTAGAATATTATCTGAAACATGGGACATTCCCCGAAAAGATCACCGAAGACCTTACGGGCAAAGACGATCCTAAAAAACCCACGTCTTAAGCGGATTTTTTTCCCAAACGATAATTGATAATTTTTTGAACTTCAGGACGACACGTACCGCAGGCGGTACTTGCCGAGGTCTGACGAGTCACGACTTCCGGCGTGTGGGCGCCGGCTATGATGGCTTGATCCACGGTGTGAGCGGAAACAGTACGGCAATGACAAAGCTCTTCATGCGCATAAGGAAATTCCCATTCGCCACGCAGTTTTAAAATCATTTCTTTGAGCAAAAGACTGGAATGATCATGACCTTCGGGCAGCGGCCACTTCGAGGGATCTTTGCCAAAATTCTTGCGCATGGATTGCATCATGCCCAGGAAGTCAGAGCACCCCAGCAACGAGACTTTTTTAACGGCGCCCGGCGCTTGAGGATTATCTCCCTCACACTCCACCTCGATATAGTCTCTGCCTTCAAGTTCCACTTTGATCTTCATATAAGAATCTATGTTAAAGCATCGCTCATATACGACCAAGACCAGTTATTGTTATTAATCAATCCAACCTAGGTCTTGTGTCCGCATAGAAGACGGAGGAGAATAGTTTCTATGAAAGCTCAACGCGTAGAACTCATTCCTATTTTTGAAGACAACTACGTCTTTGCGATCTTAAACGAAGACCGTAAAGAAGCTTTGATTGTGGACCCAGGCGAGGCGGAGCATGTCGAGGATTACCTACGCAAAAACTCGTATGCGCTTAAGGGCATCTTGCTCACTCACCACCATAGCGATCACGTCAATGGCGTGCGCAAACTTATGGAAAAATTCAAAGTCCCCGTCTATGCTCCGGCGAAAAATAAAAACCAGCTTTCCTTCGCCGATCATTTCGTCAAAGAAGGCGACATTGTTGAACTCGCTGATTACAGATTTACTGTGATGGAGCTTCCGGGACACACCTTGGGACACGTGGCTTATTGGAATGAAAGTAAGAAATGGCTTTTTTCAGGCGATGTTCTATTCGGGCTTGGCTGCGGTCGTCTTTTCGAAGGCACTTATGAACAAATGTATCAAAGCTTGCAAAGAATAAAAGCTCTTCCCGGCGAAACTTTAGTTTACTGCACTCATGAATATACAGAGACCAACCTGCTTTTTTGCAAAATGCTTTGTAATCATGATGATTCTCCGATCACGGGTGACAATGAAGATCTTGAACTTTACGAAAACGAACTCGTTAATCGACGCAGCCTGGATCTGCCCAGCGTTCCCTTGAAACTTGTGATTGAAAAGAAAGTAAATCCGTTTCTTTTAGCGCGCAATGTCCAGCAGTTCACGTATCTGCGGGAACTGCGCAACAAACAATAATCATTTTTCTTTCTTAGGCATATCCATCGTCGCGATGTAACGGCGGCGGAACATGAAGATGTTTTCAACGTCTTGACGCACCCACTGACTGGCCACCAGCCAGCCGGGAAATCCTCCTGGAAGTTTGTAGCGAACCCGGTCGACCATTAAGGTTCCGCCGCAGAAAGGCTGAAACTCGTGCGTGTGATGCCAGAAGCGATACGGCCCACGCACCTGATTGTCGACAAAACGATGCGGTGGTTGCCACTCATCAATTTCGGTTTTCCATTTTACCGGAACACCACGAATCTTTAAGCGGTAATCAATGACCGCTCCTTTATGCAGATCTTCTTTGGGCATGTTTTCAATCTGAAAATTCAACGTCGGAGGCGTAATCATTTCCAGATTCTGCGCATCTTGAAAAAAAGGAAATACTTTTTCAGGAGGCTCGGGAATGAATTGTTCCGCATAAAAAAACTCCTCTTGAACCTTGTAAGGCGCACAGATTTCAGTGAGCGCTTTATCAAGGGTTGGGTATTTAAACTGGAACCCCAAGCTTTGGGCCTTTTCCGCGGAGCCTCGCAAAGAAGACAGCATCACCGTCGAGACTTCCCCGAATAAAACTTTTAAGGCAACAAGCGGAATCGGCGGCCCGAGTTTTCTGCCGACGGCTGCCGCCAACTGCTTGGAAAACTCTTTATTCGTGACCGGCACAGGTGCGGAGCCGTTTAAAGGTCCCTCGACATTGTTGTTTTCAAGAGCAAAAACAAAAAGATTTGCAATATCGGTCAGGTGAATCCAGCTCATCCAATGAGAGCCGTTTCCTAAAGTACCGCCGACACCGGCCCGGAATGGAAATAACATTTCCTCTAAAGCGCCTCCTTGCGGAGCCAGTACGACACTTGTTCGAATAAAAACTTTACGCCCGGGCGCTTTCGCCGCTTCTTTCTCCCACTGAATACAAACGCGGGAAAGAAAGTCTCGTCCCGGCTCATGGGTTTCACTGATAACTTCGTTCCCGGCATGGCCATAATAGCCAATCGCTGAACCGCTAACGAAAACACGTAACGAGTTGGGCAAACTCGCAACCAGATTTTTTGTGCCAGTGACTCGCGATTCAAAAATTTTCTTTTTCTTTTCTTCACTCCAGCGCTCACCGACAACAGGTTCACCGATCAAATTGATCACCGCCTCAACGCCTTCAAGTCGATCATCCCGCAAAGGTCCTTCGCTCAGATCACCCTTGATCACTTCGCAGGGAAATGGCGCCATCTCGCGCGCCTTCGCAAGACTGCGACTGACAATCACGATATGATGTCCTTTCCTCGCCAAGATTTTTCCAACCTCACGACCGATCAAACCTGTAGCGCCCGTCATCAGAATTTTCATAAAACACCCTTACTTTTTTAAAACTTTCGTAAAAGCCTGCAAGCAGCGCCCTCGAGCCTCTGCATGCTCAATCATAGGTGCCGGATACAGTGGCGTATTCCATTCCGGCACCCATCTTCTTATGTATTCATACTGAGGATCAAACTTTTTCGCCTGGGTTTCTGGATTAAAAATTCGAAAGTACGGAGCGGCATCACAGCCAGACCCCGCCGCCCACTGCCAATTGCCGTTGTTCGACGAAAGTTCAAAATCCAAAAGTTTTTTGGCGAAGTATCTTTCGCCTTCGTACCAGTGAATCAATAAATGTTTCGTAAGAAAACTTGCGGTGACCATTCGCACGCGGTTATGCATATACCCGGTGGTATTAAGCTGCCTCATACCGGCGTCCACCAAAGGATATCCTGTCGTTCCCTCACACCATCGCTGCAAGTCCGCCCGCGAGTTTCTCCAGGAAATTTCGTCATACTCGGGACGAAAACTTTGAGTTTCAACTTGAGGAAAGTGATACAGGATCTGCATGAAAAAATCCCGCCACAACAATTCGCTTAACCATGTTGCGGAATATTTTCTGCCTTCGCGCGCCAGCTCCCGGATGCTCAGAGTTCCGAATCGTAGATGCAATCCCAAATGAGAAGTCCCGTGTTGCAAAGCCGGAAGATCGCGGGTTTGGGCGTAGTTTTTGAGAAGCTTTGTACTAAGTTCTTTACCCGGCAGTTCGATCTGTGTTTCCTTAAAACCGATATCATTAAGGGCGATCATTTTCTCCGGTTTTACTTTGGCGTAAGAGCTTTCATACAAGTGATTGGGATAAGATTTTAAGTAGAACTCTGACAACGTTTTAAGGACTTTGTTCTTGTAGGGAGTGAAAACCGTGTAGGGCTTGCCGCTGCCATTCAGGATTTCGTCTTTTTCAAAAAGCGTTTGATCTTTATATGTCTTGAATAGAATTCCCTGTGCTTTCGCCCATTTCTCGACGGCGGCATCGCGTTTTCGCGCGGACGGCTCGTAATCATGATTGGTATAAATGGCTTTTATTTCCATTTTTTCGTGGAGATTTCTAAAAACCTCGAGGGGCTTCCCGTGTCGCACACACACGTCACTGGATTTTTTTTGCAACGCCTGTTTGAGTTCCGTCACAGTTTGGTGAATAAAGGTCACTCGAGCATCAGAGGAATCGTCAAGTTTACTCAGGATGTCAGTATCGAAAATAAAAAGCGGAAGAACATTTTCATTTTCTTTCAGCGCATAAAAAAGGCCGGCATTATCTTCCAAACGAAGATCCCGGCGGAACCAATACAGCGTCAGCTTTGCCATAATAAAAGTTTAACATTTAACAAAGTTCGGGTAAATTCGAAGGGCATGGACGACAAGAAGTCTGTTAAAAAACAAACCAAGAGCATTGAGCGCATCAAATCGTCGATGTTTTCCCGTAGTATGTCCATAGCCAAGCTGACTCTTCAGGCAGGAGCGAATCTAGCGCAACATAGTGTTGCATCCGCTCTTAAAAACAAAGAAGAGCGCGAACAAAACTGGAAGAAGCTGCTGCAAAATCAAGCATCCATCATCAGTTCTGAGTTGGGTGAATTAAAAGGCAGCCTGATGAAGGCCGGGCAGATGCTTTCGATGTATGGAGAACATTTCCTGCCTCCTGAGGCCAATCAGCTTTTGAAATCTCTGCAGAATGATTCACCTCCCCTGACATGGGAGGCTATTGAACCCACTTTAAAGAAACATCTTTCGCCGGAAAAGCTGGCGCAGTTAGAGATTGAGCGCGAAGCTTTGGCGTCGGCTTCGATGGGGCAAGTGCATCGCGCCCGCATCAAAACCACAGGCGAATCTATCGTTTTAAAAATTCAGTACCCGAACGTCGATCGCGCCATTGACAGTGATCTTCGCGCCATTCGAACTCTTTTAGCGACGTTAAAACTTCTGCCAAAAGATTTTAATATGGATTCTGTTTTTGCGGAAGTTCGCGAGATGTTGGTGCAAGAAACTGACTATGAATTAGAAGCACGCTTGACCGAAGATTTTCATGATCGTTTGCGAGACGATTCCCGATATGTTGTTCCTCGCGTTGTGCGCGAATTCTCAGGACCCAAAATTCTGGCGACGACGTTTGAGCGGGGCCTGCGCGCCGACGACCCGTTAATTCAAAGTCTTCCGCAAGAAAGGCGCAATCGTTTAGCTTTGAATTTCTTGGACCTTTATTTCAAAGAAGTTTTTGAATGGGGTGTCGTGCAAACCGATCCGCACAGCGGGAATTATCGTATTCGCATTGATCCTCAGGGACGGGATCAGCTTGTTCTTTTGGATTTTGGCGCGACTCGCTCTTATCCGGAAGAATTTTTAAATCCTTACCGCCGCATGATCAAAGGCTCGTTATTAAATCGCAGTGATATTTTCACCGCGGCGGCCTTGGACCTGCGTTTTATTCGTGAAAAAGACGACGAAGAGCTGAAACGCCTTTTTGAAGAATTCTGCTTCGAAACGGTCGAGCCTTTTATTACCTACGAAGATTCGCGCAATAAGAACAAGCAAATTCATCCTGACGGCACCTATGACTGGAAAAACACGGACTTGCCGCAACGACTTTCGAAAAAAGTGTTTCAAATTATCCGGCATTTTTCGTGGCGTACGCCTCCCCGTGAGATGATTTTTTTAGACCGCAAAACAGGCGGCGTTTTCATTTTCCTTTCTGTTATGGGAGCAAAGATTCGCGGGCGCGACGTTCTGACGAAATACATTGAGAGGATCCAAACTTGAGATTTTTATTCGTGATTCTTTGTGGGCTTGCGACTGCCAAAGCAGCCTTCGCGGAAAATATTCCTAATGTCGACTTTAGGCGCTTCACGGCCGTTCCTTTTAACAAACAGGCACTTCCTTTATCAATGGGCGATCTGAAAGGAAAGGTCGTCCTTGTCGACTTCTGGGCGTCCTGGTGCGGGCCTTGTAAGGAAGCCCTTCCTCACTACAATCGACTGCAAAAGAAGTATAAAGATCAAGGCGTTGTTTTTATCGGCATTAACGAGGACGATGATGCGAAAGAACGGGATGCGTTTTTAAAATCTCAAGCCATTGAGTTTGCGCAGTATCTGGATAAAAACAAAGAGATGGCCAAAGATTTTAAAATCCAGGCTCTGCCTTCGCTTTTTGTCTTTGATAAAAATTTAAAACCTGCGGCTTTGTATCGCGGTTTCGACGACAAAAAGCCACAGGCTTTAGAGAAGAAAATTCAGGAACTTTTAGCGCGGTGATTATCTTTGGCTGAGCTTCGTATTCACAGGAGCCAACCAGATATCGACAACCTGACCTTCACGAACTTTGCCTTTTTCTTTCCACCAGAATTTAGATCTTTCACGCGCTTCAGCTGTTTGACCGATAGGCTGCACAATTCCCTTTTCGTAGTTTAAGGAAATCTTCATCACCTTTTTAGAAAGCGCAACCAGCTCTTCTTTCTGAGAAACACCGTCACCGTTTTTGTCATTCCAAAGGACTAATTTTTTGAACTCTTTATCTTTTTTATCAATAAATCCGTCGCCATTGGAATCGAACTTTTTCAAGACCTCAAATCCGTTTTCTTCAGAAGCATTGTCACCAAACAACTCGTCCTTTTTATCGATTTTACCCGAGTGATCGCGATCGAGAGCTACGAACCAACCTGGCGCATTGGCTTCAGGCCAAGAAGTTCTTCCCATAGGGTTTAACGGAAAGTCCGTGGTATTAGCAAACGTAGGACGATTGTCATCAAAGAAAACCATTAAAGGCGACCAGTAACCGCCACAGAATCCCGTTTGTCCTGGGAATGAAACGTTGATATCCACGTTGGATTTATCTGGTGAAATCGTCACTCCTCCGAATGTCACAGAAAGAGGACCGTTTTTTCCCATATAGTCACCGCAGTTTGTTGTCGCAGTGTAAGAGGAATATCCATAAGCGCCATAGACTGCAGGACCTCCGCATTCAGTAACTATTTGCGAGAACGAATAACTCTCCAAGTAAACATCGCGGTCGGCAGACACGGCGATATTACCCGAAGAATCCACGGTCACACCTGCTGGAATGGGTGTTCTTAAAATGACTGAGTTCCCCCAGATAGCCGCGCTTCCGCCGCCGTTGATTTTGAACTTGTCAGGGTCCATAGCGCGAATAGGTTCGTTCGACGTCAACCCACCTTTAGCAACCAAGGCCGCGGGATACTCAACACTCATCGGATAACTTTTCCCGCCGATATTAACGACAAGATCACCTTTGATGATGGCCGTTGGAGCCACAGGATTTCCGACACCACGCAAGTTCGTTCCAAAGCAAGAATTGTTAATTTTAACGATTGTTGTCGCCTTCCCTGAGCGGGTCACCAAACCTGTCGCCGGCGCTGAAATAACCGTCTCTCCTGACGTTGTGGAATTCACAGACATCGGAAAGTCTTTGTCAGACTCCGCGGCATACGAGGATGAACCTAAAGCAAGTAGCAGCGCGAGCAAGCTTGTCGATTTGATTGATTTCCCCATAACGTCCCCCTAAAACTTACAGACCTGCCGTCTGTACGTCTTTTTTCTTCTCTACTTTTTTAACTTTAAAATAAATCATTCGTTTAAGTACGGAATCGCGCTTGAAGCTTAACTCCGCAACCTTATCCGCCATTAAAAATGGTTCACTCCACTGGCCGTTCTCATAAACCGACTTATAGAGATTGGCTGGCGTCGTCTGCAGGCGCGTGTCCTCGTATTTTTTAATAAAGTACTTCACGATTTTCACAGCACGTAACCGTACAATCGGTTGACCACCACCAATGGAAGGCAGCGTTCTCAAAAACGCATCCGCGGAGTTGATGTCCGCCTTCGTTTCGGGATGCTTGATATTAAGTAGACTCTTCATCACAGGATCAATCGCTAGAGCCTGCCCCTGAACTGCGCCCACAAAAATCGGACTTCGCGGCGCGACCGTCATATTGACGGAACCATTAGATTCCACGGGACGCAAACGAGCCGGCGTATCCAACATCAATGCTTTGCCGGGCACCCAGAAATTTTTTCGATAGGTCTCCACAGATTTATTTCTATTCAAACTTTGAAACTCTAACGTCGCCGACGTATTGAAATCCGCAGGAGGATTGCCGATTAAATACGCCATCGGAGGGTCATAGGTCATAATTGCACCCGCCGTCGTATCCTGAGTCATAATAAAAAATTCTGTTCGACCACCCAACTTTAAGCTGACGTTGCGCTCAGCTTCCGTCGTCAAAATATTCGCAGGAATATCAGGATAGTAATCGAAGAACGGGCGTCCTTCGTCATCCTTCACAGTTAAATTATTATAAGAGGGATCCACATTGTTGAGATCTTGAAAGATGATTCGCTCAGCTAAAGTGGTGTCGATCGAATCTTCAAGCTTCTCTTTTAGATTCGCTTGATCTTTCGTCACCATAAGCTGCGTCGCCACCATAACAGATGTCAGCAAGGCCACCAGGCCCACGCCAACAACAACTTCGACTGCTGTGAAACCTTTTCTATTTAAAGTCATCATTTTGCACTCACCACAAAAATATAATCTTTGGGTTCAGACCACGTTTTATGTGTCATACGCAACGTCACTTTATAAAGTCCCCGATAGTCGCCATAAGGCTGAATCGTGTAACCATACGTTCCGGCGCACTCCTTACATTCACTGCGAGGGAGAACTTTACCTACGTCCCACGCCATCGGCAGATTTTCCAGCGCTAAGGCATTGGATGTGCCTTCATCTTTGTAGTTAAAGTTAATTTGATAGTTTTCGACGCCAGCTTTAATATTCTCTGCGATATCGTTGACTTGTTTTTCTGTTGAAGAAAAATTCACCGTTTTCGCCGTCGTCTTACGAAGTTGCACCATACCGCCCGTAAACGCGAACCCGACGATGGTGATCAAACCAAGTCCCACAAGGGCTTCTATGATTGTTTGACCTTTATTATTTCCTATTCTCATTAGATGCCTCCTTCACGCGATTGCTCGACCACGAAGAAGCGAACAAGACGACGCTTACAAGAAGTATTTGAAGCTCCTGGCAACATCCCGCAGTCAGGATCGACAGCAGTCCATTGGAACGGATCCGCTTTCGCACGAAGACTTATTGTATTACATGTCATACGATCAGCCACTTGCTGTACCGATGGAATCGGATGCCAGATCGGATCTTTAGGGGCCGCATCGCAACTCACACCCGTTTGCGTGGAAAGAATCGCCGGATTTCCCGCTTTACGCAACTCCCGCGTCGCTTGCGGGTGATAGATGGAACTCCAAGTAATACCGGCTTTAATAGCTTCTTTATCAATGCGCGCTTTTGATACGATAAACGTACCGATGATTCTTAATGGAGTCGTGCGTTTTTCAATTTCCAACTCATCGCAGGCAAAGAAACCCGTGATGAAATCAGAACTGCTTTTAATAACGCATTTTCCAACAATCGAATACACCATGAATGTGGCATTCGCACGCGTGCGATTTTCCAGAATAAGTTCTTTTACTCCCGGAATCACACCTGGCTGAGTGCCTCCGGCAAAATTCCAAGAAGTGCGTGTACTTGGCGCGAAGTTCGTCGCCCATCCAGTTCCACCGAAGGATTGAGAACTTTGCGCATTACGTGCCTTTTCACACTCTTCTTCCAAGGCACCATAGTCCGTGTTGTCTTCTGCCAAGTTCAAGGCTGAAGTGTTCGGAGTTCTTGATACGTTGTACGGAGCTTCTAAACGCGTCTGAGCCGCATTGAAAGAGAAATTTAAGTAACCCAATAATTTTTTATTCGCCGGATCTGTAATTGATGATGAACGGTAGTACGTACCGTCGTAAGCCTGAATCCCCACGACTGGAGCCACCAGATTTCCGTTTTTATCAATCAGATTTCGGGCTCTCTCAACGGTCACGTCAAGATTCAACTTATCTTGCAAATAATAACTATATTTACGCACAAGCGACGTTTTGAATTCGATCACTGGCGGATTTGCAACAATGTTCAGATACGAGTTATAAGCCGTTCTTTTTTCGTCGTACGTTTTAGATGTCGAATTAACGACTGTTTGCTGTTCCGGCAACTTGTTGTTGTTATAGTTACTAATAGCGCTTTGCAAACTCGAAATTTCCGCCTTCAGTGCCGCAATCACATCAGGATCTTGATACATGGAAGGATCCGCAGTAGGCGAAGGGCTTGGCGACGCCGTCGGTGTCGGGGAAGCCTCTGCAACAATCTGGCTTTCCGTTTCTTTAGTCTCTTTACCGCCACCGCTTGGTGACGCTGTTGGAGACGGCGATGGCGAAGGAGACGGCGAAGCTTTTGGTTTTACAGGCTTAGCTTCCTCTTCTTTCAATTTGTTTTGTGCAATTGAAAGATCTTTGCGAAGATCATCCACGTCTTTAAGCAGCTTATCATAACTTGAAACAGCAGCATCATAGGCCGTTTTAGCCGTTGTCACTGCTTTTTCTAAGCTGCTTTTGAGAGCTGCGGATCCAACCTCAGGAACTAGTGTGATCGTACCTGATCTAGGAAGCTGGGCTTCCACCCAACGATCACCCAAATCCAGACGAATTTTTACCATCGCATCATTATAGTCAGAGGCGTCTACATCAATTGTTCCACTTCCCCAGCCTATGGTGTTTGAAGTCAAACGATTGGTTTGGCTCGAGAAATAGTTTCCCCGTGTTAGGAAAAGACGATAGTTGAATTCGCTTTCGTCATTTACTGACGTGTATTCCGAATCTAAAAGATTCGCTGCCAGTTCTGATCTATAAAGATTTTCTTTCGAAGCCTTTTGCAAACTCAATTGAATACACCGCGACATCAAGTCCGTGCTCGGCTGAGTGGCATTAAGAATTCCCGCAAAGTATTGCAGTCCCAAATCCAAACCGCCGTCATTCTCAATACCTTTAAGGAATCCACCGAACGTACGATTGTCAGACCAGAAACGATCCGTCATACCACCGGCCGTTCGAGGCGCAAAGTTTTCACCTTTAGAGACAACCCATCCGTTTCCTAAATAAACACGGTCGGCGAAAGTGACACCCGCATAAGGCAACGCACTCACGTCGCTTCCCTCAGGCGCTACGTCTTGTGGCAAGTGAATATTGCGATTCACGAAAACCGGGCTTTGAAAAATAAGCCCTTGGCTTTTACCCAATTCTTTTTTGCTGTCAAATTTATGCAACGAAATGTCGCCCGGATCCATCTTCGCATCCCACTGTGTATCCAGATGCAAATCGTTAGGCACAACCAACGCAAAGGAACCCACCTCACGCGGATAAATGACGATTTGTGATTCAAGAGTCAGCTTCGTCGAGCCCACTTGCAAAGGGTCTACGATGTCACGGTTGGCTTTAAGAGAGATTTTGACTTTTAAATAAACTTCTTTACCGGCTTTCGGCAAATACGCACCTTCGTCGCGAGAAATCTCCACAGCAATCCCATCCACCTTCAGAGGATTGCCATCCATTCCTTTTACCATTTTAAGCTGGCGAAGAACCGGAAACATGGGATGTTTTTCCGTAGCTGCGGAAACGCGAAGGTAGCGATACATTCTTTGCATGCGAATGTCTGGATCGTTATTGCCCAAGCTACGAATAAATTGTTCTGTTTCTTTGGACATAATGATGCGCTCGACGTTCCCGTCGTGTTTAAGACCGCATCTTTCGGGAGTATCGTTCAACAACATATCGTCATTCGTGAAGCAGTACTTCTGACGAATTCCGAAAATCACATAATCCATAGCACTGTTGAGCGCAAAACGAAGGTTGACCAAGTTGGCCGTTTTCCCTACTTGCTCCTTCTGTCCGATCACGTAGTTCGTGAGGAAGTAAAAAGAAGTACTCATCACGGCGGTGGCAGCCAAGATTTGCAACAAAACATTACCTGCTGAGTTACGTACCGACTTAAGCATAAATGTTTCCTTACTTTTCCTGGTTTTCTTATCGGCAGAAAAGGACGAAAACTTGCACAAAATCGAGATTATAAATAATTTGAAATTTAACAGCGTCTCAGAGTGAGAAAGTGAGGCGCCGTGAAAAACTCATATCTCAAGATGGGACCTTGGCATCCTACTTGTGTTCGGGATCGACACAAGAAGCACTGAAAGTTTCAGTTTCGATCGTGGCTTCGACGATTCCGAATTCTTTCACCAGATTTTTGACTTGCACCTTCACGCTTTCCATATCTTCGATGGTGGAGCCATCCGCAAGAACAACGTGAGCCGTGAAAATATGATTCTCACCGTCCAAAGACCATAAATGTCCGTGATGGATATCGACGACCTTGGGAATTTTTCGAACCGCAGCCTCGACCGCGCCTTCCGCGATTTGCGCCGGAGAAGCCATCAGGAAAACCTTTAGAGCTTCACGCAGGTTTCTGAAAACATTATAGAGAATCCACGCCGCCAAAGCGATCGCCATCCCCGCATCGAGCTCGGGGATATCGAAAAACTTCATCACGATCGCGCCGATTAACACCATCACCCAACCCATGACGTCTTCGATCATGTGCCACATCAACATCTTTTCGTTCAAAGATTCGCCCTTGGATACGCGATAAGCGGCAAAACCGTTCACGGCTACACCGAGGAACGCCAAAAGAATCATGCCGTTTGCGTGAGGCTGCTCAGGCACAAGCAGGCGCGGAACGGATTCGATAAGAATGAAAATGGAGCCCGCGACAAGAATCACACCGGTAATCACCGCCCCTAAGGTGGAGAAACGACGGTACCCGTAAGAAAAACTGCCATCACTTTTTTTATGCGAAAATTTCTCGAGGAAGATCGCCAGCAAGACGGCGATCGCGTCACCAAAATCATGAAGGGCATCACTGAGGATCGCAACGGAGTTGGTCCACAATCCTCCAACAAGTTCGATACAAGCAAATCCCAAATTCAGCGCCAACGCCATCTTCATTCGGCCTAAAACATCGCCATGACCATGGTGGTGATGGTGACCATGCGAATGTGAATGAGAGTGATGATGCTGGTTTTGTTTTGCTTCTGACATAGCGTTATTAAACTCTTTTCTGGGATTGGAAGTCAATCAAAGGCCCCTCACATTGACCCCTTTTGACCATCATGATATCCCTTTAAGCCTATGACAAAACCTCAATACAAGAAACTTGCATTTGGCCTTTTGTTTTACACCCTGCTCGTCATCTTATGGGGTGCATGGGTGCGCATTTCTCATTCCGGAGACGGCTGCGGCGATACATGGCCTTTATGTCATGGCCAGCTCATTCCGGAAGCGCAACGTGGAAAAACTTGGGTCGAGTACGCTCACCGCTTGATGTCGGGAATTTACGGTTTTGTCGTGATTTATTTTTGGTGGGTTGCGCGCAAAATCTATCCGAAGACTCACTTCGTACGCAAAGCCGCTCTGGCGACTTTGATTTTTACAATCACGGAAGCTCTGCTCGGCGCAAAACTCGTCCTCTTTAAACTTGTTACAACGAACGACACTCCTTACAGAGCTTTCGTTATGGCTCTTCATCAGATCAACTCTTTTATGCTCACCGGGGCCGTCGCTTTAGCTTTCGCTGCGGCGACATTAAAGGAAGATCTTAAAAAACCTTCTGAAGCGGACCGCCGTTATCGGCTTCTTCCTTGGGTGATTGTCATAATCGGCATCACTGGAGCTTGGGCGTCCCTCTCGAATTCTCTTTTTCCGACTGACAATCTTTGGGAAGGCTTCATGGCGGATTTCTCCGGCGAGTCGCATTTTCTCATTCGCCTGAGAGGCCTTCATCCACTTCTAGCTCTTCTAGGCGGAGGTGGACTGGCGCTCTTTTTCTGGGTGAAAGCGCAAACGGCAGAGTCTCTTTTAATTCAAAGACGGTCTTATCAAATGGCTTTAACTTTGATCACGGGCATTGTCTTTGGAATTGCGACCCTTTTGCTTCACGCTCCAGTGTGGATGAAAATCGCGCATTTGGCACTCGCGCACACTATTTGGGTGATTTTGTTGCAATGGGTTTTCTTCGTGCGCAGCGAATCTGTTAGGTTGTAAGTTCGTTTGATTCCATCAAACGATGAAGGAAATGAACTTTGTCGTTGATGTCGTCGTATTCAAGAACCATCTGTTGCAGATCGTAATCACGCACAAGATAAGAGGCGAAGCTTCCGACAATTTCTTCGGGATGCACTAAGCTGCGCATGAAAAGATCACGCTGAGCAGGCTCTGGGATATGAGTTTGAATCCATCTTGTAAGAATCTTATAAAGCGAATCGAGTTCCGGTTTAAATTCAGGTTCGAGAATTGTTTTTTCCGGAATGATTTGTCCTTCGCAAATAATGTAAGGCGTCCCGCGATCAAGGACCTTTCCCAAACGTAACTTGCCTTGCCCCTGCAAAAAGATCAAAAGGGTCCCGTTCACTCGCTCTTCAATGATTTGCGCGTAACCGTATCCTGCGATCTCACGCACGAAGGGGACTTTCTCTCCCGGGCGAACGGATGAGACTTTAGACGGGTCTTCAATATATCCGAGAGCAATAGGTGTTTGAGTTTGCACGGCTTCCTTAATCATAGAAAGGTAGCGCGGCTCAAAAATATTGAGGGGCTTCGTCGTCCTCGGAAACAAAGTCACGTTGACTAGTGGAAAAAGAAAGACTTCCATGCGAACCAGACTCCTCAACTTGAACCTTTATTATAAAGACTGTAGCCTATAATTGCTATGGAAAAGGTGGACTTAAAAATGAGAAACGTAGTCTTTTTCGACGGTGTCTGTCACCTTTGCAATGGTTTTGTCGATGCTGTGATCAGCCGGGACAAAGCTCACCTTTTGCTTTTTGCGCCACTACAAGGGACGACGGCCGAAGACGTTTTGCCGCAAGAAGACCGGGTCAAACTTGATACAGTGATCTACTTTGAGGCAGGCAAAATTTATTATCGGTCGGCCGCTATTCTCAAAATTCTTACGAGCCTGGGCGGAGTCTATAAACTCTTTAGCATTGCGTGGATTATTCCCGCTCCCCTGCGCGATTTCCTTTATCGTATTATCGCAAAAAATCGCTATGCCTGGTTTGGTCAAAGAGAGTTTTGCCGACTGCCGACTCCGGAAGAGCGCTCTTACTTACTCCCTTGAATCATCTGCACAAAAGGCCTGTCGGCCGCGGAGAGCTCGTCAACGACGATGTCTTCGGACTTGCACCACTTAAAGGCGTCGTGCTCGGTCAGAACAATATCCCCTTGATCGGTTTCAGCCCAATAAACCCGCAAACGAATAAGCTTGGTCGGATAAGCAAAATCTTGCTCACCTAATAAATCTCCGACGCGGATAGAGAGCGATAATTCCTCGTCGATCTCACGGATCAGCGCTTGCTCTGGCGACTCGCCTCTTTCAACTTTGCCTCCGGGAAACTCCCAAAACCCCGCGCCACTTTGTTCTGGCCCACGGCGCACGACTAAGATCTTCTTTTCGGGGTCCGCATAGCGCCGAATCACTGCAGCAACAACAAGGACGGGTTCGGTCTTCTGAGACATGATCAATAACTCCCTATAGACCTAAGTATATAGGTGTCTTTTGTATTTTTAGAAGAGATGTTTTACTCTATTTGCAGTATGTTTTCCTACTCGCAGACTCTCTCTCACTTCAATCGATCGAATGTTGCAATCTGGCTCTCGATGGCCTTTCAAGCAGGCGCCATCAATACGGGCGGCTATTTAGCCTGTCATCGCTTCGTCAGTCACGTCACAGGCTTCGGCACGATGGTGGGAACGGAAGCGGCTCAAGGAAAATGGTTTCATACTTTGGGAGCCCTCTCCGTTCCGGGATTCTTCATCGGCGGCACGATGCTTTCGGCGTTCTTCGTAGATCGCCGTATTCAAACAGGCCGACGTCCTCTTTACCCGATCGTATTGTTTTTGATTTTAGCACTGACGGGAATGGTTGCCGTTGCGGGAAACATGGGGCTCTTCGGGAAATTCGGCGAAAGTTTTCTTGCGCGCGATTATTATCTTCTTGCCGCGCTTTGTTTGGCGAGCGGAATTCAAAACGCCACGATCACTTCTGCTTTCGGCGCGATTGTGAGAACCACCCACTTAACAGGAATTACCACGGATCTGGGGATCGGGGTGGTTCGAGTGATCAGCCACTCCCACAAAATCCAACCGCGCAACAATGAGATTCGTGCGAACTGGATGCGTATCGGGCTCATTTCTTTCTTCACTTTAGGATCCTTCGTTTCCGCTTACGTTTATCTTCACGCGCAGTATTGGGGCTTCCTAATTCCATGTGGAATTGCTACAATTCTTTTCTTTTGGAGCTTAGTACATTTTAACAAAAAGCTGGATAATGCATCATGATTGACACCCATAACTCCTATTTCATCATCCTTGTCAGCGGTGTCGCGCTGTTCTTGTACGGGATGGGTTTAGCGTCTTCATCTCTTGAGAAATTGATGGCAGGGAAAATCACAAGCCTGCTAAATCGTCTGTCGCAGAGTAAATTTTTAGCGATTCTTACAGGCGTTATTCTGACGACTCTGATGCAAAGTTCGGGAGCGGTGACTTCCATGCTCGTGGGCCTGGGCTCCGCACGCGTTATCAATCTTCGTCAAGTGATGGGCGTGATCATTGGGACCGCGATCGGCACCACACTGACGGTGCAATTCATTTCTTTAGATTTGGGTCAGTACGCGCTTCCTACGTTTGCGATCGCGTTTGCGTTTTATTTTAAAGCCAAGAAAACGGTTTTCAAAAATCTCTCTCTTGTTTTCATGGGCTTCGGTCTTCTTTTCTTGGGTTTGAATCTTATCTCAGTTTCTTCGCATCATTTTGCGGAAAATCCTCTTTTAACAGATTTATTCCAAAGTGTTCGTGATAACCCAGGTTATTCGTTGCTGATTTCCATCGTGTTCTGCGCTTTTGTTCAAAGCAGTGCCGTGACAATCGGTTTGGCGATGAGCTTGGCCATGGTGAAGGCGATCACATTCTACGATGCGATGCTGTGGGTTTATGGCGCTAACATCGGAACGACTTCGGTCGCCTTGATCGCTGCCGCAGGAGGAAACTACGTCGGCCGCCAAGTGGCATGGGCGCACTTCTTTTACAAAACGATCAGTGTGGTGATATTTTATCCCTTCACACAGATTTTTATCGACTTCCTTTTGACGTTCGATACGACTCTGGCGCGCTCGATTGCCAACGCCCATTTGATTTTCAACGTTCTTTCGGCCGTGATCTTTTATCCATTCATCAACAAAGGCGCGGAACTCATTGAAAAAATGTTCCCCAAAGCCGCTTCCGAAGAGTTTGGGACTGAGTTCGTGAACTTGAATAACTATCAAAGTTCGGCCCTCGCCGTCTCTTACGCCAACCGCGAGATCATGCGCACCGCTGATATCGTTCTGGGCATGATTAAAGACTCGATCCGTCTTTTCGAGACGAATGATCCGAAAGATTTTGATTCCATCAAAGACCGCGACAACAAGGTGGATTTCCTGTATCGCGAGACAAAGATGTTCTTGCTTGATCACGCGAACAAATCCAATACGGTTGTTCACCAAAACGTGATGAATATGATCATGTTTTTAAGTGACCTGGAGCGCGCGGCCGACGCTATTGATATCAATATCCTGGCTTTGGCCATCAAGAAGAATGCTTTGAAATTGGAGTTTTCTGAAGAGGGCTGGTCGGAGATCTGCAATATGCACCAACAGGTGGTTAAAGTTGCGGCGATGGCGATCAACGCCTACCAAAATAAAGAACTTTGTGAAGAAGCTATTCAGCTTAAGCGCGATCTTGCAAAAACAGAGATCACCCTTCGCGAAAACCATATCAGTCGTTTAAACCGCGGAATGCATACATCTATCAATACAAGTTCGATCCACTTAGATCTTTTGAGTGAGTATCGCCGTATTGCAAGCTTGCTTTGCAATCACGCCTATAATCAAAGGTCATCCACATGATGCAAGCAGCGACCCCTGTCGGACTTCTTATTCTTTCAAATATCTTTATGACATTTGCCTGGTATGGGCATTTGAAGTCGTTTAAGGATTCGGCCTTGTGGGTCGCGATCTTGATCAGCTGGGGTATCGCCTTTTTTGAATACGTCCTACAGGTCCCGGCCAACCGCATGGGCTACGGTCAGTTCACGCTGCCCCAGCTTAAAATCATTCAAGAAGTGATCACCATGGCGGTGTTTGCGGGGTTCTCAGTTCTCTATATGAAACAACCGCTGAAGCTTGATTTTCTCTGGGCGGGTTTATGCCTTATTGGCGCCGTTTACTTTATTTTTAGGTCCCCTTAAAAAATAATGCATTTTTCATCTCACTTTAAGATATAATGAACTCATATGAAGTTCATATACGTGCTCGAAGATGATGAACGTATACAAAAGGATCTTTTTGAAACTTTAAAAAGCATAGATCCAAAGCTTCATATTCGCTTTTTTCTCAACCTAGCACAATTCCACGAATGGCTTAAGGTTGCGGTCCATGAAGGCCCGAAGGCTCTCGCGCCCGGTGGCCAAAAATACAAAGATGATACAAGTGAAGATATCGAACCCGCGAGTACGCATGAGCTGCGTCTTGTTGTCGCAAAAAATGAATTTTTAGGCGTTCAGAACATCGGCCTGATAAAACGGGCTCAAGAATTCTTTTTGCGAAAGAAAATGTGCTCCCCCCAGGAGCCAACGGCTTTAGTTCTTACCGCCTTTGACAGCCCGGATTTCGACATCGGACTCGCGGAAGAACGCATCATCAACAATGTGATTTTTAAGCCATTCGACAAGCTGATTCTTAAACAGCACCTTGAGTACGCCCTGACTGGACATCACCCGGTAAACACATCCACGGTCGCTGCGATGAAAATCCATTCAACCATCGAAATGCTTAAGGAAGTTTCCTTAAATAGCATCTCCGAAATCGGCTTTACGACTTTGAACAATCACGAAATCAAACTGGGCGCGATGACTAAGTATTACAGTGATTCTTTTAAGAGCGGAAACAAGCGCAGCATCTTCGCCTATTGCAACTCTTGCAAAGAGCTTTCGCCCAAAGAATTCCTGTGTGAGTTTTATTTTTTCGGCGCTGACAACGATCAAATCAGCCAAATTCGCCGCACCATTCTTCAAGATAAAAATCACGAAGCCAAAGACGTCCAAAACACGCACGGCAACCCTCTAAAAGTTTTGATTTTAGACGAGGACATGCCTTTAAACGTTGAAATGAAAGGTTTTCTTTCGGAAAAATTTAGCAACGTGGAGGTCTTCTCTTACTCGCATTATGGACAGCTTTTGTCGGATCTTGCGGACAAGGACACTCCCAATAAACAAGAATTACCGGCGCAATTCGATCTGGTGTTTTCGAACTATCAGATTTTTGAAATTGAAAAGCAAAGAAGATGGGAACAGATTTGCGAGTACCTGAAAGAACGCGCGAAGAAACACACGACGGAGTATCGTCAGCCGGAACTCTTTATTGTTTCCAGAAAAAAGATCCCCATTGATGAAATTAAAAATCTTTCTTTATGGATTAAAGAAATCTTTTTTACGCCTCTTGATAAGGGATACATCTTTAAAAAAACTCTTTCGCAGTACTCAAGCCTTGTGAACAAAGCGCCCGCTTCTGTCGCCAGCATCAATGATAAAAGCACATTAAAAGTCGCCAACCCCGTCGAGATCACACAAATCTCTGAAGCAGGACTTGTCCTGAAATATTATCGCGCAATCAGCACCGGCGCTTTTAGAGAGTTCGTTTTATGGCGTCCCGAAGAAGTGGATACGCCTGAAATCATAGGCACAGTGAATTTCACTGAGAAAGATAAAGGCGCTGATTATTTCCTAAATCACTTCGTTTTTTTCGGTATGAAAGACATGTATTTGAAACACATCCGCCTGTGGCTTCGCGAGGCCTACATCAAGGCTAAAGAAAAAGGCTAAGTCCTGTCCCTTAAGATTACTACAACCTTAGTTAAGGAACGGGGCGCACTTTTTGCGTCGCCGTGACGATGGAAACATACTCGTTTCTAAAAGATGTCATGAGGTCCTCGGCCACACGGCGAGGATCTAATTTTAAATCTTCCAGAGACAACGTACGAACCGGCGTTCCTTTATTGGTGATATTCATTGCAAAATGCACCAGCGTAGATACCGGAGACTTCGTCGCAATACTGATACTCAGTTTGCGATCGCCTAGATAAATATCATCGCCATCCCGATGAAGAGAGGCCTCCCCTAAGCCCGCCTTGGCATTTTTCTGGAGATAGTCTTTGCTGATAGAAGCAAAAAGTCTTTGCAGCGAAACGCCCGCAAACAAGTCGCGATCAAAGACTTCGATAATAAAATGAAGCATCTCATCGCCTTGAATGACGGCTTTTGCCAAAAGGTCTTCGCCATCAACCATGTGATCAAAGGAAATAGAGCAAGGCCCACGCCAAGAAACAATCGAAGGTCCCAAAATACCGTGATCCAAATAGCCAAATAACGAACGCAGCTGAGTTCCGTCATAGGCAAAATTCTTTTCGATAAAATGCGTGTGCATATCTACTCCTTAAAAAGAGAGGCGACATTAATATTGGCGGAAGCAAAGGCTCGTTTCGATCTTTGACAAGATTCGCACTGCCCGCACCATTGATCGCCCGAGAAGTAACAAGGCCAGATCAACTCCCAAGGAACTTTCAATCCTTGTCCCAAACGAACAATGTCGGGTTTTTTAAGATGAGCGGTGTAACAACCGACAGTCACGTGATTGGCCGTCGAATACCAAAGAGATTTCGTCGCCTGCTCCAAAAACTCCCGCGAGTTGTCGGGAAAAGTCGCCGCTTCTTCCGCGTTAAAACCCGGGATAACGGCGTCCGCTCCCAAAGCCTCGGCGAAAGCCGCCGCAATATTCAAAAAGATCCCATTGCGGTTTGGAACCCACACGGACTTCGCACTTTGTGTGGATTTTTCCATATTGTCGATTTCTACAGCGGCTCCTGTTGGCACCTCTTCGGACTCAACAAGCAATGACGATTTATTGAAATCTTTAAACCAGGGCAACTCCACAACCTTGTGTGGAATCTTCAGGTGAGCGGCGATTTTCGCCGAGCACTCCACCTCTTTTTGCGCCGCTCTTTGACCATAATTGAAGGTCAATGCAAGAACGACCTCATGATGATGTTTGATAGCCTCAAACGCATTCACCGTCGAGTCTAAACCCGCCGATAAAAGAACGACCACTTTCTTTTTTGGTTTCATGTTGCAGCCTTTAGATCACGAATAAGAATCTGAACTGTTTTTTGACCTGCAAAATAGTTCCACTGCAGCTCTCCTAAAATATTATAGAAGCCAGGAACATTCTGCAAAGTTTCTAACTGCCGAGGTGTTGGCGTAAACAACAAAGCTTCCGCCGAAGACTTTCCCTCACCGTCAGAAATTTTCAAACGAAGATGACCACCCTTCAGGTCCCTTTTAGAAAGAACCTGGATGTTGGAAAAATGAATCAAAGGAATCGAAAAGCCCGCACCAAATGGGCCGACGAAATCGTACCACTTCATCAAAGGTGCTCCCACCTCTGACAGCTGAGCTTCGACGTCATAGAAAATTTCCAGCGGCTTCGGTTTTTCCCGAAGATCTGAAAAGTGTCCGTTCAGCTTTTCGATAAAAGAACTCACACGCGTTTCAGCAATTTCAAATCCCGCAGCGGCCGAGTGCCCACCGAAACGACTTAAGAGCTCTTGTGCTGATGACATGGCCTGAACCAGGCAAGCTTCCTGCCCCTGCGGCAGTCGCGCACTTCCCACAATCATACCATCGTCACCCAAAGAACCTACAAACGCAGGCTTGTTAAAGACTTGCGTGAGCTTGGTGGCGATCAAGCCAACAACACCCCGATGAAAGTTTCGCGAAGCCACGAAAACAAAGTCTTTATACTGCCAACCTTTAAGTATTTCTTGAGCTTCCACTTCCGCATCGTTTTGTAGCTGCACGCGCGTGGAATTGTTCTTCATTACTTCGCGAACCATATCGCGGGCTTTTTTAGGCTCATCCAGCAAGAAAATATCAATAGGCAGAACACCCGACTCCATACGAGAAAGAGCATTCAATTTCGGAGCAAAACGAATCGCCACATCCTGACTTGTCAAAGGACGATCCACCAAATCCAACTCTTCAAGTAATGCTCGAAGTCCGGCTTTTTTGGTCTCCGCCAACTTCATAAGACCGTGCTTCACCAAAACGCGGTTGTCGTCCACCAGAGGCACCATATCGGTCAATGTACCAATCGTGAAATAATCAAGAACCTCTTTTAAATCCCAATTGTTTTTAGGAAGTTGCGGATGATCTTGAAAGTGCCTTTTGAGGCCGCGCAAAAGATAAAACGCCACCCCCGCACCACAAAGATAACCTAATCCCGAGGGACAATCCCCTTGATTGGGATTCACAACAACATATGCCTCAGGAATAGTATCCGCCGGCAAATGGTGATCCGTCAGAATAACATCAACACCGATCTCTTTAGCTTTATTGATCGCGGCATGAGCCGTAATTCCGACGTCGACAGTAATAATTAAAGACACACCCTGCTTTTGCAGCTCTTCAACCGCCGCCGCATGAAAGCCGTAACCTTCAGAAAGGCGCTTCGGCTGATAGTGCAAAACCTCAGGGAAACCCAAAGCCAATAAGCCTGTCTTCAACAAAGCCAGGCCCGAAGTCCCGTCCAAATCGAAGTCGGCATAGATACAGATTTTTTCTTTATTGAGATAAGCCTGACTGATGCGCTCAAGGGCTTGAGACATCCCCTTCATCAAAAGAGGATCTTTCAAGTCCGCGAGCTTGGGGAAGAGAAGTTTTTCTACATCCCCTGACTCTGCGAATCCTCGCGCCGCTAAAATCTTGCCAATCAGAGGCGGCCACTGACCTTCGACATGCGAAGGAGTTTCCACTTCAGTTGATGAGTCTCGCGGCTTCCATAGAGGATTCATGCATTCCTTTTTAAGCTCTTGCGGGCTTAGCAGCCTTTTTTAGATTCAACTTGTCCATAAGAAGAACAAGCGGAGCGGCTACGTAAATAGATGAGTAAGTACCGAAGAAGATACCGATGCAGATAGAGAACGCGATGTCTTCAACAGTTCCATCAGCAAAGATGTACAAGCACAATGCAGAAACGAAAGTCGTTCCTGACGTAATCAATGTACGAACCAACATTTCGTTGATGGATTTATTGATGATAAATCCAAAACCTTTACCATGCTCGTGACCTTCCACTTCGCGGATACGGTCAAATACGACGATCGTATCGTTCAGAGAGAAACCAATCAAAGTCATGATCGCTGCCAAGATAGATACGTTCACTTCTTTCCCAACAGCCACGAACACAGCCAACGTGATCACAGCATCGTGGAACAAGCAAAGAACTGCACCCGGAGCAAATTTATAGTCGAAACGAAGAGCCACGTAGATCAAGATAACGAGAAGACAGTAAAATACCGCCAACACACCGTTACGCTTCAACTCGGCACCCACTTGAGGTCCCACTGTATCCACGCGGCGGATATCAGGGCCTGCGGCAGCAAAAGCCGTCGTGATTTTTTCACGGATTTTAGAAATATCCGCATTCAAAATTTCATTCGTTTCTTTGTCAGTCGCGCCTTGTCTTCCTTGGAATCGCACGATGAATTCGTTGCCTTCACCGAAAGACTGAACACCCACGTCACCCAACTTCAATTCGTCAACGGCACCACGAACTTGGTCGATGGTGACCGGTTGAGCGAACTTCACTTGAATCTCAGTACCACCTTTAAAGTCGATACCGTAAGTGATCCCGTGAACACCCAAGTAAATCAAAGAAGCTACGACCAAAAGCAGTGAAATACCGCCGAAGAACCAAGCTTTACCAACAAAATCAAAACGGCCAAAAGATTCTACTTTATTATTGTTAGCCATACTCACCTACTAAACCGAAAGCTTCTTGAAGTTGAATTTATTCACAAGCGTATCAACGATCACTTTAGATACGAATACGTTCGCGAACATAGAAGTTACGATACCGATCAAAAGAGTCACCGCAAAACCACGCACCGGACCTGTACCGAAGTACAAAAGAACCACAGCTGTTGCCGCTGTCGTCACGTTGGCATCGATGATCGCAGACATCGCACGATGGTAACCTTCTTTCACAGCCACCTTAATACTATGTCCCAGTCTCAGCTCTTCCTTGATACGCTCATTGATCAGAACGTTCGCATCGACAGCAAAGCCGACAGTCAAAGCGATACCCGCAATACCTGGCAAAGTCAGAGTCGCGCCGAAGCTTGTCAACAAAGCGAAGATTGAAAGGATGTTGATTCCCAACGCCACGCTCGCGATAGCTCCCATAGAACGGTAGTAGATAACCATGAACAAGACGACGATCAAAGCGCCTACATAAGATCCCATCTTCGCTTTATTGATGGCATCCGCACCCAATGTCGGACCCACACGTCTTTCTTCCAATTGCTCCAAAGAAGCAGGCAAAGCACCCGCACGAAGAGCCGTTGAAATCATTTTCGCTTCATCCATCATTTGGTTACGGTCACGATTTCCGCCCAAAGTAACAACCGCAGAACCACCCGCGATACGATCACGAATGCTTGGCGCTGATTTTACAACTTTATCAAGCACGATGGCCATTTGTTTGCCAACGTTTGCGCCCGTCAAGTCTGCGAACTTCGCAGCCCCAGCAGCGTTAAAGTTCAAAGAAACTTGCGGCATATTGTATTGGTCGTAACCAACGAAAGCGTCATCAAGTGCGCCACCGCCAAGATCCGTGTCCGTTTTCAAAAGATAAGGAACTGCGCCTGCTTCCATTGTTGTCGCATTGGCAGACTTCTCGAAATAAACAACCGTTTTTTCCGGCAGCTTTCCTTTAAGATCTTCGTTCACGCGCGTTACGTAGTCAGAGTACTTCAATGTCTCCATTGAGTAGTTCCCTGCTTTTTCAGCTTCCGCGATCATTGCTTGAAGTTCTTGCGGAGTTTTTTCCGTAGACACAATCATGAAGTCCAACTTCGCCGTTGTATTGATAAGCTGTTTTGCTTTTTCCGCATCAGCCATACCCGGAAGCTGAATCAAAATGCGGTTGGCGCCTTGTTGAGAGATAGAAGGCTCCGCCACACCGAATTCGTCGATACGGTTACGGATCGTTTCAATCGCCTGTTGGATCACGCGATTTTTGTACTCATTCAAGTAAGCATCAAAGTAACGAGCCGTTACAGACGTATCTGTCGTTCCCATCACTTGTAGCACTGTATTGTATTTCGAAGAAAGGAACTGCTCAATCGCAGCACGATCCGTTGCGTTTGCCACTGTGATCGTCATTTCACCTTGTTCCGGCTTTTCAGACTTGATGTCAGCAAATGCAACATTTTCCTTTTGCATCTCTGCTTTCATGGAAGTCATCAAACGATTGAGGCTTTCTTTAACAACGCCGTCAACGTCCACGCCCATAACAAGATGCAAACCACCTTGGATATCCAAGCCGTAGTTCAATTTTTGCTTAGATGGCCACCAAGATTTTTCACCAAAGTTCACCACGTTTGGCATAACCCAAACTAGGGCTGCCACAACACCTATAACCGCGAGAGCTGATCTCCAACGAAGTCCTTCCATTATTTCTTTTCCTCTGCTGTTGCTGCTTTCTGAGATGTAGCAATTTGGCTGCGAAGCATTTTTACTTTAACGCCGTCAGCGATTTCCAAAGTAACAAATTGCTCGTTGATTCCTTCAACACGACCCAAGATACCGGAGGACGTGATCACTTCGTCACCACGCTTAACTTCGGACAAGAATTTCTGATGTTCCTTTTGTCTTTTCGCTTGAGGGCGGATGATGAGGAAATAGAAAATCACGAAGATAAAGATAAAAGGCACAAACATTTCAAAGGCAGAAGGCTGCCCGCCAGGAGCTGTTTGCGCATGAGCTGTCGATACAAGAAGTCCGAATAACATTGATTCCTCCAATTTTTACTGACAGTAAAATTCAGCATTATTCTTAGGAAGAATCAATATTTAAGTCTAGCTGTCCTTCTTTACGAATCGTGTCAAACAGTCGTCTCTGAACTCCGCCCAACGACCTTCTTCGATGGCCTTACGAGCACGTTCCATCAACTTCATATAGAAATGAATATTGTGAATCGTGTTCAAGCGCGAGCCCAAAATTTCACCACTCAAGAATAAGTGACGAAGGTACGCCTTTGTATAGTTTGTACAAGTGTAACAATCGCATTCAGGATCCAGCGGAGAACTGTCTTCGCGATATTCCGCTCTTTTAATGCTGACTTTGCCTCGCCAAGTAAAGATCGTTCCATTGCGTGCCACTCTTGTAGGCATGACGCAGTCAAACATATCGATTCCTGAATCAATCGCAATGATCAAATCCGTCGGCGTTCCAACGCCCATCAAATAGCGCGGTTTATTTGCCGGCATTCTTGGCGCCACATGCGGAAGAAGTTCGTGCATCAAGTGAATCGGTTCACCGACGCTGAATCCGCCTAAAGCATAACCCGGAAGATCGACGGAGCAAATTTGCTCCATGGACTTCAAACGATGCGGCAGACTCAAGCCCCCTTGCACGATCCCAAACAAAAGACTTTCTTTGCGAGTCATCGCCGCTTTTGAACGCAAAAGCCAACGATACGTAAGAGCCATAGATTTATCGATCTCTTCTTCCGTCGCCGGATACTGAAGGCATTCATCAAAAGCCATGATGATATCGGAGCCCAGGTCCATTTGAATCTCCATACTTTTTTCCGGAGAAATAAAATGTTTCGCTCCATCAAGATGCGAACGGAACTCCACGCCCTCTTCGGACATATTACGAAGTTGTGAAAGAGAGAAAACCTGAAAGCCGCCAGAGTCCGTCAAGATCGGGCCGTGCCAGTTCATGAACTTGTGCAAACCGCCCATTTTTTTAATGGTCTTTTCGCCAGGACGCAAATGCAAGTGATACGTGTTGCCGAGGACAACCTGAGTGCCGCAATCTTTAAGCTCTTCCGGAGTCATCGCTTTTACAGTCGCCTTGGTACCTACCGCCATGAAAACGGGTGTCTGCACGGGACCATGCGCCGTCATCAGAGTCGCACGGCGAGCGTTGCCTTCTGTTTGATGAACTTTGAATTCACCTGTGGTCATAGTTTGTTTTCCGTCCAACATATTTCACTCATTTCAATTTGAGAGCTGCTTCAGCTTCCGCGCCTGCAGGCGCTCCAGCACTGCCGGCATCCGCCGAGCCGGCATCCGCGGAGCCCGCCGAGCGGGACCAGCACGTTAAATCTCCGTAAGAGAAGAGCCGGAACTTTCTCTCAATAGCCCATTGATAGCAAGCTTTAACTCTTTCTAGAGACGAAAATCCCGCCACTAACGCCAAGAGCGTTGATTGCGGCTGATGGAAATTCGTCAGGAGATAATCGACGATTTTAAATTTATATCCCGGTTGAATCAGAAGTTTTGTGAAGCCGCGATATCCTTCCGAATCAGATCCGGAAAGAAGCCCCTGCCCCACGCTTTCCAAAGAACGTGTCGAGGTGGTGCCCAGCGCCCACACTTTTTTTCCTGCCGCCCGCGCGGCTTGAATGGTGTTCCAGGAAGAGGCCGTAACTTCAACATACTCTTCATGCATATCGTGATCGTTCAGATCTTCCGCCGTGACCGGCAAGAAAGTTCCAAGCCCCACATGCAAAGTGACTTCGCAAATCTGCACGCCTTGGGCGCGCAAGTTCTGCATGTCTTGATCGGAAAAATGCAAACTCGCAGTGGGTGCTGCAAAACTGCCCGGCGTTTTAGCCCAAGCCGTTTGATACCAGGACTCGTCGGCCTCCACCGTGTGGCGTTGGTCGCGCGCTTTTTGAATATATGGCGGCAGTGGAAGCTCTGCGATTTTTTGAAAATAATCTTCGCTGACTTCACGGCTCAAACGTACTTTTTGCGGACGGCCTTTTTCAATCAAGGTCATCTGCAACCCCAAGGGCAGCTCAATCACAGCGCCGGGCTTGAACTTCTTGGAAGGAAATAAAACTTCCCAGTCCGTGGCATTCATTTGTTTCAGAAACAGAATTTCCAGATCCCCTGAAAACACACGGCGCTTTAACACCTTCGTATTATTCACGACAAGCACGTCGCCAGCTGGAATACGCTGTACTAACTCTTGCAGAGAGATTTCTTGCGGACCTGTGACAGCATCCACCCACATCACGCGTGAAGGTCTTTGGGGAGACGTAGCAATCAGCTCCTCAGGAAAAGTGAATTCGAGATCCGTCAGTTTCATAGATCCTCTTATTTATCATAAGCGGACCGCAATTTGGCACTTTTTTCTGGCCTCAGAGAGCGAAAAAGCCTACAACGATGACATGACTTTAGGGCCTCTTTTGCTTTTATTCTCAGCTTTTCTCCACGCCTCGTGGAATGCCATTGCGAAATCAGCAAAAGACAAGGAAAGCTTTCTTTTCCTCACGATTCTTCTGAGCGGCCTGATCACCTTAGGCATCGTCCTCACATATGGCGGCTTTCAAATTCCTTCCGGCAAAGTAGGTTGGATCAGCGTTCTTTCGGGCGTTTTCGAGGGGCTTTACTTTATCACTTTAGCCAAAGCTTTGAAAGAATCCGCACTCGGGAAGGCCTATTCCATTATGCGCGGCGGAGCCATGATCATCGTCTGGCTGGTATCGACGATTTTCTTTGCAGAGACTGCGGGCCTTTTTCAGTACTTCGGCGCCTTTCTTATCTTTCTTGGTATTGTCGTGATGAATTTTAAAGGATTTTCGGGCGGCAATCTTTTAAACGGAAGTTTTTGGTCTGCGATGAGCGCAGTTTTTATCGCCGGGTATCACTTAAGCTATCACCAGGCTTTAGCAGCACAAGCGGATCCGCGTTCGTTGTTTTGTATCGCGATGTTAGTCAGTCTGCCGTTTTTATTTTGGAGTTTGCGTGAAGAGCCCATCAAGCGTCTTCGCCACACGCTCACTCGCCATCCTTGGGCCGTGATGGTGACGGGTTCTGCGGCGACAGGTTCTTTTTTAATTTTTCTTTACGGGCTTCAAGTTTCAGCGCCGGGCTTTGCCATTTCCCTTCGCAATACCTCGATTTTTTTCGCCGTCTTGTTTTCGTACTTCCTTAAAGAGTCCCTCTCCCGTTTGCAGATTGTCGGCGCCTGCGGCATTGGTCTTGGCGCCGTTCTGCTAAGTCTGTAGTTGTTAAAGTGTCAGAGGAATGCTCACGCTGATCAGACCCACTTTGTTTTTTAAGTCTTCATCAAAAGTTCCCGTGACCGGCCCGGCTTCCTGCAATTCAGATTCGTTGTATTGAAGATCCATGTACTCGACATTCAAACTCACGAAGAAAATGCGGAATCCTAAACCGACCTTGGGACCATGGGCTCCGGTGAACTTCAAATCAACGTCGCCGCTCTTATCGGGATCCAAATCTCCCCCGAAAATATAACCGCCCCATATGCGCAGACCTATTCCGGGCATTTGCGCTCCGAGGATCGCGCCATAAGTGGTCGACACGGCTTCGGCATCATAGTTCGTTGCCGAGTTGTCAAAATCAGGTTTCGAATAGGAGCCATCAAGCCCCATAAAGAATACATCATTGACGTGGATGCCGAGCTTCAGGTTCAAACCAAATCCCGTCTGATTTCCCGTCGAACTGCTTAACGGAGCCGGCCAATCCAATTCGTTGTCTCCGCGCTCGTAAGTAATTCCGGGCTCGATATAAAACCCGACGGCATGCGCCTGGTTTGACAGCAAGAAGAGTACTAATAGCAGGCATAGGCCCATGTATTTCATGGCGAACTCCTTTCCCAAGTCCCTATTCGGTGTAGACCATAATCAAAGCTTTGGAAGCTTTCGCGCGTTGATTGAAAACGCCTGCTTCTTTATCCGTTCGCGGAGCCGCTCCGCTGCTTTCCATTTTCTTTTTTAGTTTTGCATCCGGAGTCGACAAAAACTTTTGTAAAGCGTTCGGTCTTTCACTCATATTAAAGACGTCAACATCCCGCACGGCGGTTTCGCTCTTGATATAACGACGGATGTTGTCTGCTCTTCGCTTTGCTAAGTCGATGTCTTGATCTGACGCTCGCGTATCCGCCGCTGGATATTCTCGATCCGCCCATACCGCGACTTTGACCTCTTCGATTTTTCCGGAGTTGCCACTCTTCGCGATGATGTCTTGAATTTCTTTTTTTGCACGATCGTTAAGATCCGCGCTGCCTTCTTTAAAAGAAATTTCCGTGGCCATAGCAGCTCCCAAAGCGCGCGACGCTTTTTCGGTGGCAGAATCAATGGCCGCCTCTGCTTGCGATGCCGCTAAACTGAGAATAAAAACAGTCAGGGCAAAAATCAGCTTTGAGTTCATAGACACATCCTTTCTCTGAAAGTCCCAGCAAGGAACCTCTGAAGCTCCTTGCTGGTTGCAATTTCCTTAATAGAAATTAACTGCGCTTGTCTTGTCTTCCCTGATTCGATGAGGATCCTCTTTGATCTCCGGAGCTTGGGTTGGATGAACTGGATCGTCCTTGATTTCCGGTTTGTCGCGTTTCTCCCGACGAAGACGACTGTCCTCCTCCTCGTGAATCTCGTGGTTCTTGCGAACTGCCGCGGGATCCACTGGAATCTCGGGAACCTTGACTGAATTGTTGCGATCCCGACTGGGATCCGGCTTGTTGTGATCCCGATGTTTGGGATTGGCTGCTTTGACCGCGTTGCTGTTGAGTTGAGCCGCTTTGCATTGATTGGTTCGAGCCCGAACGAGACGCGCCGGAATCTCCCGTTTGTCTTGATTGTTGCTGACCTGCATTTTTTGATCCTTGTGTAAATTCACCCGAGCTGCGAGAGCTGGATTGTTGTTGCGATTGAGATTGCGAGCCTCGTGACGAACTCATATTTTGAGAGGACGAACCCGACACAGAGTGGGAGCCCGCCGCCGTTCCACAGCGTTCAATAACTTCATCCAGTTTTTCTTCGGCTTCATCCGGTTGCAGATTGTATTTTTCCTGCACCAACTCAGAAATGGCTTCAACATCGCCATGGGTATTCTCTAAGTCACTGCTGCTCAGTTTGCTCCACTGTTTTTGAATTTCGCTTTTGACTTTGCTCCAGTCACCTTGAGGAATGTTTGAGTGAATCATGACCTTCTCCTTTGCCATTTGTTAATAGTCAGCACGCAATCCTGCGCACCCTTTACGAAGCGAAAAGAGGGCCAGAGTAAACAGCGGTCACTGAGGGCTTATTTGCAGAAGAGCGCGCGAAATAACAAAGCAGAGGCGACTTGCCCCTAAAGGATTGCGCGAATTGCCACTTGCAATTCGCACATAGCTAAGACTTAACATGGTACTTTCATCCAGCTTTAGACGAATGAAGTAAATATTAACGTTGATTTTTTAGAACGGAGAAATCGACTTCTTGGAAAGCGTCGGAAGAGTCGTCATAGTGCCAGAGCTGCCCACTTTCAAGATCGAAATAGACGCCGAAAAGTTGCAGACCGTTTTTTTGAATCGCTTCTTCAATGAACGGGAACGTGCGAAGATTTTGTAAAGAGATCACAATAGAATCACGCTCGCACTCGCGGCACAACGTATCCGTGTCCGCATGAGGATTTTTCGTCAAAGATTTTTGTTTCGCATCCTTCGCAATACTCATCCACTGCGCGACGAATCCGCCCTGCTTGACGTTTTGTGGTTCAAACAAAGCGCGAATGCCGCCGCACTGACGGTGACCTAATACAACGATGTTCTCAACCTGAAGATTCACAACGGCAAATTCAATCGCCGCACTCACCCCGTGGAAGCCGCGGTCGGATTCAAACGGAGGAACCAAGTTCGCAACGTTGCGGATAACAAACATTTCACCGGGAGAAGAAGAAAAAAGAATCGCGGGATCAACACGAGAGTCACTGCAGGCAATCATCAAGGTTTTAGGACGTTGGCCGGAGCTGGCAAGACGGTCGTAAAGCGAATGCTCTTCTTTAAAAAAGCGATCGCGGAATCTTTTGAATCCGACGACCATACGAAGAATTTCTTTTTTTAGGGTCCACTCTTGATTCATATTTTTCGACCTCGCAAATCACAAAAAGGCATAATAGAGGTCTTAAATCTTGTCAAACGTGCCGCGTAAAAACTCTGCGCCGCTCATAGTTATGTGGCTTTTTAACGCCGTTAAAACGCCCCTGCCCGAAAGTTCGACAGCTACTCTCTTGGTATCGCTCTCGAACAGGGGGCTGCATAAAAACAGCAATCTATTTGTAAAAGAATTTTTATTTGCGCTCTTAAGAGAGATTCTTCGAAATATCCGTGGGTTTCAATCGATTCAAAGCCTCGTTTAGATTCGCGTGCAAAAGAACAAAGTTGGGATCATTGTTCAAGTGTGTTTGGTAGCGATCGTACAAAAACGAGTCTCCGACCGAGCGACGAAGCACGAAGGCGATTTGATCTTTCATACACACCAGATCTTCGTCGGAAACATTTTCTGATTCCTCAAGAAACGCGTCGAGTTCAGCGATGAGCGCTGAAAATGGCTGAAGCCATTTAAAGTTTTTGTCGTGTGTAAGAATCTGCAAAAAATCAAAGGGGCTGATTCTTCTTTCGAAAAACTTTTCCGCGTCCAGCCTTTCAAGTTCCAAAAACCGACGGTGCACTTCTTTCAACATATGCGTAACACGCAAAAGATTTTCTTTCATAACACTCCTAAGAGGCTCGCAGGGCCATGAGCCCCACATGAATCATATTCACAGCCAGTGCTGCCTGAAGCACCCCCAGGATTGCACCAAGGACCTGCAAGATCACGAGACCGACCTTCCCCATAATCTTCCGAACTAATATCATAGCAAGAAGATTTAGAAGCATGACGAGCCCCAACATAGAAAAAACCGTCATCGTTCGCGCCCAATCCATACTGATGGCCAAAAAAATAACGAGAACGGCCATGCCAAATGGCGTGATGATCATGGATAAAGCGGTATTGAGAGCGAGTCCCTCCATCTTGACCTCGGTATTTGAAGTCTCTCCTTTTTCCACTTTGATTTTTAAAATCATCGAGAATGCGACAATCGCGAAAATAAGTCCTGCCGTGACTTCAAGAATGGGAATGGGAATCTTCCATTTCTCCAAAAGCGATTTCCCGACAAATCCTCCGAGGACTAACGAGGTCATCGCAATAATCACAGAACGAAATGCGACTGTTCGGAGCTGTGCGGGTGCTAATGGCTGTGTCAACTTAAAGAAGGGTCCCAGAACTCGAAACGGGCCAAACATAATAAAGAATAAAGTAAATATTTGCGATGCGCTGACAAGATATTCTTTTTCCATTTTCACCTCAGCTTAAGATCATCCAGATCGTCGTCACCGCCCCAATACAAATAACAGCCAACGAGAAAAATATGAGCGACCACTTTGCTGGAACAAAGGAGAGGTTTTCGATGCTCTTCTGAATCTTGATAAAATGACGAATAGACCATGCCAGCAGAATGCTTCCTAAAAGAACCATACCGATGCCGACATTTTTCAAGTCATGCAAAAACATTTTTCTGTGAAAACGCTCCATCTCTTCGGATTGAAGCAAGTACAAAGCAAAACGGTTGAGGGTTACACCGAAACTGATTAAGGCGACTCCGGTTCGCAAGTACGAAAGATGCGTTCGCTCATTAGCCAAATGCGAGCGTGCCACCGAAAGATCGGTCCGCTCTTCCGACATATCTGTTCGATGAGTCGACATATCGGTTCTTTGGACCGACATTTCTGTTCTTCTTTGTGAAAGCTCGTTCGGATCTATTTTTTCCGGCTCCATCTTACCTCTTTATTTCAGAGCGCTCCCCGCGAACAACACAGCGAAAGCCCAGATGTGAAGTGGACGTATCAATAGGTTGGGCCATCCGTGCTGACGGTCGATAGCGACGGCAATAGTTCGGTGCGCACAGATGTGAACCGCCCTTCATCACCTTTCTTGGAATTTTGACATGCGATCGCGGGTCATAACTGACTTCTTGAGCGGGACCACGGGGATTTTTAGGTATGCAACAGGCTTTTTGTTTTTCCTCGGGATGACGAGGGGCGTACCAATCCACAGTCCACTCCCACACATTCCCAATCATATCGTAAAGGCCATAGTCATTCGGCAGATAAGATTGCACCGGCGATGTGCCTTCATAGCCATCCTTCGTTAGGTTCTGCCATGGAAACTCCCCTTGCCAAATATTCGCACGATGTTCACCACCCGGTTCGAGTTCACTTCCCCAGGCGTACTCGAGAGACTCATGGCCACCGCGAGCGGCATACTCCCACTCTGCTTCCGTCGGAAGTTTTTTCCCCGCCCATTTTGCGTAAGCTTGCGCATCTTCGAAAGCGATGTGGACGACAGGGTGATCCATGCGATTCTGAATTGTGCTTCCAGGTCCTTGCGGCTGTTTCCAGTTTGCACCGAAGACGAAACTCCACCATAAATGCGGATTGCGCAGATCGACCTTTTGTGACGGTTTTACGAAGACGACGGAAGCCGCTTCGAGCATCTCGGGCCTTGCTCCCGGATACTGACTAGCCTCCGGTGCTTTTTCACAAAAGGTGACATATCCGGTTTCATCAACGAATTTTTTAAACTCGGCATTGGTCACGGGCGACGTATCCATCCAAAACCCGTCGACGATCACTCGATGTACGGGAGCTTCTTCAGGATAATGGTCGTTGGATCCCATGAGGAAAGTTCCTCCCGGGATCCAAGTCATTTTTGACAAATCAGGTTTGTTTAAGGGTCTCTCGAGTTCAATCTCAGTGATGCGCGCCACTGGCTGCCTCATTCATTTTCATCATGGCCTGATCGACGGTGAAGCTTGCAGGTTTTTGTCGCGGCGGAAAGTCTTTCAAACTTTTAGCGAAATCAGCTGCCACCACCTGTGCTGCTAAGACGATGTAGGCGTGATCCAGCAGCCAATCGTAATAAGTGTTCGAAGTTACGTCGGCTCTTTCAAAAGGATCAGTGCGCAGATTGTAAAGCTTCGGTAAACGCAACGTCACAAACGGCTCTGCCCAAACTCGGAGTGTTCCGGGCGATCTTTGTTCCATAAATACGAGCTTCCAGTTATCGAAGCGTAAGGCCACCATGTCGCCATCGTCGTTGAAATAAATAAATCCTTTCCGAGGACTGTGCTTCTCTTGGCCCAACAGATACGGCAGAAGGTTATAGCCATCGATATGCACTTTGAAACTCTTGCCGGCGGCTTTATGGCCTTTCTTGAGTTTCTCAACAATTTGATCATCGCCCGCCATTGCCAAGAAAGTCGGCAACCAATCATGATGTTGCACAATCTCATTTGAAACGGAACCCGCGGCAATCTTTCCAGGCCAGCGCACCAAAAGAGGAATACGGAACGCTCCCTCCCAGTTAGTGTTTTTTTCACTTCTAAAAGGCGTCATCGCTCCATCCGGCCAAGAGTTCATATGCGGTCCGTTGTCCGTGGAGTACATGACAAACGTGTCTTCCGTAATACCCAACTGATCGAGAAGGTTTAGAAGATCCCCGACATTTTTATCATGATCAATCATCGTGTCGTGATAAGGACTTTGCCAACGCCCTGCTTGCCCGAGGCTTTCGGGCTTTGTGTGCGTGCGGAAGTGCATGTGTGTTGTATTCACCCAGCAAAACCACGGTTTTCCTTCCTGATTTTGTCGAGTGATCCAGTCTTTGGCAGCAGCGACGAATTCCTCATCGCAAGTTTCCATTCTTTTTTTTGTGAGAGCTCCCGTATCTTCGATTTTCTGTTTTCCCACTTTACCGAAGCGTGCATCTGAAGCGCTGTCTTCTTTATCTGTCGCTACACAGCGAAGGACACCGCGCGGTCGATAACCTTTGTTAAACTCTGGAAAATCTTTTTGTGGAGGCCAATCCGGCAACTCGGGTTCTTCTTCCGCATTCAGATGATAGAGATTGCCGAAAAACTCATCGAACCCATGCACAGTGGGCAAATACTCATTGCGATCACCCAAATGATTTTTTCCAAACTGTCCTGTGGCATAACCATGATCTTTAAGGAGTTCCGCGATTGTCGGATCCGAAGCTTGAAGCCCCACTGTCGCGCCAGGCACACCCACTTTCGTTAGACCCGTGCGAATTCCGCTCTGCCCAGTAATGAAGGAGGCTCGGCCTGCCGTGCAACTCTGTTCGCCATAAGAGTCGGTGAACTTCATTCCTTCCTTCGCAAGACGATCAATGTTGGGGGTGCGGTAACCCAACATGCCGTCGCTGTAACAGCTCAAATTTGAAATCCCGATATCATCCCCCCAAATCACAAGAATGTTGGGTTTTTTCGTCCCTGTGCCGGTATCCTTCCGAGTCGCCATAGACACTCCTTTGTCTTATTTATTTCTTTTTGCCAGAGGTTGTTCTGTTGCGAAAACCTGCTTCCAATCGCTTTTCATGCTAACCACTTTCCAGCCAAATTTTTTGGCGGCAGCCAGCGATCTCCCATCCTTTTCCTGGTAGGCCGCTTCACGATCGACATCGTCATGATTGATCATCAATTGCAGAGTGCGCCCCTGCCCTTCACTCGAATAACGAAGCATTTCCACGTCTCCACCTGAGCGCACATTGCCCGCAGAGAAAATCGGCCGTTTGCCGATATGACGAACGATACCGACGGGTTTATTCTCTTTATCATTCATCAAACCTAAGTTCGCGGTGCGCATAACCTCAAGACGCCCGTTTTTCTCAATCGTCTTGTCGACAAAAAAAGAACCAATGATGTTTTCTGGTGGGATCGAGTAAATATTAAAAGCCACCGCGCGCATAAACGCGATGTCTCCACCGGAGCTAATGAAAGTTTTAAACCCGTTTTCGCGTAAATAGCTCAATAGCTCGAGCATGGGTTTATAAGTGGTCTGGGTATACGGAACCTGCAGCTTCGGATGGCGGGCTGTTTCGAAGAAGCTGCGCACTTGCTCTTCAAACTCTTCTTCGCTCATTCCCGAGTGGGTTCGCGCCATGATGTCGAGGATTTGCTTTTGCGAGAGCATCGGAAGTGCCGCCTTGCCTTTCGCCAGAAGAGATTTATAGGGCTCTTTATTCTTCAAAGAAGGATCTTTTTCTAGAACCTCCTGCAAGCGCACTTTCGTGAACTCGACTTCAACTGTCGGGACTTCACTCCACAAAGTTCCGTCATTGTCGAATGTGGCGATGCGATCTTCGGGCTTTACAAACGTGGGGCTCCCCGTTCGACTGACATCTTCCACAAATTTGATAATAGACTGTTTAATCTCTCCATTATTCCAGGAAGGCAGAGGATCTGTCGCAGCAACAGCGGATTGAAGACAGAAAACAACCAAAAGAAAAAAGAAAACATTTTTCATACAGGCCCCCCATCAACTAAAAATGGTTCATGGAGCCGTCTGAAAAGAAAAGATAATTTCCAAGACTCTGTTAGACTTCAAAGGTGCTCGTGCGTCCTCGCAGAGCCCGCTTACGTCCCAGTTAAATAAATTCCAGTGACTTTGCTTCGCGAGCCGTTCAACATATTTTTAGCGGTGTCTCGCCACACAATTCAATTTCGGAGTCCTAACAAGGTGGAACGATATGAAAGAACGTAATTCCCAAGTCGACGCTTTTATTAAGAACGAGAAAAAGTGGAAAGAAGAGATTCAACTCTTAAGAGAAATAGCTTTGGAATGCGACCTGACCGAGGACTTCAAATGGCGTCTACCGTGTTATACAAATAGCGACCGCAACATCGTCATCATTCAAAACTTTAAAAACTTCTGTGCCTTGATGTTCTTCGACGGCCACCGCCTGAAGGACCCAAAGCACCTACTCAAAAGCCCGGGAGAAAACTCCCAAACAGCCCGGCGCTTTGAATTTACAAACGTTGCAGAAATTAAGAAAATGAAAGCGGCAATAAAGTCCTACATCAAAGAAGCCCTAAAAGCCGAAGGAGCGCCCGCAAAAACAGAAAAGAAAAAACCGGCGCTTCCCGCAATCCCGGCCGAACTTCAAACCAAATTTAAAGAAAACAAAAAACTAAAATCCGCTTTCGAAGCCCTCACCCCAGGCCGTCAAAGACATTACTTAATGCATTTCTCTTCCGCAAAGCAGGCTGCTACGCGAACTTCACGAATTGAGAAATGCATACCAAGAATTTTAAAAGGCTTAGGACTTAATGATTGACTAAGATCAGTGCTTCAATCACCAAGAACGTGCTTCCGGCACATAACCCGTTCTTAGTTCGACTTCTTGTCCGTTGTAATTGAAACGAATACGAAAGTTATTCTTCGTATTTGTCTCTGCATATCCGCAATTGACAAAAAATCTATCCTCGACAAGCTCTACTTGAGATGACTTCAAGTGCGCCGCCAATTCGTTGAAAGTCATATTCTCTGGAGTCTTTTTGCTGGAACGCGCCTCATGCCAGTAAAAGAATAGATATTCAGGAACATTCATTTTTTCGCTATAAAAGCTAATACTGGTGTCAGTGATTTTTGCCTGAGCATCTGCAGAGAGCGACATCGAAAAGTTCTTCACAGCTTCGGCAAACGAAAAGGTTTGCAGGACACGGGTCTCTTCGATGCTGTACTCCGGGCCGCCACAACCTGAAGCATGGGCAGTTTGCATGTGACCTAAGATGAAAGTGACTAAAACAAGAAATAAATTTTTCATAAATGTCTCCTTTTTCGTATTCTTTTAGGCCGCCAAGAGATAAAGATAAAATATATAATTCAGATATATTCCATGCCAAAAAGGTATAAATATGAATCTCCTGCATCTGCAATATTTCTATGTGGTCGCTAAAGAACAAGGCTTCACGAATGCGTCCAAAGCACTTCGCATTCAACAACCCGCCATCAGCCGCATGGTGAAACTTTTAGAGGACGACATCGGATTTGATCTTTTTGAAAAAGTCGGTCGCCGTGTGCAATTGACTCCGAAAGGCATGGAGGTGTTTGAACACTGCCAAAGAATTTTCGGCTCTGTCGATGATTTAAAGCAGTCTTTGGGAAAAATCTCCGGCGAAGTCAAAGGTCCTTTAAAGCTGGCGGCCTCAGAACCCATCGCCAGTCATTTTTTGCCGGAAGTTTTAGAAAAGTATTTAGCGAAGCACCCTCAAGTGTATCCCAACATTTTCTCCGGCCCAGCTTCGATGCTTCTAGAAAAAATTGAAAACGGCCAGCTTGAACTGGGACTCTTTTTTCACATTCCCGATCTTTCAGAAAAACTCGAGATTTTTGCGAAAAAAGAAATTCAGTACCACCTTGTCATCCGCAAAGATTTACGAAGAAAGAAAGATGTCCTAGAAAGTTTTATTGGCTCGCGAGAAATCGACGATTCATCTACTCGCAAATTTCCAACTTTGGAAAAACTTAGAAAGATACATCCAAACGCACAAATCAAAATCTCAAGCAACAACCTGACAGCCCATAAAGAAATGGTTCTGCGCGGCCTCGGTGTTTCCGTTCTCCCCGAATTCCTCGTCGCCGAAGAACTCAAAGAAGGACTCTTAAGCGACCTCCTACCAAAAGAAGATCTGCTATTTCACCTCAAATTCATAAAAAGAAAAACCGCCCAACTCTCGACAGCAGCACAAACCTTAATGTACGAGTGCACAAATTAATTTCGTGTTTTCGATATACTCCAACCCCAAAGGCGGAGGGGCCGACCAAATCTTCCCCATGCAAATACAAGTTCCGCAGCAGCAGGCCCAAAGGGCCGCGTCCGCGAGGACTGTTCGAAGGATTTGCATGGGGAAGATTTGGTGCGCGGGGAGGGACTTGAACCCTCACGCTTGCGCATACGCCCCTCAAACGTACGTGTCTACCAATTCCACCACCCGCGCGCGCACATAAGGAATTGTCCTTTAATTTCAAGGACCGAGGGAAGATTCAAGGTAATCATTTCCCCTCTCAGAGTCAATAGATTGCAATAGAGAAAAATAAGCCTTCCTGGACCTTTTTGCCCACATTTTTAGCAAAATTCTTTAACCCTAGGCTTACCCTCCCCAGTCTATATAGCAAGAGCATGGATGCTCTTAGACGGAAACAAGAAGACGCTAGGATGGCACTTTGAAATTTCCGAGGCCAAGGAAGGCCGAAAAAAGGAGAAGAACATGACGGATTTACATGACGTAGCAATGTTCTGCCTCTTCTACTCAGGAGTCGTGATGTACGCTCTGTGGATCACGGTGACCAGAAGACCGGCAAGAGCAGAAGTAAGGCACAAGAAATTTAATAAGTAGTTTATGTGGCGACTCTTTGAGGGTTTGGTGGTTCCCCTCACACGAGTCCGGGGGAGCGATGAGCTCCCCCATTTTTTTGTTTCAAGGTCGGCGTTTTGCTTTTTAGAAAGACATGCTCAGCAAAAACCGCATCGCCTTTTTATTCATTATTAAATCATTCCTGATAGTTCTGGCGGGAATCTTGTCTCCCCTGTTTTCATATGCGCAACAATTTGACAGCTGCGTGCAGTTCGCTTTAGAGGAGTCTTTTCCTAAAATCGCCGTCGGCGAAAAATCAAAATTTTTTGTAAAATGCGTTTCAGAAAAGAGCACTCCGGAAGCCCATCAGCCCCGCCCGCGCTATTCCTCCATGGAAATCAAAGCTTTGAGCCGCGCTTATCAAGCGATCACGGATTGTTTAGAGATCGAGCCGCAATGGCTTTTTCCGAAATTTATGATGGAGAGCGGATTTCACGTGCAAATCCAAAATCTCCAATGGAGACGCTGGCATCGGCCAGCTCACAGGAAAAGCTATTGCGGATGTCGATGAAGCGCTTCCTGCGTATAAAAATCTTATCTTCAAGAGTTCCAAAAAAAGCTGTCAATGGCTTAAGCAAACGACCCAGTACCGCAGTCAGTTCTGGAAACCTGTTGCCGGAGCCAGCAAATGTGCTTTGATGTCTAAAAACTCCAATCCTCTTCGCAATCTTCTTTACGCGGCGATATTTCATAAACTCAACGAACAATACGTCAGCAAAGAATTCGCGAAAAGAAATATCGCGGAACTTCTTGCAGAGGCGGGATATGCTTCCCGCGACCATTCCCGTCTGAAAAAAATCCTCGTGGCTCTTGGTTATAACACCGGTGGCGCTGTCGCGGTAAAAAATCTGCAAGAGTATTTATTCAGCCGCATCGACTTCACTCGCCGCAAAAGTCAGGAGTTTAACATCGGCATGTTGGGCGCGCTGACGGCGGCAGACCGTGCACACGCGCTTTCTTACGTCACAGAAAAAGATTTTGATTTCACTAGGGGTCTGCAAGAATTTAATGCTCGCAAGAGCGAAATAAAACGATGCCTGCAAGAAGCCAATCGTCAACTCAGCGACTCGGAGGTGGAACTGGCGGCGCAAAGAGTTTTAAGAAATGTTTCGGCTTCTCTTTACACATTTTCCGAGTGGCTTCGCGTGTGGCAGAGTCACGGCGGTCCTGGCTACGTTAGCAGTCTTGCGTCTTTTTCAGCGAACCTTGATAAAAAATTTGGCCCCGGAATTTGTTCCAACTCGGGACACTATCGAGTGACCGAAAGCGAATAATCCAGTCTAAAATCGCGCTATGTCACACTTTTCTCGATAAAAATTTGCACCTACTGTGTAAATTCCTTTAAGGTGAATTATGACTTTTTCACCAAAAATTTCCTTCGGGAAATCCGACCTATTCTCATTAGGCGTCGAGGTGGAGCTACAGATTATTCATCCTGAAACACGGGACCTCAGCCCGATTTCACCAGACATACTTCAGGATTGGTCGCTCACAAGCCCTCACATTAAACCAGAGCTTTTTCAAAGCATGCTGGAGATCGACACGCCTATTTGTAAAACGGCTCAAGAAGTGGAAGACGCCCTTTTGTCTTCATCGCGGGAGCTTTCGCGCATTTGCCGTAAACACGGCCGCCGTCTTTCTTCCAATGGCACGCATCCTTTTGCAAAATGGCACCACCGCATCTTTTATCCCGCAGATCGCTATCAGTATCTTTTGGAACGCAATCAGCATATCGCCCGGCGCTTGATGATTTACGGATTGCATGTCCATATCGGCATGAAGAGCGGCGAGCATTGTATTAAGATGATGAATGAGTTTCTTTATTATCTTCCGCATATGCTGGCAGCCTCTGCAAGCTCTCCGTTTTGGACAGGTCACGACACTGGGTTGTCATCGTCACGTATTACTGTCTTTGAAGCGCACCCTGCCGGCGGCTCGCCGTGCACGCTGCAAAGCTGGGAAGATTTCGAGAGCATTGTTGAAAAACTCACGCGCAGTCAATCGATCACAAGTTTCAAGGATATTTGGTGGGATTTGCGTCCGAGTCCTAACTATGGCACCCTTGAAATCAGAATCTGCGATGGCGTTCCCGGAGTTCGCCGTACCACACGTCTTGTGGCATTCATCCATCTCTTAGCCCTTCTTATTCAAAAGCGTTTGGACACGAAAGGATCGCGCCCAACGCCGCCGGATTGGATGGTGCGCGAGAATAAATGGCGCGCGTCCCGCTTCGGAGTGCATGCAGAGATTCTTGTGGATTCGGACGGAAATACGAAGCCTCTTCTTCAGGACATCAAAGATCTGGTTTCCGAGATGAAAGAGGATATTCAGACACTGGGCTATGCAAAATACATTGATGAGTTCGTGGAAAACGATTTGGCAAAACCCAGTTATCAAATACAAAGAGAGCTTTTTGAATCGACAGGATCTTTACCAGCCGTTGTGGATTTCCTCTGCGACAGTTTCGAAGACGATCTCAAGTAACTCGTTAGAAAAGTGAACATCACTCTCCTAAAAACGGCGCTGTTTCATATTGAGACAGCGCTGCTCTTAAGAGCTTCAATATAGCGTCGACCGGGGACCTTCCCTTAGGCATTTCTTTTGAAGAACTCTTCTGTATGAGATTTTCTCTTTGCGCTCTGCTTTTGTCATTCTTCACTTCGGTGGCCTTCGCTGCGACGGACTCTATTCGTCTTTACGAATGGAACCCTGGAAATACTTTAGCCCCCCTTATACTGCCTGTACGCGGTAACGAGACGCCCGAGATGGCGGCGAATCGCTATCTGAAAGAACTCAACAAAAATTCAGACTTGATGGAACTTTTTGAAGGTCGCACTCCTGATATTCGCCTTCAAGGATTTAAACCTCTTCAAGACGGCAATCGCGAAGCCCGCGCTTTGCTCATTGCCAACCTTCCCAAAGACTACACGAAGAACTCACAACGAGTCGTTAATTTCAAAAAGATCTTTCAGCAGGCCAAACACCAATCTTACATTCTGCCAATCAACGCGAACTTGGGCCTTTCCGCGAAAGAATCCCGCGACCTCTTTAAACAAATCGGCGAGAAATTTCCGTTCCTTGTCGCCATGGGCGGAGACGACGTTCACACCCAGCTCTATAAACAAGAGAACTTTCATGCGCGCAACACCATTCCCGCGCGCGATCAGTTTGAAATCGAGTTGATCAAGTCTTATGTTGCACAAGAAAAAGGTTTTCTTTTCGGAGTCTGCCGTGGCTCGCAAATTTCCTCGGTCGCATTAGGTTATCGACTTATTCAAGATGTGCCCTTTCATGTCGGCAACGACGTTGCCCACGCAAACGACTGGCATGACATTGACGTCAAAGACACAAAGCATGGCCTCCTCAAAAGCCTGACCGACGGCACGGGCAAACTTTACGTGAACTCTCTGCACCATCAGTCTGTTGTATACACCGAAGGCGGCCCGCTGCAGATCGCAGCTCGCAGTCATGACGGCGTTACGGAAGCCACGGAGTTCAAAAATGGCCGCGGCCTTTTATTACAATTTCACCCTGAGCTGATGAACAACCAACTGGGTTCTAAAATCCTTTGGCGCGTTATTCAGCAAAAAAACGTCGTGATGCCACGAAGATGCTCGCAGATCTTTTCTTTCTGATGTGCCTTTTGTCATACCGGAATAAAACCTTGCCTCTTAAAACAAGTGAACTAACATAAATTTATGGTCGAGCAGATTTTTCTTCATCAAAAACAGTTCAGTCTTTTGTTGCGTAAAGAATCGCTGGCGACAAGGCTGCAGCATCTCTCGGCTCTCGAGAAAATGATCTCCGAAAACACGGAAGCGATTCTTACGGCACTCAGCCAAGACTTCTCGAAACCTCCTGCGGAAACGCTTCTTTCAGAAATTTATCCGGTTCTTAAAGAAATCCGCGTGGCAAAAAAGAATTTGCGGCAGTGGATGAAACCTCGGCGTGCTCGCACACCTCTGCTGATTACCGGCACCAAAAGTTACGTTGTCCCCGAACCTAAAGGCGTTTGCCTTATTGTCGGGCCTTGGAACTATCCGTTTCAACTTTGTCTTTCTCCATTGGTTTCAGCTTTGGCTGCGGGAAACTGTGCGATTATTAAACCTTCCGAGTTCACAACACACACCTCCGCACTTCTTAAAACGCTTATTCAAAAAACCTTTAACGAAGAACACGTCACCCTCATCGAGGGCGGCGTAGAGAAAACGCAGGAACTTTTGCAACTGCCTTTCGATCACATTTTCTTTACAGGAAGTACGCGCGTGGGAAAGATCGTCATGGAGGCGGCCAGCAAACATCTAAGCAGTGTTACTTTAGAGCTCGGTGGAAAATCGCCGACCATCGTTGACTCTTCCGCAAACTTAGAGATTGCCGCTGAAAAAATCGCCTGGGCGAAGTTCGTGAATGCCGGGCAAACTTGCATCGCTCCAGATTACATTCTTGTGCAAAGAGACGTTCTGTCACAGTTCAAAACTCTGCTTATGCATAAAATCGATGCGTTTTACGGAAAGTCACCGCTGGAAAAAAAGAACTCGCCGGATTTAGCACGCGTGATTTCCCCGATGCATACAGCCCGCCTTAAAAACATGCTTGATGAGGCTGTCAGCAAAAACGCTGAAGTCGTGTATGGCGGCGAATGCGACGTTGACGAAAAATATATGGCCCCGACGCTTTTGGAAAAAGTAGATCTGCATACGAAACTGATGAAAGAAGAAATCTTCGGACCTCTTCTGCCGCTGGTTCCTTTTAAAGATTTGCACGAAGCCATTCATTTTATCAATGAAAGACCCAAACCTTTGGCTTTGTATCTTTATTCAAACAGCAAAATGAATATCGAAGATGTGACTCGAGAAACGAGCTCGGGCGCTTTAGTCATTAACGATTCCGTGATTCACTTTATCAATCCCAACCTGCCCTTTGGCGGCGTCGGCGAAAGCGGAATGGGAAATTATCACGGGCATTTCGGCTTTAAGGCTTTCTCGCATGAAAAGGCTTTGCTGAAACAGGGGTTCTTGGGAAAGCTGATGCGAATCATCTATCCCCCGTACACACCTTTCAAATTGAATCTTTTATTTAAATTGATTCGCTGGAAGATTTAACTTTATCAAGATGTAAGATCTTTTCGCGATCTCCCACGATCCAAAGAACGTCCCCTTTTTGCAGGACCTCACTGGAGTCGGGATTTAAAATACGGTGACCTTCACGCTCAATACCCACGACCAGCCCCCGCGTCACTTCCCGCAAACCACACTCGCGAATATTTTTATGCAGATAAGGCGAGTCCTCATTCAGCTGGTATTGCTCCAAGGAATACTCTGACAAGGAATCCAGCATGGAGATGGTGTCGCCCTCGCCTTCAATGAAAGTTTTAAACTGAATCAGTTGGTCATCCGTGCCGATGACATGGACATGGTCAAAAGGCATCAGACATTCATTTCTGCCCGGAGCCGTGATACGCAAGCGACCGCGCTCAATCAAAGCAATCGTTACTCCATACTTTTCGCGAATAGAAAGTTTATGCAAAGGTGTTCCTACGAAGGGTCCTTCCGGCGGAATAATAAACTCTGTAATGTGCGCATCCCAAGGAGCGAGCGCACGATTGCTTTTCCGGGCGTGCTTTTTTTCAACGTCTTCGTGCAAGTTCGTAAGAAAGCGGTTTTCAAACCACTGATAGATACTGCGCAGTTTGTGCGACAGAACGTAGCCGACGACAACCACCATCCATAACGTAATACCGACAGCCCAGGCCAAGGGTACGAATTGCGCGACCATCGCCCCCAATAAACCAACGGCCAACATGATTCGTGAAACCAGGAAAACGTAGTTGTGACTTCCTTTTCCTTGCTCCATCATGAGCACTTCAAACTGTTTGGTTTTACCGAAAGCCAGAGCCCAAAGAAACGGCGCACTCATGAACAAGGTCGCACTGAGTGAAATAAATTTTGCAGAACCTTCTTCCATTTGCCTTTCCAGCAAGAACGGCAAAAACACGCGAGCCATAAACAGAAAAATCGCGACGATCACGACAGAGTTCAGAAGAACTTTCAAGATATAAGCACGCACCTGCTCGCGATACTCTTTATTCCCCGACATCGAAAATGAAATCACACTATAGCTGTCAAGAGCCGCAATAAAGCGCACCGGGAGAATACGTTCTAAAACACCATACACTTTTTCCGAGGAGCGCAACATATACGGAGTTGTAAACGCCGTGATTACGGAGACCGCAACAGCCAGCGGATAAAGTTTTTCACTGATGACTTTGAGATTTAAACCTAAAGTCGCGATGATGAAGGAAAACTCCCCGATCTGCGACAACGCCATTCCCGTTTGCACTGAAGACTTCAAGGTTTGTCCCGCGAGCACCGATCCCAAAGTCACGCTGAAAGTCTTTCCTACTAACACCACGGCCGACAGCAATAAAACCTCGCGCCAATAAAGAGCAATCACGTGTGGATCAATCAACATCCCAACAGAAATAAAGAAGACGGCCGAAAAAAGATTTTTAATCGGAGCCACCAGATGATGGATACGCTCTCCTTCAATCGTTTCCGCCAGAATGGAGCCTGTGATAAACGCACCCAGCGCCGATGAAAAGCCAACGCTGCTGGCAAAAACCACCATAAGAAGACAAAGTCCGACCGCCACAACTAAAACGGTTTCTTCGGTGAGAAGTTTCTGCGCGCGCTTAAGGAATGAAGGTAAAAGGAAAATACCAGCCACAAACCAGATCGCGAGGAAAAATGAAAGCTTCACAATCGCGCCCAGCATCTGGCCACCAGCAAAATCACGGGTCAATGCCACCGTTGTCAGCAATACCATCAGCAAAACGGCGACTAAGTCCTCAATGACAAGAATACCGAAAACCATGCCGACGAACTTCATGTTCTTAAAACCAAGCTCTTCAATGGTGCGAATGATAATCGAGGTTGATGAGATCGCGAGAATACCGCCCAGGAACAAACTGTCCATGGTGCTCCAGCCTAAAAGGCGTCCGGTCACGTAGCCAAAGACGATCATCAAAGAAACTTCAAACAAGGCCGTGAAACTCGCTGTCCCACCAACACGGAAAAGTTTTTTAAAACTAAACTCAAGCCCCAAAGCAAAAAGAAGGAAGATCACACCCACTTCAGCCCACAGGCTGATGCTTTCACCACTTACAATCGTAGGAAAGATCGTTGTTTTCGGTCCTACTAGAAAACCCGCCACCAAGTAACCAAGAACAATCGGCTGATTCAGGCGTTTAAAAATAAGAGTAACAAGCCCTGCCGTACCTAAAATCAGAGCCAAGTCAGAAATCATCGCGGGTAATGTGTGCATGCTTCAAGTATGACAAGACTTGATGAAGCCCACAACGCAAAAAAAGAAGGCTCCTGAAAGGAGCCTTCTTTTTTAGGATTTGGATTTTAAGAATCTAATTACTTCGCTTGAAGAGCTGCGTTAACTGCTGCTTCAGCGTTTACAAGACCTGCACCGTATTCGTTAGCAGTGTTTGGTCCCAAAGGTTGAGCTGTTTGCTTCAAGATTGTTTTAACTTGAGCGCCAGTCAAAGCTTTGTTTGCAGACTTCATCAAAGCGACCACACCAGATACGTGAGGAGTCGCCATTGAAGTACCGTCGAAAGCTGCGTAATCAGTCGCTACAGTTTGCAAAGTCGCTTTCACTTCTTTACCAGCCGCGATTTGTTTTACGATCTCTTGACCTACAGTTTGTTCGATCATGAATACTGCGATTGGAAGTACAGAACCGTCTTCAGTCAAAGCACCTTGGATCAAACCAGGAGCGTTGTTGTAGATAACCGCACCCAATGCACCCGCTTTAATAGCGTTTTCTACTTTTTCAGAGAACTTGATTTCGCCACGAGCGATCAAAGCGTATTTACCTTTAACGTCTACGTTTGCGAAGTCTTCAGCTTTACCAAGACCTGCTGGAACAAGAACGTTTGTCTCAGGAGTCAATACTTCTCTAGCACCTTGGAAAGTAGAAGAGTTTACTTTTCCTGCTTTCGTGCCGATCGCGATAGTCACAGAAGACTCGCGGCCAGTACCTTGTGGTACAGAAGAAACAACCGCAACACCTGGAGCTACGATCGCCAATTCAGGACCGTATTGGGAGAAGTCCGCTTTCTTAAGAGTGTTGTCGATAGCACCTACTGCGATAACAGTCGGAAGAGCCGCTGGGTAAGAAACTTTACCAGTGCCGTTGTTACCAGAAGCTGCAACTACTGTGATACCTGCTTTGTCCGCTTTGTTAACAGCGTCTCTTTCAGCAGGAGTCGACCACATACCACCCAATGACATAGAGATAACGTCTACTTTTTCAGAGATACCCCAGTTGATACCTTGAGCGATCGCGATGTTAGAGCAACCGTTGTCAGAGCATACGCGACCAGCAAGAACTTTTGCTTTAGGCGCAACACCTGTGAAACCAGATCTGTCCATCACACCAGCGATTGTACCTGCAACGTGAGTTCCGTGACCTACTTTATCAGTGTAGTCAGAACCATTGCTGTCACCTGTGAAGTCTTGACCTTTTTCAAAGTTCGCTTTCAAAGAAGGGTGAGCTTCATCGATACCTGTGTCCAACACAAGAACGCGAGCGCCCTCACCTTTGTTAGAAACAGCCCATGCTTGAGGAGCCTTAACAGTGTGGATACCCCATGGAGTTTTTTGACCCAATTTTTGTTGTTTTGTACGAGGGCTTGCCAACATTCCTTTTACCGGACGTGGAGCTTCGTGGAAGATTTCTTTTTCTACGTAAGCAACTGCTGGATTCGCTTTCAATTTTTCGATTTCAGCATCGTTCTTAGCGTCGATGATGAGAGTGTTCAAATTTGCAAGTGAGTCTTCAACTTGACCGTCTACTTGCGCCAAAGCGGAAGAAGATCCCCAAGTAAAGCCCTTAAGCGCATAAGACCCCTTCATCTTATAAGCCATGTGTGCAGACTTGAAAGCCTCTTTGTCTTTCATAATAACGATCACGCGCTCTGCTTGAGCTGCCGTCGCAAACAACACCGTAAGGATGATTGCAAACACGTTAAGTTTCATTAAATCCCCCCATATCCATGGACTCCAACTATTGAAGTCCTCTTATGGGGAAGCACTTCATTTCAGGTTGAAAGTTTTATCAAGTACTCTTTTGGAACCACTTAAATATTTTTTTAGAGGGAAAAAAGTGAAATTTTCTGTCATGACCACACTAGTTCCAAAGTGGAACCCCAGTTCAATTTTAGGACCACATGAAGCTAAATTATTAGTAACTCTTATAGTTACCATCATTTTTTTGGTGAAATGATGCTTAATATTAAATCACAGAAAATAACGCCGCGAGTCTCTAAATTGTTGTTCCAGAACATAAAAGAAGCAGCTACAACCGCCCGTTTCGCAACTCTTGGCGAACACGCCTCTTCATTTTCAATACGGCGATCAGCATTTCCAGACTGTCTTTTAGAATATGCACATGCGAAGCCTCTTGATGCTGCCAACGAATGGGCACTTCGACGATCTTCTTTTTGTTGTTCATCAAAAACAAAATCACTTCCACGTCCCAAGCAAATCTCTGCACGCGCAGTTTTGACAAAACTTCCGCGCGAAAGAAACTGTCGTTGCGAAGAAGCTTGAACCCGCATTGCGTATCCTTGAACGGCAGACCAATGAAGAGCTTAAGAATCTTATTAAAAGTTTTTCCCATGCTCTGACGAAGCCAGTGTTGGCGAACAACGATGTCACTTTGCGGAAGAGCACGCGAGCCCATCACCAAGTGCGCATCGGAATGCTCTATCCACAACTTTTCAAGCTCCTCCCATGGAGTCGCCATATCCGCGTCAGCTATCAGAACCCAATCGGACTTGGCCACACGAAGGCCCTCGTGCACGGCCGCTCCCTTTCCGTGATTTTGCGCAAAAGAGTGCAACTGCAAAGCGGTCCAGTTTTTCTGGTGTTGCTCTACGGTTGCGACGGTCCCGTCGTCGGAACCGTCATTCACGACGATCACTTCGTGGATTTTCCACTCGCGGTGAGGCTGCTCCATATAACGCTGCAAAGCTTGCAGCGTCTTAGGCAAACGCATTTCTTCGTTATATGCGGGAATCACCACGGAAATAGAAGACATCAGTGCTTCGATCCTTCAGAGGTCTTTGCCACCGTGGCTCCCACAGGCAGGAAGAAACTTAAAGGCGACGAGAAGAAACGTCGAACCACCGCGCGACGAATCGCACGACGTTGTGGCGGCTCAATGCTGCGAGCTTTGATTGCGACCATCAAGGCCAATCCAAAACTCACCAACACGTTAAACGCGCCAATAAAGAAGATACCAATCACGGCGCGCCAGAAATCCCAGGTTTTTAAAAAGTCCATACCCAGAACCGGTAAAGCGCCGCCCAAGGTTCCTGAAGACAGCGTCACATGGCGAACATCCAGAGGAATGCCCATGAATTTTAAAATCTCCGGAGTCATTCCCAAGAAAACACCCAGACAGATGTTCCCCGTCAAACCCGACATGTTTTTTTCTAAAAACACGGCGATATTGCGCGCGCCCCGTTTGCCAAAAATAGTTCGCAACGTCGGGCTGCGAGCTAAAGTCTTGCGTAAGGAGTTGAGCGCAAACCAGTTATCTCCCCAGCCTGCCGCCAAGCTCGAAAGCCACAGAAGAATCCCCGTGAAAGCGCCGTATAAAACGGCCGGCCCCAAAATATCCACGGACTTGTAAGCGTAGTGCGCTTTATCCTCACCCATGAGGTGATTTCCGAAGAGCAGGAAAAAAGCCATATCAATAAGTATCGCACACGGAACAACGAACAAAACGTTTCCTGAAACAGCGGCGACTTGCGAACGGATCAAATGCGTGATCTCGGTAACAAGATCATCCATCCCTTTATCGCTGGCGACATCTTGCATCTTCTCTGCCAGCGCGGGTGCGGTCATCGCCGGTTGCTTTGTTCCAAGAGTAAATCCCAACAAATGAATCGCCACGAAACTGATGGCATAGTTCACGGAAGCCAGCATCCCTTCCGCAAAACCGGAGAGTCCCAAAGCCAAAATGCCGACTTTTACATAAACCGTCAGCGCCGTCACAGCGCCGCCGCCGCCGGCCGCCTGCACCATGTGGCGATATTGTTCACGCGTGCGCGTGATATAGTGCTCCCCGGTTTCAGCGGCGCGCTCGACGACTTTCTTCGCAAGCAAGGAAACGTTTTGCGACAATAAAGATTTAATACTGCGCAGATCTTGATTCTCTTCAATCAACTTTGAAAGAAAGCTCGTCACTTTGCGATGATCCAGTTTTTCTGTCAGCAGAATTTCAAGCAGACTGTCGATTCGCTGCAAATAAGTGCGCAAAAGCATCATCTGGAAAACCAGACTCAGGCTGACACCGTATTCTTCCAAATGTTTGGTCACTTGCTGCAGTTCTCGACGGCACTCCCACACGATCATGCGAAAGCGCGACGCTTTCTCAAAGGACTGGTCTTTATCACCTGCGTGATACGCATGCATGAACTCTTCAAGACCGCGCACCAAAGCAAAAAAAGCAGAATCGCGGAAAGTCGGTTTATCAAGACGATAACGAACGGCCGGCGACAAACCAATCGCCCGCACTTGAATCACAAGATATGTCAGAGCATCCTCGATATCCGTATTCAGGCGGTTCCAATCTTTTTCATCAGATCCGACTTCATACTGGAAGAGCTCAACTAGTTTTTCAAATGTCGTGTTGTCGATGGAAGCCACCCACAACGGATCGTCTTTATCCGGAAAAAGAGCCCAGAACAAATATCCTAATTCATGATCCAACGGCGGCGTTGGCAAGATCTTCATCGCCAAACGATCTGAGAGCTCGCCCCACAAACCCATTTCGCGAGGCAGCCCCGTTTCCGTATAAAGTTCAAGTCCGCTCACCTCATGAACTACGGTTCTTAAAATGATCGCGACGTTTTTTTTCCATTCGGGATTGCGGTCTAAAACGAGCAGCAAAAAGCGCAATCTTGCGACAGGTAAACGACCCGTTTCTTTTTCGAGATGGGAATCGACAGAGCCTTCATAACGAATCCATTGCAGGAGTTTCACAAGCCACTGAAGTTTGTCTTCCAAAGCTCTGTTGTCTTTTGCCGTCGACAGCAAGACGTCGAGATCACTATGAACTTTGCCACTTTGTTTGTATTGAAGTAGTCGCGCTCGAAACGCTTTTAATTTTCTAAACATACAAAAAATTCTACCGTAATCTCCGATGAGCGCAACAATTTGAGGCATTTCATTAAAAGACCCCGCGTGTTAAACCCTCCCTCATGAGACAAATATTTTTATTTCTTTTGCTTATTTTTTCGACATCGTTTGCCTTGGGTGCTGCGCCCGCTATCAAGGGCTCCGATCTTGTCACAGCCAAAGAAGAAAATTTGCAGTTCCCAACATCGACTCTCGCCACGGTGATTGTTTTTGTTTCCGCCCAATGTCCCTGCTCTGCCAGTCATGAAGATGTTCTTAGAAACCTAAGCCAAGAGTTTTCAGAAATAAAATTCATCGGAATCCATTCTAATTCAGATGAAACTCCGGAAATCACGAAAGAGCATTTTACTCAAGCATCCTTACCTTTTTCCATTCTTCAAGATGAAAGAAACAAATGGGCCAATGAACTGGGCGCTCTCAAAACTCCGCACGTCTTTGTTTTCAGTAAGAACGGCGAGCTTATCTATCAAGGTGGAGTGACCGACAGCCATGTGGGGCCTAGTGCAAAAAAGAATTTTCTGAAAGAAGTGCTTGATGACATCCGCGCTGGCAAAAAGCCACGCCACAAAGAAGGCCGCGCCTTAGGATGCTATATTCAAAGAGAGGACGACTAATGAAAATCTTCTTTTCACTCGCGGTTCTGCTCCTTGGTGGATGTGCGCGCCCCGATTATGTTTCTAGCGGTGATTTACAAAAGCAAATGGATCCGCACGCAAAACAGCAATCCATCATGTTCCCGGTTTCGCAAGCACCGGGAACCCTCGAATGGCTGACACCGCCCTCCAGCAGCGAAGCTTCTTCTTTGCTTTTGAGTTTTGCCTCTCCGTTACCGGCGGAGCTTTCAGCACTTCTATGGATGCCTTCGATGGGCCACGGCTCTGCGCCGGTAAAAATAGAAAAACTCGACGAAACCCATTATCGCATCACCAATATCTATTTTATTATGCCTGGCGATTGGGAAGTCCGACTGTATCTAAAGAAAAACAGTCAAACTGTGGATGAACTTTTTATTCCGCTGATGGTACCATGAGAATATCAATTCTTTTTCTTTTCGCTCTTTCGCCCTCCCTTTCGTTGGCTGCGAGTTGCTGCGGCGGCGGATTTTCTATCCCCGCGTTGATTCTTGGCGACGATAAAGCACAGGTGACCAGCACTTATTCTTATTCTGAAGTCAGCGACGAAGTGCTCGCAAACGGAAAATGGCTTCGTCGCGATGACGGCAACAATTCGCAAACTCTTAAACTTGAAGGCGCCTTGCTTCTTTCGGAGGGACTGCAAACGGGAATTTCTCTTCCGATGATCGCAAAATCTTCGGACTCTTCCGAGAGAAGCTCCGGCGTCGGTGATGTTTCGATTTATTTGGGACACGAGACCTTTGCGGAAACAACCTATTCTCAATGGAAACCCAAAGGCGTTACGTTTTTACAGCTGACCCTACCGACCAGTCCGTCTGTCTATGACGAAGACGCAACGACCGCTAACGAAATTCGCGGACGCGGGTTTTACAGTCTGGGAGCCGGTCTTGCCTTATTAAAAACTTTGCGCGTTTGGGACTACCACGTGAGCGCCGAAATTCATCGCTCTTTCACGCGAGATGTCTCCAATGAAAACTTCGGAGGAAACGCGACGGTGATTCCGGGTTGGGGCACGTCGCAAACTCTCGGGGTGGGATGGAACCGTGGTGATCTTCGCTTGGGAAGTGCGCTGAGTTTTCTTTATGAGGAAGCGATTTCTATCGACGGTGTCACTCACTCTGAGGGAACTGCGCAAAAAAACTTTACCTGGGGTCTTTCTGGCAGCTACATGTTGAGCTTAGAGTCTGCCATCACGGTGAGTTACAACGATCAAACTTTGATCGGGAATCCAATTAATTCAAGTTTAAGTAAAACAATTAATTTAAGCTACCAGCAACGCTGGCCTCGCTAGGAGATTTTATGAAAATACTATTTACTTTAATTTCCGCATTTCTCGTCGGTGCTTCTACCGCTTATGCCTGCGCGGAACACGCGACCGAACACACGCAGGTTGTGCACGAAGACAGTGCTTGTCCAATCTATTTCAAAAACAATCAGCTTTGCGCGGAAATTGAATTTGCAAAAGGGCCTTTTAACGGCGAAGAGTCCCAGTTTATCGTGAAGTTTTTTGATCATGCCTCTGCTCACGGCGAGCACGTTATGAAAGATCCGGCCCATCTCAAAATAGATTTGTGGATGAATATGGGCCATCACGGCCACGGATCTTCACCTGTTAAGATCGTGAAACAGGATCAAGGCGTTTACTTTGTTTCAGAAGCTTATTTTGTCATGGCCGGACGCTGGCAAGTGCGCTTCTTCGTTAACGGCGAACAAGCGCAGTACAACGTCGACGTAGAACCTTAGACATCAATGCAGTAATACGGAATCTCAACGACGGCTCGAATCCCCTTGCGGGCCATCGTTGCAGAAAGCACGGCTCGCACGCCGGAAATATTTTTCCCTTTAGAGCCAATCACTTGCCCTAGGCAACGCTGATCACATTCAACCCTATAAACCGTCGTCTTATCGCCGACAGCGTAACTCACCTGAATGGTGTCTGGATAATCCACTAGACCTCGGATCAAACCCTCTAAGAGCTTTCGTCCTTCTTCGCGCGCGAGATTATCATTTCCTTCAACTGGACTTTCAGGTCTTTTACGGATCACTTTGATCTCTTTCAGGCCAGACATTCATTCACCCCGACAATATGGTACCTAACCTTTCGGACCTGTAATGTTCTGACTTAAGCAAATTTTCGAACAATCGTACTATTTATCTCTCCTAAATAAACTTCACTCACAAAACAGAAAATGTTTAGTCGGGGTTGCCACTGCTCCCCAGGGTTGATACTGTGGAAACAGGAGGAAGAATGAGAGTTCCACTAGTATCTTTTATAGCGGCTCTCTTATTCTGCAGTTCAATCTCCTTCGCCAAAGAGACTCTCACCTTAGTCACTCACGAATCACCTCCTTACATGTCTGAGACTCTTCCTGACCAAGGCGCTATGTTCTATGCGCTTCGCAAGGTCCTCAAAGAAATGGGTTACGATCTGCGCGCTGAATTCGCACCCTCATGGACTCGCACGAAAATGCTTGCAGAGACAGATCCGAAAATAGACGGCTATGCTCCCTATCGCGTGCCCGAAAAAGAAGATGTTTTTGTCTTCTCCAATTATCTTTTTGAAAGTCCGTGGATGATCGGCGAAAGAAAAGACCACCCGATTCACTGGAAGAGCTTTGACGATCTCACCGCGCATGTTGCCGGCAATCAGCTTGGTGTGGAGTTAAGACCTGGCACAAAAGAACTCGTTGAACAAAAAAAGCTCCGAGTGGAAACGACTTCTTCCCAAACTAATAATATCCTGAAGCTTGCGACCAAACGTGTGGACTTTGTTTTTACAGATCCTCTGGTTTTTCGTTATCTTGTGTCAACGGATCCCACTTTAAGGCCTTACAAAAACAATCTGCAACTCAACCCGAAACCTGTCGTGATTGAGAAGTACGGTATCGCCTTGAAAAAATCTTTCGCTAATTCGGAACTTTTAAAAACACTGAACAACAAAGCTCCGGAACTGAAGAAGTACGTGGAAGAATATATTGCGAAGATTGAAAGCCAGAATAAAAAATGATTTCCGATTTTTTTCGTCTCATACTTCGACATTAAATCGAACTTTGAATTCGTGTAATAAACTCGACTCGCTCTTTGCGAGGCAATCCTCACCTCTTTATAAACTCTAGAAACCTCATCCGTTTTCGTCGTGCCTATATAAATTCCAATTTATTGATGATTTTCGCTTTTCTCAAACTGACCACAACACGGAAATCCAGTTTTGCTTTCTTACACCAATGTGAGTTGAGGTGCTTTTTGTTAGATGAAATACTTCGGAGGTCAAATTAAGCACAACAATCCATGGAGGATGATGAATGTCTCAAGGTAATGCGTTCAAGAAAATGGTCGCACTTTCTCTGCCCGCTTTTATTACCGCATGTAGCGGGGGTGGCGGCGCCGATCTTACAAGCAACAGTCTGAATATCAGTGGAATTCTCGGAGGTGCCTCTTTGCAGAGTCTCTCGAAAGTTTCAGCCAAAGCCGGCGACGACGTGTCTTCACAAGAGGCCGTTTCCGTCAGCGATCTTGAAGTTTATGCCGAGGCATTCACCGCTGATGGTATGAAATCAGCCACCGCCAGCATCGGCGCTGATGGCAGCTTTACAATCTCCATTCCCGGCGCAAAGGGCGCCCCTGTCACCGCTATCTTCCGAGATAAAAATACGGAAGCAGAGATTGGCGTTCTCGTTTTTGAAGACTCCGCGAAAAAAGATTTGAATGGAAATAACTCGCAAAGCTCTTCTGTTGTTCTTGAAGATAGCGTGGCTTTGGGAAGTATTTCACTTTCTTCCGACGGAAAGGTGAAAGTGCCCGTTGCACAAGTCGCGGATAAGCTGGGTTCTGCAAGCGACGTGAGCTCGGGCAGCGCCTTTGATCCGACCGGAACTTGGTACATGAAACCTTTCACTGGCACGCTGGCGACAGGCTATCAAACCGTCACAGCGGATTGCAGCCATGGCCCGTGCGTAAACTTCCCTGTCACATTCGTTCGTTATGCCGGAAAAGAATTTACACCGACAAGCAATTGTTCAGTCACCAACGGATCGCTGAGCGGCGCGTGTGCGTCGTCAGACGGCACCATTGGGAGTGCAGATCGTTACGCGCTTTCTATTTGGGGTGGCGACTTTTCACAAAGTATCGGAGCTTGCGGATCAAAAGCAGGTTTCTCTGCGGATGAAGCCAGAGCCTTCGGACGAATCCACATTCCTTCGTTGCCAACAGTTTCAGGAAACTCGATCACGTTCGGCGATTACATTTTCACGAAAACCGGTTTCGGTGGCGATGCCGCGCCTTTCAATCAAGATTGGATGAAAACGGGCGCACAATCGAATCACCCCGTTCACGATTGCCGCCCAATGACGATCAACTCGCTTTATCGCGGCTGGGCTTGTAAATCGAAAGTGATGTCAGGTCAGTGGCCGGGAACTCCGACGGGTCAAACAAAATGGATGGTGAATGTTGAAGGTGGAGGTTGCTTTAGCAACGGAAAACCTGTCAACGTTACGAACTGGGGCAACATCGGTGGCTCTGCAAGCTGCTCGCAATCCAGCGCAACAGGAACTTACGGCGCTGGCTTTGCTACAAATAATTGCACTTATACCAATGCCGACCATGACAATGATTCAAACACAGCTGCAATCACTTTCACATGCGGCGGAACACATGGATTCTTCGATGACAACAGTGGTGCTCCAAACATGGCGGCTCCTGCGACAATGAACCAAGGCGAATACCTTGGCCAACCAGAAGAACTGGTCGCGCAAGGCCAAGCCTGCTCTTCAATTGGTGACGCCACGGATTCCGCGAAGCTTGCTGCTTATCGCTGTTACGCGGAAAGCTATTGGAGCAATCAAGCCGGTGCCGGTTCTTGTTCACGCGAGTTCCGCTTCAATTGGGCGGCGACAACATCTGCTGAGTTCGTAGTTCAAGACTATCGCGGTAAACCTAAGAATGCGTTTGTGACGAATATCTTAAACTACGCAGCCGACGGACAGTCCGCAACGTTAGAAGATGAGCAAGAGGAAACTATCACTCTTCCAACGGGATTAAACAGCAGCACATTCTGTAAAGTGGTTCGTCGCACGAATATCACGTTCAAAAAAGTTTCTGCAACTCGCCTGCTTTTGGATCTCAAAGAGCAAGGCCGTATGGCAAGCACGACAGCCGCCTGCCAAGCCGCGGCTAAGGCTGCTCTGGAGGGCAAAACGACCGGAGCGAATATGGATTTAGGAGAACATCTTCAACCAATGAGAATGCTTTTCTATCTTGATTCGTCTCTGTAATTTAAGAAGAAATAATTGCAACGAAAAAGGCCCGGTTCGCCGGGCCTTTTTACTTGGAAAAGATAACTAAAAATCTTGAAGACCCAAAATCTCTTTACAGATTTCCATTTGACGATCAATTTCTGCAAGTGCCTTGTCGAGTTTCAACATGTCTCTTTCGTCCACGTCAGCCTCTAGAGCAGCCACGACGATGGGATGCTTTTTCAGCCACTGCCCTTGCCGAGCAGCATAAGTTTCAGGAATCCCCGATCGCAACGCCGCCATGCGCGCGTTCCCGTCTTTAAAAAATTCGACAATAAACCGCAACGTCTCGAGCGTAAGAAGTTTTCGGTGAGCTTTCAATCGTGAGGAAAAGGCCATTTGTCTGATTCGCATGACCTCAGTGTAAAGTCAGTTCAGGACTCCGTCTAGGCTGTAATTTCAAAGAGACCTTTGTCACATATTTCTCTTGAACTCGCGCCAAAAAGCGATCTCAATCCGGCTGCGGTGGAGTTACGAATGTAACAGACTGAACATCGATGCTCTCTGGGAGCGAGCGCTCGGTCGTCACCGTCACAATGGCAAGCAACCTTTCCGAAATCGGATCCAAGCCATCATGAGGGTCCGCCTTGCAATCGGCCGTTATGGATTTTGCATGCATGGTGTAATCAGACAATGCCGGCTTTAGGTCCACAGAGCCGAATTCGGTAAAACTATGGCACACAAGTGAGCCTCCTCTTTTTCGATAAGAGGCTTCGATTTTTTTGTAATCACTCGAATTACGAATGGCCGTCTCAAGCCTGGCTATAGATGCCTCGGCAGTTCCAAATCCTAACCCCAGAACTCCAAAAAGATATGTCGCAATAATTTTTTTCATCCGCCGAACTTACCCCAGCCCGACGTAAACAGCTCGTTAGATTTTTGAAATGGAACTTTTATCTTCTTGAGCTGGATGCGTTTTCGGAAGCCTCTTATTACTGGCCATCGCCAAAGCTAATAACAAACCGAAAACTGACGAGAGCAAGCCCCCCAGCAGAATAACAACAACCCTCTTCTTAAGACGTTTTCGCAGAATATAACTGCCGATAAAGAGAAGTGGCCCCACGACTATTAAAACAACTGCAACATATGCCATAATCACACTCGTGTTTATGAAGCTAGCAATTTCTCCTCGAAGGAGCAAACGATAACTAAACATTTTTTATTTACAAAAAGACTTTTGGACCTGGACTTTTTTAAGTTACACAAAGGCATTGTTGGTAATTTACCTGTCCTTTGAGGACTTTCTTGCTATCGAACCGCTCAAGGACTAAGGTGAGCCTTAACGAAAGGGGCCCTGGATTGCAATGATAAGCTGGCAACAATTTTTATTCGCAGTTGTAATCCTTTTAAGCTTCTTTGTGGCTCTCCCCCGCTCCTTCGCGCAAAACTCTTCTAACAAAAACCCCAAAGAACTTGTCTGGATTCGCTGGGATGATCCGCCCATATTTATTTTCGAGGGCCCTTTTAAAAATCAGGGGCTTCTTGATGTCGTGGAAAATGAAATCACAAAAAAACTTCCGCAGTATCAGCACAAACGCCTGGACGCCACCGTTCCGCGCGTTCTGAAAGAAGCGGAGCTTAAATCTCCTATATGCAATGCGGGTTGGTTGGATACTCCCGAATGGGCCAAACTCTTTTACTTCTCTAAACCTGTTTTCCTAATTCCCACAAACGGGGTTTTAATTAAGAAGAAAAACGTTTCACAGCTGGCCGACTTGAAGCGCCCTTTTTCTTTACAAACTCTCCTTGATAAAAAACCCCAGTGGAAGTTGGGCATCGGCAGGCTTTATGGCGAAGGCATCGACGATGTGCTTAGAAAAAACAACTATCAAAAGAATCCGAAGATCATCACCATCGCAACAAGCCTGCGGGTTCATAAAATGCTTCAAGCGGATCGTATTCAATATACTTTGGGATATCCTTTTGAGGCTGTCTATTATAACCAACTTCTAGGACCGCAAAGTGAAACTGTCGTGCACATTCCGCTTGCCGACAATGCTCCTTTCGTCGAAGTCGTGATCGCCTGTCCCCGAACGGATTGGGGCGCAAAAGTCATTGCCAATGTAAATAAAGCCCTGCACGATAAGAAGACCTTAGATAATATTGCTCATGGTGTTGATCGCTGGTTAAGCAGTGACGATAAAAAGCGCTTAGCTCCCGCCAAAAAAGCTTTTTATCAAAAGAACTATTAAGAGTCTTCGGGAGAAACGATGGAGCACCGTACAGGCATTGATGCCAAAGCCGCTTCAATCATGGTTTTGTTATGTCTGATTTGGGGTGCGCAACAAGTTGCCGTTAAACATGTCGCTTCCGATATCTCACCCATGCTTCAGACAGCCATTCGTTGTGGAATCGCGGCTCTTCTTGTTGGCATCGTTATGGTCTTTAAGAAAGAAACCATTTCCTTACGCGATGGAACTATAAAAGCAGGTTTGTTGGTCGGCTTTCTCTTTGCCTTAGAGTTTCTCTTTTTAAGTGAAGCTCTTCGACTTACAACGGCTTCTCATACGTCGGTCTTTTTATATACCGCACCGGCCTTCGCCGCCCTAGGATTGCACTGGAAACTTCCTTCAGAGAGACTTCACAAAGTTCAATGGTTTGGGTTGTTCTTAGCGTTTGCCGGAGTCGCTTATGCATTTCTTGGTGCCAAACCTCACGCCGCTACGACCTCATCACCAAATATGATATTAGGAGATTTCTTTGCCGTTCTCGGCGGCCTGGCCTGGGGAGCCACCACTGTCGCCATTCGTTCAAGTCGTTTATCAAATGCTCCCGCATCGCAAACGCTTTTCTATCAACTCACCGTCGCTTTCTTTCTGCTGCTTTTGGGAAGTTTTGTTTTCAGCCAAAACCATTTCGAACTGACCTCTCGAGCTTTGGCGAGTTTGTTCTTTCAGTCCATTATTGTCTCGTTTATAAGCTACTTGATTTGGTTCATGATGCTGCGAAATTACTTGGCGTCCCGCTTGGGAGTTTTATCATTTATGACGCCCTTTTTCGGAATAGCTCTCGGCGTTCTTTTGTTGAATGAACCTTTAGAATCAAGCTTCGTAATTGGCGCCCTCTTAGTATTTGCCGGAATTTTACTTGTGACAGCCTTCGGCTGGTTACGGCAGTTTTTATTTAAGCGGTATCGTTAAGTTTTTTAAGAAAAACACTTCTCGAACACTAGCGATTCGTAAGTCTTCCCTTGGTGTTGCGTACCGCCGACAATTTGAAATCCAAGCTCTTGATACCATTTAATGAGATGAACGGCTGATTTTGCCGTGTCCAACTGCAAACTTTCATAGCCTTCATTCTTCGCGAGATTTTCCGCAAAGTTCATCAACAAACCCCCCAGTCCTTGGCGCTTCAGCCTTGGTAAAATCGCAAGTTTACCGACATACAGGCTTTTGCGATTCGTGAACCAATTCTCATCCCGCACACTGACTGTACCGATCAGTTCGTCTTCATCGCAAAGAACGAAGACTCTTCTTTCTAGAACCTGTTTTAAAGTGACGGCTTCGTCTTGATAACTGCCAGTAAAGTTCCAACCTTGATCGGCAAGTTCCTTGTAAGAGATATTCAGCAACAAACGCAACGACGAAACGTCAAGAGCGTTTGCCCTTCGCAAAAGGAGTTGTTTTGATTTGTGATGTAGTACTATGCGCTCGGTAGCCAAGCTTACAAACCGGCTTCTTTATCCTCTTCAGGAGACCATTCCAAAAGAGACATCTCGGAAGTCTTTGTCCAATCGATATTGACTTTGTTGATGATGCGTATAGAAACCTCATTGCCACTGATCGTCCAGAGCAGAGTGTCCCCTTTAGAAATCCCTAAAGCTCTTCGCACACGCGCTGGAATTGTAGTTTGATTTTTCTTTGAGGCTTTTGAAGTAGCAGCTGATTTACCCATAGTTGCTTCGCTCCGTCGCTACACGTTTTATTCAGGATAGGCGCAAAGAGATCCCTTGTCGAATCCGGCTTTCTAAGAGGCTTATCAAACAACCCTTTGTCCAGTAAGTTACACTCCCCATTTACGGCCTTTCTTGTCGCCACAAATATATTGCTGTTTACAAACAGCGTGCGATAGAATGACTCAATCTTTTAGAAAACACGGGCTGGAATAGAAATGAAATCTCCTCCCACTTTTTATTCGACTCATTGACGCTTTAATGATGGGACAAAATATATATGGAGATAGAGATGAACGGCCAAATATTACCCTCAATATTATTGCTCGTAAGCACTCTCTTTTTCTTCATCTGGGAACGAGTGTTTCCAGGAAGAGTATTGCCTCATTCTAAAAATTGGTATCTTCGCGCTATTCTTATAAATCTAGTTCAACTTGCGATGGTTGGCATTGCAGGCTTGACCTGGAATAAATATTTTAGAGAATACACATTATTTCACGTAGGCGGATGGCCCTCTCCTGCGTTAGAAGGTTTTTTCTATTGGTTTATCGGCACATTCGTTTTTTATTGGTGGCACAGACTTAGACACACCAATGGCTGGTGGCTCATATTTCACCAATTACATCATAGCCCAAGCCGAATCGAAGTTTTGACGTCATTCTATAAACATCCCGTGGAAATTGCAGCGGATTCCATTCTCATCGGTTTTATTATTTATACAGTGTTTGGCGGATCGGCCGAAGCTGGCGCCTGGTATGCACTCTACGCAGCAACGGGAGAGTACTTTTACCATGCAAATATTAAGACACCTCGTTGGTTCGGATACTTCATTCAACGTCCCGAACACCACTCTATTCATCATCAACTAGGGGTTCACAAATATAATTATTCTGACATCACATGGTGGGATCGAATTTTTGGAACTTTTAAAGATACTGATGATTTTGCAAGTCGATGCGGCTTTCCAGAAATGAACGAGACGAAAATAAAGGAAATTCTTCTCTTTAAAGATGTGTACTAAATGCAAGGAAACTTACTGTCCCGATATCGAGTTTTACTGAGACTCTTTTTAACTCACCTGTTTTTTTAAAAAACAAAATAATATATATAGCAGCCAAAGACACGTTAGAATTCTAAGAACACCTAAAATAATAATTCTAAAATTCGCGAGGTGAGAGAGGTGAACCTTAGGAATGGTTTCATTTTTCTCTATTACTTCTCTAAAGGGATTTCCCACTGGAGCATTTTGCAAAACGAGTTGACGAAATCGCGGATAGTCCGACACATGAAGAGGGACCTTCATTGGAAACCAAGAATTTTTCCGTTTCACTTCAATATACCAGTGCTTGATTCTTGCAGATTTAATATCTTCCCAGCGGACAAATTCATTCAAGGACTTCAGCCCTTCCTTTGCCGCAAAAGGTCTCTGCAAAATATCCTCAGGAAGCATCGTCATCAGTTAAATTTCCTCGCAAAAAGATAAAGATCAATACAAATAAAATTGGATCCCCAACTTCCGAACGATTATAATTTCCTTGTCCTACAATCTTCTTTTTCACAGATAATGATCTTCAGTCGGTCACGGCTCTTTATGACGGCTAAAATTCGATAATTATCTTTTGATGTAAAAGGCAGTTCACTCTCTTGGAGCAGAGATCTTATCTCATCAGGAATCTTGGAGGCGCTAAGATAATAGTGAAATCTTTGACTCTCTTGAGGCGAAAATCCTATTTTTTCTAAGTTATCTGTATACGTCCTAAACTCGCGATGGAAAGCCTCTAAGGAGGTCTTAATAGAGCCTAATGTAATACGGGCTTCTGACTCTTCAGCTCGTTCAAGACTTGCCGTGATGCTTGGAAGAACCAACGCCATGACAGATCCGATAGCTGCCAGCGCGAAGAATAGATATCCAGCGTTGAAATGTCGGAAGCCTGTTTTGATCATGCTTCAACTCACTTTGCGAAGAAGGAAAATAATAATAAGTTTATAGCCGCCTCGCGTGAAAGTAAAGAGAGGCTTCACGTAGCTCGATTTTGAAACAGACAATAGCAGTCTGTTTTAGAGATTTATTTGGCGTTAATAGCAAGTTGTGCGGCAAAAGCGCGTTGATAAGCTGGCCGTGCTTCGCCGCGAGCGACGTAGGCCGCGAGATTTGAGAATTCGTTGAGAATGCCCGAAGGCTTTAAGCGGAGAAGTACTGAAATCATCATCAGATCACCGGCAGTAAATTCATTTTCCAACCATTCGTTATCGCCGAGGCGAGCCGAGAGTTGTTTTAATCGGTCGCGAATACGATCCACCACGAGCGGCAAGCGCTCTGTGCTCCAGGGCTTATTACCCTCTATAAATTTAGCGGTGACGAGGTCAAGTATCGGTGGCTCTACGGTGTTAACAGCCGCGAACATCCACGCTATGGCACGCGCTCGGGCGTTGGCATTACTTGGCAGAAGACCTGGGCGACCTTCAGCAATATGGAAAACAATAGCTCCTGACTCGAACAGGACAAGATCACCTTCTTCATACGTTGGAATCTGACCAAAAGGTTGCAGAGCTAAATGCGCAGGCTCCTTCATTGCACTGAACGAAACAAGACGGACTTCGTAAGGCTGGCCTACTTCTTCAAGAGCCCAACGAACACGAGTATCACGTGCGAGTCCTTTGCCGCCATCAGGTGAACGCTCAAAAGCAGTAATCGTAATAGTCATCGCGAAGACCCTCTCATTGTTTCTAATAGTAGATTCAACAATGAAACAGAAGCCAAATGCTTTTTAAGACGTATTGTTTTTACTTCGATTGAGAAAAATTTGGAGGTGGCGGCCGGAATTGAACCGGCGTGAGCGGTTTTGCAGACCGCGGCCTAACCACTTGGCTACACCACCTTAAAAGGAGTCTCAATTTAAGGTCAGAGCCCGTTTAAGTCAACTTTAAATAGGGCTAGCCTTTTTTAACGAAACCTCGCTTTAACAAAGCCCTCTAATTTCCAATCAGGAAGGTACTCCTGAAGCAGCACATATTTTAACCATACAATCAACCTTAACAGCCGAGGCGCTTCAAAGACTCGAAAGGTATATAGGTGAACTTCAGAGCTTCTTCGACGTGGGCCGGGAGGAGTTTTTCGGATTGGTTGAGGTCAGCGATGCTGCGCGCAACGCGAAGAGTCGAAAGGTCACGGCGGCGGGAAATCATCTCTTTGGGGAAAAGCTCGCGCATGTAAAATTCCGGCAAGTCGCGAATGAGTTCTTCCCAGGTCCATCTCCCCGCCAATTTCAGAAACCTTGAATCCCGATGACTGATTTCTTTGCGAAAGGCTCGAACCTTTTCTAGCTTTCGCAAAATTTCTTCGCCAGATACACGCTCGCCCGACTCACTTTTCTGTGTGAAGAACGTCATCTGAAAACGATCCACGAGCGGTCCCGAGAGTCTTTCCATGTACGACTGACATTTACGAATCGATCTTCCGCAAATCACGCGAGCATTGGGAACCCAGTCGCCGCAAGGGCAAAGATTTGTTGTGGCAATCACCAGAGTCTCCGCGGGATGCTCATCAACAAACCGTCCTCGTCGCAAACGAATGCGAAACTCTTCCATCGGTTCGCGCAAAGCCTCCTGTGCGCGCGGATGAAATTCTAAAAGTTCATCTAAAATCAAAACACCTTTGTGTGCCCGCGAGATTTCGCCGCGAGAAACAGGCACACCCCCACCAATCAACCCGAGGGGCGATGTCGAGTGATGGGGATGCACCAAAGGACGCCAATTTAATTTTTCCGAACTGCCCTTATTACTTTGATGAATCTCGTGCATGTCTTCTTGTGAGGGCGCCAACAAAAGAGACGACAACGTTTTTGCGAACGTACTTTTTCCGGAACCCGAGGGCCCCGCCAACAAAAGCGAATGCTCTCCTAAAGCAACAAGCTCTAGAATTCGCCCTTGCCGTACGGGAAACTGTAGATCCAAACCAAAGGAAGGACGTTCTATTTTATATTCACGAGCTTGAGCGGGAATCACCTCAGGCTCAGATAAATCTTTCAACTCTTTCACGCAGGACCGCGCAAAAGGTGATTTTGCATTCTTCGTAACTCCCGTCCATACGGTCACGTCTTCGCCATCAAAGTCAGTAATAAGATCGTCTGGTTCATACACCTCTCCATTTAAGGCGAGTTCCCCATAAACAAGAGCCGAGGCTTCAGTGGGCTTTTTGACTTGATTAGTCTCCCACAAAAGCCCCACGGCGACGGCGAGCTCCAAGCCGCGCGAACTCTTTTTAAGATGCGAAGGCCGAAGATTGACCAACACTTGCTGTGCTTTGGGAAAATCAAAACCTTGCGCGCGAATGGCGCTTTTTATTCGGTGAATACTTTCGCGGATACCCTGATCAGGCAATCCAAGAAACTGAATATTAGGAAGACCTGGAACGAAGCTCAGCTCTACTTCGACAGGAACAAGACGGTCATTTTCGCGAATAAGGGAATGTATTTTCATACGCTCGCGAGAATGCAAAAAGAATCTCCCGGCGCCTTAAAAACAAAGAGCCTCTCAGCGAGAGGCTCTTTCGAGGATCGGATTATTTTTCGACTTCGACCATTTGCGAGAGCGGATGATGCTCTTCAATAGTTCGAGTCATCGTATTTGTCGTCACATTGGTATAGATCTGTGTCGTCTGGATGCTTGCGTGACCCAGTAGCATTTGGATCGAACGCAGATCCGCGCCGCTTTCCAACAAAGCTGTGGCACAGCCGTGACGGAAACGATGTGGATTCACAGGCTCTGGAAATCCAGCACGCGCCGACCAAGCTGCCAGCCATCTCCACACATCAACACGCGATGGACGATGACCGCGATCATTGATCAAAATCGCCGGAGTGCTTTCTTTCATCAATTGCGGACGATGATCTTTAAGATAGGTCGTGAGGTTTTCAGCTAAACGCTCTGTCAAAGGCACCAAACGCTCTTTGCTGCCTTTACCAAGAACTTTGATCCAGCGATCCGTGGCATTGAAGTCAACGACGTTCAAAGAAATCAACTCAGACACGCGGCAACCCAATCCATAAAGGAAAAGAAGAGTCAGCTGGTTGCGCGCCGTCTTTACCGGATCTTGCACTTCCGCCGCATCGAAAAGTTGCTGGAACTCTTGCGGAGTCAGAACTTTCGGCAAACCGACTTTGACTTTCGGCGGACGCAGCTCACGCAGCTCTTCGCATTTCATGCCGCGTGTTTCGCAGAACTTGAAATAGGTGCGCAACGAAGAGATCACGCGCGCCTGAGAACGTGTCGAGAGTTTATTTTTTTTCATAAACTCATAAAACCCGCTCACTGATTTATTTGTTTTACGGTATTCAAGATAGAGTTCCAGGTCGCGGCGATAAGCCATCACCGTATTCTGAGAACGTCCTCTTACATTTTGCAGTTCATCAAAGAAGTCGATCCAAAGAGGTAATTCCATACAACCATTACACCCAGACTTTATTCCAACGGCAAGGAATATCACCTGATTCTTCTGCACATCATCATGTTCTTTTCACTTTATAAGGCTGCTAAAGTGAACTAAGAACAAATCAAAGGAGAAAACATGAAAACACTTCTCTCAATTATCACATTAATTGTATGGACCGCGTCTTCTGCTTTTGCCTCTTTGATGATCCCAATAAACCCAGCACCTGCACCCATCGTTCATTGCAACCACGTAGGTAACCATATTAGTTGTTCTAACGGCGTCATGTGCACAATTCAGCCCGGCGCTGGAAGTGCTTTTGTTTCATGTAACAACAGAATGACCTGCACTGTTTGGGAATCCGGGATGGTTTCATGCAATAATGGCAACAACTGCCATCAGACAGGAACGAACCTCTATTGCAATCAAGGTCTTCGTTGCATGGCGAACAGCCCCACTCACTTCTCTTGTCATCTTTAAAAAAGAAAAACCCCGAGGAGCACAGTCCCCGGGGCTTGGTGATTACTTATTTAAGTCTGATTAGTTGAATGTACCGAAGAAATTTGATGAACAAGCAATTCCGTTGACGCTTGTCACTTTCACGGCAGCATAAAGTCTCGAACCGGATTCAACAAGTCCCATTGGATACGGAGCTTCAACACTCATCGTGATACCGCCACCCACTGTTACCAATGATGGAAGCACAATGTTCACGCCATCGTAGTCCATTTGACCTACAGTTGTAGACTGTACTTGATACGTTCCCGCTGGAATAACACATCCAGTGATAGGATAATTCGTTCCAGGGTAGTAATCATACTGAGGAGTCGTCACAACCATTGTTCCTTGCACATAAATCGGACCGCGATAATACTTCCAAGTATTGCCAGTTGCATTAGGCTGGATTCCTGTTGATTGTACAAGAATCTGCATGTTTTGGAAGACCACGTTGCCGTCGGTGCTCTTGGATTGGTAAGTCGTCAAAACAACCGGTTGAGGAATCACACCCACGCAGTTCGCGCAGTTGTTAATGCCAACACCGATCACAGGACTTCCGCCGCTGTCTTTTTGACAGGCCGCAAGGGCTAACATAATTCCCAGCGCTGCCAAAACACGAGTGAAAGTCTTTGCTGGAAAACTTAAGTTCTTCTTTTTAAGTGTTTCCATATTGTTCTCCTAGTTAATCCTTCTTATTATTCTTCTTAATTAAACGTTTCTAAAACTTTTTTGCTTCTTCCATCAAGGACCTTGCGGTCCTTGTTATTATTGTTGTTTGAAAGCTGCTGACTTAGACAAACCGCTGAATGTGCCAAGCTTTCTGAAACCGTCTCCAGGGTATGGAGTGTTTTTGTTGATCACTGCAGAAGCGCGGCAGTTGTAGGGACCGTCATAGATGTACCAGCACTTTCTGTAAGGAGATTGCTGAGCGTAAGATTGTGCGAAGTTTTTGTAGTATACCGAACCTGACACGAATCCTGAACCTTGCGCATCACCTTGGTTTACATAGTTATCAACCACGAGAACGATCGCACCGTACTGATCTTGGAAGAACGCTGAGAAGTAGTACTTACCGTTGATGATGAACCATCTGTTGAATTCCGCTTCCAAAAGACCTGCATCTCTTAATTTGTACATGTCTACGTTCGTACCAGAACCTGCTTCAAAACGACCTTCATAGTTATAACCGCTGTCTGTGTAACCGATTTTCACAGAACCTGCGTAGCGACCGTTACCTACGTTTTGCAAATCAACCGTTAACTTGAAGTTTGTTGGGTTGTTCAACGGATGCATTGCTACGTAAGAGTTCATTTCAGCGATAGATACTGGAACAAAATTCACTGTGTTAGAGCTTGTCGTGCCACCTGTTGAACCACCAGTGCCTGATCCATCTGGAGCAGTTGGGATTGTGCTAGGTGCGCCGATGCCTGGCTGATATACGTTATCAACTGAGTTCGTTTGGAACGAATTGCTCTTACCGCAACCTACGCCCATAAGGGAAATCGCAGCTACTAGGTAGATCAATTTGGAGTTGAATGTTTTCATATCAGCCTCTCTTAAGAAGTCCGGTTGTTAAAGGACCTCTCACCCAGACTCTATTGCGATGCCTGTGCCAATGTCTAAGAAGCCGGGCAAGCTACTGAAATCTCGAAGGAATAAAGGGCTTTCTCAGGGTGAAACAAAGACCCGTTGAGCGTCTAATGTCTGGGGAGGGGGCGCAAAAAGGGCACTCTGTCACATCTTGAGATGGAAAAAAGTTCGACGAAAAAGCAAATATTTAAGATTTTTCCTCATCTTACCGAAATGGGATTCGTACATATTTTATAAAGGAATTAGTCATGACAATCACAGCTACAAATGTATTGATCCTCGGTGCAGTCTTCATGTTCGCTGCGCGAGTTTTTTTGGGATTCTAAAAAAACAATTTCTCTAAAGTTTTCTTAGAACTTGGCGTGTAGGTAAATCATCCCCTGCACTTTTCTTTCAGTCGTTCCCATCACCGGTGTAATCGGCCCAATAACTCCAAACGGTGTGATCTGATTTCCCTTTGTGTAAGAAGCGGTTGCACCGATCTCGACAAAGTTATTCAACTTCTTATTCCAATCCACGGATACGGATGCCGCCGGCACCAAATCATAAAACGGATCTTTGCTTTTATTTGAGACAACGCGCCCCAAATCTGCGCCCACACTAAATGTCCCTAGTTTTTCTGTTGGAATAACGGCCTTAATAGAATTCTTCAAAGCCACCGCCGAGCTTGTGTTCACACCTTCCAAGAAATAAACATCCGTACCCACAATCAAGTAAGCTTCTTTTTTACCCGGCTTGCTGGTGTCGTACATGATACCTACACGATCATAAGAAGTGACCATCTCGCCTTTATGTTTCTGCTCAATGTCCATCGGCACCCAGCTCCACGTACGATCCGCAGACACGGTCAAATTCAGCGGAGCGATCTCGTGATCGACGCCTGCCTTGATTTCGTTGCGCATTCCTGATGAGACATTCTTTGATTGTTCTCCGCCTTTTAATCTCGTGTCGAAATTGACGGCGTTGAATTCCAGGCGTCCCGTCGTGTTGTTGACCCGAGCTGTGCCCTTCAAGTGAGAACCGAAGAACAAAGTGCTGCGCTCGCCTTCTTTAAAAGAGTTCGACATCGCATCAAATCCTGGAGCGGAAATTCGCAGTGCTCCGCCATAGGCTTCTGCAGAAGCGCGGATTTCATCAACGACCATACCATCCGTTACAATACCCGTGGAGGCTCTTGTCGAAATACCTGCGGCCTCAAGACGATAAGCGCCTTCATCAGTGACGACTCTTGAGCCGAGCATGAAACCTTTGACGTTGTCGTTTCCCAATTGCATCGCGAGAGTTTGTTCGTGCTCACCCGCACGCACCGTGAACGTCGACTGATGTGGGCGAAATCTTGCCACACCCTGAATTTGATCCTGCACCCATTGCGCCGTTGCCGGTACGTACTCGTGCAATTTTCCAGGGCGAGACTCTACGTACTGCGTTCCTGTCAGAACACCAAGAACTTTTGAAGAGACATCCACTGCCGACTGCAAAGATTTTTGTTTCGTATTGAAAATCTGTGAATAGTTTTGAACGTAGTACTCGCCGGTTTTGGGGTCTCTAAAATGAAGAATCGCGTGTCCACCGGTATCGTCTTTAGAAAGATTCTGCTGCCACTGCCCGTTGTGACGGCCCACGGCCTCAAAGCCTAAACTTTTCGCTACTTCGCCGAGAAGTTTATGGATGTCTCCGCAAACGCCGCCTTCTCTGTGAGCCCGAACGGCATTTTGATAAACGGCTTCGAGATTTTTATTCTCCGTACCCGTCGCGCTGTAACCCGCAGACAGACGACTCCCCAGCATACTGAGAAGAAGCATTTTTTCTTCATGATTCAACTTTGCGCCGGCGGTTTTCGTGTACTTCAAAGCCTCTTGCAGATTCTTCTGTGCTAAGAACGAATTAAAGTCCGTGTGAACCTTCGTCAAACTGTTTAAGGAAAGCCCGAGGTCTTGGGGATTTTTAAAAACGATATCGAGTTCTTTGCCGACAGGCTTCGTATCCGCAAAGAAATAGGCATCGACTAAATGTCTTTGGCCGGAGGTCAAAGCTTGCGTGACTTGCTTAATGGTGCTGAGAGACTCCGTCTCTTCACTCGAAGTCGAGCAGTCTATACAAGGAGGCTGCGCCTCTGTTGCAAAAGAAGAAGAACTCAAGAAGCCCACGAGAACGAACATCAGACTTTGTGTTTTCATGTTCTTCTTTTCGGGCGAAGTAAGAGCGAACTAAAACTACTTTAGTCGAGCCAACGGATAATAGTGTTTTAAGATTTTCGTGAAACTCATTCCTTGCTGTCCCAGCGTCCGACTTCCCCATTGACAAAGTCCCACACCGTGTCCAAATCCCCGACCTTCAAAGAGGTAAGTTTCGCCGATTTTTTTCATTTCAAAAAGAGAACTGCGCAAATCCTGGAACCCCAGCATTTGCCGGAAGTTATTCGCACTGATGATTTTTTCAGATCCTTGATTCAAAGCGATGCGCACAGCCTTAATTCTTTTCTCTGAAGGCGCATGAACAAATTCAAGATGCGCGATTTCAGAAACGCCAAGACGCTTTTGCAACTCTTCTTTTGTCAGTTCTAACTTCCACTGCCCGCGCGGATTCGTAGGGCACGAGCTGTCGACTGCCACACCCGCATTCACGCCATGGTCCCACACATTGCGTGGAGACGTCGTTCGGCCTCCGCAATCGGAGTGGAAAAAAGCTTTCAGCACTTCACCGTTCGCAGCGTAGAGACGCAAACCTTTTGTTTCACGCACAGCTTGCAGAGCTTTTTTAATCAATGGACTTGATTCGTCTTCCGCAACCACATGACGAAACACTTGATCAAGAACGTTGCTTTCCAAGTGATAGGCGCGATTTTTTCTTTCACTCTTCACGGCCAGAGCGTACGACCGAGCGGCCACCGCTTGGGCTTTCAGTGTCTCAAGAGGCCAGGATAATGGCATTTCACTCGCAAGAACGCCCACAATATATTCATCCAAAGGCATGACACCAATGACATCGACTTTTTGCTTGTTGACGCTGAGAAGAACGCGCGACGGAAGAGTTTGCGCGCCGATACGCAAGCCCTCTCCTTGAATCATTAAAAATTTTTGCGTGAAAAGACGTTCTGGTTCTTGATTGCCAAGGCGCAAAGCCCAAATATTCTTTCCGTTTTTATTAAGCAAACGGACTTCTGCTTGCGAAGAATTGGGAATAGCCACTTGACGGTAGTTCTGATCGATATTCTGAAAACGCAGGCCTATGCCAGAAATTTGGATCTTTTGCGCCACCGAAAGAAGACGCACGCGCACCAGTTCAGGATCTTGCACCAACGAAGAGTGCGCCTCTGAAATAAAACTGACAAAAACAAAGATGAAACAACACGCTGCCCATACCAGTTTCACTAGAACTCCATCCGTAGAGATCGCACAAATAAGAAAGGATAGAGCTTCTTGCTCTATCCCCCCTATTAAACCGCAAACTCTGGCGCGGATGAAAGTCTAGTTTTTGTGATTCATCTCTACCAGTGGCTTAATGATATCCAGCGGCAAAGGGAAAATGATCGTATTGGATTTGTCGCCAGCGATTTCCGTCAATGTTTGCATGTACGCCAACTGCAAAGCGGAAGGCGATCCAGCGAGAGTCAAAGAAGCTTCTTGTAGCTTTTGCGCTCTTTGCACTTCCCCGTCCGCGCTGATGACCTTCGCACGACGTTCACGCTCTGCCTCTGCTTCACGCGCCATTGCTCTTTGCATCTCTTTAGGAAGATCAATTTGTTTTACTTCAACCATAGTGACTTTGATGCCCCAGGCTTCCGTATGCTTATCAAGAATACCTTGAAGAGCCGCATTGATTTTATCACGGTGTTCGAGAACGTCATCCAAGGGATATTGCCCCATCACGGAACGCAAAGTCGTCTGTGCAAGCTGGCTTGTTGCGAAGTAGTAGTCCTCGATTTTTGTAATCGCCTCGAGAGGAGAAACCACTTTGAAGTACACCACGGCATTCACCTGCATGCTCACGTTGTCTTTAGTGATAACATCCTGGGGTTGCACGTCCATTGCCACAGTACGCGTATCAATCTTGATCATTCTTTCGATAAAAGGAATAAGCAAAATCAAACCAGGTCCGCGCACACCCACGGCTTTACCAAGACGTAAAACCACACCGCGCTCCCAATCATTTAAGATTTTAATCATCGAACTTAAGATGATTCCGCCGATAACGACTATCGCTATTAAAAACTCCATGCTGTCTCCTTATTTCACCTTTTTTACATTCACAGTTAAACCTTGGCGGCCCGTCACGCTCACGGTGTCGTTCACTCGCAGCGAATCCTCGGAAACAAACTTCCAAGTTTCACCCATAATTAAAATCTGCCCCGAGTGCCCGTTGTTTTCCACGGATGTCACAACGCCGTCCGTCCTTTTCAGATCGGAATCGACATCACTCGATTTGAAGCGAATGGTCTTCACAGCCAAGTATCCCAATCCCAAAAAGAAGGCCCCGATAAGACCCACAACCGAAATGATAAGTGGTAACGGCAAAGTATACCCCGTAGACTGAGCATCAAATAAAAACAAACTTCCCACAAAAATGGAAATCAATCCTCCCGCACCTAAAATACCAAAACTAGGAAGGAAGATCTCAAGCACCAAAAAGGCAATTCCCAAAAGAATCAATGCAAGCCCGCCCCAGACAACTTCCAGCTTATGGAAAGCAATCAAAGACAACACAAGACCGATGCCACCAATCACTCCTGGAGCAATCATGCCAGGATGAGTGATCTCAACATAGAGAAGAGCCAAACTTCCCATGAACAACAAATAAGCGAATTCGGGATCTGCGACAAAACTTAGAACTTTGTAGCGGAGATCCGGCGCAAACTCTTGCAAGGCATCCACCTTCACGGTGGTTTCTTTACGCTCTTCCGTCAGAACAACTCGGCCCTGCGCTTGTCGTAAAAAATCCAGTTCATTATTCGCAAGAATATCTAGCGCTTTTTCTTTGTGAGCCTGCTCACTGCTTAAAGATTTCGCCTCTGTGACGATTTCTTTTGAAAACTCCAAATTGCGACCGCGAAGCTTTGTTACGCCTTCGAGCCAGCTAACGGTATCGTTGACGATTTTCTTTCTAAGGTCTTCGGGTGTTTTTTCTCCCGTACCCAGAATCGGAGTCGCCGCGCCAATGTTCGTTGCCACAAGTCCGCCGTTCACGTGGCAAGCCTGCAAAATAATCGCGCCGGCGCTGCCTGCGTGGCCTCCACTGGGAGTGATCAAACAAAGATAAGGAATTTTCGAAGCCAGGATGCGCTCGACGATCAGGCGTGTGCTCTGCAGACTTCCGCCCGGTGTGTTCATACGAACGTACAAAGATTCGCACTTGTTTTCTTCCGCTCTTTTTTCCGCTCTTGCCAGATAATCCGATGTCGACGCCGTGATGGCTTCGTTGATCGTCACCGCCAAGGTGCACGCGGCTTGCGCCGAAGCGCCCACGGAAAAAAGCAAAAAGAAAATCAGAGCGAGTTTTTTCATAAGCCTAACTCTTTCATCACTTTCTGAAGATCATTCCACACGACTTTTTTAGCTCCAGGATCTTCGATTAAGTAAGCGGGACTGTAAGTCTCAATCCACTTGCCCGGACCTTTAAGAATCATCTCACCTAAGTCTTTCGGAAAAGAGCTAAAGACCACGACGACTTTGCCTTCACAGATCGCGGCTAATTCCGAAGGCAGTTGCGAACGATCTTCAACAGTGCAATCAAGCTCAAGCACTTGAAGATTTTTAAGCTTCATCGCCGCTTTCATTTTTTCGAAAAGATCGCGGGTTTCCGGAAGAAAGAAGCTTTCTTTGGCTTGCGTGAGAATATTTAGAAAAATAAGTTCGAAATAAGGAGACTCCGAAGGTTCAAAAGGGCCTTGCGCGGTAAAAAAACGCGCCTTCACGGCACCCTCTTCGGAAGCAGGCAGCATCACATTTTGAAGTCCTAGAACGTCCTGCAAGTATTGGATGTAATCTTTCATGGCAGGATTCTACCTAGACCTAAAGCGAGAGACCAATAAAACCGACCCTAATGCGCCGCTCAATACCCTGTAAAGCCACATTTCCAGTCTCAAGTTGAGACAAAATCCGCCGATAAGAAAGACATCAACGCAGGAGGTCCCATGGAAGTTTTCAGATTCAACATCATTCCCACTGAAGAATTTAATAAAAGAGAAGACTTCCGCAAGGCCATCAACAACTGCGAGATCTGCGGCAGCGCTTTGGAGTTCAGCTACCAACAGCTTTCCGAATTCGCCGTTTTAAAAGAAGACGCCCAATGCCCCTGCTGCGACTTCATCAAAGAAGCCACCAACCACCGCGTACACTGATAAATACGCTCGCCTTTAATGTTAATGCCTAGCTTGGATCGCTAGGCATTTTTTTATGCGCCTACCGGATTCGTTCTCGTTCAATACCAGCCCTACTGGCTGCACCTATAAATTGCAATAAACACATGCTTTTACCCTCGTATTTATATTGTATTTACAAAGTAAAGGTGATAATGTGTATTTCGAATGGGATAATGACAAGGCGGATTCTAACTTCAAAAAGCATGGTGTTAGATTCTCAGAAGCCTCCAGCGTTTTTCATGACTTAAATGCATTAGAAATTTTCGATCCCGACAACTCTTCCTCTGAGGAGAGATGGATACGCCTTGGGAGATCTTCAAAGTCGCGACTTATTGTTGTGGTTTATTGCGAAAGAGCATCTCCTGAGCGAGTTCGCATCATCTCTGCTCGGTTAGCAACAAAAAAGGAAGCGCGATACTACTCGATAAGAGGTGTTTTATGAGAAAAGAGTATGATTTTTCGAAGGCGAAAAAAGCAAAGCCTGTGAAAGAAACAAAAGTCCTTAAAACCATTCGGTTAGATTCAGATGTTTTGGAGTGGTTGGAGCAAGAAGCAGAAAAGCAAGGAATGGGTTATCAGACTTTCCTCAATTGGTTTTTGCGAAAATCCATGGAACCGCAAAACTCTATCGAAGAACGTCTCAGCAAATTAGAAAAAGCCGTCTTCTCTAAAAAGGCCTGATAAAGTTATTATTTGGAGAATTCTTTGAAGGCTTTGTAGAGGCCGATGAGGCTGAGGCCGGCAGCGGCCGCAATTAAGGCGTGCGAAGTTTGAGAAAGGCGAGCCAAGGCTCCCCAGCTGACAGCGCCCAAGGCCATTCCGGCGTAGAAGACTGCGAGAAACACGCCGAGCATCGTGGCTTTTAATTGCGAAGCTCCTGTGATTTGGCGAGAACTCATATTCATCAAAGTGGAAAGCACCAGCCAACCGACACCGCCTAAAAACATTCCTGCCGCCATAAAATAGAAATTCGGCGCAAGAGCCAGTAAAAATATTCCGAAAGCATAGACCAAGTAAGATCCCGCCAAAGATTTTTGCGTATGATGGGGCTGCATGATTCTATCTGAAAGAAAAGCACTTACACATGCGCCTAAACCTAAGCTGCCAAGAAGTCCGCCGTATTGCCACGACGACAACGCCAATTCAATACGTCCCCTTGTTGGATACAAGGCCCACAGCGAAGACGCAAAAAACGTGACGCAAAATATTTCCATCCACAGTTTCAAATTGTGCAAAGAGAAAAGCGGCAGCCAATCTTCCGGTGTTAAACGCAAATGTTTTTTTGCTTCAAGGTTTTCTTGCACCGGCCACTTCCAGAAAAACAAAATGAGACCTAAGAATGAAATACTGTTCAATAAAAACGCCGTACTAGGACCGAAGGCACTCAAAACTCCACCGCCCACCGTCGGGCCCAACACACGAGTGATGTTGATGCCCATGTAGTAGACAAGGACGGCTTGCGCATGCATCCCATTGGGAACCAAATCCGTAAGCACGGACTGAAATGCCGGGTTTGTTAGAGCAAAACCGATTCCCATTAAGAGCGAAAGCAAAAGAAGACTGAGCTCCGTGACTCTTTCTTGCCAAACTAAATAAGCCAAAAGACCCGCGGCAAAAAACATCCCTAATTGCGCAAAAAGAAGAATCTTACGACGATGTCCCAGATCGGAAAAATATCCCGAAGGAATACTGAAAAAAAGAACCGGCAAACTGCCGGAGAAAGAAAGCAAAGAAATAATCAGCGGCGACGTTGAAAGATGTGTCATCACCCAGCTTGCCGCCACATCTTGAATCCAAGTCCCGACATTTGACACAAAAGCACAGATCCAAAAAGACCTGTACACAGAGATTTTCATCGGAGACCAAACACCGGCTTCATTCATGACAACAGCAGCATACTACGGAAAAACTTTGCGACCAATTTCTTATTACTAAATACTAAAAATATCAGGAGGTTTATTATGAGAACCTTTCTTGCTTTCTTTTTAGGAACCTTTCTAAGTCTTACCTCTGATGTTTACGCCAAAGATGCTTCTCCACCCCTTGCTCCTACATCGCCCCTGCAAATTTCCGTAAACAATGAAACCCTGAAAGAAGAATCGAATCAGTATTATTACATTAACTTCGGCAGCGTAAGGGTTCACTGGAGCCGTTATGAAAACGTCATTCTTAGAAACACAGGGGCCTACCCCGTGGAAATTCGCGGCGTCTTTATCACCGGCTCCGCTTTTTATGCCTGGAGCAACTGCCCGCGCTGGTTACAACCTCGAGAAACCTGTGCCACCCGGGTGGAGTTTCGCCCCTGGTACGACGGCCATTTCGCAGGACGACTGCGCTTCGCATTTTCGTATGACAATATCTACGTGGACCTTTATGGCTGGGGAGTACGCTGGTAGCGTACTCTTAGTTCTAGCGGAGGCGTTTCAAGACTTTTTGCACGAGGCCGTGCGCTTGCTCTACTTTAAATAAAATTCCCAAAGCAAAATACAAAATGCCATAAACCAAGAGCGCCGCAATCGCGTGCCATAAAACGTGCAAATGCTCTGGGATAATCAAATAATCAAATGCAAAACCACAGCCTGCGCTGATGGTCGCGATAAACCACACTTTAAGCTGAAATTTCCAAGGAAGCCCCGTCTTACCGATGCGTTTATTCAAAGCTTTGCGCAAGAAATAGAATTCCAACCATCCGGCTAAACCCGCTGCGGCTGTCAATCCCGGAGCCCCCCACTGTTTTTCAAAACCCAAAGTCTCTGGCAAATAAAACGCAAAAAGAACGCCGATTAACGTGGCAAAAATAATTCGTACAATCGCGAACTGCAAAGGAGTCCGAGTATCTTTTAAAGAGTAAAAAGTCGAAGAATACAAACGTCCCAGAGTTGAAGCCAAAAGACCGATGGAGTAACCAATCAACACGATCCACACATAGTGCGTGTTTTCTTTTTGGAACTCACCGGTTTGAAAAACCGCTCCGACGATAAGATCACCCAATAACAAGAAACCGACCACCGAAGGAATAATAAAAAAAGCAATCTGCTGCAACCCGCGATTCAAGCGCCCTTGCAGATACTCTTTGATTTCATGTTCAGAACCCGTAGCCTGTGACATCGCCGGCAGCTCCGCCACGGAAACACTCATACCGAAAAGACTGACTGGAAGAAGATAAAGAGTTTGCGCGTAGGCCAATGCAGAGACCGCGCCTGTTGGCAAAAGACTCGCCAGCATATTGTCAATGTAGGCGCTAATCTGCACGACACCCCGGGAAATAACCACCGGCACAAAGTTTTTTGTCACGGTCCGGACACTTGAAAGTTTTAAATCCAAAGACGGTGCGATCTTTTTTCCCAAACGCAAAGCCGAGGGCAACTGCACGGCAAACTGCAGGAAACTTCCCGCAACAAGCCCCCAGGCCACGGTTTGCGCGAGTTCAAACTGTCCTTGCTTGCTTCCCCACATCACAAGCGTTGCAATGATTGCAAGGTTCCAAATAACGGGCGCCACATAAGACAAAAAGAATTTACGGTGCGAGTTTAAAATACCCAAACACCAAGCCGACATGACAAGGAAGCCCGTGCCGGGAAAAAGAATCTGAACAATTTGAATCGTAAGATCGCGTTTTTCCCCTGTGAAGCCGGGCGCGATCAGATCAATCATAAAAGGAGTGATAAGCACGCCCACAAGAACCAAAAAAGACGTCAGCAAAAAAAGAAGACTGCCGACAACCGAAGCGACTTTCGCGGCCTCTTCGTCGTGTTTTTTTGCGAGAAGTTGGGCATACACCGGGATGAAACTTGCGGAAAGAACACCTTCACCGAAAAGGTTCTGCAGAAAGTTAGGGATTTTTAAAGCCGCTTTAAAAGCGTCACCCGCATCCGAATTTCCGAAGAAGTGGGCGAATACTCTCTCTCGAACAAGTCCGGCGATACGACTTAAAAAAATTCCCAAACCCACTAAGAGAGCATGACTTTTCACTCTTCAACCTCAGTTTCTTCCTCTTCCGGCTCATTCAACTGTAACAGAATGCGCTCGGCCAGAACCCGATTGAATCCTTTAAGCTGTGCGATTTCTTCGGGAACGGTCATCTTGATTTCATCAATAGAGTTAAAGTGAGTCAAAAGAGTTTTCTTTCTTTTTTCACCTAAGCCCACGACGTAATCAAGTTCGCTTTCCAAAGACGTACTTTCACGCAACTTACGATGATAAGTGATCGCGAAACGATGGGCTTCGTCACGAATGCCCGTTAAAATATACAAAGCCTCGGCGTTGTTTTTAAAAATCACGGGATTTTGCCGTCCGGGCAGGAAGAAGCGTTCTTCCGTCGACTCGACTTCCTGTTTTTGGAAGTCGCTTTCCGTTCGCGCCTTAGCCAGACCCACAACCGGAATGTCTTTACGACCGATTTCTTCCAAGATACGCATCGCCTGCGCCAGTTGTCCTTTACCCCCATCGATGACGATCAGGTTCGGATCTTCGTATTCAGTGTGTTTGAAACGGCGACTTAAAACTTCATACATGGAGGCAAAGTCATTGATACCCTCCACCGTTCTGATTTTATAGCGGCGATAGTGTTCTTTCGCCGGCACACCGTCCTCAAAAACCACTTGGGAGGCCACCGTCTCGGCACCTTGGAAAGTCGAAATATCGTAGCACTCGATGCGGTGAGGAATATCGGGAAGGTTGAACTTTTCTTTGATCTCATCCAAACCACGCAACTTTTCTTCGGATTTGGATACGTATTTTAAGAAGTGGGCTTTCGCATTTTCGTTGGCCATATCAACCAGATTGCGGCCGCGCTCATCCGTTGCAAAACGCACGGTCACTTTACTGCCCGAGCGTTCTTTTAAGACTTCCGCCATCAGCTTAGTCAAATCGGCACCGATATCCAACGGCAAAGAAACTTCATCAGGGATAAAGTTGTCTTCGTAATACTGATTGAGGAAATCCACCATCCACTCGCGCGGATCTTCCGCCGGATCGTTGGGATCAAAATGCGGCAAGAAATGCGGTCTTGTTCCAATCACGCGGCCCGCGCGCACGTGAACTGTTTCGACAAGACAACCGCGATGATCGCCATAGAATCCCACCGCATCCTGGTCTTTTTCAGAAGTGTCATTGATGACCGCTTGTTTTTCTAAAATCGCCTTGATCGCCTGCACGGAATCGCGCAACCGAGCGGCTACTTCGAATTTTTCCTCTTCCGCCGCCGTCATCATTTTTTCGGTCATGGTTTTGACGACTTTTTTGTTTTGACCTTTTAAGAAAAGTTTAGCGCCTTCGACCTCAGAACGATAATCCTGCTTTGAGATGTAATTCACACATGGCGCCGTACAACGGCCAATTTGATAAGTCATACAAGGACGTCGACGTGTTTTAAACATCACATCCGTGCAATCGCGAATTTTAAAAGTCCGGTTCAGAAAACGAATCGTTCCTTGCACTGCAAAGCCCGAAGTGTACGGGCCAAAGTACAACGAACCATCCTTCTTCACTTTTCTTGCCAAATACAAACGCGGAAAATCGTCGCTCCAGCTTAGTCGGATGTAAGGATATGCTTTATCATCACGCAAACGGATATTGTATTTAGGACGATGTTTTTTAATCAAAGACGCTTCTAGCAAAAACGCTTCAACTTCGGTTTTCGTCAGAATGTATTCAACCTCGCAGATGTTCTGCACTAGCAGGCGTGTCTTCGGCGAGTGATCTTTGTTATCCGTGAAATAACTGCGAACGCGGTTGCGAAGATTTTTGGCTTTTCCGATATAGATGATCTTATCGGTGACGCTCTTCATAAGGTAGACCCCACTCTGCGTGGGGAACTCTTTCACCTTAAGGCGAACCTCTTCGAACTTGATATTATTTGAGGCCATCCTTGAGCACCTCCGCACTGTCGGATTCCACTTCACCGCTGCGCAAATTCAATTCAACAATCTGCAAACGTTTGATTTCGTCACGAATCTTCGCTGCTTCTTCAAATTCCAGATTCGCCGAAAGCTCTTTCATACGCGCGCGCAGTTTTGCGATTTCGGTCTGCAACTTATCCGGCTGATGCGCGAACTTATTAACGATCGCTCCGGTTTTGTTTTCACCTTGCAGCGGAGTCGCTCCGACGGACCCGTCAAAGACTTCGCCAAGACCTTCTTTGATTCTTTTACGAATCGACTGCGGAGTAATTCCGTTTGCGGCATTGTATTCTTGTTGAATACGACGGCGACGATCGGTCTCTCCGATGGCTTTTTGCATACTCTCGGTGATGACATCCCCGTAAAGGATCACGACGCCGTTGACGTTCCTTGCGGCACGGCCGATCGTTTGAATCAGCGAACGCTCCGAGCGCAAGAAGCCTTCTTTATCCGCATCGGTGATGCCGACAAGGCTGACCTCGGGAATATCCAGACCTTCACGAAGCAAGTTGATCCCGACAAGAACGTCAAAGACACCCAAACGAAGGTCACGGATAATTTCCGTTCGTTCCACCGTCGCAATATCACTGTGCAGGTATTTAACTTTGATTCCAAGGTTCTCGTAGTACTCGGTCAAATCCTCCGCCGAGCGTTTGGTCAACGTTGTGATAAGTACGCGCTCTTTGCGTTTGATACGCTCACGAATTTCTTTGAGCAAGTCATCGACTTGATGTTTTACGGGCCGCACTTCAACGACAGGATCAATCAATCCCGTTGGACGGATGATCTGCTCGACAATGATACCTTCCGACTTTTGCAGTTCATAGGTGCCTGGCGTTGCCGATACATACACGACCTTGTCCATCATCGTTTCAAATTCTTGGAAGTTCAGCGGACGGTTGTCCAAGGCCGAAGGTAAACGGAAACCGTGTTCGACCAGAGTCATTTTTCTTGCGCGGTCGCCACGATACATGCCCCCGATTTGCGGAACTGTGACGTGCGACTCGTCGATAAAAGTGACGAAGTCTTTGGGGAAGTATTCCAAAAGCGTCGGTGGCGGTTCGCCAGGCCCACGGCCTGTCATATGACGGGAGTAGTTTTCAATTCCCTGACAAAAACCCATTTGCTCCATCATCTCGATGTCGTAATAGGTTCTTTGCTCAAGACGTTGCGCTTCGAGAAACTTCATTTCGGTATTGAGTTTACCTAAGTGATCACGCAACTCGTCCTGAATGGATTTAATGGCGCGCTTCAGATTGTCATCGCTGGTGACGTGATGGCTTCCCGGATAAATGCCGATCTGATCAAGTTCTTCCAAAACCTGGCCTGTCAACGGATCAATCCACGAAAGTCTTTCGATGAAATCACCGAAGAATTCGACGCGAACGGCGCGTTCTTCTTCGTAAGGAGGAAAGATTTCAACATTATCGCCGCGAACCCGCACGGTCCCGCGCGAGAAATCGACGTTGTTTCGTTGATACTGAATACGGATCAGCTCACGCAGCAAATGATCGCGCTTCATCTCGGTGTTCGAGACGATTTGAATCATCATGCCTTCATAGGCTTCCGGAGATCCTAAACCGTAAATACAAGAAACCGAACTCACAATGATCACGTCTCGGCGATCAAACAAAGAGCGCGTTGCCGAGTGGCGCATACGATCGATCTGCTCATTGATCGCAGAGTCTTTTTCGATATACGTGTCTGTCGACGGAATGTAGGCTTCCGGTTGATAGTAATCGTAGTAACTGACAAAGTACTCAACCGCGTTGTGGGGGAAAAGTTCTTTGAATTCGGCATAGAGTTGTGCCGCCAAAGTTTTATTCGGCGCCAACACCAGCGCCGGTTGATTGAGTTGCGCAATAGTATGCGCCATCGAGAAGGTCTTTCCCGATCCTGTCACGCCAAGCAGAGTTTGATGTTTTAATCCAGCCTCGAAGTTCTCCAACATCTGTTGAATCGCTTTAGGTTGATCCCCTGAAGGTTTAAACTCCGACACCAGTTGAAAGTTCTTTTTAAAAGCTGAGCCCATCCCTCCAAGAATACCACTTCCCAAAAAAAGGTGCCTGCTTCTTTTTTCTGGCAATCCCGCGTCAACCCTTCGTCCAGACTCCTCCGAAAACCCCTCAAATCTTGCACAGTGACATTAACGCTTGCTAAATCGGAAACTCCGTCCGAAATTTGCATTATGAAAATCCTAAAGCGAAGCCTTCTCGGACTCTTGATCCTTTTTATTGTCGTCTCTACCGGCTTTTATTTCTTTATGAGAAACTCACTGGCTCCGCTGGATGGGACGCTGGCTTTGCGAGGTCTTTCCGCGCCGGTCACGGTCACTCGCGACACTTACGGAATTCCGCATCTTAAAGCGCAAAACAAACTCGACGCTCTTCGTGCACTGGGTTTTGTCATGGCCAGCGAAAGACTTTTTCAGATGGAGCTTTCTCGCCGCATGGTCCGAGGAGAGCTCAGCGAGGTCTTCGGAAACCTTGCTCTAAAAAGCGATAAACTTTATCGCAGCTTGATGCTCGAAAAATCTGTCGAGCGGATGCTGGCTTACGAAAAAGAACAAGGCCGCTTTGATGAAAAAATGTGGACCGAGATGGAAGCTTATTTCGATGGCGTCAATCAATACATCGAATCGCAGCCGCGCCCTTTTGAGTTGCAACTTGTCGGAATAAAACCAAAACCATTCACGCCCATGGATGCTTACATTATGACCGGTCACATGGCGTACAGTTTCGGAATCGCTTTGAAAGCGGACCCCGTTATGACAAAACTGGCGGGACAGCTTTCCGAGGAAGCATTTCAAGCTTTGCGCAACGATCCTTTAAAAAGCCCTCTCAAAATCGCGAGCTTAAGTATTCCGCCTTTTGAATTTTCTACGGAAGGCTTATTCGCGCCGGTTTTTGACGGCAGTAACGCTTGGCTGGTAAGCCCGAAAAGATCGCAGTCGGGAAAAAGTATCTTTGCCAACGATCCGCATATTGGCTACTCGCACCCGGCTGTGTGGATGGAGGCACACATTCAAACTCCAGAGTTTGAACTTTACGGCCATTATCTCCCGCTTGTGCCTTTCGCAATCCTTGGCCACAGTCGCCAGCTTGCTTGGGGCTTTACGATGTCTTTAGCGGACGACATGGATTTGTACCGCGAAATCTTGGACAAGGAAAAGAAGACGGCACTTTTTAAAAACTCGCCAACGCCGTATCAAGAGTGGAAAGAAGTCATCAAAGTTAAAAATGAAGGCGACGTCGTCCTGAATGTTATCGAGACGTCACACGGGCCTTTGATGGATGAAGTTCTTGAAGAAAAAAATCTTGCTCTTAAGTGGGCCTTTCATCGCCGCGAAAATAATCCGATGAAAGCCCTTCGCGCGATGGGTGCAGCCAAGAACATCAAAGAGTTTGAAGCTGCTCTTCAATACGGAACCGCGCCGGGCCTGAACGTCATGTATGCAGATGCTGAAAACATCGCGTGGTGGATGTTCGGAGACGTCGCGATTAAGAAAAACCCGAACTCCGATTTAATATTGAACGGTGCTTCCGGAGAGGATGAATACGAGCGAACTCTTGCCTGGCAGGAAAAGCCGCATCTTGTGAATCCTCCAAGTGGTATCATTGTCACGGCAAACTCCCGTCCGGTGGGTTTGTCAGACACGGTCCGCGGAGACTGGCAATCCGATGACCGCTTTCAAACAATCAGCAAAGCTCTGAACGAAAAAGATCAGTGGAGTGCTGAAGATTTTAAATTCCTCCAAACTGAGAACTACAATGCGCAAACAAAGGTTCTTCTGGAAAAACTTTTTGATAAACTTCATTTAGACAAAAAGGATGAAGAAAAATACAGCGAAAGAATTGCAAAGCTCAAAAACTGGAACCTTCGTTCGGAAACACATTCAACAGAAGCGAGCTTCTATCATCAGTGGCACAACGAAAACATCCTCCTTATGCTAAACGACTGGGATGAAGAAACGAAAAGAGCTTACCTGAACACACCTTACGCTTGGGTGTTTTACGAAAGAGCTTTATTAAACGAAAACTCCGCGGTCTGGAAGAAGCGCTCTATGGAAAACATTGTGACTGAAGGATTTAAAGCGACCCTTAAAAAATTCCGTCACAATCCCGAGTGGGGCGAAATTCACACCGTAGAGTACACGCATCCCTTGGGGCGCAGTTTCCCGCTCAATAAAATATTCAACTTAGGTCCCTATCCTATGAGCGGCGCCTACAACGAAATAAACAACAATAAAATGCGCGCGCTGGGCGGAGATTTCAAAGTCGTTGCAGGTCCCTCTACCCGCAGAATCGTCGACTTTGCGAATCCTCAAAAAAGCTGGGGCATAAATCCGATTGGAATTTCGGGTCACCTTTTGTCACCCTTCTATGACAACCAAGTTCAGATGTTCCTTCATGGAAAATACCGAGAGCAATTGATGGACGAAAGCGACATCCAGAATGCGAAATCACACGAGCTGATTTTACAATAATGTATCCTCACAGATGACGAAAAGTTCAGGTCTCCTCGGGGGCGGGCTGTGCCATCCTCAGTCTTGCAAAGTAGGAGGTCCCATGTTTTCTCGAATGATGATCTTTTCTTTCTCAATTCTATTTGGGAGTACGGTTCTTGCTTACCCTAATGTCGGAGACAAAGTCAGCTGGACCGGTTCCATCAATCAAGCCGATGGCACCGTTGTTCCGGTAAAGATCACGAAAGAAGTGATCGACTATAATAAATCGACGAAAAAATGGTCGGTGAAATACGAAGCGACAATGGGAAAAGAAACTTCAACCCAGCTTCTTGACGTCGACAATCTTTACTCGAAAGAACGCTACAAAGAAATTATCAGCAAATGCGAATCTCAGGGCGGCAAGATTGAAGTGATCACGACCGACCCAGGAATTTATGAAACCTGCAAAATGACGATCGTGACACCCGAGGGAGTCGTCGTCGAAAAATGGTGGGGCAATATTCCCTTCGGAGTCGTGAGCAAAAATACGCGTAATGAAAAGCCTTCTAAATACGAAAAACCGGATCTTGATTCGATTATTGCAGGATTATAGTTTTGCCGGCGTTCCAGCTTCTCTCTGCTGGAATGCCTGATCCCATTTACTTCGGCAAAAACACTTTTACGGTGGTTCCTTCTCCCAAAACGGAATCAATCGACAAACACCCATTCAGTTTTTCGATGAAACCCAACGTAAAACGCATTCCTAAACCATAACCTTCGCCGGCCATTTTTCTTTTCGAATGCGGATCCAAGATTTGTTTCGCCGTCTCTTGCGACATGCCCTGCCCTTTGTCGGCAACGAGTATCTCAACTCCTTCCTTGCGCGAAGTTATGAGAACTCCAATACTGGAGTCAGAAGCGCTATAGCGTACAGCGTTTGAAAGCAGATTTCTAAAAATAGACTCAAGCACAAAGCTCGAAGTATTGATCGTAATTCCTTTTTCGGAAATATTCTTTTCAAGGTGAATCGTTTTCTGCAACGCTTGAGGCAGCAATTGCCGCCAAGCCTTATCCAGACAGTTTTCGACATCCTGATTGACGGCGTGATCCGCATCCTGAGTCCAGGCCAGAATATTCTGCAGCAATTCAATAGCTCCAAAATTCGCTTGTTGTATTGTTGCGATTTTCTCTGCCAAATCTGTTTGCGAGGTCTCTTTGGCAAGGTCACGCGTATGGTGCAATAAGATATTCACGGAAGAAAGTGCTCCTGTCATATCGTGAGAAAGAACGGCTTGCACCTTACGGTTGAAATCAGTCATCCGCAGAATTTCGTCGTTAAGTCCGCGCAGGACCAAATTGCTTTCTTCGAGCTCTTGATTCAGTTCAAGAAGGCGGCTGATGTCGTTCAATACATAAACCGAAGCTTTCTTTCCATCAAAGCTTCCACGAATTTCATGATGAAACAGCTGATATTTTTTCTCTTCAATTTCCACAATCTCGCGGCTGTTTGTGATCTTGGCGATAATTGGAATATCTTGCGAAGGTTTTCCCATATCCCTGGGACTCAGATTTAAGCAGCGGCTCGCGGCCCTATTTAAATCCCAGAGCTCCCCACGCGAACTGAGTGTTATTACGGGGCTTGGTAAATCGGCGAAGACCCGTTCTTGCGCTAAAGTTTTAATATCCAGGAATTCCAAACGCGTAATCGCCATATAAAACATCAAAACCATAGGCCACGCGAAAGTCGAGCTGACCTGCATCGCCAATGGATCACGCACGATGTAGCGAAAATAGATTTCACTCGATATATGACAAAGTCCTCCCGCCGCAAAAAGCAAAGCGTACTTTCGCAGCGGGCCCCTTTTTCTGAAAACCGTAAGAATATAGATAGTGTAGATAGAGAAAAGACACATCAAACTGTGCAGTAGGAACAAACGAAAAACAGGTCCAAACTTATACGTAAGAAAACCGAAATGCTTTGCTTCAAAAAAATCGTAAAGGACTAAGTTCTGCGCAAAAGGCATACCGAGAATGGCCGCTAAAGAAACAACGAAGGAAACCGCCGGATATATCCACAGAAGGAAGACCCATTTTCTCCAGCGCTCCCATTGCTCCCGAAAGAAAACGCCCCACGCTAAGATGAGCCAGTTCGCCGGAATAAATGCGACAACGACGGGCCTGAGTCTTGTCAAAAGAACCCGTGTTTCAAATTCAGGAATCACGAATATCGCCAAAACCAGAATCATCCAGATGGCATAGGCGGCTTCATTTATAAGAAGTAAACGATGAAGAGGCGACCTGCGATGGGGCCACACCTTCACCACTAAGATCGAACAAAGCACCAAGGTGAAAAGCGCCGAGAAAAAGGCGACAAGAAACAATGCTTGCTCCTTTTTCTACTTCGTAACTTCCCAGAAACTTCCTGTTGGCGTATCGCTTACGGAAATACCCATGCCCGTAAGCTTCGCACGCAATTCGTCGGACTTTGCAAAGTCTTTTGCATCACGAGCTTGTGAGCGTTCGGCAACTAGCGCGTTCACGGCGGCTCTTTCAACATTCATTTTTTTCAAAAGCATGTCGTCAAGTTTCACTAAGAATTCATGCGCAGGCTCTTGGAACAAGCTCATCAAAGCGCCGAATTTCTTTACGAACTTTTGGAAAGCCAAGGCTTTACCTTGAACGGCCGGGTTTGATTTCATTCCGCGACGAACTTGGTTGTTGAACTGGCGCACCACTTCGAACACTGTCGCAAATGCATCGGGAGTTCCGAAATCATCATCCAAGGCTTTTTCAATTTTTGTCCAAGCTTCCGTTGTGACTTTCTCAAAGCTCGCATCGGCAGCCGAGACCTCTTCAGAAAGATAATCTTCCGCCAAAGACAATGCAGAATAAACACGCGCCAATCCTGAAACAGCTCTTTCGACAGCCGCATCACTAAAGTCACTCATTGTTCGATAGTGCACGGACAAGACCATCCATTTATAAATTTCAGAATTGTTCTCTTCCAAGAACTCGCGCATCGTCACGATATTACCCAAGGACTTCGACATCTTCTGACCGCCGAAGTTGAGCATATTGTTGTGCATCCAGTATTTTACAAAATGTTTGCCGGTGCAGCCTTCACTTTGCGCGATCTCATTTTCATGATGCGGGAAAATCAAATCCATTCCCCCGCCGTGAATATCAATCTGATCACCGAAGATTTTTTTAATCATCGCCGAGCACTCAATATGCCAGCCAGGACGACCCGGCCCCCAAGGAGACGGCCAGGAAATTTCACCCGGCTTCGCTGCTTTCCAAAGAGCGAAGTCCCCTGGGTTGCGTTTTTTCTCGTCAACGTCAACGCGCGCACCAGCCTGCAACTCTTCCGGATTTCTGCCGGAAAGTTTGCCATAGCCGTCGAACGATTCGATGGAGTACATCACGTCACCGTGAGTTTCGTACGCCTTCTTCTTATCAACCAAGGTTTGCACCATGGACGTAATATCATCCATGCTTTCAGTGACTTTGGGATTGAAATCGTGAGGACGAAGCCCCAACGAAGCAAAATCTTTTTTGTATTCGGCAATATACTTCTCTGAAAGATCATGAGGAGTCATCCCCAACTCATGCGCACGGTTGATGATTTTATCATCCACGTCGGTAAAATTCAGAGCATAAGAGACTTTCAGCCCCTTAGATTCAAGCCAGTTGCGCACAAGATTGAAAAACACAACCCCGCGGAAATTTCCGACATGCAGGAAGTTGTAAACCGTTGGACCGCACACATACATTTTCACTTGGCCCGGGGTTAGCGGTACAAAGTCTTCAAGCTGTTTCGACTGGGAGTTGTAAATCTTCAAAGACATGAATCACCTATGTTTGCGCCAAAGCCTGCTCAGCACGCGCGATCAAAGACGTTTTCTTCATTAACGGAACCAAAATTTTCAGCTCTGCCCCGTGCGGCTTTCCGATAACGGCCACACGAATCGGCATGAATAAATTTTTGCCTTTCGCTCCCGTTTTATTTTTCACTTCGTCTTGGTACTTCAGGAACTCATCTTCCGTCATATATTCCGATGGATGTGCACTGACCAATTCCTTCCAAGCTGTTAGAACGGCTTTAGTAGGCTCCCATTTCAAAGTCTCTTCGGCCTCTGGCAAAATCACGTAAGACTTGTCATTCAGAGGTTTATAAAGTTCGATCGCATCGGCCAGGATTTCCATGTAAGGCTTAAACACTTCGATGGATTTTTCCTGCCACACAGGATCCTGGGGAAGTTCCATTTTTTCACGCGCCAAGAAAGGTTGAATCGCCTTCCACAGTTCCATATTCGGAAGAGCACGCAAATGCACAGAGTTCATCCATTTAAATTTCACACGGTCAAAAATCGCACCGGACTGATTCAAGCGACTGATATCGAAAGCCTGAATCATATCGTCGACAGTCATGATCTCTTTACCTTCGGGATGCGACCAACCCAAAAGCGCGATGAAGTTCAAAACCGCCGAAGCCAGATAGCCTTCTTCTTTAAGCTGACCGCAAGCCACTGCCCCTTTACGCTTGGAAAGTTTTTGGCGGTCTTCATCAAGGATCAAAGCCATGTGACCAAACTCCGGCAAAGGCCAGCCGAGGCCTTCATAGATCATCATTTGACGAAGAGTGTTCGGCAGATGTTCTTCCGCGCGGAAGACGTGCGTGATCTTCATCAAATGATCGTCAATCACACAGCAGAAGTTATAAACAGGCATTCCGTCAGAGCGCAGAAGAACAAAGTCACCCACCATGTCGGAAGGGAACTTCACCTCACCACGCACAAGGTCTGTGAACACATAATCCTTCGCCAAACCTTTTGTTTTAAAGCGCACGACGCCCTTGTTGCCTTTTTCAATATGCGCGAGGGCTTTTTGCAAATCCCAATCTTGATAAGGAGAATTTACGTGAGGAGAACGGCCCGCAGCTTTCGCTTCTTCTCTTTGCTTTTCGATTTCTTCATCCGTGAGGAAGCAATAGTAAGCTTTGCCAGCGTTTAAAAGCTGATCGGCGAATTTCTTGTAGATGTCCTGGCGCTCACTTTGACGATAAGGTCCCATGGGCCCCACGTCTTTTAAAGTTTTTGGATCGACACCTTCGTCCCAAAGAAGATTCAACCATACTAAATCATCAACCACGCCACGCAGAGATTCCTCTGTTGAACGCGCCTCGTCCGTATCTTCAATACGCAGGATGAACTCACCGCCATTTTTTTTCGCGAAAAGATAATTGTACAAAGCTGTTCTTGCGCCACCCACGTGCAGATAACCTGTTGGTGAAGGGGCAAAACGAACACGAGGATGCGGAGAAATTTTTGAGGTCATGACAGCTCCAAATAAAAAAAGGCCTGGTTAAAAAACCAAGCCTTGAATTTATTATGTTTTTTGGAGTTCGTCTAGGCTGGATTAGCCTGTGATACCGAAGATCGCTTTGACTTCTTCTTCTTTGAAAAGCTCTTCTTGGCTTGTTGCCAAAGTGAGCTCTTTTAGAAGAAGGCTGCGAGCTGAATCAAGCATCTTGCGCTCACCAAAAGAAAGCTCTTTGTCCGCTTTCAACAGGAACAAGTCGCGTAAAACTTCAGCAATTTCGAATACAGATCCTGTCTTGATTTTCTCCATGTACTCGCGATAACGGCGGTTCCATGTTTGGTTGTCGATCTTGATGTCTTTTTCTTTGAGAATGCCTACTACGCGCGCAGCTTCCGTTTTAGAAATGATCGGACGAAGCCCCGCAGATTTAACATTTGTCGTAGGAATCATGATTTTCAGGCCTGTGTCCACCAACTGCATATTATAAAATGTTGTTTTTGTGCCCAACATTTCTTTGGTTTCAATAGAAACCACTTTAACAACGCCATAGCCGGGATAAACTGCATTATCACCGATATTAAACGTCTGCATTGAACCTCCCCCTGAAAGTTTAGGGATTTACGACCTTGTCCGTTCTATCAAATTTGACACGAGTTATCAAATGAGAGCGCTGTGGCAGGAAATATTTTCAGAGGAAATTTCAAATGCAAAAGGGCTCGACAGCATCGAGCCCTTTATTAACAATTTCAGCTATTTAGATATGAATCTTAGAGCTCTTTTGCTGTGTACACAAGAGCGTAAGCTTGAGCCCCACCCTTACCTTGCGGAACTTTAAAGCCTTTTACTGAAAGCTTGTAAGTGCCCGCTGGAAGATTCGCCTTCTCGATCATCTCAAGATTGTTGATGTGATCGTTCATGCTCAACGTTTGACCGTTAGGCATTGTCAGAACCAAATCCAAGTCATTGACCAAAGCTTGCGCCGCATTGGCCGAACCCGGAGCATCCGTCCAAACAAGGTTCGCATAAAGGTTGCCTGGGCGAGATAATGTGAATTCGTAGGAAACCTCAGCTCCTTGAGCAACACCTTGGCGGTTGTCGATCATTTGCGTTTGTGATCCCAAATTTACGATATTTGAAACATCCACGCGACCATAACCCTCATCCGAATTTGGACGACGAGTCAAAATCTCTTGCCCACGAGAAGCACCGATCTCACCGAATTGACCTGGATACATGTCAACCGCCGTGTGGATCATCGTCGCTTTCATCAAAGCCGCTGAAGGATTTTGGAAGCCCAATTTTTCTACCAACACTTGACGAGCAATTGCCGCAGCCCCTGCCGTCAATGGAGTCGCCATTGAAGTCCCGCCAGACCAAGCATAGTCTTTATTGTAAGCGCCCCAAAGATCTGAAGCATCTTTCACCTGAGATTTCACGCTTAGGATGTTTGTTCCCGGAGCCACGATATCAGGCTTCACGCGACCATCAATTGTTGGACCACGAGAAGAGAACATCGCAATACCGTTTTCATTGTTGGAGATATAGTCGCTGTAGATAGGTTCTGCAGGCCACTCATCTTTAGCCGCTCTCAATTTGCTGATAGGAACTTGGATACCGCCCGTCGAAACTTTGTTTTCAGAAGCTCCTACAGTCAGAACGTTTTTCGCTGTACCCGGAGACGCCATAGAGTTCGCATCAATACGGCCGTCTTTATTCTTATCCGCACCAGAGTTCCCTGCTGCGAAAAGAATTAGCATATCCGGATTTGCGTAAAGCCACTCATCCACTTGCACCGCGAAGTTGTCGTAAGCTCCGAAAGTACGTGCGCCACCCCAAGAGTTTGTGTGGATGCGCGCGCCATCAGCGTAAGCTTTTGTGAAAAGATCACCCAATTTTGAAGGAACGCTGAGGTTCTTCATCATTGGCGACCACATGCCTTCAGCAACCATTTTCGCCTCAAACGCTCCGCCTTTAAGAAGACCTTTTGAAGCAGTACCGCGACCCAAAACAGAACCCGCAACATGCGTTCCGTGTCCCATTGGATCATCCCAAGACTTCGACCACAAACCAAATGGATAACCGGAGATCACACCACCTGCGAAATCTTGATGGATCGTCGCGATGTTACCAGAATCCAAACCTGTATCGGCCATAGAAACAACCTGACCGCGGCCTGTGAAGCCCATGCTCCAAGCAGCGTCAAATTTCATCACACGTGTGCCGGGCTCATCACCTGTCAAATCAGAGTAGTCGCCGGCAGCCGTCGCAACGACGTCTGAAGTCAAAGTCTCGTCCATCACGAAATGGAAGGATTCGATTTCAGGAGTCGGTTGAACGTGCTCAACACCTGTCAAAGCTGCGACTTGCGCAACAGATCCGCGAGGAACCAAAGCCATGATGGACTTTCCATCAACAACTTGAAGTTCTACTTGAGGATTTAGTTTCGCCATTTTCGCCGCGATAATGCGAGCTTCGTTAGCTTTGAATGTCTTTACAGTGACACTTTGAACAGTGTCTTTGTTGAAGATGCTCGCCGCATCAAAAGAAGAGCTTATTTTATAAGCAGGAGCATATTTCACAACCGCTTGCACTTCTGGGTGAGAATTTTTGAAAGAGATCAATTTCGCAAACGTACCACGAACAACCAAAGCATCGTCTGGAAGATAGCCGAACACTTCAAATTCAGCTTTCAAATTCGCTTTGTCGTTTTCCGTGATCGCTTTTTTGAATTGAACGATGTACTCCGTGGCATGACTTTCCATCATCCATGAAGCTGCATAGTTATTTGCGAGTTTGCTTGTCTCAATCGCCCCCGCGTTGAGCTTAAGCACTGTGCCCGCTTGTGCCGCACTAACGGAAAGAACCGCAACGGCCGTGGTCACTGTGAGATTTTTCACAAGTTGAATCATCTGATACCCCCTCTACGGGAAAAATCAGATCACGACCGAGGTCGGGGTGCAATAAGGAAAATGATTACGCGCTGAGCGAAAACTCGAGAAGTGTTCTTAGAGTTTATGGGCCATCACTGCGAGAGAAAGATTTCCCGCTGTTCTGCCTTTGGAGTTCATGCCGAATTCCATCTCTTGATTCTCGGGAGCGAAGACTTGGGCGCGCTCCGTGATCTTGCTCTGCCCTCTCACACGTTTTGTGACGACGACATCCATATAAAGACCGTCTTTTTTGTTCACGTGAGATTTTTTTGAATAAACTTCGACCAACGTTTCCGTTTGTCCGTCATCAGAGAACTGACTGACAAAACTCTTTTTGCCGGATTTCGCCACTGTGTTGATTGAAATAGGAGATTGGCCTTTAAGACCAACACGCATATTCACCTTGTAAGCAGGTGTTGCCGCGAAAGAAGAAATAGAAAATAAAACGGATGCCGTTACTGCGCTGAAAAAACTTTTTGTCATATCGAACACGTCCTTGTGATCTCTGTTTTCATAGTGACAAGGAATTACACACGTATCAAGAGGAATATTCTGGCTTCCTTGTTTTTTTGCCACTACTCTTTTAGAAAAGGAGCTCTCTTGATTTGCGCAAAAATCGCCTTGGCATTGCTTCTTGTTTTCTTCGCAACCGACACTTTCGCGAAAGAAGAAATCCATCTTTCCACAGGCGATTGGTCCCCGTACATTTCAGAATCCTTAGAGCATCAAGGCTTGATCGCGCAACTGGCCCGCGAAGCCTTCGCTAACGCCGGCATCACCATGGATCTCGGTTTTTTTCCGTGGGTGCGCGCCACGGAACTTTCTAAGGCCGGGACTACGGACGGGACGATCGCTTTTGTACGCCTTAAAGAACGTGAAAAGTTTTACTACTACAGCGACGTGCTTTATACCGGCCAATATGTCTTTTTTCATTTAAAGTCGCGTCCCTTGAAGTGGAATAACATCAGCGATCTGAAAAACATCACCATTGCCGCCACTCGCGGATATGGCGGAATGGGTGAGGAGTTTATTCAAGCAGAGCAAAAAGGAATTATTAAAGTTTTAAGGCTGACCTCGGATAAGCAGAGTTTCAACATGCTTCTTAGCCAACGTGTCGATGCCGTGCCGAGCGACTTGGAAGTGGGATACGTGTATTTGCGCAAACTTTACGGTAAAGACGCGGAAAAATTCACGCACAACTCGCGCGCCATTCAAAAAGCAGAGTATCATCTGGTCATATCCAAAAAAGCCAAAAACGGACCGGCTCTTATTGAGAAATTCAATGCCGGACTTAAAAAACTTCATAAGTCGGGACGCTACAAAGAAATCGTCAGAGAATGGCACGACAAACCGATTTATCGTCAGGCTCTACCCGCAAGCTATCTTGAACAAGCCGAACGCAATCAACACTAACTATTCTCCGATGAGCAAAAGATCCTCAAGGACTTTACTTGAACCATATTTGATATGATTGTCGGTGCCGGCCTGCCCGTCTCTGTTGCGACCCCAACACTTAAGCTCATCCCCATCCAAAATGGCGCAGACATGCTGAGCAACAGCAAGACTTTGCACCGTGCGACCCGCCCCCAGACTCACCTCTGTAAGAGGCGTCATAGAAGCCGCCGTTCCTCCGCGAGAGACTGTGTCTTCATAGCCGAGCTGACCATCGGAATTTCGGCCCCAGCATTTCATTTGGTCGTTATCGAGAATCACACACGTGGCGTACCATCCCATCTTAACCGCTTTCGCCGTTCTTCCGGCGCCGAGATTCACAGTCGTCAAGCCTGCCATCGAGCCCGCCACATTCCCACGATGTGTGAAGTTGCCATAACCGAGTTGGCCATCTGTGTTTTCTCCCCAGCATTTGAGATCGCCGGTATCAAGCAAAACGCATGTCGAATGCAATCCTGCGGCGATAGCAAGAGCAGTTCTGCCCGCTCCTATATTGACCTCTGCAAGAGTCGCCATAGAACCCACGCTGTTTCCTTTGTTTGCGGTCGAATCCGTTCCCAGATTTCCATACCAACCATAACCCCAGCACTTCACGCCGTTGGTATCCAGAATCACGCACGTGTGCATCGCACCCGCTGCAATGGCTTTTGCCGTTCGCCCCGCACCTAAATTCACATAAGCCAGTGTCGCCATTGAACCCGCGACGTTTCCTTTGTTTGTGGTTGAGTCGTAGCCAAGTTCACCGTTGAGGTTCGAGCCCCAGCATTTCACTTGATCATTATCTAATATGGCACACGTGTGCCCCGTGCCTACTGCGAGGCTTTTTGCAGTTCGTCCCGCTCCAAGATTGACATACCCCAGTCCTGCCATCGAGCCCGCCGTGTTTCCTTTCGCTGTCGTACTGTCATAACCTAATTGTCCCGAACCATTCGAACCCCAGCACTTGACTTGATCATTATCGAGAATCGCGCACGTGTAACCTCCCGCGAGGACCACGGCTTTCGCTGTTCGGCCTGCGCCTAAATTGACCGGGGCTAAGGCCGCGATACTGCCTGCGGTGCCTCCGCGCGCGACCGTGTCGTCATAGCCCAATTGCCCTGCGGTATTGCTGCCCCAACATTTAAGATCCCCAGAAGACAGAATGGCGCAAGTGTGGTTAACGCCTGTAACGACTTGAGCGACAGCACCCACCCCGACCGGCGGCAAATCTGCGAGATTAGCGTCAACGGCAGCGAAGTTGTGGGAAATTTCTTGTCCCAGTTTTCCGTGAGTATTGTCGCCCCAACATTTAAGAACGTCGGTGTCTAAAACGGCGCAAGAATAAGAATTCCCCAAAGAGAGCGACTTCGCAGTTCGCCCACTGCCAAGATTCACCGTCGGCAAAGCGGCCATCGAGCCCGGGGTATTCCCGTATTCTTCCGTGTTGTTGTATCCTAACTGACCGGAGACGTTATTTCCGAAACACTTCACTTGATTGTTATCGAGAATCACACACGTGTGATAATAACCAGCTTTGATTTCTTTGGCGGTGCGACCGACGCCGAGATTGACGGGCACCAACGCCGCCATGTCGCCGGGATCTCCGCCGCGATAGTTTTCATCGTCGTAACCGGTTTCTCCGTTATTGCTGTTGCCCCAACATTTCACTTCATTGGTATCTAAAATCACGCAGGTGTGTTCTTCTGCGAGTGCGACTTGTTGGGCCTTGCGACCAGCGCCGATATTCACGGGACCCAAAGCCGCCATTTGTCCCGGAAGATCACCGATGTTATCCCAACTGTCATATCCGAGCTGACCGCTGCCATTATATCCCCAGCACTTTAGATCGTCGTTATCCAGAATGGCACATGTATGCAGACCGCCTGCTGCAATGTATTTTACTTTTCTACCGGCCCCGACATTCACGATCGCGAGGGTCGCCATCTCGTTTGCGTCATCGCCCAAGTCGAAGCTGTCGTCAGAACCAAGCTGCCCATCGCCGCCATTGCCCCAACATTTTATATCATCCGTATCAAGAATCGCGCAGACGTGATCGTATCCCGCCGTGATCATTTTCGCCGTTCTTCCCGCACCGAGATTCACGGCGGAAAGAGCCGCCATACTTCCGACCGTGCCGCCTCGATTGGCGATATCGTTTTGTCCTAGCTGTCCCGCCCAATTATCGCCCCAACATTTGACGTCGCCATTGTCCAAGACCGCACATGTAAAGTAAGAGCCCGTTGCAATATCAATCGCCGTTCGTCCCGCACCTAAATGCACCGGTGCCAGAGAAGAAACCGATCCCGCCGAGGCTCCGCGCGCGACTTGATCGTCATAACCAAGCTGACCGTAATTATTAGACCCCCAGCATTTTACTTCGCCGGAAAATAGCAGCACGCACGTGTGATGAAAGCCCGTTGCGACTTTCTGCACGCGACCGCCGATTTGAATTTTTCCTGTCGGGGTTAAAGGCGGAGTGATCGAGCCCAGATCAGGAAGACTGCCTGTTGGACGAAAAAAATGCGCATCGATATTACAACCACTCAGCAAGAGAACTGCGAAAAATAATTTTAAAAAAGGCTGCCAATTCATGAACGCTCCGACCGTGTTTACGCAACACTCTTCGGTGTTCCCTACATATTTCTTAGTTTATATCTGATAAGTAATCGAAATTCCCTTTGGGCTTTTCAGGGAACGCTGGCTGACGGTCTGGATGTCCTGAAACTTTTCAACCGGAAAAAAATTGCAAAGTGCTTACGGCTCCATTTCGCCGATCTAGGGATCCTCGCGTTTTCGTGGTATTTCTATGTCATGAATTTTCTTGTTCTTCTCTTTGTTTTGCTGACTTCCAATAGCGCTTTCGCGGGCGAAGTCATTGACCACGTATTCACCTCGGGTGGTTATACGTACAAAGCGACGATTATGGACAGCTTCCCTTATCCGTTTGTGACCGTTACAAGTGACAAAGTTCTTTTAATCACACACAACTCCACGTACTGGGATCGCGAACAGATCACCTGGAGAGGAACGGCAAAGCTGGCGGCTTTTTTCCGCCAACAAAATTTTTCTTTATTTTATTTAGCCGATATTCAAGACCGAGCGCATATCGCTAAAGAAAATTACCTGCCTGTGCCGATCGCAGCGAATGAAGTCTATCCGTTTCAGGGCGACACGCACAGAATTATTATGCAAGGCCGACACGTGGTTATTGCGGGAGGAAACTTTACAGTTTGCGCCTGTCAGACGACGCGTTCGGTGATTGCCCTCGCACAAACGCAAGATTTGAACGTTCATTTAGCCATGGATGCCATCTATGAAGGCGTCGGCGGCCAAACGCTGACGCTTAAAGAAATCTCGGACAAGCTTAACGACGAACAGTTTTTGCAGTATTTAAAGCAAGATTACTTCAATCCAGATTTTCTGCCTTGTCCTGAAGCCCTTTTAACGACGAACCGGACGTTTAAGTACAGAATCTATCGCCACGACAAATTTCTCGGCGAGGTTGGCAACGGAACGACTTCGGTTCATCTTTATTTTGCTGACAGCGAGGCTGTTGTTCAAAGGCTTGCATCCTACTAATATTTGCCGCTGCTATTTTTGATAAACAGCCTTCTCCAGACGATCCAGGCGCGATTTGATTTCTGCAAGTTCTTTCTCTTTTTGAGCCTTCTCATTTTCGAGCATTTGGATGCGCTGATCTTTTTCTGCCACGGTGGATTTTAACTGTGTTATTTCAGCGTATAAAGCCTTGAGAGCCGAGACAAAGGGCGCCACCAAGTGAGAGTAGTTCACCGATTTCATCCCGTGGGCGTCGGTGTCGACAAGCTCTGGATAAATCTTCTCAATTTCTTGCGCGATAAATCCCAATTGCAGACGCTCGCCGTGTTCGGGGTTTTTCCAGTGGTAGCTGACACCTTCGACTTGCAATAGCTTATTCAACTCTTGCTGAGGCGACAGAGATGCGATGTCTCGCTTTAAACGAACGTCAGAAGAGTCGGTGATACCAAACGCCCGCAGCGTGCCGTTCACATCCAGCCTATAACCCGGAGCTGTTGTGCCAATGCCGACATTACCTAAGGTATTGACGTGAATTCTTGGCGAGTTGTTTGTCCAAAGTTCTAAGACACCGTCCGAAACCCAGTCCAGTCCCGTGTCGTTATCACCAATTGTCAGCGCAAGAGAAGGTGTTGTCGAACCCCACCCGGAAGTATCGTACACATAAAGTTTGTCCTTGATGAAAGTGTTACCCTCAACGTGGAGTTTCGTATTTGGATTTGTCGTCCCGAGACCCACATTTCCGCCGAAATAACTTTTCGTGCTTCCATCCGCATAAATCGCGAAGTTATTCGTGGCCTTCGTCAGGTTTTGTATAAAGAGTCCGTATTGATTTGTGGGAGTTCCCGTTCCTCCGCCGTTTTCCGCGTAGTAACCGTAGGCATTCGTGAGCGTCTGCCCCGCGCTGCTGTCTACCCTCGCCCAATGCGACATGGCCTCTGTTGTTGTTCCACCGGCTGCTCCGCCTACGATAAGCGATTGGACTCCCACCGTTTTGGCAAGCGTGCCACTTGTATGACTGGGGTAAACGTTAGCGCGAATGCCGGCTTTCCAGTTCGCACTGTTTTGCGTGAAATAGGTCTGTGTCAGCAACCCGTATTCTTCCCCTGCATTATTCACATTGAAGTTCTTGTAAACATGCAGCGGATAGGTTGGCGACGTTGTTCCAATACCGATATTTCCGTCGTCATTGATCGTCATACGCACAGCACTGTTGGTTGTGCCATTAGGGATCGTCGAAAAGTGCATCGCGCCCCCTTGCGCCGTGGTCGAGTGATCTTCCGTCGCAAGCACTTGTATATTGTTTGTAGGAGGCGTGATCGAATTGGCGTCGACGAATGAAATCATTCCAAGACTTGCGCCATTACTCACGGTGCCGGATCTCATTGTCTGAAAAACAGGCGCGGTCGCGCTCGATGTAGCTGTCGTGTTATAAAAAGTGGTGCCGACAGCATTAAAGCGAGCCACAAAAGTTCCACTGGCAGAGATACCGACCTGCCCCGCCGTGGGTGAGTAAATTCCCGTCGTTGTGCTGCCAGAGAAGGCCAACGATGGAGCCGTGTTCGTTCCATTCGGCATTAAAATCTGTCCGGTGCCGATATGCAAAGTGGAACTCGGTGAGCTCGTACCAATACCCACATATCCTGAACCAGAAATGCGCATGCGCTCACTCACGGTCGTGGTGTTGTCAGTCCGAGTAGAAAAAGAAATGTTGGTGCCAAATCCGCTGGCGCCGCCGGTGCCCTCCAAAGACGACATGATATAAGCATCCCCGCCTGTCGTCCCAGGAGACACGTTATTTAAAGACGTAAACTGAATGGCTCCGATTCTATCCCCACTGGCTGCCGTTGGCTGATCTCCTCCCAAACGAAGAACACCATGGGATTGATTTGAGTTGCCACCCGTTCCCGTGATACCGACATAACGAGAAAATGAGTTGGATGTTTTTCCCAGCGTAGGGCTATTCGTACCGATAGCGATGTTACCATTCGTATCGACGGTCATTCGCGTGGTTCCGGCAGTTTCAAAGCTAAGATTAAAAGCGTCATTCGTTCCGAGGATTGTTGCGCCTCCAAAACTATTACCGCCATTCGTAAAAAATCCCAGCGAGGTATTACTGGAACATCCCATCACTCCGGAAGCATCGAAAGTGATAAGCTCACCCAAAGCACAATTAAATACGGTGACGGCAGAACCCGTTCCATTGCTTGCAAGAAGGCGGTTTGCCGTTAAAGATGTCACACCCGTTCCGCCTTTGCTGACTGGCACCGTGGGCAGTTGTGACGTCGCGATAGTTCCGCTGATATCACTAAAACCTAAAAGAGCATTCACCCAGTTTGTGCCGTCGTATCTCAGCGTCTGACCTGCAGCATAAGCGACAGGCGCCACTGTTTTGCCTTTGATTTTATCGACACTTGTTGTGCTTGAAGTTCCGCTGACGTCTCCACTAAACGTAGAGGCCGTACCTAACTTATCATTGAAAGTATTCCAGTCCGTCGAAGTTAAAAGCCCTGTCGTAGAGGTGTTTGCTGTTGGAATCGCAACATTGCTTGCCGCCGTCAAACGCCCTTGCGCATCGACGGTGAAGGTTGGGACTTGCGTGGCTGAACCGTAAGAGCCCGCCGTCACTGAAGTGTTCGCCAAAGAAATCGTTCCCGTCGTCGTCACAGGTCCGCCGGTAAGTCCCGTTCCGGTTGCAACACTCGTCACTGTTCCACCGCTTCCGTTAGCGGAAGCAATCACATCCCAAGAAGTTCCATTGTCGCGATAGATTTTTAAAGTGTCCGACGCGACATAAAGACGTCCCGCAGTACCGGCGCTTCCTTTCGTCGCATCGGTGCCGGATTTAATGCTCGGTGTTCCCCCGGTATTTTGAACGGCGTCGGTGACTCCGTAACCACTGAGAGTCGTTGGTTTTCCCGTTGTGATTTTACTCCAATCCAACGCCGGAATGTCCGTGGCAGACAAAGTCGTTCCCGAGGTCACTCGGCCTTGCGCATCTGTTGTCACTTTCGTGTAGGTTCCCGCCGTGCCCGTGTTCTTAAGACTGACGGCTCCAGTTCCTGAGATCGTCGCATCCCCACTGAAGGACGACGGAGCATACTGAGTTCCATTGTAAATTAAAACTTGCCCTGTCGTGGGCGCCGTTGCGCTCACCGCGGTGCCTTTGATTTTGTCTACGCTTGTCGCATTGTAAGTTCCGGAAATATCACCGCTGAAAGAAGTCGCTGTGCCAAGTTTGTTATTAAAAGTATTCCAATCCGCGGAAGTAAGTAAACCCGTCGTGGCAGTATTAGCCGTTGGAACCGCAACATTGCTTGCCGCTGTCAAACGCCCTTGTGCATCGACCGTGAAACTTGGAACTTGCGTGCCCGAGCCGTAAGAACCTGCCGTCACTGAAGTGTTCGCCAAGGAAATCGTTCCCGTCGTCGTCACAGGTCCACCGGTAAGTCCCGTGCCGGTTGCAACACTCGTCACTGTTCCGCCAGCATTGCTGTCATTCGCAGGCGCCCACTTAGTTCCGTCATATTTAAGAATCTGCCCGGATGTCAGCCCTGTCGTATCAACGGTGACACCTTTGATTTTATTTACAGTGACCGCGCCAATCGTTCCACTCACGTCACCTGCGACCGACACATTGATCGCCTGACATAAAAACGAACCGGAGACGGAATTCCAATAAGGCGTTTCATAGACCGCACAGTTCGCCCCACCTACTGCAGAATTAAAGGCCGATACCGTAAGGTAGTTGCTCAAAGTCGAATTCAGATTCGTCACATCACTCATGGCAATTGCGGAGCCCACCCATTGTGTGCCGTCATACTTTAAGAAATGACCATTCGACGGAGCTGCGGAAGAAACAGCCACACCTTGGATTTTAGCGACCGAAGGGTTCGGATAAGTGCCGCTCAGATCTCCACCAGCACCGCCTGTGGGAGGACGAGCGTCGCTGAATCGGGCATCATCCCCTGCAGCCACTGTTCCCGCTGTCGTACCAACATGTAAAGTTAAAGCCGGAGTGGATGTCCCATTCACCACGCTAAGATAAGAATTCGTCGACGTCACCGAAGTGACCGTACCTCCGCTGGCGCCGCTGACGGGAGCACACGCCAACGTCGTTCCATTCCAACTCAGAAATTCATTTGTCGCACAAGTCGGAATTCCCGCTTTCAACAAAAAATCACTGGCGATATTCGTTCCCAATTTTTGCGATGAAAGCGCATAAGCAGAGTACGGAACGGAACGAATCATATTGTCGGGAGAAATCAATCTCCATCCGTTGCCGTCGTGAAACTGCGCTCGCAATAATCGTCCGTCCGAACTCACGGGAGTGTAAGTGCTCGTCCCATCCGCACAAGTATAACCAGCGCAAGCGCCGCAATTAAAAGTCTTGGAGTTATTAAAAGCCTCAAGAATATTCGTGCTTCCACTCAATGGATAATTAACAGTTCCCTTGCCAATCGGAACGTCAAACACCCCTTTGGAGTTTGCCATGTTGATGCCGGTAACTTGCTCTTGAAAAACCACGCACTGGCCCGAGGGATCGGTAATCTGAAAAATAAAACTGACGTTGGAATATTCAAGCGGGTTTCCGTCGGATTTTAAAATACGCCCTTGATAAGTCAAAGACCCTGGCGACGCGAACAAAGCGCTCGACCAGAGAATCATAAAACTGATCCAAGAGACGTACCGACAAAAGAGTGTCATAGATTATTTATCGGATTTTTTTGATGATTATTTAACAGGCCTATATAAAACTGCTCGCATTTCTCATGAGTTCATTAATCCGTCTCAGAATGAAACGGATTAATTACATGAACTTTAGTGCGACGACGTAGTCAGCGATCTTAGCATTGCGCGTGCACCAAGATATGGATCATTGTAGGTGTAATTCAACAGAATATCCGACGGTCCAAGATATATAAATTTATCCTCGTGCAATTCCACGTCATATTCATCGACGGTTTCACCGACTAATCGTCGTTGCTGCGAACTTTCCATGACGACCCAAGCCCCCGACGCTTCTCCCGCTTTCACAACGGCCGTTTTATGTGCGGTATCTGCCACCATGAAATAGATTTCATTATCGATCCATGCAATATCTTTGATACTGCTGCTCGGGGCATTGCTAGATGAACTCCAACTTACACCGTGGTCGGTAGAAACGAAAAGACCACCGCCATCAGAAACGAATATTTCACCTGAGGGGCTCTGCCTTAAGGCTGAGTTAAAACTATAGTAGTCTCCCACAAAAGCTCCTCTAAAGGATTCTGTCCAGGTCACACCACCATCTCTTGATTGATGCACAACGCATCTGCCATTGCCTCCGGTTCTCTCACGAAGCTCGACATAAAGATTCCCTATATCGTCGACCAACACGGATTTTAAAGTTATGTCGTCAATTCCTCCGGGGGTCGTTAGTGCCGTGACTTCGCTCCAAGTCACTCCATCCGTTGACTTGTGGATGCGAATGGTTAAGCCGTCATCATAGGCGAAGATGGTTTCAGTATTCCCTCGCTTTGCGAGCAGCATCTTATCACTGTATCCTGCGCCGGCATAAAGCACGTCCGTCCACGTCACACCGTCTGGAGAGCGGCGGATAAGTCGATCGGCTCCTTTTATTCCTACGGCGTAAAGACCCCCATCATGACCTTGTATAAAATCGTGAACGTAAGTTTGGCCGGAAGGAAGTTTGAAGCGATCTGCCTCTTGCCAGGACACCCCATTGTCCAAGCTTTTCATAATCAACCACGGCCAACCGCCTTCTTCGTCGCCAGTATCAAAAACTGCATACAGTGTGGTTGACGATGCGCGAATGATCTTCGTCAACGAACTCCAAAAGGCCCAGTAAAAACGTACTTTTCCCCGCTCACTCCAATTCACTCCATCGTCCGCAGAAAAGGCGCTTGTCGATTGATCGCCGACATGATTGTAACTAAATGCCAACACCTTGGAGCTGGTGGGATGGGATGCAATGGACAGTCCGTACGGTTTATTTGTTGATCCAAACTGCACATCCAAATCGACGACGTTCCAAGTGGCACCACTGTCAGCGGATCTCACGACTTTCCAATCCGCTGTGGATGAAACGCGATTACCGCCGACGGCGACAAGACTGCCAGAGCTTGTCAGCGTCATCCCCTGCAAGAAGCTTTGTCCGGAGTAAACTTCTGACCACGTAACTCCTGCATCCGTGGTTCTATAGATCTTGCCGGAGCTTGAAACCCGGCATGAGTAAAAGGCCGTCGTGTTGCTGACAACTTTGAGACTGCCACGAAGTTGATAATCTCCGTAGGGAGTGACTGCGGGAATGCTTGTTGCCGGAGTCCATGACCAAACTCCCGCATTTTCTTCGCCCCTCAAAAAATACATCGTATTCGTTTCACCCATAATGAACAGTTGACCGGACGGTGAAATTTCAATTTGATAAGCAAGCGCATAGCTTCCCCCACCCGGAACACCACGATAGATCGTTTGCCATGTCATTCCGTCATCTCGACTTTCTCGTACGATCCAATCAGAACCCAACCCCGAATCGGCATACCCCACGGCATAAATAAATCCAGTTACCGGAGAAACAGCAATATCGTAACAAACATGGTCTCCCAGAGGCGGCTCCCACCAGGCGTCGACAGTGGTCCACGTCGTTCCCTCATCAGTAGAACGACGAACGAACCAACCAGAATTTGGATCTGATGGAGTCGTGTCATAAAGATAGGCATAACCACAAACAAAAACCATACTCCCCTTTGCCACCATGGAGAGAGGGTGTGATTCACCGAGGTAACTGAATCCCATAAACTGATCGACACGACTCCAGGTCGCACCATCGTCCGCGCTTCGATAAGTGGCCCAGCGCTCTCCCATATAGTCACTGCCAATCGCCGTTGCCAAAACATGGCCAGAACTCAACCATACGGCATCCGAGACATAGTTTTGATCCATCTCCGTAACTTGAGGCATTTCCACCTTCATAAAAGGCGCGAAGCCTTTTCGACGAATGGTAACGGCAAATGTTTTTCCAGTGCTGTCGGTGATTTCGACGGTCTCATTTTCAAGGGGAGCATTAACGGGAATTGAATACTCCCCCGCCGATGTGTCTAAATATCCAGAAGTTGCAGGCTTGTAACTAAAGGGCGGAGTGCCACCGAGTGGCTCCAATTTTTTTGTGGAACCTACATCCATTATAATAGAAAGAGGAATGGCTTCCTCTTTTAAAGATAATGCCTCCTTTTCAAGAAACGCTTCTATCGTGCAACCTGACGATAGTAATACGATCATGAAAAGAACCAGTCCCTGAAACGCGCAAGAAATCGACTGAATCATGTTTTATTTATCGGAGTTTTTTAACGCTGTTTTAGCACCCAAAATAAGAAAAATTCGAAAACCCGTCTTAATTCGAGACAAGAAATCTGCTGATTTATTTTATGCAATCCCGGCGAGTGCCGCGGGACCATGCTCTCGTAAAAGCTCGGCGCGCAACTCTTGATTTTCGACGTAGCTGAGTTTGGGATCTTTCTTTAAAACTTCAAAGGCGGCTTGGCGAGCATCTTGAAGAATCTGCATGTCGCGCACAAGATTTGCCATCTTAAATCCTGAAAGTCCTGATTGGCGTGTGCCCATGAATTCTCCGGGGCCGCGCATTTCCAGATCGAACTCGGCGATCTTAAAACCATCCGAAGTTTTTTCCATCATCTCCGTACGCTGACGTCCTTCTTCAGAGACCGCATAGCCCATAATCAGAATACAAAAACTTTTGTATTCTCCCCGACCGACACGTCCGCGCAATTGATGTAATTGCGAAAGACCGAAGCGTTCGGCGTGCTCGATAATCATGATGTTAGCATTGGGAACGTCAACGCCGACTTCGATAACGGTCGTAGAAACCAAAACTTGAATTTCTTGGTTTCGGAATTGTGTCATGACCTGATCTTTTTCGTCAGGCTTCATTTTCCCGTGCAAAAGGCCGAACTTCACTTGCGGAAATTGTTCTTTGAGTTTTTCGTATTCGGAAACAGCGTCTTTGAGGTCAATCTTTTCACTCTCTTCCACAAGAGGATAAACGATGTACGCCTGCCGCCCTTTTTGCAATTGCTCAAGCATAAACTGCAAAGCTTGCGGTCTTTTACTTTCATAAGTCGCGCGCGTTTGAATCGGACTGCGTCCTGCCGGCATTTCATCGATAATGGAAACATCAAGGTCGCCGTACACGGTCATCGCTAAAGTTCTTGGAATCGGCGTCGCTGTCATCACCAAAAAATGTGGTGATTTGCCTTTGTTTTTTAGAATCCCGCGCTGCTCAACACCGAAGCGATGTTGCTCGTCGATAATAACAAGCCCCAGATTTGCAAATTGCACTTCATCTTCAATCAAAGCGTGCGTTCCAATAATCAGGTCTACGTCGCCGGCTTGAAGGTTTGCGAGGATTTGTTTTTTCTCGGACGCTTTGGTTTTTCCTACGAGCAATGCCAAACGGATTCCCAAAGGTGATAAAACTTTTTGCGCGTTCTTAAAATGCTGTTCAGCGAGGATCTCCGTCGGCGCCATCAAGCAGGATTGAAAACCGCTTTCGGCCGCGTAAACCGCCGCCATAAAACTCACCAAAGTTTTACCGCTACCTACGTCGCCTTGAACCATGCGATGCATAGGGTGCGGCTTTTCCAAGTCTGCTTTGATTTCCGAAAAAACTCTTTTTTGCGCACCCGTCATTTCAAACGGCAGAGATTGCGCAAGAACTTTTAGTTTTTCGCCTTTGTTTTGAATTTGCGGAGCGCCTTCTTTTTGAAAGCCTGTTTTTTTGGACGCCAAATAAAGTTCAAGCCAGAAGAATTCATCGAAAATAATTCTTTTCTGCGCAGCACTTTTGAACTCCGCGTACTCTGCGGCTTTAGCGGGATCAGGAAAGTGAATTTCTTTAAGCGCGTCTTTGCGCGGACGCAGATTGTATTTTTCGAGAATCCATTTGGGCAAAGCTTCTGTCGGCCATTCCTCGACTTGCGCGAAGGCGGCACGTATCATCTTCATGATCTTTGCTGTCGCGAGCCCCTCAATTTCGGTGTAAAGCGGAATCAACGCATCTTTCGTTTCTTCGTCAGGCTCAATGTCTCGAATGTCAGGATGATGGAATTCAATGCGACCGCGATACTCCGTCACTTTGCCGACAACTCGAACTTCGGTGTGTGGCTTAAAGCGTTCAAAATATCCTTTGTACGGGACACGAAAATATTTGCAGTGAATTTGTCCTGATGAGTCGCGCACGACAACATCATACATTTTGCGCGCCGATCGCCCCATATTGATACTGTGAACACCGACAACAGTCGCTTTGATACTCACGATATCGTCCGGTTTGAGACTGGCAATGTTGCGAGCGGCTCTCTGGTCTTCGTAAGCTCGCGGATAGAACTCAAACAAATCCCCTAGAGTCTTTAACCCTTTGCGCGTGAAGAGATCTCCCAGTTTGGGACCGACTCCTTTAAGGTACTGAATTTGCGTGTCTAGACGAAGGGCCATGGCTTTCGATTATTCAGGATTTTGTATCTAAGTCAATGTATCCATGGCAGAATTTTAACTATGGAGTCTTCTTCTTTCTTTCGCATCCGTCTCAGCACCATCCGTCCTGACAAAGTCACCTCTTTCGACATCTACGTTTATGTAGATCAAAAGCATCTCTTGTATTTGCGCGCAGGCGACCGCCTGTCTGATGGAAAAATCAAAGCCATGCATCGCAAAGACACCGGGGATTCGTTCTTTGTGCGCACGGAAGACAAACAAAAGTATCGTGATTGGGTGCGTGAGGAAATGAACTCAAGCCTTATAGATCCTTTCGAAAAGGCGAAAATCCTGCGCGAGTCTTCAGTCGCTTTGATGGAAGATCTTTTCGAAAATCCTGACGTTAACAAAGCCCTCGACGATTCCCGCCCGATCATCAAAGACTTTATTGATTTGATGGAGAATGCCCCTGAAGCGATGGGCTTTATGATTTCCCTTTCGGGCCATGACTTCTATACTTACAACCACTCCTTGGATGTGAGCATTTACTCTCTCGGCTTGGGCAAAGCCTTGGGCTATGACGCCAATACGTTGGAAGAACTCGGCGTCGGCGCTCTTTTCCATGACATCGGTAAACGCAACGTCAGTCTCGATATTCTGTGCAAAAAAGGCGGCTTGACGGATGCGGAGTGGGAGCAGATGAAAATGCATCCTCAATATGGCTTGGTCATTTTGAACAATCACCCGAACATCAGTGACGCTATTAAAGCGGCGTGCTTTGAACATCATGAATCCTGGGCCGGCAACGGCTATCCTCAGCAACTGGTTGCCGATGAAATCCACCCGTTCGCACGTATCGTGGCTATTACCGATACCTACGATGCGATGACGACACAAAGATCTTACAACGTCCCGATGACTCCAACAGACGCGGTGACGATGATGAAAGAAAAACTGGCGGGCCGTTATGATCCCGACATGTTGAAAGCGATGTATTCGGTTTTATTTAAGATCAAGGTGGCTTCATGAAGATCGTTTTTCATTCCTTGGCTCTTATTGCGAGCGTGCCCCTTATTGCCTTCGCCATCGAACCGACAAACCCTTCCGGCTTCTGCGACCGCTTTATCGGTGAAAAAGATATTGAGCTTTGCAAAGGCCGCACAGAAAAAGACGAAGTTGATTGGTATGCCGCCACGATTTGCAATCTGCAAAAAGATGACAAAGCCTTTTGGACTTGTTGGGACAGCATCAAAGGACAAAGTTTTAATCCTCAAGCACTCGATGCCTGCGGAGACAGTGCGGAGCTTTCCGACGAACAAAGACTTTCCTGCGTGCAAGCAGCCAAAGGTTCACGTAAACCCGCTTCTACATCCCAAGACGGTCTTTTCCAGCCTTTAAAATCCAAGGTTCGCTATTAACAGCCCGGCGAGCTGCCGAATGTTTTAACACCCTTATGTAATTTATTCTATGCAACGCGAAGGTCTCCCCTTCGCAATGGGAAGTTTGCTAAAACCTTCCCTTATGGAAAAAAAGTCGCTCCTTTTCTTGGTATTTTCAGTTCTTCTTGCCGGCGGTTGTAGCTATCCTTTTCAAGAACTCGGTCTTTACAAAACCGACGGTGCGGGTATTCCTGGCCTGGGCTCTTTGCAAACAAAAGCAGTGAATTTCGAGACTGTGAAACTCACAGCCATGCGAACATGTCTTGAATGTCACACGAGCGGCAGTCGCAGCATGGATACGGCTGAAGAGGTGCTCGCGCAAAAAGAATCGATCTTGAGTGCTGTTCACAAGGAAAGCATGCCTCCTCGTTCCAGCG